>JAKJEM010000280.1:0-248 GCA_022705425.1 Planctomycetota bacterium
TTGACCTTGGCCCTGGCGCCGGCGAGCACGGTGGCAAGGTGATTGCCGAGGGCACGCCGGAGCAAATCCAGCAGGTGCCCGAGAGCTTGACCGGTGCGTACCTCTCTGGGCGGCTCGTCGTACCCGTCCCCGAGCAGCGCCGCCCGGGCAACGGCAAACACCTGCGCATCATCGGCGCGGCTGCCAACAACCTCAAGAACCTCTCCGTAGATATCCCCTTGGGCAAGTTCGTGTGCATCACGGGCGTC
>JAKJEM010000280.1:258-527 GCA_022705425.1 Planctomycetota bacterium
ACGTGCTCTATAACGCACTGGCACGCCAGCTGATGGGCGCGCACACCCAAGCCGGCGCTTACCAGCGCATCGAGGGTACCGAAAACTTGGATAAGATCATCAACATCGATCAATCCCCCATCGGGCGCACCCCGCGCTCGAACCCCGCCACCTACACCGGCGTTTTCGATGATATCCGCGACCTGTTTGCCAGCATGCCAGAAGCCAAAATGCGGGGTTATACCAAAGGGCGCTTTTCCTTCAACGTGAAGGGTGGGCGCTGCGAAGCT
>JAKJEM010000281.1:0-237 GCA_022705425.1 Planctomycetota bacterium
CTGTACGGGTCAATCTTCGCGGCGGAGGCCAGCGCCAGGTTTACCTGAACTAAAAGGCTTTCCGGGATTTCTCCGCCCAGCTTGATGTCCACGCCGCGGCCGGCCATGTTGGTGGCAATGGTCACTGCGCCAAACGCGCCCGCGCCGGCAATGATGATGGATTCTTCCGTGTGCTTGCGCGCGTTTAATACCTGGTGCGGGATGCCCGCGTCAAAAAGCGGCTGCAAGCGGTCCCAA
>JAKJEM010000281.1:258-526 GCA_022705425.1 Planctomycetota bacterium
CGAGTCCTGCAGGCCGAGCGCGCTTAAGAGCAGCGCCCGGTTGGAGCTGTCGGCGAGGTCCAGCGTTTCGATGCCGTATTGGATGGCAAGCTTGCGCAGCTCGGGCATGCGCAGTTTGGCCAGCGGTTCATTCAGGATTGCCAGCTCCTTGGGAGCAGTAAAGTCATCCCCTTTTGGATTGTGTTTTTGCTTCCAGGCTTCGCGAATGAGGACGGTTTGCAGCAGGCGGCGCACCGGTTCCGGCGCGAGGCGGTCCGAAAGGCGCTCG
>JAKJEM010000282.1:0-236 GCA_022705425.1 Planctomycetota bacterium
TCGCGGTGGCTCGGGAAGGTGCCCGGCGCACGCTCAACCAATTCCCGTTCAAAGTTCAGATTATCGGCGCGCTCGTTCTCAACAATGGCTTCGTCGCTGAAATGAAGACCGGCGAAGGCAAGACCCTCACCGCGACGATGACTGTTTATCTTAATGCTCTCACCGGCAATGGCGTTCACGTCGTTACCGTTAACGAATACTTGGCGGCTCGTGATGCCGACTGGATGGGCCAAATC
>JAKJEM010000282.1:288-524 GCA_022705425.1 Planctomycetota bacterium
TTAACCTCGCCAGCAAGACCACCGAAGAGAAACGGCAAGCTTATCTTTGCGATATCACGTACACCACCAACAGCGAACTTGGTTTCGACTATCTTCGCGATAACATGACCCCGTCCTTATCGGGCCGGGTTCTCCGCGGACTCAAATATGCGGTTGTCGATGAAGCCGACTCGATTCTCATCGATGAATCGCGGACCCCGCTCATTATTTCGGGTGGCACCAAAGCGGCGGCTTCG
>JAKJEM010000283.1 GCA_022705425.1 Planctomycetota bacterium
CAGCCGAGCAGACGCCCGCCGAGTATTCCGCCGCCGGCGCCTGCGAAAAGCGCAAGCTCTCGCATTTCTCCGCCATCGCCTTGCTCAAAGTCCATGCCATTTGCTCCTCCCATTCCGTCCTGTGCCCCGGCGCGTGCGCCGGGCGCCGCCGCCCTCGGCGGCGGCGCTAGCACACCCGCACCCTTGGTCTTCGCCGCCTCAAGTCTTGATTCGCGCCCTCCGCGGCGCGTACTGGCGCGCGGGTCTCCCCGGCGTGCCGCCTTCGCTCGCTCTCGCCCCATCCCCCGCCCACGCGCCTGGGCGCCACGTCCCGGCAGTCGGAGCTGAAGCTGTAGCGGCAGCAGTCCACCGGGTCTTTCGTCGCGCTCGCCTCGCCGTCCAGGTTCTTCCAGTTCTCCAATGCGTAGATCAGGTTCGTGCAATCCTCGCACACGTACATGTCCGGCTCCTTCTCCGCCGTGTAGTCCAGCGCCGAGATCATCGCCTCCACCCCGCTCGTCACCGTCCCGCTGAAAGCCGCGTC
>JAKJEM010000284.1 GCA_022705425.1 Planctomycetota bacterium
ACTGAGTTCCAGTCTCTGCGCTGCCTGCACGTAGCGCTCGATGGCGGTGGCACGACGACCTTCTTCGGCGCTCAATTGGCGTTGCAGCCACTCATAGCCGGGCGTTCCCAATCGGGTATCGGCGCCAATGCCCTGTCGATATTTGCCACTCAATTGGCCGGAGGCCAAGGGCGAAAATACCGTCAATCCCAATCCCCATTTGGCGATCAACGGCGCGTATTCCAGTTCGACGCGTTCGCGGCACAACAGGTTGTATTGCGGTTGTTCCACACTGGGGCTGCGCCACACGGCAGGCGTAGGCAATCTGCTCGGCCGGCCATTCGGAGGTTCCCCAATACAACACCTTGCCCTGGCGAATCAGCGCATCCATCGCCCATACGGTTTCCTCCACCGGCGTGTCCGGGTCGGGGCGATGGCACAAATACAAATCGAGATACTCCACCCGCAGGCGCTTGAGCGCCTGATGGCAGGCTTCACTGACATGTTTGCGCGACAAGCCCATCTGGGTGGGGCGGGGC
>JAKJEM010000285.1 GCA_022705425.1 Planctomycetota bacterium
TCGCCCTCAAGGTCCTCCCCATGTCCGTCGCACGCGCCGGCAAGGAGAAGATACAGCAGTTCCTCCTCGAAGCCCGATCCGCCGCCAAGCTCAGCCATCCCAACATCGTCACCGTCCACCAGATCTGCGAAGTCGACCGAATCTACTTCATCGTCATGGAGCTCATCGAGGGCAAGAGCCTCGCCGACATGGTCCGCGCGCGCCGACTCCCGCCACAGGAGGCCACACGCATCATGGTCGAGGCCTGCCGCGGTCTCGCCCACGCCCACAAGCGCGGCCTCATCCATCGCGACATCAAGCCCGGCAACATCATGGTCACCGACGACGGCCAGGTGAAGATGACCGACTTCGGCCTCGCCCGCGACATCTTCCGCGAGGCCAGCGAAGCAGAGGAGGGCCGCGCCGTCGGCACTCCGCTCTACATGTCGCCCGAACAGTGCGAAGGCGACGAGGGCGACGCCCGCAGCGACGTCTACTCCATGGGCGCCACCTACTATGTCGCCCTCACCCGGCGCCCC
>JAKJEM010000286.1 GCA_022705425.1 Planctomycetota bacterium
GGTGATAGCTAATAAGATGCGAAGGGTCAAATTCTAGGTCCAGGGGTGAGAACCATGTGGGTAGTGATTCATCTGGCTCCGAATAAGATGGAAGCCGAGATCCTTAAATCAGTCCTGGAGGCGGAGAACATCCTTGTGAGGTTGAGGCCGGCGTCCATCCCGCATCTTGGGGACCTTGGCCCTTTTGACGTGATGGTACTTGAAAGCGAACTTGAGTACGCAAGAGAAGTGCTCGAGGGCAAGGAAGACATAATATAGCGCCTACATGTACATGGACAACATCGGCCTTGACTGAAGGGCATTATAAAGCTAATATTCTTCCTAGGCCGAAGTGGCGGAACGGCAGACGCAGTTGACTCAAAATCAACCGAGTGAAAGCTCATGCGGGTTCAAGTCCCGCCTTCGGCACCACTATTTAGCTGGGAATATGATGAAACTAAAAGTTAGGCTGTTGGGAAATACTTACAACTACACACACAATTACACACACAACATCACTAAAGGCCAGCTAAATCAT
>JAKJEM010000287.1:0-231 GCA_022705425.1 Planctomycetota bacterium
TCCCAGCACCTACATCAAGCTTTTCGACCCCATCCGCCAGCTTTACAGCAAGCTGCCGGGCTCCAAAGTCCGCGGCTACAACGCCGGGCGGTTTTCCTTCAACGTGCGCGGCGGACGCTGCGAAGCCTGCCAGGGCGCGGGAGTGAACCAGATAGAGATGCATTTCATGGCTGATATCTATGTTACCTGCGATGTCTGCAAAGGCAAACGCTACAATCAGGAAACGCTCTC
>JAKJEM010000287.1:259-516 GCA_022705425.1 Planctomycetota bacterium
GCAGGAGGCTTACGAGTTTTTCGAGAACGTGCCTTCCATCCAGCCTAAACTTGCCACCCTGATGGAGGTGGGGCTGGACTACATGAAACTCGGCCAGCCCTCCACAACCCTCTCCGGCGGCGAAGCGCAGCGCATCAAGCTGGCCCGCGAACTGAGCAAAGTGAGCACCGGCAGCACTCTTTACCTGCTGGATGAACCGACCACCGGCCTGCATTTCGACGATATCAACAGGCTGCTGAAAGTGCTCACCAAACTGG
>JAKJEM010000288.1:0-229 GCA_022705425.1 Planctomycetota bacterium
CGATTCCTGCAAAAGACGCCAACCGCCGTCAACGTGCAACGGCTCCCGGCAGGGCGCATCGGATCGAGCGTCCCTCATCGGGCAGATGTCAGATGCCATCTCCGTAAATATTTTTCCAACACAAGAAGTTGTGATGATTTCATGAAGCATCGCATGAATAGATTCCTGCCAAGTGAGGCCATGCTCTGGCGTCCACGCAGGGAAGGTGGGGGCGTCGAGTGCTACCTCT
>JAKJEM010000288.1:271-501 GCA_022705425.1 Planctomycetota bacterium
GGGGAGTATGGCATCTGCGGGATGCGTGAGAATCGCGACGGGAGACTCCGGACCCATGCCTACGGCGAACTGGTCACCGCACACGCAGACCCGATCGAGAAGAAACCCCTCTATCACTTCCTGCCCGGCACGACGTCACTCTCCGTGGCCGGCATGGGGTGCAATTTCAGGTGTTCCTTTTGTCAGAACTGGCAGATCTCCCAGTTGTCGGTCCGCGACGGCCCGCTGGC
>JAKJEM010000028.1:0-37608 GCA_022705425.1 Planctomycetota bacterium
GAAGGAGATGGGGCTGCTGCCGCGCCGCGTCTCGCTGCGGAACCAGCGCGCACGCTGGGCGAGCTGCTCCGGGCGCGGCACACTCTCCTTCAACTGGCGGTTGATCCAGGCGCCGCCGAGCGTGCTGGACTACGTTGTCGTTCACGAGCTGGCCCACCTGGCGCACCCCGACCACTCCCCCAATTTCTGGGCGCTCGTCCGACGCCACGCCCCCTCCTGCGCCCACGCCCGCGCCTGGCTGCGAGGGCATGGGTGGTTGCTTCGCGCGGACGGCGGCGCTCTGGCAGAAGGATAGAGCGCCGCGCCTCCGACCTCCCTTCGGCTTCGCTCAGCCCAACCCCGGAAACCCGGCCAGCAGCCTTTCCGCGTTGCGGTGGAGGATGTTGTGGCGGTCGTCGTCGGTGATGTCGGCGCTGAGGAGCGCGCCGACGCCGCGATGGTGGGCGAACCAGGGCAGGTCGGTTCCGAAGAGCATCCGCTCGCTCAGGCCGGCGGAGACCAGCTTCTCGATGGCGCCGCGGTCGTTGTCCAGGACGGCGGTGAGTTCGAGGGAGAGGTTGGGGAACTCGCGGGCGAGGGCGATGGCTTCGTCCCAGGCGCCGTGGAAGCTGTGGCCGCAGAGGAGGCGGGCTTCCGGGTACCGGGCGGCGAGGCGGCGGACGATCTCGGGGCCGCAGAGAGCGTTGCCGCCCCAGGTGTGCATCAGCACGAGCAGCCGCCGCTCGTGCGCGAAGGCGAAGGCGGCTTCATACGCGGGGGCGGTCATGGCCACGTTGTGGTAGCCGGCCAGGACCTTGAGTCCCACGAAGACGTCGCGATGCCGGTCGAAGTCTGCCAGGTCGCGCCGGAGGGCGTCGGGATAGTGCGGATTGACGGCGAGATAGGCGCGCAGGCGCTCGGGGAAGCGGCGGACGGCCTCGATGGCCGGGGCGTTGCCGAGGTCGGGGGCGAAGAGCGCGGCGTGGTGGGCGAAGCAGAGCAGGCGCACGTTGGCGCGGTCCATCGAGTACACCATGTCTTCGGCGTCGGGGCGGGGGAACCAGATGCTCTTCCAGGCGCCCATGTGGCCGTGCATGTCGTAGATGGGGCAGTCTTCGGAGAAGCCGTTGCGCCAGAAATCGCGCGTGAGGGGGGTGTCGTTGATCATGGCAGGGACTCCTCCAGGAGGCGTTCGAGGTTCCCGGCGGCGATGGCCTGTTTGTCGTCGTCGTCCAGTTCGGCGTGGGCGAGGGCGAGCATGGCGCTGCCGTGGTAGCAGGCGGGGTGGCCGGAGCCGAAGAGGAGGCGCTCGGCGCCGTACTCCTCGACGAAGGCCTCCAGCCCCCCATCGGAGAGATAGGTGCTGATGTCCAGGTGGACGCGGGCGTAGCGCTCGATGAGGGGGCGGAAGTACCGGTCCGGTCCCCAGACGTCGAGATCGCAGAGGATCAGCGTCAGGTCGGGGTACTCGGCCATGAGGTTGTAGGCCATCTCCCAGGTGACGCCGCGCTGCAGGGAGAGGAGGAGCGGCAACCGGTACATGACGAAGGCGTCGAGCAGGTCGCCCAGGACGGCGGAGCGCAGGAGGTAGCGTCCGGCGGCGGGAAAGGCGCGGAAGGCGCGGACGCGGGCCTGCGCGGCGGAGGCGAGCCATTCGGAGACGTCGCCCAGTTCTCCGCACTGGGGGGGCAGGATCGTCCAGACGCCGATCAGGCGCGGGTGGGGGGCGATGGCGCGCGCAAGCAGGTCGTTGCCGGCCAGGGGCTCGTGGTCGTGCTGGGCGACGTGCCAGACGAGGGCGCGTTCGATCCCGGCGCGGTCCATCGCGGCCAGGAGTGATTCCGCGCCCTCGGGCCGATACAGGGCGGGGTTCATGGGCGCGCCGATGAAGGTGTTGCAGTCGAAGAACCGCAGGTCGGGCATGGCTGGGCCTTCCTGGAAGCATGAATGCGGCGACATGGACGACAGGATAGGGGCGCAGACGGGGGGAAGTCAAACCTTGCTCCGTCAGATGGGGCGCGTTCCGCCAAGTGATGACGCATCTCTCCACGGGACACGCCGAGAGGGCCATGTGCAGCACCCCGGAGGCGCAGCGCCGGTGCTGCGCGCCGCTGGCGGCACCGCCGTGCTGTGCTGCATCTCCTGAAGTGACAGACCGCGGGAAGTGCCATATCCGGTTGCTTTCGGCGGCAGGAACCACGTAAGATCGGAACGCAGCGGCGCGACACGCGAGGGCTTGAGCGCAGGATGACCCAGGGCGCAGTAGCTCTTGCAGCGTCCTGGCGCGGGAGAGGATGAACGCAGGATGGCGACGCATCAAGGGACGGCGGGCGGGTGGTCGGTCTCGGGCGGTGGGCTGACGGCGCGCGTGCGCGTCGAGTGCGGACGGGTCGCGGGCGTGGAGTTGGCCCGCGCGGGGGGCGAGCCGGTATGGGCCGACGGCGCCTGGGGGTTCCTGCTCGAAGCCGAGTGCGACGGGATGCTCTACTGCGCCGGGGAGGCGCAGCTCCTGTCGGTCCGGCGCGACGGGCCGGGCGGCTGGCGCGCGCTGTTGCGTCCGCGCTTCGAGCCGCAAGGCGGCCCGGACTGCAAGATCGAGTGGCGCTGGCGGGGGGTGGACGAGGGAATCGAGGAGTCATTGGCGCTGCGCAACGGAGACCGTCCCTTGCGCATCCGAGCGCTGCGGACGATGCTGACGCGCGCCTCCGCCGAGGAGGGGTGGCGCTACTGGCCGATTCCCTTCCCGCCGCGCGGGAGCGAACTGGCCCCTGTGGATCTGGCCGCTGCGGCGTCCTTCGAGGGGAGCCGGGACGGAGCGGTTCTGCTGGCCGCCGGCGGGGGGATGATCGTTGCGCGTCGCCCCATGCCCTTCGACCAGGAGCCCCTCTTCGTGGGTGTCCGGTGAACCGCCGGGGGGGTGGAGTTCGGCAGCCTCTGGCGCGGTGGCCTGCCGGCGGGCGGGTCGCGCCGGGTGGCGGCGGGCGAGCGCTGCCACTGGGGCGCGGCGCGCTACATGCCCTTCGAGGGAACGCTGGAGCGGGCGCTGACGCTCTACCGCGCCTTCATGGCTGAGTGCGGCGTGCGGTTGCCGACGGGCTACGCGCCGCCGCTGAACTACTGCATCTACTACGAGTGCCGGAAGTACTACTCCCGCGCGCAGCTCTTGAAGTGCCTGGACTACGCGGCGGAAGCGGGCTGCGGCCTGCTCTACATGGACCAGGGATGGGAGGACTACTTCAGCAGCGGGCGCTGGGACGAAACGCGTTTCGGGCCTATCGGGGAAATCGTCCGTATCATCCGCGCGCGCGGGCTGGAACTGGGGGGACTGGTGGGTTTGCACGCCGATTCCTACGTCTGGCCCCACGAATGCCGCCGCAAGGATGCCGAGGGGCGCCTGGCGCCCGGCGACCGCTGGGGCCACTGGGTCGGGACCTGTCCGGTCTCTGAGACGTGGCGGACGACAAAGACGCGGCGGCTGCTGTCGGTGGCGCGCGGGGGAATGCGCTTCTTCAGCTTCGATTTCAACGACGGGATCGAACCGTGCTTCGATGCCGCGCACGGGCACGACCTGCCGCTGGACCTGTGGGAGCACGCGCTGGGCGTGGCGCGGCAGCAGCGGGCGGTCAAGGAAGCGGCTCCGGATACGCTGATCGAGGCGCACTGCTGGCGCACATCGGGGTCGGCCTACTGGCCGATGTACGTCTTCCAGGGCGGCCACGACGAGCGCTGGGGCTTCGAGTTCATGTGGGACCCCTTCGCGGACCTGAAACAGGGGCGCCTTCAGCGGCTGTATTACTACAACCTGGCGTATGAGAAGCCGCTCTACCTTCACATTGACCTGGCCAAGGACAGCGCGCGGCAGATCGTCTTCTGGTACGTCGTCAGCACCGTGCGTCATCCCGGCATCGGGAACTACTCCGCTCTCTCTGCCGAGCGCCAGGCGGCGGTCCGCGAGGCGACGGCGCTGTACGCACGGCACCGCGAGTACTTCACGCGCGGCGTCTTCAGCGGTCCCGATCCTTTGACGCACGTGCATACGCTGCCGGGGCGCGGCGCGCTTGTCCTGCGCTTCAACCCGCAGCCGCAGCCCTCGTCGGGGCGCGTGGCGCTCGACGCCGGCGCGCTTGGCTGCGGCGCAGGCGGCGGGCGCGTCGAGACGCTGATGGGAGCGCCGGTCCGCGCGGACTTCCGGGAAGGAACGCTTCAGGCGGCGTACGAACTTGATGCCGAGTCGGCGTTGATCTTCCGGGTCGTTCCGGCCGAAGGGTAGAGGAGACGGCATGAAGACGGCGTGGCGACTCTTGGCGGCGCACGTGTGTCTGGCGGCGTTTGTTGGCGCGGCGGAGGCGGATGGGAATCTGCTGGCGAACGGGGGCTTCGAGGCGCGCACGGCGGAGTTGATGCCGGCGCAATGGACGGCGCGCCGGACAACGCGGACCGGTCGGGCGCAACTCATCGAGCATCCCCCCCAGGTCATTGACGGTCTTCTGGTCTGCGCCGCGGCGGCGCGCACGGGGCGCTACGGCCTGATGGTGGAAGCGCGCCATGACACCCCCCGATGTCTCGTTCAACAGCGGCTGGTCGTGGCGGCGCCGGAACGCTGGCACACCTTCCGCGTGTGGGCGCGCACGGACGGGCCCAACCCCGCGCGCGCGCAGATCGAGCTCTACGGCGACACCTACGGTCCGTTGACGCTCTCGCGCGAGGTCTTCCTGACGCCGGAATGGCGGGAAATCTCCATCTCATTCATCCCGCTCAAGCTCCGGCGCTTCGATCGGGACAAGAAGGAGGCGTGGGCGCGGCTGGTCGCCTGGCCGCACACCGGACGGGTGATGTGGGACGATGCCGCGTTGCTCCCCACCGAAGGGGACGAGGGGCGCGACCCGCAGAAGGTCATGGAGAATCCGGGTTGGGACGAGGGGATGGCCCGGCTGAACGCGCCCAGCCCCACGCTGGCCGGGCGGTTGGACGTCGGTCGGGCGACGACCGGCGCGCTCCATTTCGAATGGCACATCGCCGGCGACTTCAACCGGAACGGCCGGGTGGAGGCGCGCTTTCGCCGCGTCGGCGAAGCGGCTTGGCGCGAGGGTCTGCCCTTCATTCGCCAGCAGCATGAAGTCGTCAATCGCATTTATCGCCAGATGGACTACGTCTGCGGCAACAGCCACGCCGGGAGCCTCTTCCCGCTTGAACCCGGAACGGCGTATGAGGTGCGGCTGAGATTGACCGATCCCGATGGCGGCAGTGAGGAGCGGACGATGACCCTCTCCACGCGTCCGCTGCCCGCCGAACCGGCCGGGGGACGGACGCTGCACGTCTATCCGCCCGGCGCGCCGGGCGCGCGGCAGGCGCCGGCCTTCGAGGGCGTGGCGGCAGCCTATGCCGTTGCGCAGCCGGGCGACATCCTTCAAGTCCACGGCGGGCGTCATCCCACGGCGCGCGGGTCCCTGCGCGACGGTTGCGCCTACGTTCTGGACAAGGAGGGCGAGCCGGCAAGGCCGATCATCCTGCGCGGCGCCGGCGACGGCGAGGCGCTCTTCACCGACGACGGGTCGGACGTCGTCTTTCTCCTGCGCGGCAGCCATCAGCGCATCGAGAACATCGCCATCGAAGGAACCTTCAAGACGGCGATTCGGGGGGAGGACAATCAGGGGGGCGTGGTCCGCGGCTGCCGCATCGCCGGCTACGGAAACGCCATCGCCGTCAAACCGCGCGCCTGGGAAAGCTACACCCTGACGTGGGGCGGGCAGGATTACTGGATCGCCGACAACGATTGCACGGGGCCCCTGGCGGGGCAGTGGGGCCGTTTCAACGAATACAACCAATCGCAGGGAGGATACTCGAAGGCGCACAAGCCGGGGGGGATCCAGGTCATGGGGCAGGGGCACGTCATCGCCCACAACCGCGTGCGCGGCTACTTCGACGGCCTGTCCACCGGCGGCTTCCTCTACCGCGACGACGCGGCGGTGACGCGGTGTATCGAGGTGTACCACAACGTGATCGAGGAGTGCGTGGACGACGGCATCGAGTTGGACGGCGCGATGGGGCACATCCTCTTCCACCACAACCTCGTGCGCCGCGCCACGGCGGGTGTCAGCGCGCAGCCGGTCCATGGCGGCCCGGCGTATGTCTTCCGGAACGTCTTCCACGCCTTGGCGCACGCCCCCTGCAAGCTCAGCAACTGGCCGGCGGGGCTGCTCATCGCCAACAACACCTTTCTGACCGCCCTCAGTTCCCGGTCGCTGGCGGCGGTCTGGCAGAATACGCGCTTCCTCAACAACATTGACCTGGGCGCCTCCCCGGCAGACGGCGGGCCGATCCGCACGGGCCTGATGACGCCCGAGAGCAGCGCCATGGACTACAACGGCTACCGGCACAACGGCAAGCCGCTCTTCTGGGCTGTCTTCGGGCGCGGCGCGAACATGTGGCCGGAATGCGATTACCACCGCGCCCGGACGCCGGAGGAGTTCGTGCGTCTCTCGGGGCAGGAGGCGCACTCGGTCTGGACGCTGAGTCTGGAGGACTTCGTGGCGGTGGCCGAACCGGCGCGCGGGGAGACGGCGACGCCCGACCCGCGTCTGCGCGAGGGTTCGGCGGCGATTGACGCCGGGACGCCCATCCCCCAGATCACCGACGGATTCGCCGGCAGAGCGCCGGACCTTGGGGCGCTGGAACACGGAGCGCCGCTGCCGGACTGGGGCCCGCGCGCCGGCAGCGCTCAGGAGAGGAAGACGCCATGATGCGGATCGAAGAGGCGCTTTGCCGCCCCATCGCCGATACGCCCCGGACGCGCCGGTACCAGGAGTTGCTGGACCGCTCGGTGGAGGAGAAGCTGCCGCAGTTCGACACGGAACGCGGGTTGTGGCTGCCGACGGGGACGCCGGCGGTCTGGACGGAGGAGGAGGTTCGCGGCTGGGATGACGACACGATCCGCCGCATCTCGCGCGACGCGCGCTGGCGCTTCCACTACGAGCAGGAACGCGCAACGCCGGCCCACCTGGCGCGCATGGCCTTCTGCTACGCCCGTCCGGCGAGCCGCCGGCACGGCGACGCGCGCCTTCTCGACCTCGTGCGCCGCGGGCTGCGCAGCTATGCGTCCGCGCAGACCGACCACGGCAGCTTCGTCAACTGCCCCATGCGCTTCGCGGAGACCTGGGGCTCGCACGAGATGGCCTGGCGGCTCGAACCGTGGGTCTGCGCCCGCGCATGGCTCGGCGACCGCCTGCCCGAGGAGGACCGCCGCATCGCCGATGCGATGATCCGCCGCGCCGCCGCCTATCTCTACTCCCATCCGAACACCGACCCCAACAACCGGGGGGCCGTCTGGTCGGCGGTGATGGCCCTCTGCGCCCTGTACCTGCGCGAGGAATCCTATCTGCGCGCCGCTCGCGAGAACTGGCGGCGCATCGCCCCGGCGATCCTCCAGGCCGGTACCGTCGTCGAGGACCTGGGGCCGGACTCCAACTATTCCTACACCGGCTTCAGCTACGTTTACCTCTACCGGGCGCTGTCCGGGGACGACGCATACGACGCGGAGATGGTCCGCGCGCTGCAGTGGTTCGGCCGCTGGCGCACGCGGAGCGGCTATGCCCTCGAGGGGATGTCCTCCCGTGTGCGGCGGATCGGCATGAACCGCCTCGCCGACCTGCTCGGGGCCTGGGAACGCTTCGCCGTCGTCGAGCCGTACTTCGGCGTCCTGGCCGGCGAAAGTCTCGACACGATGCGCGCGCACGGCGCGGAGCTCAATGGCGGCCATTGCACGGACATGCGCATCTGGGCGATGATGGAGCACCGGCCCGACGTGCCTCCCCCCGCCGAGGAGCCCGCCTGGCATCGCGAGTACGGCCACGAGTATAAGACGCCGGGCTGCCTTTACTCCCTGGTGCGGCGCGGCTATCAGACGGCCGTCACCCTCTACGCCAGCCAGGGCATGAAGGGCCTCCAGACCTGGGCCTGGGGGGACGAGCCGCCCATCCTGCTGGCCGGCGCCGCGCGCGACGTATCGGCCACGCGCGCCTGGGCGCTCGACACCGCCGAAATGGCCGTCGGCAAGGGCGTCGCCACCTCCCCGTGGTACGACCGCCTGTGGGACCGCCGCCGCGAGCCGTGGACGTACAGCTACCGCCAGAGCTTCCTGTGGACGCATCTCCTCTTCACGCCGGAGTCGGTCGTGGCGCTGATCTCCGGCCGCACG
The DNA here is from genome assembly GCA_022705425.1 of Planctomycetota bacterium. Lineage (GTDB taxonomy): Bacteria > Planctomycetota > Brocadiia > CAIUPP01 > CAIUPP01 > JAKJEM01. Next base: position 8,174 of record JAKJEM010000028.1, read on the forward strand.
GGCCCGCGCGTAACCACGTGGTGCTCGAACCGCAAGGCCGCGCCGGAGCCGCGGGTCGAGGCGGGCTTCGTGCGCTTCGGCGACCTGCGTGGGCGGCTGGCCTTCGTCGGGACCGAGCCGGTCCTGCGGCCCGGAACGGACGAGGGCGCGCGCCTCCTCCTCTTCGAGCGCGACGAACTCGTCACCCCCTTCGCCCTGTGCAACGAACGCTTCCGCTTCCTGGAGACGACGCCCGAAGGGCGGACTCTCTTCGAGGACGCCACCGGACGCTACGAAGCGCGTATCGAGACGCGCGGCGAACGCCAGACCCTGGCCGCCGAACGGCTTTCCGCATGACCGTCGCAATTTCCCGGAGTTGTGTTGCGCCCTGCGAGTCGGTAGTCTAAGGCGCGTTCATCGCCGCCACGTCGCGAATGAGGTCATGCGCTCATGTCGAATCCACTTGAAGTCTATCTCAAGGACTTGTGCGAGATTCATTCAACCGGGGCTGCCGTTGCCGAAACGTCCTATTACCCCGCCCTGTCGAATCTGCTGAATGAAACCGGCAAGAGCCTGAAACCCAAGGTCCGTTGTGTTGTCAACCCGGCCAATCGCGGGGCGGGACTGCCGGACGTTGGGCTATTCACGGCGGAACAGATTCGGAAGAACGATCCGAACCCGATGCAAGGCCAGCTTCCCGCGCGGGGCGTAGTGGAAGTCAAAGGCCCTGCCGAAGACGTGGCCAAGGTTGCCCAAAGCGAGCAGGTGAAGCGGTACTCCGCCAAGTACGGCGTTGTCCTTGTGACGAACTACCGCGATTTCCTGCTGCTTGGGCGCGACGCCCAAGGCAACCCCTTGCCGATGGAATCGTACACGCTGGCCGACACGGAAGCGGCCTTCTGGCAACTTGCGGCGCATCCGAAGGCTGCCGCCGATTGGCAGGGGGCGCGCTTCTGCGAATACCTGGCCCGCGTCATGCAGTCCAATGCGCCCCTCTCCGCCCCGCAAGACCTGGCCTGGTTTCTGGCCTCCTATGCGCGCGACGCCAAGGCCCGCGTTGAAGCCCACAAAGACCTTGCCGCCCTGGCCGCCGTCCGCAACGCCCTGGAAGAAGCCCTGGGCATGAAGTTTTCCGGCGACAAGGGGGAGCATTTCTTCCGTTCAACGCTGGTACAGACGATCTTCTACGGCGTCTTTTCGGCCTGGGTGCTCTGGCATCGGGAGCAAGCCGGTGTGGCCCAGCCGCCCGCGGCTGGGAAGACAGGCCCTCTCACCGCCGGGGGCGGCGGTGCCACACAGGACAAGTTTGACTGGCGCGTGAGCGCCTTTTCCTTGCGCGTGCCCTTTATCCGCGCCCTGTATGAGCAAGTCGCCACCCCGAAGAAGTTGGGCGACCTGGGGCTTGTGGAGGTCCTGGACTGGACAACCGCCGCCCTGAACCGCGTGGACCGCGCCGCCTTCTTCCAGAAGTTTCAGGACGAACACGCCGTACAGTATTTCTATGAGCCGTTCCTTGAAGCCTTTGACCCGGAGTTGCGGAAGGAATTGGGCGTCTGGTACACGCCGCCGGAAATCGTCAAGTATCAGGTGGCCCGCGTGGATACCGTCCTCCGCAACGAATTGGGGCTTGCCGACGGCCTGGCCGATCCCAGCGTTGTAGTCCTGGACCCCTGCTGCGGGACCGCCGCCTATCTGGTGGAAGTGCTGAGGAAGATTGCCGAAACGCTGAAAGCCAAGGGCGGCGACGCCCTGATTGCTTCCGACTTGAAGAAGGCGGCCATGACGCGGGTCTTCGGCTTTGAGATTCTGCCCGCGCCCTTCGTGGTGTCGCACCTGCAATTGGGGTTGATGCTTTACGGCTTGGGCGCGCCGCTGTCCGACGGCAGTCATGTGGCACAGCCGCCCTCGGCTGTGCGTCATTCATCACAGCCGGGGGCGGCTGTGCCACATGGGGGATCACAGCCGGGGGCGGCTGTGCCACATGGGGGATCACAGCCGGGGGCGGCTGTGCCACATTGGGGGTCACAGCCGGGGGCGGTTGTGCCACACCGGCCCAAGGAACCCGAGCGCGTCGGCGTGTACCTGACGAACTCCCTGACGGGTTGGGAGCCGCCGAAGGAACCGAAACAGACGGTCCTTGGCTTCATGGAAGAGCTGCAACAGGAAAAGGACGCCGCCGAAAAGGTGAAGCGCGAAGCGCGCGTGCTTGTGATCCTTGGCAACCCGCCGTACAACGCCTTCGCCGGCGTCAGTCCCGAAGAAGAGCAAGGACTTGTGGAGCCGTACAAGAAGGGCTTGAACGCCGCCCCCGCCGCCGGCGGGTGGGGGATCAAGAAGTTCAACCTGGACGATCTGTATATCCGCTTCTTCCGCCTGGCCGAGCGGCGAATTGTGGAGATGAACAAGCCGGCGCAAGGCGTTGTTTCGTTCATCTCCAATCACTCCTACCTGAGCGACCCGTCCTTTGTTGTCATGCGGCAACGCTTCCTGGCTGAGTTTGACACCTTGTGGTTCGACGGCATGAACGGCGACAGCCGGGAAACCGGCAAACTGACCCCGGAAGGAGAGCCGGACCCATCCGTGTTTTCCACGGAGTACAACCACGAAGGGATCCGGGTTGGAACGGCAGTTTGCGTCATGGTTCGCCGGGGCAGGTCGTCCGATAGGGTGTCGCTGCGCTCGGCAATGCGGGCCGAAACAGATCTGCGACCTGGGGCAGCACAGGCCGATGTGGCACAGCCGCCCTCGGCTGTGGAACCCGATGTGGCACAGCCGCTCTCGGCTGTGGAATCCGATGTGGCACAGCCGCCCTCGGCTGTGGAATGTGTCAGGAAGGGCAAGGTCTTCTTCCGGCAGTTCTGGGGTGTCGGAAAGCGACAGGAGCTTCTGGACAGTATTGATGCACAGCCGAGGGCGGCTGTGCCACGTTACGTAACGGCGACGCCCAGCAAGGAAAACCGCTATTCCTTCCGCCCGGAAGAAGTGTCCGCCGCGTACAACGCATGGCCGAAACTGCCGGACTTGTGCGAAGTTGCGCCAAGCAACGGCCTAATGGAGAAACGCGGCGGGGCGCTGATTGACATGGACCGGGCCGCCCTGGAAGCCCGGATGAAAGACTACTTCAACGCCGGCCTATCATGGGATGATTACAAGGCGCGACAAACGGCCCTTGTAGAAACGCAAGCCCGTTTTGACCCGGCGGCGGCGCGTAAGAAGGCCCTGGCCGCCGAAGGGTTTGACGCCAAGCGGCTTCTTCGCTATGCCTTGCGCCCATTTGAGGTCCGTTGGTGCTACTACACTGGCGTAAGGCCGGTTTGGAATGAACCGCGCCCGGCGCTATGGGAGCAATGCTTTGAGGGCAATGCGTTTCTCATGTGCCGCCCCGCCGGCGTTGCCAATCCCGAAGGCATCCCCTTCTTCTTCACCGGCTGCCTTGGTGACAATGACTTCTTGCGCGGACATGCCTATTACTTCCCGCTACGCTTGGCCGCGAGCGCCAAGGGCAAAACTGCGACCGGCCAATCGTCCTTTCTCAATGAATCCGGTGTGGCACAGCCGCCCTCGGCTGTGCGAGCAATGAACGGCCCACAGGCGCCGCCGCCTATGCCACACCCGACGGCGAATCTTTCCGCCGCCGCCCGCGCATACCTGGCCGCACTGGGAGTCAAGGACATTGACGGTGTGGCACAGCCGCCCTCGGCTGTGCGTCATTCATCACAGCCGGGGGCGGCTGTGCGTCATTCATCACAGCCGGGGGCGGCTGTGCCACATCGGGGAGCACAGGCGGGGACGGGTGTGCCACATACGACGGCGGCCTCGGCTGTGCTTTCCGCCAAGTGCTCTCCCGCCGAGTATCGAAGGAACCTCCCGCACATCCAGTCGGCAGAGAAGCCGATCTATGTCACCTTTTCCACCTTCAAGCGGTGGACCTTGCCGGAGTCGGCCCGCGGCCTGGTGCTGCGGCATTGCCTTCATGACCACGGCAAGAAGTACTGGCTCCACGCGGCCATCGTCATGCCCGATCATGTTCACATGATCCTGAGTGCCTATCGAGACGCCGCTGGACGGCCCTTCGGTCTGCCCGAGATACTGAGTGGTGTCAAAGGCGCTTCGGCGCATGCCATTAACAAGCTCCTGAAACGAAAGGGGCATGTCTGGCAGGATGAGTCCTTTGACCATGTCCTTCGCTCGGACGAGAACCTTGCAGCCAAGGAGGAGTACGTACGGAACAACCCTGTTCGGACGGGGTTTGTGCCGCGTGCGGAGGATTGGCCGTGGTTCTGGGGGGAATGGATGGATTCGATGGCAGCGACAGCCGAGGGCGGCTGTGCCACATCGGCGGCGACAGCCGAGGGCGGCTGTGCCACACCGGCGGTCACAGCCGAGGGCGGCTGTGCCACATATGAGATGATATGGCTTCACGCCCTGGCCGTGGGGTACAGCCCGGCGTACCTGGCGGAAAACGCCGACGGCATCCGGCGCGACTGGCCGCGCATTCCGCTGCCCGACACGCGCAAGGCGCTGGAAGCGTCCGCCGCCTTGGGGCGGCAAGTGGCGGCCCTGCTCGATACCGAAGCGGACGTGCCCGGCGTGACCACCGGCGACTTGGAGCCGATCATCCGAACCGTGGGCGTGTTGACGAAGGTGGGGGGCGGGAACCTGAACCCGGACGCGGCGGACCTGGCCGTAACCGCCGGTTGGGGACACGCGGGCAAGGAAGGCGTGACGATGCCCGCCAAGGGGCGGATTGTGCGCCGCCCCTATGGCAAGGACGAACTGGACGCCCTGCGCAACGCCGCCGAAGCGCGCGGGCTTTCGCTGAGCAAGGTTATCGCCCTGCTGGGCGCGGAGACATGCGACGTTTACTTGAATGAGAAGGCCTACTGGAAGAACATCCCCGCGAACGTGTGGGAGTTTTACATCGGCGGGTATCAGGTTATCAAGAAGTGGCTTTCGTACCGCGAAGAGAAGTTGCTTGGCCGCGCCTTGAAGGCGGAAGAGGCGCGCGAAGTAACCGGCATGGCCCGCCGGTTGACGCGGATCGTCCTTCTGCAACCGACGCTCGACGCGAACTATCAGCTTGCCGCTAAGCACGCCTACGCCTGGCCGAAGCATAGCCGTGGGGATTCCTGATCGAGGTGAGAAGCGATGTTCGGTCGCGCGGGGGCGCGGCGGGAATCGCCCGGCGCAGTGCGCTGCCCGCGCGCAGCGCCGCCGCGGATCTCCCTCGCATCACATCGTCAACCGCCACGCGTCGTTGGTGAGGGGCCAGGAGTTGCCGGCGATCACCCACAGGCTGCCGTTGAAGACGAAGGGGCTGGGTTCGTGGCGGGGGGAGAAGATGGGGTCGGAGATGCACGGCTGCCAGGTCAGGCCGTCCTGGGTGTGCCAGGCCTCGGCGAAGTTGACCTTCTCGCGGTTGCTGAAGCCGCCGAGAATCCAGAGGCGTTCGGCGTATTCGACGGCGACAAACCACATGCGCGGCGCCCAGGGGGCCCCGGCGGCCACGCGCGTCCAGTGTGCGCCGTCTTCGGAGCGCCAGACGTCGTTGTGCGTCGTGTACTTGGGGTAGTGCTTTTCCGGCGGTTCGCTGCGCTGTTGCGTGGCGCCGCCGATCAGCCACAGGGCGTTGCGATAGACGGCCACGGCGGCGCCGTAGCGCGGCCCGAAGGGGGCTTCGGCGGCGGCGCAGTCCCAATGGACGCCGTCCTCGCTGTGCCAGACGTCCGGGCCGCTGCCGAGCTGCCAGAGGCGGTCCTTGAAGACGACCAGTTCGCCATAGCCCCGGACGCCGAAGGGGGTGCGGGGGTTGACGAGCTTCCAGTCGAGTCCGTCGTCGGAGTTCCACACGCTGCCCTTGACGGCCCAGAGTTTGTTGCGATAGACGGCGAGTTCGCTGTAGCCGTCGTAGGGGGTCTTGTCGAGGACGCGCGTCCACTGGACGCCGTCGGCGGAGCGCCAGAGGTCGCGTTCGAGGACGTCGCCGTGGACATAGCCGTTGCTGAGCCACATGAGGCCGCGGAAGACGGCCGGTTCGGCCGTGTCGCGGATGCTGAAGGCGCAGGCCGGGGACATCAACTGCCACGCGGGCGCGGCGGCGCAAGGTTGCATGGGTGTTCCTTTCCGGGCTACTTGCCCCAGATCTTCTTCCCGTCCTTTCGCCATTGTTCGAGTTCGGCGTTCCAGTAGTTCTTCCAGGCCGCGCCGCCGAAGAGCACGTCGCCGCTGGCGCCGGCCTCTTCGATGCCGCTCATGACGAAGGGGACGCCTCCCCAGGTGTAGGCCATGATGACGGGGATGGTGTAGCGCGGCCAGAGGAGCTTGGCATCGAGGGTGGGGGCGGCGGCCATGACGCGGCGGTCGCCGGTGAACTTGTAGATCATGTACTGTTCGAGTCCGTGGCCGAGTCCGTGGCGTTTGGCGGTGTTGCCGTCGCCCCAGTGGGCGACGAGGCGCTCGCGAACGCGCGGGTCGGCGGCGTACTCATTTACGCGCCACCACAGCATGTAGTTGTAGAAGGGCAGGGCCAGGTGCTCGGTGATCTCGCAGAAGAGCATCCCGTTGCGGTGGTGGGTGAGCATCTTGAGCATGCGCGGGTCGCGGAGGGTTTGATAGACGAAGAGGGCTTCGCTGAGAGGGGCGGTGGCCTCGCGCTCGGGGTCGCCGACCCAGGCGTCGCGGTTGAGTTCGCCGGCCCACATGCGGACGAAGTCCAGTCCGCGCGGGTCGCCGGTCAGGAAGTAGTCGTAGAGCATGTAGTCATAGCAGGCGAAGTGGCAGATGACAAAGCCGTTGCCGCCCCAGTGGAGCAGTCCCTTGGGGTGGTAGGTGGAGGCGCGCTGATGGAAGGGGGCGATGGGGGGGTCATCGCCGTAGTTGACGGCGTCTATGTCCATGGCGTGGCGGAACTTGGCGGCGGCGAGCCGCCAGGCGCGCGCGTCGCCGCTGCGGAGGTACTGGTGGTAGAAGGCGCGCGGGTCCTGGTAGTGGCTGTTGCTCCAGCAGCGGTGGAAGGCGCCGGGGTTGGGACGCCAGGCGTCGAAGGCGTAGTTGTGATAGTCGGGCCAGTTCAACATGCCGTAGTCGTCGAGTTCCTCGGGCTGGCGGATGAAGGAGCGCTCGAAGGTCTCGTCAATGAGCCGTTCGACGCCGCCGAAGCGGACGGGGTCCTTCTCGTGGACGGGGCCGATGGCGTTCGTGAAGCGCGTCCATTTCGGATCGGCCACGCCGTGGGGATTGACGTCGAGCACCTCGGCGGCGCGGCGCGCGGCCTGGGGGCCGGCGGCGCGCGGGTGCAGGGTGATGTCCATCTCCACGCTCAGCGCCACGCCCTGGGCGTTGGCGTTGTAGCCGCGCCAGGCCTTCCAGAAGATGAAGGGGCCGAAGGTGTTCGGACGCGCTCCGGTGACCCAGCCCTCGTGCCAGTAGGCGCCGAGCTTGTCGTAGTAGGACCGGGGCATCTGGAAGGAAAGCTCGCGCCCCTGGTGGGCGGAGAGGAGTTGGATCAGGTGGGGAATCTGGAGCTGGTAATCGAGGGGGAAGACCTCGCGCCCGTGGACGGGCCAGAGGTAGAGGCCGACGCCGCCGGGGCCGACGTGGAGTTCCTTGGGGTAGAGCTTCCAGAGGTCGCGTCCGGCGAGGGAAAGCCCGCCGCGCGGCGTGGCGGCGTAGAGCCAGCCCCCCATGCGCGCGAAGTCCGGCCCGGCAGCGCGACCGATCTCCGTCTCGATCGGGCAGCTCTTTGAGTTCACCTGAATCTGATAGATGCCGCCGGCGGGAAGGGGTCCCTCGGCGATGCCCCCTTCCGCGCCGCCGAAGGCATAGCGCTCGACTCCGGGCAGTCCGAGCTTGAGGCTGATCTCCCGCACCCGCTGGGCGCGCGAGTCGGCGGTGTTGATCCACGAATGCTTGACTTTGACGGTGGCGCTGTTGCGGGCGAAGAAGAGCCGGGTCTTGTGGAGGCATTCGCGCGTGTCGCCGGACCGGTACCACCCCTCCGCCACGATGACGGCGCGCTGCGGGCCGGACTCAACGAGCGTGAGGGTCGTTCCCGCGTGGGCGGCGTTCAGGCGCGCGCGCGTCTGGTTCTCGTACCACAGTCCGTCCTCCGCCCCGGCGCGCACGATCTGCTCCCCGTCCTCGAAGCGCCCGTTGCCGTCGGCGTCCAGCCAGGCGGCGGAGATCAGGTTGAAGGAACTCTTCGAGAGGAGGAAGCGCGCCGGGCCGGTGGTGACGACGAAGGCCGCGTCGGTCTCTTCGACGCGCAGGGGGTTCTCCGCCGCCGGGGCGGGTTGGGGGGCGTTCCAGACCAGGCGGTAGCGCGCGGGCCAACCCTGGCGGTAGGTCGCGTCGAAGGAAACGCCCAGCCAGCGGATCGAGCCGTTGCGGTACCACCGGTCGCGGACATCGAACTGGGCCGGGACGGTAATCCAGTCCTGGCCGGCGGGATAGACGGGCTGGCCCTCGGCGTTGACTTGCAGCGTCAGCTTCGAGGTGTCGGCGAACATGCCCTTGGGCAGGGGAACGCCGATGGACACGGGCAGAGCAACCTCCGCTTCGCCCAGGCGGGGGTCGTTGAAGAGATTGATGGGGATGGCGCTGAAGGGGTTGCGCGGCGGGCGTTCGCCGGCGTATCGGGTGAAAGGGCGCTCCCCCTGGCTGATGACCCGTCCCTCGCGCAGCACGGACACGCGCAGGGCGTAGTCGCCGGCCTTCAGCGTGCGCGCGTCGAAGCGGATGCCAACGGCGCCGGTCCCGGGCTTCTCTTCGAGCAGCGATTCCACCGCCTTCCCGGCGGCGTCGAGGAGTTCGATCTTCAGCGCAAATGCCGATGCCGGCTCGCTGCCGAAAAGGAGTTCGGCGTAGCCCTCGCCGGCTTCGTCGGCATCGGCATAGCGGGCGCGGTCCAGGTAAACGCGCACGATCGGCGCGCGGAAGGTGCGGGCCCGGTCCGCCTCGGAGCCGAAGAAGAGCCGCCCCCACTTGTCCGGCGTGGAACTGATGCCGAACCCGCCGCAGGCGCCGCCCCAGGCGCTGAGGGTGGATTCCGTCTGGGTCTGGTCGGAGTTCGGGATGGGGAAGTGCTGATTGTGGGTTCGCTCGATGTCGAAGCCCCATTCGTCCCCCTCGGCGGGAGGACGTTCACTCACGGTGGCGTAGGGAATGATCATCTCCGTGATGACGCCGTTGCCGTTGCGCCGGCAGACGCCGACGGCGGGCACGGCGGGGGTCCAGTCGGGCACGATGAAATCCCGGCGGTAGGTGATGACCTTGTTCGGCTCCCCCTTGTACCAGGCGTCGCTGCCGCCGGTGAGGACGAGATCGGTGCGCCCCCAGTGGGCGGGGTTCGGCTGAAGGAGGTGGCGGATGTACTCGTTGTGGCGGCTGAGCGACTGGGCCTTCTCGGGGCGGTCGGGAATCTGCGCGACGCCCTTGACGGCGATGTAGAGCGCGTCCGGCCCGCGCGCCACCCACGCCTCGACGGCGTCCGTCGGCGGGCGGCCGGTCTGCGGGTTGATGAAGCCCGTCAGGTGATGCGCGGCCTTCCACACCGGGTCGTCGAGAACGCCGTCGCAGACCGGCGGCGCGGCGCGTACCGGCGCGGGCAGGCACAGCACGCGCGTCTTCACCGACGCCAGCGGCTCCTCCAGGTAGTCAACGCCCTGGAAGAAGTTCTGCGCCCAGGCGGGAAGGGCAAGACTCAGCAGCAGGATCATCAGCGCGTGACGCATGGCCGGTCTCCACTCAACTCAACCGAAGAGCCGCTGCAAGACGGCGGCGCGACGCCGACTATCGTAGTACGCACAAGCGAAGACGGCAAGGGACGTGCCGGGATATTTTTGATCGGTGCCCAGGCGGGACTTTCGTTGCCGATCCCGGCGGGGCGTCAAGGGGCGTCTGCGCGCTTCCTGACGGTTCAACTTTCTCTGGACGGCCTTGGGCTGCGCAACATGCGGCCCGGCCGTCTGGCCGGAGGCGGCCACGTCATGGTATGGTGTCGCATCGTACGGATCGCCGGTGTCGGAACACTGCCTTGCACGGAGGGATGCCGTGAAGACCCGCACAGAGACGATTCCCGTGGCCACGCAGGACTACCTTTCGGTCCAGCATGGCGACGCAAGGATAGATGCCTACGTCGCGACACCCGGCAAGGGCGTGACGGAGAAGACGGGCTTCATGCTGTTGATCCACGGGTGGGGCAATGACGGGTCCGTGGCGTATGCCTCCGAGAGCCTGCTCTTTGCAGACCAGTTGGACCTGGTGGTGACGCGCGTGGAGTTCCGGCACTGCGGACGCGAAGCGCGAAACCCCGCGCCGGGACGACCGTACGACATTCCCTACGATTTCTCGAAGCTTCAGACGATTGACTGCCTGCGGGCCGCCTATGCCACGCTGAAGCGTTACCCGCAGATTGACCACGGGAGGCTCTTCCTGTGGGGCGGCTCCCAGGGCGGGCATCTGGGGGCGCAGTGTCTGATCTTCGCGCCGCACCTCTGGGCGGCGGCGGTCCTCACCTGCGGGCTCTATCTGCCCATGACCTGCGCACAGACGCAGGCGGCGGGCTTCGGCATGGAGCTTCGCGCATCGCCCGACCGCGGCTTCGTCGAAAGCGCCCTGGGGGCGGGCAAGTCCTTTGATCCCGCCGAGGAGGACATCCGAAATCCCTTCCGCAATGCCGACCGGATGCCCGAACACACCCCGGTGATCCTCATCCACGGCACCCACGATGAGACCGTGGACATCAAGCACTCCGTCTTCCTGTATGCGCGGCTCCTGGGACTGAAGCGGCCCGTGCAGTTCTATGCCATTGAGAAGGGCAACCACAGCCTGGTCTGGTCGGCGTTCAAAGACGAGGACTCGCGATTCAAGGCGACGTTCAAGTACGCGGGCGACCTGCTTCGCACGGCGCGACGTTCCGGCGTCTGCCTGCGTCCAGCGGCCCCGGTTCAAATTCCTGTGCGCGGCGGAGTCTTCGAAGTGTCCTATCCGGATGCCGGCCCGACGCTGGGGTGGACCCCGGACGCCCACGCCGCGATGATTCAACCTTGATGGAGAACCGCCGTCGGCGGGGCGCCGCTGAGCGCATCCGCGGGGGCCTCTTCCACCCCTTTGCCCTGACCCGCTGCCGTACCGCAAGGTGGACTGCACTCGGTCGGGTCGGAACCGGATGCGCCAGCCGAGGCGGGCGCCCTTGCCCGCGACCGGATCGAATCGTCCGGCTATCGCGCGAAGGTGACGCCCCCCCCCGGCCGGCCCCTTCATATTCCGCAAGGACTCGCCGCGCTGTATCACCTCGTCCGGTCCCCGCTGCATTTGACAAACTCCCCGCGCTCCGGTTATTTTTCATCATTCAAGGGTAGCCGGAGCACTCTGTCCCGAGAGCAAGGAGCCTGCCATGAAACGAGCCATTGTCGCCATGGGCGGCGGTCCGACGCGCGTGATTAACCGCTCGTTGTTCGGCGTGGTGGATGAAGCGACGAAGAACGGGATTGACGTCCTGGGCGCGCGGCACGGCTTCGCGGGCTTCCTGAAGGAGCAGTTCCTTCCCCTGACCCCCTCGACCCCGCCGGTCGCCACCCTGCAGAACCTGCCCGGCGCCATGATCGGCTCGACGCGCATGAAGCCGAACGCACAGGACTGCGTCAAGGCCTTTGACGTCTTCAAGAAGCATGGGATCAACTACCTCTTCTACATCGGCGGGAACGACACCGCCGAGGCCACCTCGATCATCAACCGCGAGGCGAAGAGCGCGGGGTACGAACTGCGCTGCTTCCATGTGCCCAAGACGATTGACAACGACCTGGTCGAGAACGACCATTGTCCCGGCTACGGTTCGGCCGCACGTTACGTGGCGCAGGCGGTGCTGGGCGACGACATGGACGTGCGGTCGCTGCCGGGGATCAAGATTGACATCATCATGGGCCGCCACGCGGGCTGGCTTGTGGCGGCGTCGGCGCTCTGCCGCCGCGCCGACGAGGACGGTCCGCACCTTGTCTATTTCCCCGAGCGCGCCAAGAGCCTGGCCGACCTCCTCGGCGACATCCTGAAGGTCTATGACAAGTACGGGCGTTGTCAGGTCGCCATCTCCGAGGGCCTCCTCGGCCCGGACAGCGTGGATTTCATCAGCTCCCCCTTCGTCCGCGGCGAACTCCAGAAGGCGCCGTTCACGCCGCTCATCGGCATGATTGAGACGCTCGGCAAGGTGGAGGAGGCCAGCGGCGGGGCGAAGAAGGACACCTTCGGTCACATCCAGCTCAGCGGCACCGGCACCCTGGCGGACCTGCTGGCGGCGGCCGTGAAGATCGCCACCTTCAAGTCCCTGGGCAAGGCGGCGCGCTGTCGCGCCGACACCTTCGGCTATCTCCAGCGCTGCTATGCCGGCGACGCCAGCCCCGTGGACGTCAAGGAGGCCGAGATGGTCGGGCGCAAGGCCGTCCAGTTCGCCGTCAAGAAGGACACCGACGGCAGCGTGGCGCTCAAGGCCGAACGTTCCGGCGGCAAGTACCGCGCCCGGGCCGAACTGGTGGCGCTCGAAGCGGTCGCCGGCAAGGAGCGCTTCCTGCCGACGGACTTCATCAACGCGGAGGGGAACGGCGTGACGGAGGCGTTCGTGGAATACGCCCGGCCCCTGGTCGGCCCGCTGCCGCGCTGAGGCGGCTGTTTTGCGAAAGAGGCGTCATGGCGCGGCTGAAGCCCGACGAGATGGTGGACCTGCACACGCACTCCTTCCTGTCCGATGGAGAGCTGCTGCCGGAGGAGCTTGTCCGCCGGGTGGAAGTGGCCGGCTACCGAATGCTCGTCCTGAGCGACCACGTCGGATTCAGCAACGCGGGGGACGTCATCCCGCAGGCCGTCCGACTGGCCCGTTCGCTGCGGGGCAAGTGCCCGGTGCGCGTGTTGCCGGGGGCGGAGGTGACGCACGTCCGCCCGGAGCTCATCGCGCGGGCGGTGGCTCTGGCCCGCCGGAGCGGGGCGGCGCTGGTCCTCGGACACGGGCAGACGATTTCCGAGCCGGTCCTGGACGGCACGAACCGCGCCTACATCCTGGCCGGGGTGGACGTTCTGGCGCATCCGGGGCTGATTGACCTGGCCGACGCCCGCCTGGCCGCCGAGCGCGGCGTGGCGCTCGAAATCAGCGGTCGCCGCGGCCACAGCTATACCAACGGACATGTGCTGCACGTCGCGCGCCGCACGGGGGCGCATCTCGTGTACGGCAGCGACGGGCACGGCGTCTCCGATTACCCGACGCGCCGCGACGCCGAACGTGTGGCTTTCGGCGCCGGGATGACCCCCGACGAAGTGGACGCCATGTTCGCCCACGCCGAAGCCCTCTTTGAGGCCGCCTGGCGCAAGGGCGTCCTGCGGCCCCGGGAGGATTCGAGTTCCTGAATCGCGGGCCGCCGTGCGCCGCCCGCCGACTGCGCCTTTGCGAAAGGAAGGACTCTGTGAAACCGTCGGACAAGCAGGCCCTCAAACACGACGCCTATGCCGACACCGTCTTCAGCGCCGTCGCCTGGGCCAAGAAGCACCAGGCGCCGCTGATCATCGCCGCCGTCGCCCTCGTCGTCGTCATCGTCGGCGTCATGCTCCTGCTCAACACGCGCCGCCAGTCGCAGGAGTACTCCCTGCAGCTTCTCAGCGAAGCCCAGAAGCAGGCCGGCGCCCTGGCGCGACTGAAGCCCGACGCCACCGCCGAGGAGAAGGCCGCCGCCGTCAAGGAGCCGTTGCGGCAACTCGATACCCTCGCCCGCGAGTATGGCGACACCGACGCCGGACGCCGCGGGCTGATCCTGGCCGGGCAGCTCTGCGCCATCGTGGGGCAGCCGGCTCAGGCGGCGGGGTACTTCGAGCGCGCCGTGGCCGCCGCCGCCGGCGACCCCGGCCTGGCCCAGCTTGCCCGCCGCGGCTTGGCTGCCGCGCTCGAGGACGCCGGCAAGACGCGCGAGGCGCTGAAACAGTACCAGACGCTGGCCTCCGCCGCGACCGCCGCCGTCGAGCAGGCGCACGCGTGGTGGGATGTCGGGCGCTGCCACGAAACGTTGAGCGACAAGGACGCCGCGCTGCAAAGCTACCGCAAGGCCGTGGAAAAGGCGTCCGGGAGCAAGTGGGGCGAGCTGGCGGAGTTCCGCATCGGCCAGTTGACCCATCCGCCGAAGGTGGCCGCCGCCCCGCCCGCCACGTTGCCCCCGACGCCGTTGTTGTTGACGCCGCCGCCCGGCGCCGTCCGCGCCCGCCCCCGTTCCGACGCCCCCCCCGGCGCCCAAGCCTGCGGAGAGCGCTCCGGCAAAGACCGACACTCAACCCAAGGCGGGGAAATAGGTTGAGGCCATGCAACCCTTGGCGTAAGTCATGTTAGTGCAGAGGATCAGAGTCCGGTTCCAGAAGCGCGGAGAACTGCGGGCCATATCGCACTTGGACACCATGCGCGCCTTCGAGCGCGCCCTGCGCCGCTCGCAGCTTCCCCTGCGCTTTTCCGAAGGATTCAACCCCAAGCCGCGCCTGTCCTTTCCCGTCGCGCTTGGCGTCGGCATCGAAAGCCTCGACGAGGTCATGGAATTCGACCTGCGCGACTGGACCCCGGCTTCCGAGGTCGAGCGCCGCCTTCGCGGGCAGCTCCCGCCGGGTCTGGAGTTGCTTTCCCTGCGCGTGGCCGACCCGCATGCCTCGGCGCGCGCCGTGGAGGTCGAGTACCGCGCCACCGTGCCCCCCGCCCTGCGCGACGATCCCCGTCTCAGCCCGGCGGGGCTCGAATCGCTCCTGGCCCGGGAAGACATCCCCGTGCGCCGGATGCGCAAGGGCAAGGAAAAGGTCGTCAACCTCCGCCCCTTCATCCGCCGCCTGACGCGCGACGGCGCGGACGTGGTCATGGCCTTCGGCGCCGGGCCCGAAGGCAGCGTGCATCCCGAGGAAGTGCTGGGGGCGCTGGAGATGGATTTGAAAGCCGCGCGCGCGCCGTTCGCCCTGACGCGAACCTGCGTGCGCCTGGCCGATTGAACGGCCCCGCGGGCCGAAAGGACGGGTTATGGGCAAGTTGATGCTGGTCAACGCCGCCACGGGCGAGGAAACGCGCATCGGGATACTCGACGACGGCAACCTGGACAACTTCTTCGTCGAGCGCGCCGGCCAGGAACAGATCGTCGGAAACATCTACAAGGCGCGTGTGGCCGCCGTGGAGCAGAGCCTTCAGGCCGCGTTCGTGGATTTCGGCTGGGAACGCCAGGGCTTCCTGCACCTCAGCGACGTCGCCCCGCACTGGTACAACGACGCCGCCCACGCCCGGAAGTCCGACAAGACCCAGGTCCCCATCACCGCCGCCCTCCGGCGCGGGCAGGAAATCCTCATCCAGGTGAGCAAGGAGGGAATCCGCAACAAGGCCCCCGCCGTCACCACCTATCTCAGCATTCCCGGACGCTACCTCGTCCTCATGCCCTACATCAAGCGCCACGGCGTCTCCAAGAAGATTGCCGACGAAGAGGAACGCGAGGAACTCCACAAGGTCCTCGACAAACTCAATCCCCCCAAGGACATGGGGATTATCGTCCGCACCGCCGCCGCCAACCGGAGCCAGCGCGACATCCATCGCGACCTCAACTACCTCCTGCGCCTGTGGACCGGCATCCAGAAGCAGGCCACCACCGGCAGCACGCCGTCGCTGCTCTATCGCGAAAGCGACATGATCATCCGCATCGTGCGCGATGTCTTCAATGCCGACATCGAGCGCGTCCTCGTGGACAACGCCGACGCCTGCGAGCGCATCCTGGAGTTCATGGCCGTCACGATGCCCAACAGCCGCAAGGTCGTCGAGCGCTACACGGACGGCGTGCCCCTCTTCACCAAGTACCAGGTCGAGGAGCAGATTGACCGCATCCACCGCAACCGCGTCTCTCTCCCGGGCGGCGGGTCCATCGTCATCGAGCAGACGGAGGCGCTCGTGGCGATTGACGTGAACTCCGGACGCTTCAAGCAGGAGGCGAACGTCGAGGAGACCGCCTACCAGATCAACCTGCAGGCCGCCGCCGAGATCGGGCGTCAAATCCGCCTGCGCGACCTGGGCGGGCTGATCATCTGCGACTTCATTGACATGCGCGACGAAGGGCACAAGCGCGACGTCGAGCGCCGCCTCTATGAAACGCTCAAGAACGACCGCGCCCGGACCAAGATGCTGCGCATGTCGCGCTTCTGCATCGTCGAGATGACGCGGCAGCGCATCCGCCGCAACATCGAGTTCACCGACTACCAGCCCTGCCCCACCTGCAACGGCGCGGGGCAGATCCGCAACGCGGAAAGCAGCCTGCTGGAGGCGCTGCGGCGCATCCGCACGGCCGCCGCCGGGGGCAAGTTCCGCCGCCTCGTCGTGCGCATGAATCCGGAGCACCTGGTGCGCCTTCAGAACGACCGCCGCCAGGAGCTGGCCGACATCGAACGCCTCAACCGCGTCCGCATCGTCCTGGAACCCGCCGCCGATGTGGTTGACAACATTGACGTAAAGTGTTATAAACACTAGTCTCTGCCATCCAAGGACATTATGTCGGCGCAGACAGGAAGGGCCATGTACGCCATTATTGAAGACAGCGGACGTCAGTTCAAGGTCAGCGAAGGCGACCGGATCGAGGTCGAAATCCGCGACGGCGCCAAGGCCGGCGACGCTCTCGTATTCGACAAGGTGCTGTTCGTCGGGGGCGAAAAGCCCGCCGTCGGCGCGCCCTATGTCGTCAACGCGCGGGTGAAGGGCCAGATCGAGTCGGAATTCAAGGCCCGCAAGGTCGTGGCCTTCAAGTACCAGCGGCGCGAGCCGTACCACCGCAAGGTGGGGCACCGCCAGCAGCAGCTCCGGGTCCGTATCACGGAAATCGCCCTTTCGTAAGTCCGATAGAAGCGAGGTGACACCATGGCGCATAAGAAAGGCGGCGGGACGTCCCGCAACGGTCGCGACAGCAACTCGCAGCGTCGCGGCGTCAAGGCGTACGGCGGCGAGACCGTGAGCGCCGGGGCCATCATCCTGCGTCAGTGCGGCTCGCGGTTCGTCGCGGGCCTGAACGTCGGCACCGCCCGCGACTGGACCCTCTTCGCGCTCAAGGACGGCATCGTCACGTTCGTGGGCCGGAAGGTGCATGTCCAGCCCATTTCCGCAAACTGACGCCCGCCTCTTCATCCGAAACGCTCCCGCGCCCGGCCCGTCGGCCGGGCGCGGTTTTTTTGCGCCATCGGGCCGCGTTCTAGCGGCGGTTTGACAGCCGCTCCGCCGCGCTGCTACAATCGCTTTCGGGCTTCAGGAGGACCTCCCGGATGTACGAACTGGTCGTTGAATCCGAGTTTGCGGCCGCCCATTGCCTGCGCGAGTACCAGGGCGCCTGCGAGCGGCTCCACGGCCACAACTGGCGCGTCGAGCTGGTGGTCGGCAGCGACCGCCTGGACCGGCTCGGCATGGTAATGGACTTCCGCGACCTCAAGGGCGTCCTGCGCGAGACGCTCGATCGTTTCGACCATCATTTTCTGAACGACCTGCCGGAGTTCCAGACGCAGAACCCGACCACGGAGAACATGGCGCGGGTGATCTTTGAAGCGTGCGCAACGCGCCTGCCGCCGGGCGTCCGCGTGCGCTCCGTCGGCGTCTGGGAGACGGCGCGCGCCGGGGCGCGCTACTCCGCTTGAGAACAAAGGAGACCGCCGTGCAAATCATCGCCGAACGCATCAACGCCACGCGCAAGCGCATCGGCAAAGCCGTCGCCGAGCGCGACGCCGACTTCATCGCCCGCGAGGCCAGGCTCCAGGCCGAAGCCGGCGCGACCTTCATTGACTGCAACGCCGGGCGCAAACCGGAACGCGAGGTGGACGACCTGACGTGGATGATCGAAGTCGTCCAGGGCGCGGTGGAATTGCCCATCTGCATTGACAGTCCCAACCCGCAGGCCATCGCCGCGGCGCTCAAGATCGTCTCGAAAACCCCGATGATCAACTCTGTGACGGCGGAGAAGGTGAAGATTGACACCATCATGCCCCTGGCGCGCGACTCCGGCGCGCTGCTGGTGGCGTTGTGCATGGGCGACGGCGGCATGCCCGACGGCCTTGACGACCGGCTGAAGGCCGCCGAAGCGCTGTTGAAGGCCGCCGCGAAGCACAAGATCTCCCCCGATCGCCTGTACTTCGACCCCGTCATCGTGCCCGTCAGCACCAAGGCCTCCGAGGCGCGCGCGGCCATCGAAACCGTGCGCCACGTGATGACGAAGTTCGGCGCGCACACCACCTGCGGCCTCAGCAACATCTCCTTCGGCCTGCCCACGCGCAACACCCTCAACCGCACCTTCCTGGCCATGCTGATGGAGGCCGGCCTCGACGGCGCCATCATTGACCCGACGGAGCCGCACATGATGAGCACCGTGCTGGCCGCCCGCGCCATCCTCGGTCGCGACGAATGGTGCATGGACTACATCCAGGCCGGACGCGCCGAGAAACTCGACTGACCCCGCCCTTCGCCGGGCCTTTGCGCCACAGGAAGAACGCCGTGAAGTGCGAAAGCTGCAACGACAAGGACGCCACCGTCCACTACACCGAGATTGACGGCAACGAAAAGCGCGAGATCCACCTCTGCGAGGAGTGCTATCGTGAGAAGGTGACCCCCGTGCAGAAGGTGGTGGACTTCGCCGACCTGCTCAAGACGTTGCTCCACGGCGCGGTCAAGGAGCAGGGGGCGGCGGGCAAGGCGCTGTGCCCGGTCTGCGGCATCAGCCTGGCGGAGTTCCGCGCGTCGGGCCGGTTCGGCTGCCCGAACGACTACGTCGTCTTCCGGGAGGCCATCGCGCCGCTGATCGAAAAGATCCAGCACGCCGCGCGCCACGCCGGGCGCACCCCGCCCTCCGCCGGCGCAGAGGTGCGGCGCGACAACGACCTCCTGTGTCTCCGCCGCGAACTCGAGCGCGCCGTCCAGCGCGAGGCCTATGAGGAGGCCGCGCGGCTGCGCGACCGCATCCGCGCGCTCACCGGAGGGACGGCATGATCCCCGCCGACCTGCACCAGCGCGTCGGGCAGTGGATGTCCGGCGTCGGGCCCGACAGCGACGTCGTCATCTCCTCGCGCGTGCGGCTCGCCCGCAACGCCGCCGGATGCCGCTTCATGGCGCGCGCCGGCGCCGACGAACGGCGCGACCTCGCCGCCCGCTTCGCCGCCGCCCTTGCCGCGGTCGAGCCGCCCCTGGACTACCTCGATCTCGAATCCCTCTCCCCGGTGGACCGGCACGTCCTGGCCGAGCGCCACCTCATCAGCCGGGAGCACGCCGACGCCGAAGGCCCGCGCGGCGTGGCCCTTTCCGCCGACGAGTCGGTCAGCGTCATGGTCAACGAGGAGGACCACCTCCGGATGCAGGTGCTCCGCGGCGGACTGGACCTGGGCGCCGCCTGGGAGCGAGCCGCCGCCCTGGACGACGCCGTCCAGGGGCGCGTGCCCTACGCCTTCGACGAGACCTACGGCTACCTGACCGCCTGCCCGACCAACGTGGGCACGGGGCTGCGCGTCAGTGTCATGCTCCACTTGCCCGCCCTGGCCATGACGCGCGAACTCCAGCGCGTCTTCAACGCCGCCGCCAAGATTGACTTCGTCGTCCGCGGCCTCTACGGCGAGGGGACGCAGGGCCACGGCGACTTCTTCCAGGTGTCCAACCAGAAATCGCTGGGGCGCTCGGAGCGCGAGATCATCAACAACCTCGAAGTCGTCATCCCCAAGATCGTGGGCTACGAGCGCAAGGTGCGCCAGGACATCTGCGCCGAGCATCGGCGGCAGGTGGAAGACCGCATCTTCCGCGCCCTCGGCCTGCTGCGCAGCGCGCGCCTGATGACCTCCGAGGAGGCCCTTCACCTGCTCAGCCAGTTGCGCCTCGGCGCGCTCATCGGCCTGGTCTCCGACGTGGACACCCCGACCCTGCACCGCCTGTTCATCCTGAGCCGCCCGGCGCACCTGCAACGCCTGCACGGGCGCGAACTCGACGAACCCGAGCGCGACGCCGCCCGGGCCGACTTCCTCCGCCGGGCGCTCGGCGGAGCCTGACCGACGCCTCCGGCGCGGCCGTCCGATCGGACGGCGGACGCCGGCCTTCTTCCGCCAGGAGACGACTATGTTCTTCGACCGCCTCACTGATCGGGCGCGCAAGGTCATCGCATACGCCCGCCAGGAAGCCCAGCGCTTCAACCACGACTACATCGGCACCGAGCACCTGCTCCTCGGACTCATCAAGGAAGGCAGCGGCGTCGCCGCCACCGTCCTGCGGAACCTCGACGCGGACATCAAACGCATCCGCCTCGAAGTCGAGAAGATGGTCCAGAGCAGCCCCGACACGCAGCTCAAGGGGCAGCCGCCCTTCACGCCGCGCGCCAAGAAGGTCCTCGAGTTCTCCCTCGAAGAGGCGCGCGCGCTGGGGCACAACTACATCGGCACGGAACACATCCTGCTCGGCCTGCTGCGCGAGAGCGAAGGCGTGGCGGCGGCGGTGCTGGTGAACCTGGGCATCAAACTCGAAGATGTGCGCGAGGAAGTGCTCAACCTGCTCGGCGCCGACGCGCAGGCGCAAGCCAGCCGCGCGGAAGGGGGCGAAACCGCCGAAGCCCCCGCCGGCGAAGCGCGCGGCGCCAAGACCAAGTCGAAGACCCCCGCCCTCGACGCCTTCGGGCGCGACCTGACGCAGCTGGCGCGCGACCAGAAGCTCGACCCGGTCATCGGACGCCAGAAGGAGATCGAGCGCCTGATGACGGTGCTGAGCCGCCGCACCAAGAACAACCCCGTCCTGCTCGGCGAGGCGGGCCTGGCCCAGTCCATCGTCACCCACAACGTGCCCGAACTCCTGCGCGACCGCCGCATTGTCGTGCTGGACCTGGCGCTCATGGTGGCCGGCACCAAGTACCGCGGCCAGTTTGAGGAGCGCATCAAGGCCGTCCTCAGCGAAGTCCGTCGCGCGCGCAACGTCATCCTTTTCATTGACGAACTCCACACCCTTGTCGGCGCGGGCGGGGCGGAGGGCGCCATTGACGCCTCGAACGTCCTCAAACCCGCCCTCTCGCGCGGCGAAATCCAGTGCATCGGCGCCACCACCCTCGACGAGTACCGCAAGTACATCGAGAAGGACGCCGCCCTGGAGCGCCGCTTCCAGACGATCATCGTGGACCCGCCCACCAAGACGGAGGCGGTGGAAATCCTCAAGGGCTTGCGCGACCGCTACGAGGCGCACCACCGGGTCCGCATCACCGACCCGGCCATCGAGTCCGCCGTCGAGCTGGCCAGCCGGTACATCACGGGGCGCTTCCTGCCCGACAAGGCGATTGACGTGATTGACGAGGCCGGCGCGCGCGTCCGCCTGCGCTCGATGACCGCTCCGCCCAACCTTAAGGAGATCGAGGCGGAGATCGGCCAGCTCAACAAGGAAAAGGACGAAGCCGTGGCGCTGCAGGACTTCGAGCGCGCCGCCTCTCTGCGCGACAAGGCCGAAAAGCTGAAGAAGAAGATGGAGCAGGCGCAGAAGCAATGGCGCGATTCCGCCCAGGAAACCGACGGCTGCGTGGACGAGGAGGTCGTCGCCGAGGTCGTCAGCAAGATGACCGGCGTGCCGCTGACGCGCCTCGAATCGCACGAGGCCGAGCGCCTGCTGACGATGGAGAAGGAACTGCACAAAATGGTCGTGTCGCAGCAGGAGGCCATCCACGCCATCGCGCGGGCCGTGCGCCGCTCGCGCGCCGGCATGAAGAACCCCAACCGCCCCGTCGGCTCCTTCATCTTCCTCGGCCCCACGGGCGTCGGCAAGACCCTCCTGGCCCGCGCCCTCGCCAAGTTCATGTTCGGCTCCGAGGACGCCCTGGTCCAGATGGACATGTCGGAGTACATGGAAAAGCACAACGTCAGCCGCCTCATCGGCGCGCCGCCGGGGTACGTCGGCTACGAGGAGGGCGGCCAGCTGACCGAGAAGATCCGCCGCCGGCCCTACAGCGTCGTCCTGCTCGACGAAATCGAAAAGGCGCACGGCGACGTCTTCAACATGCTCCTGCAGATCATGGAGGAAGGCCGCCTGACCGATTCCTTCGGGCGCAAGGTGGACTTCCGCAACGCCATCCTGGTGATGACGAGCAACCTGGGGGCGGACGTCATCAAGAACCAGTCCGGCCTGGGCTTCCGCCGCGCCGGCAGCGAGCAGACCTACGAGATGATGAAGAAGCAACTCATGGAGGAAATCGAGAAGCACTTCCGCCCCGAGTTCCTCAACCGCCTCGACGACGTCATCGTCTTCCACTCCCTGACGAAGGCCGACCTGGCGACGATCGTGCAGTACGAGTTCACCCACGTCCGCCGGCGGGCGGCCGACAAGGGCGTGGAACTGACCTTGACACCCGAGGCGGGCGAGTACCTCATCGAGAAGGGCTACAGCCCCGACTTCGGCGCCCGGCCCCTGCGCCGCGTGATCGAGCGCGAGATCGAGGACCCCTTCAGCGAAGACCTGCTCCGCGGCCTCCTCAAGGGCGCGGCAAAGATCGCCGTCGTCGTCCGGGAGGGGCGTTTGCGGTTCGAGACCACACCCGCCGAGGCCGCCGCCGGCAAGACGTGAGCCCATTCAGCGACAGGAGTATTCCATGAAGATCGGCGTCAGTTCGTACAGCTTCAGCCAGGCCGTCCGCGCCGGAACGCTCAAGTTCGTTGACATCCCCGCCCGCGCCAAGGAAGTCGGCTTCGACGTGCTCGAGTTCAGCACCCTGATGCTGCCGGAAGGGGAGACGGCGCTGGGCTTCGCCCCGCGCCTGCGAGAGGCCGCCGACAAGGCCGGCATCCCGATCGTCAACTACACGATCGGCGCCGACTTCATCAACGGCTCGAACGGCGACTGGCGCAAGGAGGTCGAGCGGCTGAAGGACGAGGTGCGCGTGGCCCGGATCCTCGGCGCGCCGGGAATGCGCCACGACGCCACGCGCGGCTTCCTCCCCGCCCACAAGGGCCCGCGGGGCTTTGACGACGCCCTGCCGACGCTGGCCGACGGCTGCCGTGCGGTGGCGGAGTTCGCCGCCGGGCTCGGCATCCGCACCATGGTCGAAAATCACGGCTTCTTCTGTCAGGACAGCGTCCGTGTCGAGAAGTTGATGAACGCCGTCAATCACCCGAACTTCGGGTGGCTGGTGGACATGGGCAACTTCCTCTGCG
The DNA here is from genome assembly GCA_022705425.1 of Planctomycetota bacterium. Lineage (GTDB taxonomy): Bacteria > Planctomycetota > Brocadiia > CAIUPP01 > CAIUPP01 > JAKJEM01. The sequence goes on from JAKJEM010000028.1 coordinate 31,316, forward strand.
CCGATGAGTCTCCGTCCGAGGCCCTCGGGCGCGCCATGCCCTACGCCTTCCACGTCCACGCCAAGGACTTCCACGTCAAGAGCGGCAATACGCCCAACCCCGGCCAGGGCTGGTTCCAGTCGCGCGGCGGCAACTTCCTGCGCGGCGCGATCATCGGCCACGGCGACGTGCCGATCGTCCAGTGCCTGCGCATCATGAAGAAGGCCGGCTACGACGGCGTCCTGTCCATCGAGTTCGAAGGGATGGAGGACGCGTTGAAGGGCATTGCCGTCGGCCACGCGAACCTGCGCCGGTTTGTGGCGATGGCGGAGTGATCCGTCGCGCCGCGCGCCGAGGCCGCCGTGCGCCGCCGGTCTGAACCCCCATGTACCAGGCACGCACCTACCGCGACTGGGTCGGCGCTTCGGGTCTCGTCAGCTTCAGCGCGACGACCCGCGAAAGCGACCTGATGATCCGCGCCCGGCGCGATCTGCGCCGTCAGGCGGAGACGGCGCTGGCGCGCGTCCGGGGCGAGATCGAGGCCGAGATCGCCCGTCGTCCGGAGTTCGGCGTCAGCCTGATACCCCTGCCCCTGCCCCCGTCGCCGACGCCGGTGGTCGGCGGCATGTTGCGCGCCGCCGCCGCCTGGGGGGTGGGGCCTATGGCCGCCGTGGCCGGGGCCGTGGCTCAAGGCGTGGGGCGGGCGTTGGAGCGCTGGTCGCCCGAGGTCATCGTCGAGAACGGCGGCGACATCTACCTGAAGTCCGCGCGCCCGGTGGAGATCGGCCTTTACGCCGGAGAGGACTCGCCCTACACCGGGCGTCTCCGCCTGCGCGTCCGGCCCGCCGGCGGGGAGCTGGGGGTCTGCGCTTCCTCGGGAACCGTCGGCCACAGCCTGTCCTTCGGCCGGTCCGATGCCGTTGTGGCCGTGGCACAGGACGCCGCCCTGGCCGACGCCGCCGCCACGGCCATCGCCAACCGCATCACCTCCCCGGAGGTCGTCGAGCGAGTGATCGAGGAGGAGCGGCAGCGCGGGTTGCTGCGCGGGCTGTTGATCGTCGTCGAGGGGCGCTTGGGCGTTGTCGGCGACCTCGAACTGCTGTGAGGGGCATTGGCGACGGCTCCCTGCGCGTGGCGGGGCCCTTTCGCGGTAATCGGGCAGTTTCGACGGGGCACGCCGAGAGGGCCGTGTGCGGCACACCGGCTGCGCCGCGCCTGGGGCGCCCTCGCCCGTGGCTGCCGCAACAGGACGCCCCCACAGCCGCGGGCGGCTGTGCCACATCCACGAAACACGGACCGATGGCCTTTCGTGCGAATGCGCTTTACACGCGCCCCCCGGTGGTGTATAAGAAGAAGCTACCCCCCCGTCGGGGGGCGCGACGACCCGTCTTCCGGCCCACTCAGACAAGGATGCGGACATGCCCCCTGCGGAGAAGCCTTCGGTTCCGCGCCGGCGCGTCCGCGTGTTGCTGCGGCGGATCGGCGTCTGGCTCGACGCCTGGTGCCTGCGCGGCTATTCCCACGACACGCACTGCTGGCCCGCCAAGGTCGAGCGGCTGCGGACGCTGAAGCGGACGTCGAACCAGATCCGGTAGCCGGGGGGCGCGACCGAAGGTCCTGGGAGGGTTCCTGCCATGAAGAATGTCCCCCTGTCGGAGGCGCGCGCGGTCTTTGCGCGGCCGGAGCGGATCGTCTGGGCGGTGGCGGAGCACGGCGGACGCCGCAGCATCTGCCCGCTGGGCTGGAAGATGAACACCTCGATCACGCCGCCGATGATGGCGATCAGCGTGGCGCCGGCGCGCTTCACGCACGACCTGATCGCCGGCTCCGGGGAGTTCGTGCTGGCCTGGCCGGGGGAGGACCTGGCGGAGGCCACGTATGTCTGCGGCACGCGTAGCGGGCGCGACATGGACAAGTTTGCCCAGATGAAGTTGACGGCCCTTCCGGCCCAGGTGGTCAAAGCGCCACTCATTGCGGAGTGCGCGGCGAACCTGGAGTGTCGCGTGGCGGGGCGGCTGACCTCGGGCGACCACACGATCTTTGTGGGGGAGATCGTCGCCGCGTGGGTTCACGAATCGCCCGGGCGCCTGCTATGCAGCATCGGGCGGGAGTCCGGCTACGAGTTCCTGCTGCAGAAGGGCGGCTACCGTTTCGGGGTGATTCGCGCGTAGGGCCGCCGCGGGTCAGGCCTTCTTCTTTGCCCCCGAGACCAGCGCCTTGAGTTCATGGAGCTTGTTGAGCGCGTCGAGGGGCGTCAGCGCGGCGGGGTCGAGACGGCGCAACTGGTCGGCCACGAGGTCGGACTCGGTCGAGAAGAGGAAGAGCTGGATGCCCTCCTCGCGCTCGCGGCGGCTGCGGCGACGGCCGGGCGTCGCCGCCAGTCGCGGCTGGTCGCGCGCGTCCAGCGAGGCGTTCTCCAGGTTGGCCAGGATGACCTTGGCGCGCTCGACGACCTCGCGCGGGACGCCGGCCAGACGCGCGACGTGGATGCCGTAGCTCTTGTCCGTCGCCCCCTCGACGATTCGGCGCAGGAAGATGATCTCGTCCTGCCACTCGCGGACGGCCACGTTGCGGTTGCGGATGCTGTCGAACAGGGAGGCCAGTTCGGCGAGTTCGTGGTAGTGCGTGGCGAAGAGGGTGCGGCTGCCGCAGCGCTGGACAATGTGTTCGGCGACGGCCCAGGCGATGCTGACGCCGTCGAAGGTGCTGGTACCCCGCCCCACTTCATCCAGGATGATGAGGCTGCGCGGGGTGGCGTTGTTGAGGATGTTGGCGGTCTCGACCATCTCGACCATGAAGGTGCTCTGGCCGCGGCTGAGTTCGTCGGCGGCGCCGACGCGGGTGAAGATGCGATCCACCAGGCCGACGCGCGCGGACGCGGCCGGCACGAAGGCGCCGATATGCGCCATCAGGGCGATCAGCGCCGCCTGGCGGATGTAGGTGGACTTGCCGGCCATGTTGGGTCCGGTGATGACCATCATCAGCGCCTTGTCGTCCAACTCCGTGTCGTTGGGGACAAAGGGCTCGGAGGTCGTGCGTTCGAGGACGGGATGGCGCCCGTCGCGGATGATGAGTTCGCGCCCTTCGGTCATCTGGGGGCGGACGTAGCGGTAGTCGGCCGCCGCGTCGGCGAGGGAGGCCAGGGCGTCGAGTTCGGCCAGGAGGCGGGCCGACTCCTGCAGGCGCGCGGTGTGGGCGGCCACGCCTTCGCGCGTCCGGACGAAGAGGTCGTACTCGATGTCGCAGGCCCGCTCGCTCGCGGTCAGCACCTTGGCCTCGTACTCCTTCAACTCCGGCGTGATGTACCGCTCCGCATTCTTCAGCGTCTGCTTGCGGACGTAATCCGGCGGGATCCTCTCCTGGTGCGTGTGAGTGATTTCGATGTAGTAGCCGAAGACCTGGTTGTAGCCGACCTTGAGGGAGGGGATTCCGGTGCGGTCGGTTTCCTGCGCCTGGAAGCGGGCGATCCAGCTCTTGCCGTCGCGCTGGATCGAGCGCAGTTCGTCGAGTTCGGCGGCGTAACCGTCGCGGATGAGGCCGCCTTCCTTGAGGGTGACGGGCGGCTCGGGATGGATGGCGGCGGCGATCAGCGCGCGGGCCTCCTCGACGGGATCGAGGCGCGCGCCGATCTCGCGAAGGCGGGCGGTGCGGGCGGCGGCGAGGCGCTCCTTGAGCGCCGGCAGCGGTTCGAGCGAGCGGCGCAGGGCCAGCAGGTCGCGCGCGTTGGCGCGTCCGGTCGCCGTGCGGGCCGTCAGCCGCTCGACGTCGTACACCTCGTGCAGGCGGGCGCGCAACTCCTGGCGCAGGGCGCGGTCCTTGAAGAACTCCTCCACGCCGTCCTGGCGAGCCACGATGGCCTCGATCGCGCGCAGCGGGTTGAGGATCCAGTCCTTGAGCATCCGCGCGCCCATCGGCGTCTGCGTGCGGTCGAGCAGCCACAGGAGGGTGCCGTGGCGCTCGCCTTCGCGCAGGGTGCGCACAAGCTCCAGGCTGGCGCAGGTGGAACGGTCGAGGACGACGCGGTCGCCGTCGCCGATGCGCGTCAGGCGGCGGATGTGGCCGAGGGAGATCTTCTGTGTTTCCTGGAGGTATTGCAGCGTCGCGCCGGCGGCGCAGAGGGCTGGACCAAGCCCGTCGCATCCGAATCCTGCCAGCGAACGGACCTGGAAATGCTCCAGGAGGAGCTTTTCCGCCGCCGCCCGCCCGAAGGCCCAGTCCGGACGCGCCGTGATCATGGCGCGCGTCTCGCGGCGCAGGCGCTCCACAAGGGGGTCCTGCGCCTGGGCATGGCTTTCGGCGATCAGCGTTTCCGAAGGGTTCAGCCGGGCCAGTTCGTCCGCCAGCGTGGCGGGGTCCAGGTCCGCCGCGTGGAACTCGCCGGTGCTCAAGTCCACCCACGAGAGGCCGGCCTTCCCTTCCGCGCACAAGAGGGCGGCCAGGTAGTTGTGGTCGCGGCTTTCGAGGAGGGAGTCCTCGGTGACCGTGCCGGGGGTCATGATGCGGGTGACGTCGCGCTCGACCAGGCCCTTGGCCTCGCGGGGGTCCTGCACCTGGTCGCAGATGGCCACCTTGTGCCCCGCCTGGATCAGGCGTTTGACGTAGGTGTGGACGGAGTGGTGCGGGACGCCGGCCATGGGAATGGCCTTGTCGCCCTTGCTGCGCGAGGTCAGGGTGAGTCCGAGGATGCGCGCGGCGACCTGCGCGTCCTCGTTGAACATCTCGTAGAAGTCCCCCATGCGGAAGAGCAGGATCATGCCGGGGTAGCGGGCCTTGGCCTGCAGGTACTGGCGCATCATCGGGGTGTCTTGGGACATGGGGCGACCTGTGTGACCGGTGGGCGCAACGCAACGGCGTGCGGGGAGTATAGCAAAGGCTCGGAGAAGGCACAAAGGCAGTACGCTTCAACTTCGAGTTGACTTCCGGGCCCCAAAACCGTACACTCCCGCCTTCAAGTCGGCGATCTCCCGGACGGATTTGACCCTTGGATCAGAACGGGCGGGGAATCCCTACACTTTTTTCGCCCCGGCGCGGGCGTGTGGCCCGCCAACCGGCAGCCGATGGTGACGGGTCTGAATGAAAGGTGAGCCGCCATGGTGGACAGCTATGACGCCGTTCTCCGCAAGTGCATGGACGACGCCAATTTCCGCAAGCTGATGGCGGTGCCGAACCTGGCCGTACACCATTTCGTCGCCGACGCCGTCACGCTCTGCGCGCCGCGCGACGTTTTCATCGTTTCCGACGACCCGAAGGACATCGAGCACGTTCGCCGCCAGGCCGTGGCTCTCCGGGAGGAGACGCCGCTGGCCATACCGGGCCATACCGTCCACTTCGACGGGATGAACGACCAGGGGCGCGACCGCGAGGTGACCAAGTACCTGGTGCCCACCACCGACACGCTGAGCAAGGCCCTCAATCAGGTCGAGCGCGAGGCGGGCCTGTCCGAGGTGCGCGGCCTGCTGCGCGACTCGATGAAGGGGCGGACGCTGATCGTGCGCTTCCTGTCCCTGGGGCCGACCGGGTCGGCCTTCAGCGTCGGCTGCGTTCAGTGTACGGATTCCTGGTATGTGGCCCACAGTGAAGAGCTGCTCTACCGCGCCGCCTACACGCAGTTCACGCGCCAGGCCAACGCCGAGTTCTTCTCCTTCATGCACTCCGCCGGCAAGATGGACGCGAGCATGATCAGCGTCGAGGCGGAGAAGAAGCGGATTTACATAGACTACACGCACGACACCATCTACAGCGTGAACACGCAGTACGCCGGGAACACCGTGGGGCTGAAGAAGCTGGCGCTGCGCCTGACGATCCGCAAGGCCGACCGCGAGGGCTGGCTGGCGGAGCACATGCTACTGGTGGGGGTGCGCGGCCCCAAGGGCCGCAAGACGTACCTCGCCGGCGCCTTTCCCAGCGCCTGCGGCAAGACCTCGACGGCCATGCTGCCGGGGGAGACGATCCTCGGCGACGACATCGCTTACTTCCGCAGCATCGGCGGGGAAGCGCGGGCCGTCAACGCCGAAAGCGGCATCTTCGGCATCATCCAGAGCATCACCGCCGGCGGCGACCCGATCATTCACAGCGTCCTGACGACGCCCGGCGAGGTCATCTTTAGCAATGTCCTCGTCAAGGACGGAAAGCCGTACTGGCTCGACATGGGCGCGCCCCTTCCCAAGGACGGCGTGAACTTCTCGGGCGCCTGGTTCGAGGGGAAGAAGGACGCCTCCGGCGCGCCGATCCCCGCCGCCCACAAGAATGCGCGCTACACCGTCAGTCTGCGCGCCCTGGCCAATGCCGACCCGGAACTGGACAACCCCAACGGC
>JAKJEM010000028.1:37634-39467 GCA_022705425.1 Planctomycetota bacterium
GTGCCCGTCGGCGGGTTCATGTACGGCGGGCGCGACGCCTCCACGGCCGTCTCCGTCCAGCAGAGCTTCGACTGGGCGCACGGGATCGTCACCTTCGGCGCCGCGCTGGAAACGGAGACCACCTTTGCCATCATCGGCAAGGAGGGCGTGCGCGAACTGAACGTGATGAGCATCCAGGACTTCCTGGCCATCCCGATCGGCAAGTACATCTCGAACAACCTCAACTTCGCCGTGGGCCTCAAGCGCCCGCCCCTCGTCTTCGGCGTGAACTACTTCCTTCGCAGCGCCGAAGGGAAGTTCCTCAACGACGTGCGCGACAAGGCCGTCTGGGTGAAGTGGATGGAGCGGCGCGTGCACGGCGACGTGGGGAGCATCCGCACCCCGACGGGACTCATCCCGCTGTATGCCGATGTCCAGGCGCTCTTCACGGAGACGCTGGGCAAGGCGTACTCGCAGGAGGATTACGTGCGCCAGTTCACCACGCGCATCCCGGAGAACCTGGCGAAGCTGGACCGTGTGGAGAAGTTCTACCGCGCGGAGGTGTCCGATACGCCGGCCGAACTGCTGGAAGTACTCGCGGCGCAGCGCGCGCGCCTGCTCGAAGCGCAGCGCCTGCACGGCGATTACATCAGCCCCCTGGCGTTGCCGGTGGAGAAGGCCTGAGCGGAAGGAACCGTTGAAGCATTGTCAGGCGGCGGAGACCCACGGTTTCCGCCGCCTGACGCTTTGTGCGCCGGGCATGTCCGGCCCGTCGGGCCGAAGGTTCGGCGTTCAGCCCGCCGTTTCGACAAAGACGGGCGCGCTGTAGGCCAGTGTGGGGCGTCCGGCGAGGGCGGAGTCGGCCTCGATCTGGGCGACGTACCAGTGGCGACCTGCGGGCGGGGCGGGATCGGCCATGTCCCCGTCGCAGGTGAGGGCGTCGAGCCTTTCCTCGGCCACGGTCAGGCCGTCGCGCAGGAGGCGGATTCGCCGGATGGGCCAGGCGCAGGCGGCGCGCACGGCGATCCGAAGGGTCTCGCGCGCGGTCGAAGCGGGGCGGTCTTGCCCGTCGCGTTCGGCGATGACGGCGATCTTGCCGTTGGCGCAGGCGAAGGAGCGGCCCTTGCGGAGAGCATCGAAGACCCCGGAGGTCGTGGGTTCGGCCAGCCATAACCCTGTGAGGCAGAAGCGATTCTGAGTGGGCTGGAAGCCGCGCGAATGGTCGCTGCCGCCGACAAGGCCGATGCGCGCCCCGGCGTTGAGGTAGTTTGTCGGGAAGAGCGGCAGTCCGGGATAGGGGTCGGTGAGCATGTTACCGCGCGTTTGCATGGCCTCCATGGCCGGTTCGAGGGCGGGGTCGTGGAGTTCGGTCACGCGCGGGCCGTTGGTTCGGAACTCGTCGCCGGGGGCGGTGCATCCGTGGAAGTGGCGGATGGCGATGACGGCGCCGGGGGGCATTTCGGCCTTGAGTCGCTCCCAGGCGCGGCGGCTGTCGGCCTCGGCCATGAGGATGCAGCGCATCTGGAGGAAGGCGTCGCGGTCGAGGGCGTAGAGATTGATGTGGTGGGCCGGGGGGCGGGCATATTCGACCCCGAGCATCGGGATTCCGTTGCTTCCCGCTTCGTCGAGGATGGCATCGGCCACACGGAGGGATTCGGTGAGGCTCATGTATTCGATGTGATCGGTGAGGCATAGAATGCGGCAGCCGAGGACGTCGCGCTGATAGCGCAGCATATCCAGGGGGGTGCCGTCATTGGGGCTCATGCACTTGGAGTAGGCGGTGTGCGCGTGCAGGTCGCCCCAGGAGAGGGTGAGGGCGTCGGGGGAGCGGGGCAGGGGCGGCGGCTCCGGGGC
>JAKJEM010000029.1:0-12208 GCA_022705425.1 Planctomycetota bacterium
CCCTGGTTGAATGACGGCGTCACAACGCTGATGACCACGGCGCTCTCCGTAGTTCTTTACTCATGGCCCTCCGCGCGTTATGCTAACGGCGTCCCGGAAGGGTGTCAACGCGCAAGGAGAAGGATGTGACGACTGCCACAGCGCCCCGGCGCGTCCTCGTCGTCATCCCCGCCTGGAACGAGGCCGAACGCGTCGCGCCGGTCATTCTCCGCGTTCGCCGCGCCATTCCCGAGGCCGAGGTTCTCGTGGTGGACGACGGCTCCGCCGATGCCACCGCCGCAGCGGCGGCCGCCGGCGCGCTCGTCGTGCGCCTTCCCTTCAACCTCGGCATCGGCGGCGCCGTTCAGACGGGGCTGCGCTACGCGGCCGACCACGGCTATGACCTGGTCATCCAGGTGGACGGCGACGGCCAGCACCCCCCCGAGGAGATCCCCCGCCTGATCGAGGCCCTCGATCGAACGGGCGCGGATGTCGTCGTCGGCTCGCGTTTCCTCGGCGAGGGCGACTACCGCCCCTCCCTGCCCCGCCGCGCCGGCATCGCTCTCTTCGCCGCCGTCCTCAGCCTCCTGTGCCGCCAACGCCTCACCGACACCACCTCCGGCTTTCGCTGCGCCAACCGAACCGCCCTCCGCCACCTCGCCGAAGTCTATGCCTGCGACTACCCCGAAGTCGAATCCCTCATCTCCCTCCGCAAGGCCGGGTTCCGCGTCGCCGAAACCCCCGTCCGCATGGCCCCGCGCGCCGGGGGCGTCAGCTCCATCGGCCCCTTCCGCGCCGCCTACTACGTGACCAAGGTCCTGCTCGCGGCCCTCGTCAACGCCGCCGCCGCGCCGGCCCATACGCGCGCCGACATCGAGCGCCGCGCCGCCCATGCCTGCGTCCCGCCGAACGGGAGGCCCCAATGAAACTGCAGGTCGCCCTCTCCTTCGTCGCCATCGGGCTCTTCTTCGCCCTGCTCGTCCTCGAACTGGTCCGACGACGACGCCTCCGCCCCGAGTACGCCCTCCTCTGGAGCGGCATGGCCGTCGCCGCACTCCTCCTGGCCGCCTTCCCGCAGGTGATGGAATGGCTCGTCCGCCTCACCGGCATGGACTACCGCTCCACCGCCATCGTCATCGTCTTCATCTTCACCGCCGTAATGCTCATCAACTTCACCGTCATCATCAGCCGCCAGGGCGCCCGGATCATCCGCCTGACGCAGGAGATCGCCCTCCTGCGTCTCCGGCTCGACCAGCACCGCCCCCCCGCCGACCGCGCCGAACCGCCTCCCCCCCCTTCCGGCAGCGCCTGACAACTGCGCATACAGATCGTGGACCGTCGCCCGGGGGCGCTTCATCCTGCGCTTCGCCTCCTTGCCCCAGAGAACGACGCGGGCGGCTGGGACCCGAGATCCCCGCCGCCCGCGAACGTCTATGTAAATCGCCGGTTGGACCTAGTAGTCCTCGTCCATTCCACCGCCCGGCGGAGTTGCGGCCTTCTTCTTCTCCGGAATCTCCGACACCAGCGCGTCCGTCGTCAGCAACAGCGTCGCCACGCTCGACGCGTTCGTCAACGCCAGACGCACCACCTTCTTCGGATCAATGATCCCCGCCTCGACAAGATCGCAGTACCGGTCGCCGGCGGCGTCGTAGCCGAAGGCGTCCTTCCCGGCGCGCACCTTCTCGAGCACAATGGCACCGTCCTTGCCGGCGTTCTCCGCGATCTGGCAGAGCGGCCACGCGCAGGCGCGCTTGACGATGTCCATCCCGATCGCTTCATCGCCGGAGAGCTTCAGGTTGAGCTTGTCCGCCGCGCGCACCAGCGCCACGCCGCCGCCGGGCAGAATGCCCTCCTCGACGGCCGCCCGCGTCGCGTGCAGGGCGTCCTCGACGCGCGCCTTCCGCTCCTTCATCTCGCTTTCCGTCGCCGCGCCGACCTTGATCTTCGCCACGCCGCCCGCCAGCTTCGCCAGGCGCTCTTCGAGCTTTTCGCGGTCGTAGTCCGAGGTCGTCGTGCTGATTTCCGTGCGGATCTGCTCGATGCGGCCCTGGATCGCCTTGGACGACCCCGCGCCCTCGATGATTGTCGTGTTATCCTTGTCAATCACGATCCGCTTCGCGCGGCCCATGTCCTCGAGCTTGATATTCTCGAGCTGGATGCCGAGGTCCTCGAAGATCGCGCGCCCGCCCGTCAGCGTCGCGATGTCCTCGAGCATGGCCTTGCGGCGGTCGCCGTAGCCCGGCGCCTTCACCGTGGCGCACCGCAGCGTCCCGCGCAGCTTGTTCACCACCAGCGTCGCCAGCGCCTCGCCCTCCACCTCTTCGGCGATGATCAGCACCGGCTTGCCCGACTGCGCCACCTTCTCCAGCACCGGCACCAGGTCCTTGATCGCGCTGATCTTCTTCTCGTGAATCAGGATATACGCGTCCTCGAGTTCGCACGTCATCTTCTCGGCGTTCGTCACAAAGTACGGACTCGCGTAGCCCCGGTCGAACTGCATCCCCTCCACCCACTCCACTTCCGTCTTCAGGGCCTTGCCCTCCTCGACGGTGATAACGCCGTCCTTGCCCACGCGCTCCATCGCCTCGGCGATCATCTTCCCGATCTCGGTGTCGCCGTTGCTCGCGATCGTGCCCACCTGCGCGATGGCCTTCTGGTCCTTCACCGGCGTCTTCATCTTGTCCAGGTCCGCCACGATCTTTTCCACGGCCTTGTCAATCCCGCGCTTGAGCGCCATCGAGTTCGCCCCGGCCACGATGTTGCGCAGCCCTTCCTTGAAAATGGACTCCGCCAGCACCGTCGCCGTGGTCGTCCCGTCGCCGGCCGTGTCGCTCGTCTTGGAGGCGACCTCGCGCACCAGCCGCGCGCCCAGATTCTCCTCCTTGTCCTTCAGGTCAACTTCCTTCGCAACCGTCACGCCGTCCTTCGTCACCGTGGGAGAACCGAAGCTCTTTTGAATGATGACGTTCCGGCCGCGCGGCCCCAAGGTGATCTTCACCGCCGCCGCCAGCGTCTCGACACCCTTCTTGATCTTCTCGCGCGCCGCCTGGTCAAATACGATCTGCTTCGCCGGCATGTCCTCTCCTCCTCATGGTCCAAACGTACCGGATATCGTTCTCGTGGGCAAAAAGCCGTGACGACCGCGAAGGATATCAGCAAAGCGGATGCCACACTACCCGTTGGGAGCACTTTACATAACTGCCTTGTTATCAGCATTTTACGCAACGCGCCCCAACGTCACTCCCCCTGCCATTTTGACAGCACCCGCCCCCTGCGCTGTCATTTTGGCCGGACAGCACGACGCCGCGCGCCTTTGTCACCGCCGGCAGTCCTCAGACGTGCGACTATGGCAGCCTCCCCCCGTGACACCCGATGTCGTTCGTCCGGCAGGCCTCGGGCCTCTGGCGATAGCACCTTCTCATGGCTACTGCCATAACCTGTTTATACATAGCGCGATAGGACGCAGCGTCATCACTTCACCGTAACCGCCCCACCTGCGAACTCCGCTGCCGATATCTTCCGCGCCGGGCGTCCGCCGATCGAAATCTCGATGTCGCTATCTGACGACACCTCAAAGACCCCCGGTCCCACCCGCCGCACCGCAGCAAAGGTACTCTGCCGCACCACGTCCCCCACGCCGTACTCCCACAGCCGGAATCCCCGCGTCCGTCCGAAGTCCTCCTCCGCCACCGGCGCGCCCGTCAGCTTGAAGCGGTAGCGGTTCTCCGAACGGTCTCCCCCGAGATACTCCGCCCGCCAGAACTTCGTCTGCGCTTCATTGGAGGCGACCCAGTTACGATCCACCCCCGCGCACGGTTCCCCCTCCGTAAAGGGAAGCCCCAACCCGGTACAGATAATCCCCGCCGCGGCGTCCACCTCTGTCACGCGAGCAAGGAAGGCGTCCGCCCCTTCCGTCACCCGCACCTGCGCCCCTCGCGCGTCCCCCGCCACGTCCGCCACCGTGTACGTTGCCATCCTTCCCGGCGAACCGACCTCGAAGACCCGGCCTTTCAGCAGGGTCCCCTCCGGCCACGGCGAGTCGAGCGCCAGGCGCTTCGCCCCGTAGTCCACCCCCACCACCCGCCCCGTCCGCTCGCGCTGCCGCACCGTCAGCGTCAACCCCGGACCCGCCAGCCGCGTTCCGCCGCTCAGCGTGGCCGCCCGCAACCCCTCGCCGTCCGTGGAGAAGGAGGCGAACTCCCCCGCCACCGCAAGCCCCTCGACCCTCCGCTCCCGCTCCGGTCGCCCGTCGGCAAACAGGAGGTCCGTCCGACCGTTGGCCGTCCGGACCTCCACCGCCACAGCGCGCAGGGCATCGGCCTCATTCGCCGCGACATCGAGCAGGCGGTTCGAGCGCAGGAACGGTTCACCGGCGTATGGCTCGATCACCGCCGGGAAGACGCTCTCCAGCCCCGCCGCTCCGCGCCGTTGCACGTAGAGATTGTCGAAACCGTAGTCCCCCGCCCGGCAGTAGTAGTACCCCCCCAGGACCTGGGCGCCCGCCTGCCCCAGCAGATGCAGCCGCGTGAACTTCCGTGGCACGGCGTCGTTCCACGGGAACATCGCCATGTGCTGCTCGCACCCATTGGCCGCGTTCGAGTCCGGCGCGCGCGGATAACGCCACGTCGCCACCACCGTCTCCGGCGCGACGCCGCCGAAGGCGCGCTCCGGACGCGGGAAGCGCCGCAGGTACTCCTGCGACGCCGCGTCAAGTTCCCCCACCGGGCGGCGTTCAAGCGCGTTCACCGCGTAGGCATCGTCTTTACACGGCCCGTGGAAGCAGTAGGTGTGCAACGCCCCCCCGCTCACCCGCGCCACGTCGAAGAGGTAGCTGTTCGGCGTCGTCACCCCCGCATCGAGCCGGTTGAAGCCCGGCAGCAGCTCCGCCGGGGCCAGCCGCCGCGAACCCCGCCCCTCGTCCACGTCAATCAGCGCCACCTGCCGCCCATGATACGTTACGCCCGGCATCGAGCGCGGCGGTTCCGCCCGCGCCGCCAGATACCGCGCTCCTTCCGAATCGGTCAGCGCCGTCACCCACGAGTGCGTCAGCCAATTCTTCCCGTCCACCTCCACCACATTATGCACCCGGCTCGCCGTATCGGGCGGACTCGAATACCCCGGACGCGCCCCGCCGTCCAGCGTCATCGGCAGCCCGTGCGCATAGAACTGCAGATCCAGCGTGTCGCAATGCCCGTGGCCGTGCCCCTGTCCCACCCGAAGGAACGCCGCGCGCCGGAAGCGGTAATCGTCGTGCTCCGTTCCGCTTTCCAGAACCCCCATCCAACCCGAGAGCACGCGCGACCGGTTCTCGAGCCACGGCGCGCGCGTCTGCCGCTGCGCCGCCGCCTCCACCTCGGCCCACTCCGCGTCCCCCTCCCCCTTCCGTCCGAAAGCGTGCTTCAGCATCCACGCGAACTCCGGCGACTTCGTCCACCGCCAGCCCCGCCGGGCGGGCCCCTCCATGTACTCGAACCAGTACCCGTGCCGCGCCACCGGGCCCGTCACGTCCCCGATCCGCGGGAAGTACAGCCCCGCGATCCGCGATTGCAGAAACCACCACGCCGCCGCCTGGACCTTGGGGTATGCCGCCGGGTCGCGCAAGTCGTACTTCGGGTCGCCCCCCGAGGCCAGGTACCGCTCCATCATTTCGCCGTTCTTCGAGGCCTCCTCGATCTGCGCATAGTAGAAAGAGCCGATGTACTTGATGCCGTTGCGGTCGCACCCGGAAATCAACAGGTCCGCCACCCCGGAGACGGAGAGGGGATAGATCCACGTCCGGGAGAAGACCCACTCCATCCACGGATCGGTCAGCGCGCGGTTCCCCGCCAGCGCCGCCGCCGTCGCCAGCCGCGCCGGGTTGTTTGCGTCCACGCCGTGATAGCGCATCACCCGCTTGGCGTGCTCCTGCGTCAGGTACACGTCCAGCAGCGTCACCACATCCTGCGGCGTCCGCACCCACGGCACGAACCGGCCCACGGAGGCCGCCAGGTCCGCGTCACGTCGAATCAGCGAAAAGAGCCGGTCGTAAGCCTCCAGCAGCGCATCGCCCGAGGGCCAGAACTCCATCACCACCCGCTGGCGGCAGAACCAGTCCTTCGCGTACGCCCCCGGCTGAACCATGACGAAACCCAGGGAATCCCCGCTTACGCGCGCCGGGAAATCGTACGCCATCCGGCACAACAGCACCGCCCCGTCCCGCCCCGCCTCCGCGTCGCCCGTCTTGCGGTACTCCTCCGCCGCGCGCCCGAGTTCCGCCAGCGTGGCCGTCACGTGCGGGCGGATCGTTTCCGCCACGGGGAACCAGTTCCACGGCGGTTCTCCCGGATACCACAGTCCGCACCCGTCGTCCTTGAAGGGATAGGGGTCCGGCAGCGTCCGCCCCGCCCGTAAGTCATCGAGCGAATACTCGAGCTTGAGTTTCTCATTCACGGCCAGCAGCGGCGGACGCGCGGCCTTCCATACCCCCCATTCCGCCTCCACCTCCTGCCGCGGGCGCCCTGCCGCGCCTGCTCGCGGACGGTTGGCCTCCCCGTCATCCTTTCCCCCGCCGTAGATGTAACCCAACTGCGCGTTCAACGGCGGCAGGCTCTTCCACAGCCGCTCATCGCGCGCCAGCCGCTCCGCCGGCGTCAGGCGCCCCGGCTTCATCTCCGCCCCGCCCGGCGCGGCCCGTTCCTTCCAGGCCCGACGCGCGTGAGCGGCCAGCACATCGTGCAATTCCACACTATGCACCAGCGGCGTCACCTCGCTCCCCGCGTCCACCCACAGCCGCACCGTCGTCCGCCGCGCCTCCGGGCGATGAAAGAAGAACTCCGCAAGCATGTAGAACTGATCGCAGTATCCGGCGCGGAAGCGATAGGCGCTCTCCCCGCCCTCCGGCCCGTCATTCACCGTCATTCGGAAATAGAGCGGCTTCCGGTGCCGGATGAGGTCGCGCGTTTCCACGGCCCCGATCACGCGCACAACGTACAGGCTTGGCGGCAACTCCCCCGCGTCCAGTTCCACCACCGGCGCCTTCACCCCCAAACGCGCCACAGGAACGGGCGGATTGAACACGTCCAGCCGCTGCGGACTCCCATGACGCCGGTTCCAATACACCGGCTCCGGCCAGGGTTCCGTCTTTGCCACTAACTCCGCCGCCGGCCACGTCCGCCGCAACGTCTGCGCGTCGTAGAGAGACCGCGTCGGCAGGTACTTGAAGTCGTTCGCCCGCCAGTGTTCCACCGAACCCGGATGCAACTCCACCTGTGGACTCAGCCCCTCCGTGGCGTGCAACAGCCTTCCCGTCCCATTGGGATCCGGCAGACAGCCGGGATACCCCGGCGGTTCGCCATGATGCGTCCGGAAGAGCGGCAGCCGGACCCCAGCCAGCGGGCCTCCCACCGGCGACGCCCCCGCACCGAAGGAAACCGCCGTCAGGAACGCCGCACAAAGCCCCAGTCCGAGTGACCCGTTCATGGCAGGCCCTTCCCAAGACCCCGGTATCACAGCCGCAACGCCTCCCGAAGCGCCGCCGGTCGCGTCCGAGCTTTACCCCTCGCAGTCTATCCCCCCACCCCCCGACCGTCAACACTCACCCTTGCGCAGGCACCGGCTCTTCCTTCCGCTTCTCAGCTCTCAGCCTCTGTCGTCCGCCGTCCGTCGTCCGTCGTCTGCCGTCTGTCGTCCGTCGTCGGTTGTCCGTCGTCCGTCGTCTGTCGTCTGTCGTCCGTCGTCGGTTGTCCGCCGTCCGTCGTCTGCCGTTCTCCCGCCTTGACATCCGCCCCACTCCGACTATAATCAGCCTAGGCCATACGCCGCCCGCGCGGCATTTCTTCGTCCGGAGAGGTCCATGCGTCTCGTCCCGACCCTCGCCGCCGGCGTCACACTCCTGGGAACCTGCGCCTGCGCCGCCGAACCGCGTTTCCCCCTCGTGGACGGCCCCCGCCAGGCCGTCATCGTCGGCGACGACTCCACCCGTTCCGGCGGACGCAACGTCTTCATGGCCGGCCCACCCCACGCCCTGCAACACTACATCGAGCGCAGCACCGGACGCCGCATCGAAGTCGTCCCCGAAGACCGGTATGATCCGGCGACCATGCCTTTCGCCATCTTCGTCGGGCGCAGCCGCAAGGGGCTGGAGCTTTTCGGCGAACGTCTGGCCGCCATGGACCGCGATGCCTACATTGTCCACGTCGCCCCCGATGCCGTTGTCCTGATCGGCGCGAGCGAACACGCCAGCGCCTGGGCTCAATACGACTTCCTCCGCGAGTACCTCGGAGTGGACGTTTACTTCCCCGCGCGCTGCGGCTTGGTCGTCCCGCGCCACGAGCGCGTCCTCATCCCCCCCGGCACACGCGTCGAGTCCCCCGCCTTTCTTTCCCGCGCCTTCAGCGGACTCAACACCCCGCGCGGCCTCCGGGGCCAGACGGAAATCCCCTGGCGGCTTCACACCGGACACGGGCGCTACGCCTTCCACCACAACATCCACACCTTCATTCCCGTGGCGGAATTCGGGAAGACCCACCCCGAGTACTTCCCCATGCAGGGCGGCAAGCGCCTGATCGTCTCCACCTCCGCCGGACCCGGGCCCTGCATCTCGAACCCGGACGTTCTCCGCATCGTCATCGAGAAGTGCCGCGCCTTCTTCGACAAGAACCCCGACGCCGCCGCCATCAGTCTGGGCATGACCGACGGCGGGTGGTGCGAATGTCCGCAATGCCGCGCGATGGACGGGCCCTCCATCGAGGTGAACGGCGCGCGGTCTCCGCGCAGCGCCCGCTATTACCGCTTCCTCAACCCTGTGGCGGAGGCCGTCGCACGGTCTCATCCGGGGCGCTCCATCGGCGTCCTCGGTTACGCCGGGGCCGAGTACCCCCCCGAGGGCTTCGACGTTGCCCGGAACATCATCCCCTACCTCTGCTTCAGCCGCGCCAACTGGTATAACCCCGAAGCCCGCGCGCGCGACCTCAAGGCCACCGAAGCCTGGATCTCGCGCGTGGACCGGATCGGCGTCTATGAATACCTCTACGGCGCGCCCTACAGCGTCCCGCGCCTCTACAGCGGGCGCCTGGCGGAGTTCCTCGCCGACGTCGCCCACCGCGCACCCGGCAGCGGCTTCTACGCCGAGATCTACTCCAACCACGGCCTCGACGGCCCCAAGGCCTGGATCGCCGAGAAGCTCCTGTGGAACCCCCGCCAGGACCCCCAGGCGCTCCTGCGGCGCTGGTGTCGCGCCGTCTTTGCCGACGCCGCCGAGCCGATGGAGCGTTACTTCCGCGGCCTCGAGGACACCTGGAGCCGCAACGGCCTCCGCGCCGACCCCGGCCTTGGAAAGCTCGCCCTCTACGGCGACGACCGCCAGTGTGAAATCTTCCGCCCGGAGGAGCTTGCCCCGCGCCTGGCCGAACTCGACGAAGCCCGCCGTCTCGCCCCCTCCCCCGAGGTCCTCGAACGCATCGAGTACTTCGCCTCCACCTTCCGCATCACCGAACTGACCGTCCGCGAGTACCACGCCTATCGCGAGGCCAAGCGTCTGGCCGCCGAGAACGCCCCCGCCGCCGCCCTCCTCGCCGCGCTCATCGAGGGCGACCGCGCCCGCCCGGATGAGGACGTCAAGGAATACATCGCCAAGGTTCAGGCGGAGGACCGCACCCGCTTCGAGGGCGGCGTCGAGGTCCGCGCCGGCGCCGAAATCGCCCGGCGTATCGTCATTGACCTGGCCTGGCCCGAAGTCCGCCGCGCCCTCAAGTCCGGCGAACGCGCCCCCGAGCGCCTCGCGGCCGCCGCCCGCGCCGCCCTGGCCGGGGTCCTGCCCTCCACCGCCCTGCAAGACCCCGTCGCGCGCCGCCGGGTGGACGGACTGCTCGACATGGCCTCGCGCATCGTCGTCGCACGCCGCGTGACGACGCCCCCGGTCATTGACGGCGCCCCGGACGAGGCCCTCTGGCGCTGGAACGACCACTTCCCCTGGTACGCCTGGAAGAGCGGACTTCAGAGCGGCCTCCATACCCGCTGCGCCTTTGCCTGGGATGACGACTTTCTCTACATCGCCCTCCGCTGCCCCCAGCCCGGTCTCGACCAGCTCACGCGCTGCAAGGACTACGGCGCGCCCGCCTGGAAGTACGCCAGCGTCGAGTTCTTCCTTCATCCCGATCCCCCCGAGGCCGACCTGGCCGACCCGGTTCGCTACACTCGCGATCCCCCCGAGAAGCTCCGCCAGATGCAGGTCATCCCCGCCTACGGCGGCGGCCTCTGGGAGCGCGAACAGCACGCCGTCGAAAAATGGGCCTCCACCGACGACCCCGCCGAATGGCGCGCCGAACTCAAGATCAGCTTTCGGAAGCTCGGTTTCTCCCCGGCCCGATTCCCCTACATGCGCCTGGGCATGGTGCGCAATATCGCCGACGGCGGACACAGCGGCGTTTCCTGGTTCCCCAGCACGGGCGCCCACGCCGCGTGGGACGCCCACGGCTGGATCGTCTTCGAGTAAGGGAGCCCCGGAATGATCTGGGAGGACAACGTCCTGCTGATGGCCGATGCCGGCCTTCTCGCCCGCGAGAGCGGCACATCCCTCGTGCGCGAGGAAGCCTGGAAGCACCCTGGAAACCCCATCCTCGACGAGCGCTGCCGCCCCCTCTTCGGCGGGCGGCGCGCGGAGGTTCTTCGCGTCCTCTGCGTCGTCCGCGAAGCCGGGCGCTTCCGACTCTGGTACGCCTGGGCGCCGGACTGGGACGGCCCCTGGCATTCGCCCGCCTGCGCCGAAAGCGAGGACGGACTCCACTTCTCCCCCGTCCGCGTCCCCGGAGGCCGCGGCAACCTCATCCGCGTGGCCGACCGCCCCGGCGTCGGCCTCGGCGGGATGATGCACGACCCGGCCGACCGCGAGTGGCCCTTCAAGATGGTCGTCACCCGCCGCCGCCCCTGGACCGAGATCAACCCCGCCCTCCTCGCCAAGTGGCCCCACCTCCGCAAGGGCGACTGCGAACTGGTGTGGGGCGTCGCTCGAAGCCGCGACGGCTTCGGCTGGGAACTCCCCACCCACGACCACAACCTCCTCGACGCGGACATCGAGGGCCCCACCCTCTACCGCGTCAACGACGGGGCATACGTCATCAGCAACCAGATGCGCCACCCCGTCTCCCACCTCGGCGGCAGAAAGGTCAAGGGCTGGCTCACCCGGGACTTCCTCCACGCGCATCGCATCCCCGACTTCGTCTTCACACTTCCGGACCACATGGTCCGCACCAGCCGTTCCTTCACCGGCCCGAACTGGCCCGATATCCCCTGGGTCCAGTCCCACGTCGGCCTCGTCCCCGCCCGGCACGGTCCCACCTTCATGGCCCTTCACGGCTATCTCTACATGTGCTACGGCCCGGCCGGGGTGGAGACCTACGCGCAGGTTGCCGACGTCGGACTGGCCCTCAGCGACACCGGGCTGGCCTTTCAAGATCTCTGGCCCTTCCGCCCCTTCCTCCGACGCGGCGACATGGGCCGCTGGGACTGCGGCCTGCTGGTGCAGGGACCGATGCTCTCCCACGGCGACCGGACCCTGATCTACTACGGCAGCACCCCCGTCGGCAACGCCGCCGGCTGCCCCTACCGCGCCGGGTTGGCCTGGTTCCGCCGCGACGGCTACGCCTACCGCGTTCTGCGCGTCTATCGCGACTACGCCGCACCCAGGGAACGCCGCGGTGTCCTTGCGTTCAAACCGCAACCCTTCCCGGAACGCCCGGCGTTGAGCCTCAACGTGTCGCACGTCTCGTCCGCGCGCGCCGTGCGTCTCGAACTGGCCGACGAGCGGGGGCGCGTCCTCCGCGGTTACTCCTTCGCCGATTGCCTGCCCGTTACGCGCGAAGGAATCCGCCGCCCCGTCCGCTGGCGAAACGGACGCACCGCCGCCGAACTCGCCGGGCGTCGGATCGAAATCCGCGCCGAACTCCACAGCCCCGATTGTCGCTTTGCCGATCTGCACTCCCCGCGCCTCTACGCCATCTACACCGCACGACGGGCTCCCGGCGACGGGTGAGGACGGGACGGGTGACGATGACGACAACGACGACGGACGACAGACAACAGACGACGGACGACGGACAACAGACGACGAACGGCAACGACGGCAGGCGGGATGCCTGCGCTGCAACAAGGGACGACAACGACTCCTCCGACTTGAAAGGCGGCCTCTCGAACATGGAACTGCGCACACACCCCTCCATCAAACGTTACCCCGGCAACCCCATCCTGACGGCGG
>JAKJEM010000029.1:12249-38645 GCA_022705425.1 Planctomycetota bacterium
CCCCCGCCATGCTTGTCTTCAACGCCGGCATCACGAAATGGCGCGGGCGCTACGTGATGATCTTCCGCAACGACTACGGCGACCCGGCGGCGAGGAAGATCACCGGGCGCAATCTCGGGCTCGCCTTCAGCGACGACGGCATCGCCTGGAAGGTCGAACCCCGCCCGATTGACGACCGCCCCGATCACCCCTTGCGCGGCTGCTACGACCCCCGCCTCACCGTCCTCGACGATCGCCTCTACCTCTGCTTCGCCAACGGCCTGCGCGGCACGCGCGGCGGACTCGCCGTGACGGACGACCTCAAACACTGGGAGGTCCTCAACCTCTCCGTCCCCGACAACCGGAACATGGTCCTCTTCCCCGAGCGCATCGGCGGGAAGCTCGTCCGCCTCGAACGCCCCTTTGCCGGCTACCTCCGGCCCGGCGACCGCTTCGACATCTGGATGTCCTCCTCCCCCGACGGGCGCTACTGGGGCGACGCCCGACTGGTGCTCACCTGCGACCAATGCCCCTGGACGAACGACAAGATCGGGCCCGGAGCGCCGCCCGTTCGCACGCCCAGGGGCTGGCTGGCCCTCACCCACGCCGTGGACCGCGACCCCGCCCGCCGATGGGGGTGGGAGGGCGTCTGGGCCAAGCGTTACACCGCCGGTGTCATGCTTCTGGACCTCAAGGACCCCTCCAAAGTCGTCGCCTGGAGCCGCAAGCCGGTTCTCGTTCCCGAGCCGCAGTACCCCTATGAGGCCGCCGGCTACCGCGACTACGTCATCTTCCCCGGCGGCATGATCCTCGAACCCGACGGCATGGTGAAGATCTACTACGGCGCCGCCGATACCGTCGAGGCCCTCGCCTTTGCACACGTGGACGATCTTCTCGCGCTCTGCGAACCCGGCTGACCCCCTGGAGGCCCCCATGAAGACCGCCGGCTCGCTCGCCGTCCTCCTTGCCGCTGCCCTCGTCGCCGACGCTCAGACTCCGCCTGAACCGCCTCTCGTCATACGACCCGAGAGCGCCGTCATCCTCGACCGCAGCACCTATGCCGGAACCTGGCTCCAGTACTACCTGATCCGCGGCGTCGCCAAGACCCCCGACGCCATGACCTACGCGCCGCAGGCCAAGCCCAACCGCGCCGCCGCCCCCGTCTTCCCCCTGGTCAAGGACGCCAGGTCCATTCCCGAAGGGCATGCGGTGCTTGCCGTCGGTCCTGCGGCCGCCTTCCCCGAGTACCTCACCCCCGAGGAGATCGCCCGCGTCAACGAGCGCCGCGGCACCGTCCTCATCCGTCGCATCGGCCGCGTCGTCCTCATCTCCGGAACCATGACCCCCTGGGATTTCGCCCCTGTCTCCCTCTTCCTCGACAAGGTCTGCGGCGTCCGCCTCTATGCCCCCACCGAGAGCGAGCCCTCCGAGAGTGAGCTCTGGCTCGCCCTCTCGCCGGAGAGCCAGGTCACGGTCGGCGCGCTCGACGTCTTCCAGCGCCCCTTCTTCGCCAAGACCGCCTTCAGCACCGGCTCCTTCAAGCGCAACCAGGAATGGAACCGCATCAACAGCATGGTCAGCGAAGGCGCCGCCCTGCGCGCCTCCCACACGATCATCAACTACCTCAAGCCCGAGAAGTACCACGAAAAGCATCCCCAGCTCTTCCCCATGGCTGCCAACGGCACACGCCCCAGGCCCTCCGGAAGCACCTGGAATCCCTGCCTCGCCGACGCCGACCTCGCCGCCTCCGTTGTGATGGAGGAAATCCGCGCCCTCATGAAGTCCAGTACCCCCCCGCCCGACTACGTCAGCCTCGGCTGCATGGACTGCGCCTTCGACTGCAAGTGCCCCGTCTGCCAGGAGTCCATGCAGCGGCACAAGGGCTCCTACAGCAACCTCTACTACACCTTCCTCAACAAGGTCGCCGTCGCCTGCCGCCGTGAGTTCCCCGGCCTCTGGATCACCGCGTACGTTTACGCCAACGTCCGCACGCCCCCCGTCGGCATGACCATCGAACCCAACATCGTCGTGGACGTCGTCACCAAGAGCTACCACTGGGTCGAACCCGCCCGCCTCGAGGCCGAGAAGGACCGCATCCGCGCCTTTGCCGACCTCGGCGCGGGCTGGATCACGCACGACTGGGACTTCAGCGGCGTCACGCCGCGCATTTACAACCGACAGTGGGCCGCCTTCCTGCAATGGGGCGCGCAGAACGGCATGAAGGGCATCTACACCGAATGGACCGCCGACGAGTCCTGGTACCTCGACGGCGCGCGCTACTGGATTCTCCGCCGCCAGTACTCCAACCCTTACGAGGACGTGGACGCGCTCTGGCGGCAGTACTGCCTCGACATGTTCGGCCCTGCCGCCGAGGAGATGTACGCATTCTACGACTCCTTCGCGCGCAAGCACGTCTTCTCGATGTTCTACTGCGAACGCGCCGACCTGCCCCGCCAGGAAATGGCCTGTTTCACCCCCGACGACCTCGCCGCGCAGCGCCGACTGTTGGAGTCCGCCCTGGCGCGGACGGCCGCCGACCCTCTGATCCAACGACGCCTCGCCGCCGTCATGCGCTACTTCATCGCGCATGAACTCTTCGCCAGGGCGGTCGGCGAGCCCGCCCGGCTCTATCACCGCCACTCCATCCTGGAAAAGAAGACCGGCATCAACAAGGACGCCCTGGCCTTCTACGCCAACGACACCGGCCAGGCCCTTCTCGAGGCCGTTGAGTACTACGACACGCGCCGCACCGTGCCCCCCGACGCCAATGTCACCGAGACCGCGCTCGGCGGCCCCCTCAGCTACCGCGCCAACTACAGCCGCGCCCTGGGGACCGTTCTTCAGGCCGTCCGCGCCGAGGCCCTGGGCAACGCCGATCCCGCCGCCATGACCGCCGATACGCTGCGACGTTTGCAGGCCGAATGCGCCCGCATCCTCCGCGCCAACCTCCCCGCCCGCCACATCCCCGCCCGCGCCGCCCAACTCGAATCGCTGGCCGCCAAACTCCTGTGGATTCCCCGCGCCGAGCGCCTCCCCATCATGGACGGCGACCTCTCCGACCCCGTCTGGAAGAACGCCGCCGATCTGCGCGACTGGACCCTGGCCGACCTCATGATCCCCACCGTCAAGGGCAATGAAACCCGCGCGCGAGTTCTGCGCGTCGGCGACCAGATCGTCCTTGGGATCGAATGCCTTCAGCCCGGCGGCGTCTGGGCGCGAACGCCGCCCGCCGTGGAGACCGGCACCCAGATCTGGCGCGAAAGCTGCTGCGAAATCCTCTTCGGGCCCGTTCCCAAAGAGGGGGAGAAGACCCCTTACTTCCAGTACGTCGTCAACGCCCTCGGCGCCTTCCGCGGATTCCAGGCCGCCCTCGACGTCCGGCAGGGGGTGCAGTGCGCCGCAAGACTGAATGACGCCAAGACCGCCTACACCCTCGAGGTTGCCCTGCCGCTGAAGACCCTCCGCTACGACTTCACCGGCGGCGGCGCCTTCGCCTTCAACATCATGCGCCAGGTCTATAACGCCGACACCTACTCGCCCCAGGAACGCTTGGGCTGGCACCCCATCTTCTTCACCGCCCACGAACCGGCTTCGCGGGGACTCACCTTCATGGAGTGACCGCCGCGCCGCTCACGGCCGGTACGTCACCCCCTTCAGCGTGCGGAAATGGTCCCCCCCGGCGACAAAGACCTTCCCCCCCGAGAAGGCCAGCATCGCCGCCGTTCGCTGGGGAATCACCCCCACAGCTTCGATCTGCGCGCTCGCCGGCTCGATCCGCGCCAGTGTCTTTCCGAAGAAGGTCCACACCTTTCCGTCAGGCCCCAGCCCGAAGTGCCAGGAGTGCCGTCGCACCGCGCTGAATGCCGTCACCGGCTTCTCCGGGACCTCCTTCGTCCACAGTACCTCTCCCCGCTCCGGGTCCAATCCGTAGAGCACGGACTTCCCGGCTCCCTCGCCCCCGTAGCCGTGCCCCATCACCAGCCCGTCGAAGACTTCGCACACCGGACCCGGATTCCCGAAGGGCAGGTCGAGTTCATGCTTCATCTTCATCTCGCGCGCATCCCAGATGAACAGCCGGCCCTGCTTCGGTCGCTCCGCCGGATTGTCCCCGGGAACGCCGGGCTTCGTCGAGATCAGGATGTACCGGCCCTGGCCGGCCGCGCACATGTAGAAGACTTGGTACGCGGGGAGTTTCACGCCGCCCTTCTCGACGGGACGCCCCTCCGCCGGCGGACGGCACCACCCAAAGCCGCCGCCGTCGCCGGTGCGTATTTCCTTGCCTCCGAAGTAGAGACGCCCGTCGCCTCCAGCGGCGGCCGCCATCGGAATGTGAACGGAGGTCTCCTCCTTCAGCACGGCCAGCAGCCTCGGATTCGCGCCCGCGGCCGCGTTGAGGTCGGCGTCAACGTCCTCCTCTTCGTTCTTCGCCCCGCCCTTCGACGCCGGGGTGGGAGGCGTGTCCATCGAGGAGCCGGCCGCCGGCGTCCACGGGCGCGAGGGGTCAATCTCGGCCACCTTCGTCCCCGCATACGCCCCCGTATAGACCTTGCCGTTGAGCGTCGTGACGGAGTACACGCTGCCAACCTGCTTGCCCAGCCGCGTGGCCTTGCCCGTGGTCGGATCGAAGAGGGCCGCCTCGCCATACCCCCCCGCAAAGGCCATCACACGCCCGTCTTCCAGCGTCTGGATAAGGTTCATCGTGTCGGGGTAAAGGGGCACGGAATACTCCACTTTCCGCCAACCCTGCAGCGGTCCGTCCTTCGGCGTCCCAGGGTTCCGATACCACAACGCCACCCGCCCCTCCGAATCGGGTCGCGTTCCCCCCAACTCCGGCTTCGGGGGCTCGGCATCGTCGGGTCGAGCGACCCGGCCCCGACGCCCTGTCGCTTCCGCCTTGCGCTCCGTCAGGACGCCGTCCTTCAACACAAAGGAGGCCGGGCCGCCCCCCTTGATCTGCTTCACGTCCACCCAAACCGCCCCCTCGGACTTCCGCAGCGCCAACGTTGTATGGTCCCCTGTAATGCGCTCCGTTTCGGCCAGCAGACGCCATTCCTTGGTCCGGAAGTTGTACCCGACGAGCCGCCACGGCGTCGTTCCCGCCGCGCAGTAGATCCAGTCGCCGTCGAGAATCTGTTTCGCGTATAGAAAACCGAGATTCGGATTCGCCGGTCCGAAGGGTTCGGAGGTTTCCGCCTTGAAGGTATCCAGGTCGAGCCGATAGGCCGCAAATCGCTTCCCTTCCTCCGCCGCCACAAGTCCCACGGAGTAGATGAAACCGTCCTCGCCGACCGACCATGCCCCGCGGCGGATGTCGCCCGTGTCCGGAAATCCGACCAGGTCAAGTCGGTCCGCGCCGGGGTCGTAGCGCCATACGCTGATCCGGCCGCCCCCGCCCATCGGTAGATAGTACATCTTGCCCCGAATTCGGTACTCCGGCACCAGATGGAACATGAAGGGGTTGCTCTGCTCCGGGTCGCGCCCTTGTCCGCTCGATACGTCCTGCTGGCGTACTGTGCCGCGCCCGAAGTCCACGATCACCGCCTTGTGCGGCCCCATGTACGCGCGCGAGTACAGAATCCACGCATCCCACGTCTTTCCATCAGGATTGAGCACCCACCGAGGCGACTCTACCCAGGTCGTCAGTCCGCCCGGCGCCAGCTCCTCGAACTCGAGCGTCGGCGCGGCGGCCAGGCGCTCCGCCAGGTCCGCCTCCGCCGCCGGCTTCCACTGGGCCGCCTCGATGCGTCCCAACGGCACCGCCGGAACCGCGCCCCCCGCAAGTGCCAGGAAGATCGCCGCCAGAACGAGTAGCGCCTTCATGTCGCCTCCCCGCCGGGGCACCCGCCCCCGGACAACAAGAACTGCCTGCTATCATTTCTGCGTCGTGGTGGGCGTTGCGGTGCGGCCCCTCCGCGCCTCGCGCTCGGCACTCTCGGCCTCGGCGATCTTTCGCTCCGCTGCCGCGCGCGCCTTGACCTCCGCCGGCTGACCGGCCTCGATCCGCGCCGCGCGCTCCCGCGCCTCGCGGGCGGCGCTATTCTGTTCGTACTGCGCCTTCCTGGCCGCTTCCCGCGCCGCCGCCTCGCGCCGTTTCTCGTACTCCGCCACTTCCTTCGCGCGCGCCGAGTCTTCGTACCGCACGCGAGCGGCCGCCTCCGCCGCCGATTCCGCCGGCGGCTTGGCGCCGGGAGCGGAGGGCGGAACCGCGCGCACCGCCGCCGCGGCCGGGAGCGTCGTTGTAGTCGCGGACTTCTTCACCGATGCCGTCGTCGTCGCCTTCGCGGTAGTCGTCGTTGCCCGGGCCGTGGTGGTGGTGGCTTTGACCGTAGTTGTCGTGACCTTCAGCGTCGTCGTGGTGGTCTTCGGCGGAAGGGTGGTTGTCGCCGGTTTGGCCGTGGTGGTCGTGGTCGGAGCCGGGACAGTGGTTGTTGTTGTCGGCGGCAGCGTCGTGGTCGTCAACGCGCCCAGCGCCAGCAGCCCCTGCGTGGCGGACGCGTTCTCCGGCGCCTGCGCCAGAACCTGTTGGTACTGCCGGATGGCCTCCGCCTTTCGGCCTGCTCCGTCGTAAACCTCGGCCAGTTTCAGACGCATCGCTACGTCCCTGGGGTACTGCATCACGGCGAGTTCCATGATCTCGATCGCGCCGGCGGGGTCCTTGCGCGCCAGGCATCCGTCCGCCAACAGGCGGATGGTCTCCGGCTGGTTCGGCCGAAGCCGGATGCTCTCGGCCAGCGTCACCACGCCTTCATCCGCCCGCCCGGCCTTCAGGAGAATCGCCCCCAGTTCGCGCAGCGTGGCGGCATCCTCCGGATTCTCGGCCAGTATCTCGTTGTAACGCCCGATGGCGTCGTTGAACTGCGCGGCCGCCGCGTGGGCGCGCGCCGAGCGCAGCAGCGCTTCGCGCCGGTCCGCCGCCGGCTGGGCAAGGGACGACAGGGTCAGCATCAACACCATAAGCAACGCGCAAGAAAACGTCTTCATCGCGAATCTCCCTTGTTCAGCACCCATGATCCGTTGGCGCGGCCTCTGCCGCCCCCCTCCAAAGCGGGCTGCGACACCGCGAATGCTTATTTTTCCGAAGCGGCGTTCCGCCGTTCGCGTTCGATAATAGCACACTCTGCCCCTTTCAGACAACACCCCCGTTGTCCGCTTCCCGTCCGTTCCCTTGCCGCCCGAACAATAAGGCCCCGCCGAGCGGATTCGGTTATGCGGTACCCTGCGTCAGCATCAACCGCCCGAACGCGCTCGACGAGGCCTCACGGAAAGGACCGCCACACGTCACCGAACGTCCTACGCGTGCGTCCGCAGCCTTCCCACACGGGATCCATACCGGCTGCACTAGAAATATATCCCACGAAATCGGGCTTGTCAAGCTCTTCGGTAGAACTTGACAAGCCCTTGTACAGCAGCAGTTTACGACACAACGGCGCGACTAGTCCTCCTTTTTCGGGAGCTCGCTGATGATCGCGTCCGTGGTCAGCATCAGCGTCGCGATGCTGGCGGCGTTCTCGAGAGCGCACCGGACGACCTTGGCCGGGTCAATGATCCCGGCGGCAATCATGTCGCGATACTCGCCGCGTTCGGCGTCGAAACCGATGTTGGCCGGCGATGCGAGCACCTTGTCGAGGACGACCGCGCCGTCCCACCCGCCGTTTTCGGCAATCTGGCGGAGGGGAGCGGAGATGGCGCGGCGAACGATGTCAACGCCGGTGGCCTCGTCGCCGGAGGCTTTGACCTTGTCCAAGGCCGCCAGCGCGCGCACGAGGGCCACGCCGCCGCCGGGAACGATGCCTTCTTCCACCGCGGCGCGCGTGGCGTGAAGGGCGTCGTCCACCAGGTCCTTCTTGGCCTTCATGGCAACTTCGGTTGCCGCGCCGACGCGGATTTCCGCCACGCCGCCGGCGAGCTTCGCCAGTCGCTCGTTCAGCTTCTCCTTGTCGTAGTCGCTGGTGGTGACTTCGATCTCGTTCTTGATCTGCTCGATGCGCGCCTTGATGTCGCGCTGCGACCCGGCGCCCTGGACAACGGTCGTCTTCTCCTTCTCGACGATGACCTTCTGGGCGCGTCCGAGGTCGCGCAGGCGGACGTTCTCGAGCTTCACGCCAAGGTCCTCGGTAAAGCACTTGCCGCCGGTGAGGATGGCCATGTCCTCGAGCATCGCCTTGCGGCGGTCGCCGTACGCCGGCGCCTTCACCGCGCAGCAGTTCAGGACACCGCGAAGCTTGTTGACGACGAGCGTGGCCAGCGCCTCGCCCTCGACCTCTTCGGCCACGACGACCAGCGGCTTGCCGGCCTGGGCCACCTGTTCAAGAAGGGGAACGAGGTCGTTGATGTTCGAAATCTTCTTCTCGTGAAGCAGGATGAAGGGCTCCTCGAGGACGCATTCCATCCGGCCCGCGTCGGTGACGAAGTAGGGCGAGGCGTATCCCTTGTCGAACTGCATCCCTTCGACGACCTTCACCTCGGTCTGGAGGGACTTCCCTTCCTCGATGGTGATGACGCCGTCCTTGCCGACCTTGTCCATCGCCTCGGCGATCTGGCGTCCGATTTCGGCGTCGTTATTGGCGGCGACGCGCCCGACATTCGCGATGTCGTCGCTGCTCTTGACCTTGACGGCGATCTTGCGGAGGTCGGCGACGACCGCCTCGACGGCGCGGTCCACGCCCCGCTTGAGCGCGGCGGGTTCCGCCCCGGCGGCGATGTTCTTGAGGCCTTCCTCAAAGATGGCTTCCGCCAGCACCGTGGCCGTGGTGGTGCCGTCGCCGGCGATATCGCCGGTCTTGCTGGCCACTTCGCGCACCATCCGGGCGCCCATGTTCTCATAGGGGTCCTTCAGGTCCACTTCCTTCGCCACCGAGACGCCGTCCTTCGTGACCGTCGGCGCGCCGAAGCTCTTCTCGATTACGATGTTGTGCCCCGCCGGGCCCAGCGTCGCCTTCACCGTCCGCGCCAATTGCTTGACCCCGCGCCGCAACGCCTCGCGGGCCTCCTGGCGCAATGCGATCTGCTTTGCGGCCATGTCCTGCTCCTCCCTACTCGATGACCGCGAGGACGTCGTCCTCGGACATGATCAGATATTCCTCGCCGTCAACCTTGACCTCCGTCCCGGCGTAGGAGGTGAAGAGGATGCGGTCGTTCTTCTTCACGGAGAAGGGCACGCGCTGGCTCTTGACCAGGCGCCCTTCGCCCACGGCGATCACACGCCCTTCCTTCGGCTTCTCCTTGGCGCTGTCCGGCAGAACGATCCCGCCCTTGGTCTTCGACTCCGCCTCCAGGCGCTTCACGAGAATCTTGTCGCCGATCGGGGTCAACTTGCTCGCCATTGCGTCGCTCCTTTCCACGGATACAGGGAACCTACATGTCGCCGTAATGCCGGCGAAGAATCTCGTCCACCACTTCCCGCAGCGTTGCGAGGTCGAACGGTTTGGGGATGAAGGAGTCGCAACGCTCCGTCATCGCCTTGCGCATCAGGTCGTCCGACGGGTCCGCCGACATCAGGATGGTCGGCACCACGATCGAGATCTCCCGCCGGATGATCCGCACCGTCTCCAGTCCGTTCAGGTCCGGCATGTGCATGTCAATGATGACCACATGCACCAGGCGCCGGCGCGCCAGGGCGATCGCCTCGCGTCCGCACGAGGCGAGATGTGTCTGGTAGCCCTTCGGCTCCAGCGCCTCGCGCACCGTCTCGCGGCACGTGTCGTCGTCGTCCGAGATCAGAATCTCAAACGGACGGCCATGAGCGATTTCAGCGGAAGCGACCATCTCTTCACTCCCGTCATGCCCGAAAGCACGCGCCTGCCGGGAACAAACCTTATCAACACCCATTTCACAGCAAACTTTATGCCACGCCATGAGACGGCTTTGCGTGCCGGCCTCAAGCCATTCCGCCGTCGTAAAGCACTGTGCCGCTGTTGGATACAACTTCAACGCCATACATGTCCTTCCTGCACCCAACCGGCCAAGGTGGCAGGCAGGTCACTCGCGACTGCCAGATTGGCACCCGGATGAGGCCCATTCCGCCTGCCGTGCGCGGCAGGGTGCGTTCCCTGCCCCTTGCGATTGCGCAACCACCGCGCCTGGGCTATCATGGCGCGCATGAACTATTCCTGCGACATTGTCGTTGTCGGGGCCGGCCATGCCGGCTGCGAAGCCGCCCTCGCCGCCGCGCGGATGGGCTGCCGAACGCTCCTGGCCACCCTCTCCCTTGAACAGATCGCCCAGATGTCCTGCAACCCCGCCATCGGGGGCCTCGCCAAGGGGCAGCTTGTGCGCGAGATTGACGCCCTCGGCGGCGAAATGGCCCGGGTGGCCGACGAAACGGGCATCCAGTTCCGCATGTTGAACACGGGCAAGGGACCGGCCGTCCGCTCCCCGCGCTCGCAGAACGACCGCGCCGCCTACCGCCGCGCGATGCGCCGACGCCTTCATGCCCAGCCCAATCTCCACCTGATGCAGACCGACGTCGAGGAACTCCTCGTGGAAGGCGCGCGCATTGCCGGAGTCCGCTGCCACGGAGGAATCGCCGTCCGCGCCCGCGCCGTCATCCTCACCACCGGCACCTTCCTGCGCGGCCTCCTCCACCTCGGCCCGGCGCAATGCCGCGGCGGACGCATGGGTGAGCCGCCTTCCGACGCCCTCTCCGGCAGCCTCGCCGCCCACGGCATCGCCCTCGGGCGGCTCAAGACCGGCACCCCCCCGCGCCTCGACGCCCGCACCGTGCGCCTCGACGAACCCCCCACCCCCTTCAGCTTCTCCACCACCGCCCTGCCCTCGCCGCAACTGCCCTGCTACCTCACCGAGACGAATGAGCGCGTCCACCGGCTCATCCGCGACAACCTGGATCGCGCCCCGATGTACAGCGGCCAGATTCGCTCCATCGGACCCCGCTACTGCCCCTCGATCGAGGACAAGATCGTCCGCTTCGCGGAGCGCCCGAGCCACACCGTCTTCCTCGAACCCGAGGGACGCGACACCTGCGAGATGTACTGCAACGGTATCGCCACCAGCCTGCCGGCCGACGTCCAGGAGCAGCTTGTCCGCGCCATCCGCGGGTGCGAGAACGCTCACATCGTCCGGTACGGCTACGCCGTCGAGTACGACTACGCCCCCCCGACGCAGCTCCGCCCCACCCTCGAATCCAAGGTCCTCCCCGGTCTCTACCACGCCGGCCAGATCAACGGCACCTCCGGCTACGAGGAGGCCGCCGCGCAGGGACTCATCGCCGGGATCAACGCCGCCCTCGCGCTCAAGGGCGAAGCGCCCCTCGTCCTCGGTCGTCACGAAGCCTATATCGGCGTTCTCGTTGACGATCTGGTCACGCGCGGGGCCGACGAGCCCTACCGCATGTTCACCTCGCGCGCCGAACACCGTTTGCTCCTCCGCCATGACAACGCCGACCGCCGCCTGATGCCCCACGGTCGCCGCATCGGCCTCATTCCCCCGGACACCTTCGCCCGTCTCCAGGAAAAGGAGGGGCGCATCGCCCGGACGCGCGCCTACCTCGACCAGAAGCGCCACGGTTCGGATACCCTGGCCCAACTCCTCCGCCGTCCGGAGATGAACTTCGCCCGTATTGCCGAGCTCGACCCCGCCGCCGCCGCGCTGGCCGGATCGCCCGAGACCGCCGAGCAGGTCGAACTCGAGGTGAAGTACGAAGGCTACATCGTGCGCCAGCATGAGCACGTGGCCCGCGCCCGCGCCATGGAGCGCCGGCGCATCCCGCCCGGCTTCGATTACGCGGCCCTGCCGCAGCTCAGCGCCGAAGGGCGCGTCAAACTCGCCCGCGTCCGTCCCGAGACACTCGGCCAGGCGTCGCGCATCAGCGGCATTACTCCGGCCGACATCGCCGTCCTGATGGTGCGCCTCGCCGCCTCCCGCGCCCCTGAGGACGCCCCCGACGGCCCAGCAGAGGACAACCCCCATGCCTGAACGGACTGTGCGGCTCGCGCTGGCCCAGATGGCCGAATCGCCCGACCTCGGCCGCAATCTGCGGCGTATGACGGCCCTGGCCGAGGAGGCTGCCGGCGGCGGCGCCCGGTTGGTCCTCTTCCCCGAATGCGCCCTCACCGGATACGGGCCGGCCTGCCACCGCGACCCGGCCGACTTCGACGCCGAAGCCGTCGCGGCCGCCGTTGCCGCCCTGCGCGACGTTTCCCGCGCCGCCGGGGTCGCCCTGGTCGCCGGAGCCCACCTGCCCGCTCCCGGCGGCTGGACGAACAGCGCCCTCCTCATCTCGCCGCGTCGCGCCCCGGCCCGCTACGACAAGACGCACCTGTACGGGCAGGACTCGCGGTACTATCGGGCCGGAAGCCGCCCCTCCGAACCGCTGCGCGCCGCCGGGCTCTGCCTGGGGATGCAGATCTGCTTCGACCTGCGCTTCCCCGAGCCCTTCCGCCGTCTGGCGCTTCAGGGTGTGCAGGCCGTCGCCGTCCCCGCCCACATCGCCGGGCGCGCGGACATGTGGAAGGGGCCGGTCATCGAGGCCCACGTGCGCAGCCGCGCCGCCGAGAATGGGCGCTTCGTCCTCTTTATCAATGCCGCCGGGCCGGACCAGAACGCCCCTTCGATGATCGCCGACC
Source organism: Planctomycetota bacterium (assembly GCA_022705425.1). Taxonomy (GTDB): domain Bacteria; phylum Planctomycetota; class Brocadiia; order CAIUPP01; family CAIUPP01; genus JAKJEM01. Next base: position 24,810 of record JAKJEM010000029.1, read on the forward strand.
CCCGCGGCTGCCTCCTTGCCGCCTGTCGCCCCCGCCGCGAGGAACTCCTTCTGGCGGAGCTCGACCTCGATCAGGTCAGCGATGCTTTCATCGCGTGCCGCCGCCCCGATCTTTACGCCGACGAACGCCCCCGAACTCGCCCGTCCGCCCCGCGCCGGTGAACCTCCGGACGACGGATCGGTCCCGCCCTCATGGCGCCGGCTTGTTGAGCCGGGTCCGCAGCCGCGCAATGGCCACCTCGGCGTCGGCATACAACTTGTCCACCGGCGCCAGGCGGTCGCGCACCTCGGTGAAGAGCTGGAGCGCCGCCTCCGGATCCTTCTCTTCGATATTGATGGCCCAGTTGTAATCCATCATCGCCCCTCGCGCCAGACGCGACATTCCGTCGCGCGCCCCCGCCAGCGAGGGGTCCAGCCGCTGCGCTTCCTCGTATTTCTGGCGCGCCTTGCGGAACTCGCGCGTCACCACCGAGGCGTCCGCCTCCTGAATCAGCGCCCGCGCCTGTTCGCGGACCAGCGCGTCCATGTTCGCCACAAAGTCGCGCGCCTCGCGCGCGTACTGGTTTGCGTCCGCCGTCTCCAACTGCGTGATCCGCCGGAACTTGTCCTTGGCCGCGTCGAACTTGCGTTCCTTGACCGCCTGCAAGCCCTCCTCGCGGAGTTTCATCACCGACTCGATCTTCCGCGCCAGGGCGGAATCGGCGTCGCCGCTCTGCTTCAGCAGTTGCAGCGCCCTTTCGCCCTCCTTGGCGGCGTAGGCCGATTGGGCCAGTTGAACGGCGCCTTTACGCTGCGCCTCGGCTTCGAGGTCTGCCGCTGCCTTGGCGTAGGGGCTCGGGGGCTTGACCGACGCCACCGCGCGCAGCACGTCCTCGTGCCGCCCCTCCGCCGCCAGCCGGCGGGCTTGCTCGATCGTCTGCCGGTCGGCCTCGTGCCGTTCCCACAACGTCATCTTCGGCCCCAGCTCCGCCGCAAGGTCCGGGCGAAGCTCCAGCAGCTTCCGCCCCCGCGCCACGGCCTCCGTCCAGTTGCTCCGGTCGGCTTCCGCCGTCACGCTCTTCATCAGCGCGTCGAGCGCCTGCGGGATGATCGGCTTCGCCTCGGCCTGAAAGAGGCTGTCGGCGTCCACGTCCGCCGCGTAGCGCAACGCGTTCGGGTAGTCGGCCTTGTCGAGAAAGCGCCGCGCCTCGCTCACGCGGGCGCTGTTCTTCATTTCGGCCCGGATGCGTTCGAGGCGGGCCTTGGCCAGTTCGGCCACCGACGGCGTCGCCTTCGCGGCCAGCGTCTTGAGGACGGCCTCCCAGCGTTTCTCCGCCGCCACGGCCTTGTCCCACCATTCCGCCGAAGGCGCTTCGATGGCCGCGTCGGCCTCGACCGCCTCCGCCAGCGTCCGGACCGGCGTCCGCCAGCGCGGTTCCAGTGGACTCCCGGCGAGGGCCTTCAGATCGCGCAAGGCTTCGGGCCGGCGCCCCGTCTGACAAGCCTTTACCGCCGATTCAAGGGCCGCCTTGACGGTGTCCTCCGACACATAGAGCACGGGTCCCTGCGGCTTCTTGACCAGCGCGCCGAGTCCAAGGATCAACAGCAGCACCGCCGCCAGCGACGCGGCCGTGACGAGGATGAGTTTGACGCGCAGCTTCCGCGCCGCTTCGGGGGGCGGGGTCGCCGGGATCGCTCCGGCCAGCGCCGTGCCCCCCGGAACGATCTCCACTTCCTCCCCCGTCACGGGGTCCTTCATGAACCATCGTCCGTCGCGCGCGTACGCCTGCGACCCCACGTCCGCCGCCGCCGCGTGCACGATGTTGGCGTCCACCGGCGTCGCTTCGTCCTCGTTCTCCGCAAAGGCGGGGGCGTCGGGAACCGCCCGGGCAAGCTCCGGATGTTCGCGGCCGGTTGCCTCCGCCATCGTCGCCCGGTCTTCCGGGGTGGCCGCCGATTCGAACCGGATCCACACGTTCCCCGCGCGAAGGCGAACGCCGCTGCGCAGCCGGGCCTCTCGAATCCGCTGCGGCCCCAGGAAGGTCCCGTTATGCGTCTCCAGGTCGCGCACGGAGACCTCGCCGCCCCGGAGCGTGATCTCCAGGTGTCGTCGCGACAGGCTCGGGTCAGAGAACCGGAGGTCGCACGACGCGCTGCGCCCGACCACCGACACCCCTTCGCGGAGCGCATATTCCTGCCGCCGGCCCTTGCATTCGATGATGACTCGCACGCTCAGCGTCTCCCGCTACGGTCTTGCCGCGCCTTGATTTCCTCCTCGATCAACTGCTGAAGGCGGCCCTGAGCCTTCTGGTAGCGCGGATCGTTCGGGTCCGGGATCAACTTCGTCGCCTCTTCGAGCAACTGCATCTGGCGCGTCCGGTCGTTGCTGGTGGCCGCCACGCTGACAGCGGTGCGCAGTTCCTCCCAGCGCCGGTTCACGTCGGCTTCGGCCTTCTGCGCGCGCGTCCGGGCCTCCAGGAACACGGCGCCTTTGTCGCGCACCTTTTCCAGCACCACCAGCGCCTTGCGGTACTCCTGCAAGGCCAGGTAGGGCCGGTCGGCCTGAATCCCCTTCCCGGCCTCCACGTACTGGATGGCCCGCAAGCGCCGCCCCTCCTCGCCGAGGTCCAGGTTGCGCAACTCCTCCACCGGGTCCTCCAGCCGTCCCCGCACCAGCACCCGCATGTGAAGGACGGCGCCGGAGTTCATCAGGAAGGTCACCGTCGTATCGCCGCCGGACTTCCCCGTGACAACCACTTCCCCGGGGTCATACCGCTGCACAGCCACGATCGGCTCGGTCGGGGTCGCGGGGGCGGACGGCGCGCCCGCCGGAGGGGCCTGAACGCTGACGTCGGCGAAGTCCCCCAGCCGAACCCATGTCCAATCGCGCGAGTTGCCGATCCGCAGCTGACGCCAGCCCGAGACCCGCATCCACTTGTTTTCGCCCACCCTGAGCACCATCGGGCGGAGGTTCGCCACGCGCGTCTGCGGGGCATCGTAGAGAATCTTCAGCAGGAAGAAGCCCAGCACCAGCGCCGTGACCAACCCGATCGCCACCGCGATCAGCAGCTTGAACTTCAGGTGCTTCACGGAGGCTGTCGCAGGCCGCGCGGGCGCCGACAGGCCGCCCGCCGTCGTTGCCGCCGGCGGAGGCGGAGGTCCCTTGACGGCCTCAAAGCGCAGTTGGACATCGCCGACGGTGAGCACGTCCCCGTCATTCAACGGACTTTCATGCACCGCCACCCCGCCCACCTTGATCCCGTTGCGGCTGCCCAGGTCCAGCGCCACGAAGCCCTCTCCCCGCGGCTCCACCCGGGCGTGTTGACGCGAGACGGACGGCAGGTCAAAGACGATCTCGCATTCCGCGCTGCGGCCGATCGTCACGGCCCCCGTCAGGTCGAACGCGTGCCCCTGGTATTGGCCGCTCAACACCACCATCCGCGCGCGCGCGCCTGCCGAAGCACTCATGGCGAATCCTCAATCCTCAGCGCATCCCCCGCCGCCACCGGCATCCGGTCCAGCGTCCCGGCGGGCAACTCGGCCACCGCCTGCGCCCCGAAGGCCCACCTCAAACGCCACGGTCCGACCTCCCGCGACACCTTTCGCGCCGTCCCCGCCCCGTCGAGGAATATGACGTCAATCGGAAAACGCATGAAGAAGGTGTGGATGCTCGAACACCGTTCGATGAGCATCCCCCCGCCCGGCGAAAGGCGCTCGCGCCCGAGCAACCCGCGCATACGATCGGGCGTCGTGCGCGCAATCTCCAGCCGCTCGGCCAGAATCGCGCCGCTCGCCACGTGCACCAGTCTAGCCATGCTGTTCGGCCTCGTCAATCCGCCCTCGTGCGCTCACGCCACCCGTCTCCCGGCCAGCCACGTAGAGGCCGTCCGCAGCCGCAATGCGCCCTGCGCCCCCGTCAGGCGCGCCAGGACCAGGTCCGCCGGGCGGCCTTCCGCCAGTATCCCCGTATCGAGACCCAGCAGTTCGGCCGGGTTCCTCGAGGCCGCCCGCGACACGCCCACCAGCGCCTCCTCCAGCGGCAGCGCTTTGTGGCGCGCCCAGACGCCTTCCAAGTCCTGCGTCATCCAGTTCAGCACATTCCCCACGGCCCGGTCCATGTGCAACAGACTGCCGAAGAGGGTCTGCGGGTCGCCCTTCACCTGCAAGTACTGCCCGCTCGAATGCACCACCCCTTCCCGTCCGCCGACCACAAAATCACGGATGCCCTTCGCGTCGGTGGCGAACATGGCGTCGGTCACCATCACCACACGGTCGAAGCCCTTGCGGGCGATCGTGTCGGCCACGTAACCCGGCGCAATGTGCCAGCCGTCGCAGATGATCTCCGCGTACCACTCCGGATCGCGCAACACGGCCTCCACCATATTCCCCCCGCCGAAGGGCTTGAAGGAGGTACCCAGCGACCCGTTCAGGAAATGCACGCACACCCGCAGCCCCGCCCGGCGACAGAGCGCCGCTTCCTCGGCGTCGCACGCGCTGTGCCCCGCCCCGACGAGCACGCCCCGGCGCGTCAGGTAGCGGGCCAGATCGCGCGCGGGCTTCCCGTATTCGGGCACCAGGTTCACGTAACGCAGCCGCCCCCGCGCCGCGCGCTGGAGCCGGTCGAAGACCCGGCGCTCCGGCTTCCGGAAGTTCTGGGGATTCTGCGCTCCGGCTCGCTCCGGACGGAGCAGGAAGGTTCCCTCCAGATTCGCCCCCTCCAAATACGCCCCCTCGACGCCGTTGGCGGCCGACTCCGCATAGTCCGCCACGTGCCCCAGTGAGCGTTCCAGGACCTCCTCGGGGGCCGCCACCGTCGCCAGCAGCGCCCGGCCGACCCCGTGGCGCGCGAAGCTCTTCATCACTCGGGGAATCCCGCGCCGGAACGAATCGGCGGAAGCGTCGAACGCGCCCGTCTGTACGTTGTATTCGCCCCCCGTCAGGTCGAACAGCAGCCCCCCGTGCGTGTGGATGTCCACGAATGCCGGCATCACCAGCAGGCCATCGGCCTCAAGTCGCGCCACACTTCGAGGCGCGCGGACGCGGCCGAGGGCCTCGATCCGCCCCTCGCGAATCAGCAAGTCCCCCTTCACCACGCGACTCGGCGTCACCAGTGCCCCGTTGCGGATCAAGAGTTCCATGCGCGCTCCGGTTGTCCCAAGGAAGAGAACGCTCCCGCCACGGCGGAAGCCTGCTTCCTATGATATCCGCCGGGCATGTCCACGGCAACCGGGATACCCGGAGGGCGACCGGCCTGCGCCGGAAGACTGCCCCTTGCCTTTTCCTCCTGCGCAAGGCAGAATGTCTGCCGTCAGATGCACGGCGGCGGTGGAACGTCGGCTTCCGGAGCGCGCCGGCGCGATTCGCGCTGCGGACACCCGCGTCCTTCAGGAGGCGCCTACATGAGCAGCACACGCTGGACGGTCATCGCAGCCCTCGTCGGCGTCCTGAGCCTTTACGCCGTCTCCTGCGCCGCCGACGCGCCCAAGTCCCCCTCGGCCGATGCGGAGAAACCCATGGTCCTCGGACGGGAAAGCAACGGCAAGAGGGTTTCGGTGACCGTCGGACAGCGTGTGCAGGTGCGGCTGCCCGGAAACGCCATCACCGGCTACCTCTGGGAACTCGCGCGCATCGAGGGCGCTGCCGTTGAGGCCGTCGGCAAGGGCGAATATGTCCCGGACAAGCCCCCCGGCGGCAAGCCCCTCGAGGGTTCCGGCGGCGTTTCGGTCTTCACCTTCCGGGCCGTCAAGCCCGGCGTCGCGACGCTCGCACTCGAATACAAACGCCCCTGGGAGAAGGATCAGCCCCCCGCGGAGAAGTTCGGACTGGTCTTCGACGTCGCACGATAGTCTGAGCCGGACACCCGCGCCTCACGCGCCACTTCATAGGAGAACTCCTGTGGCCGATGCGCTCCCGAACATTATCTTGATGAACTGCGACGACCTGGGCTACGGGGACCTCGGCTGTTACGGCTCCACCCTCAACCGCACCCCTGCCCTCGACCGCCTCGCGTCCGAGGGCGTTCGCCTTGCCGATTTCTACATGGCCTCCCCCGTCTGCTCTCCCTCGCGCGGCGCGATGATGACCGGCTGCTATCCGCCTCGGATCGGCTTCGGCGAATTCGAAGGACGCGGCGTGCTCTTTCCGGGGCAGGGCGTCGGACTCAACCCCGACGAAATCACCCTTGCCACCCTCCTCCGTCGCCGCGGCTACGCCACCAGCCACATCGGCAAGTGGCACTGCGGCGACCAGGTCCCGTTCCTGCCCACCCGGCACGGTTTCGACGAGTACTTCGGCATCCCCTTCAGCAATGACATGGGCCGCTCCTTCCATTTCGAGCGCGCCGGACGTCCCCAACCGCCCCCGCTGCCCCTCCTGCGAGGCGAGGAGGTCGTTCAGGAGCAGCCTGAGCAGGCCTCTCTGACCGAACGCTACGTCGAGGAGGCCGTCCGATTCATCCGCGCCAACCGACGACGTCCCTTCTTCCTCTACTTCGCTCACATGCACGTCCATCGCCCGCAGATCGTCTCCCGCCGCTTCCTGGAACAGTCCCGCAACGGCGCCTACGGCGGCGCCGTCGAGTGCATTGACTGGAGCGTCGCCGTCCTGATGGCGGAACTCGGACGGCTCGGTCTCGATTCAAACACGCTCGTGATCTTCACCTCCGACAACGGCAGCAAGGGTCTGGACGGCGGCAGTAACGCCCCGCTGCGCGGCGCCAAGGCCACTACCTGGGAGGGCGGCCTCCGCGTGCCGTGCATCGCCCGCTGGCCGGGCGTCATTCCCGCCGGGGGGTATTGCCGCGAGATCGCTTCCGCGATAGACTTTCTCCCCACCCTCGCCGGCATCGCGGGCGCGGAGACGCCGCGCGACCGCCGCCTCGACGGACTGGACCTCCTGCCGATCCTTCGCGAACCGGGCGCCCGCAGCCCGCGCCGCGAGTTCTTCTACTACCAGCGCAACAAGCTCGCGGCCGTCCGGCTCGAACGCTGGAAGCTGCACCTCCCCACCGGCGAACTCTACGATCTCCAGGAGGACATCGCCGAATCCACCGACGTGGCCGCCGCCCATCCCGACGTCGTCGTCCGCCTCCGCGCCCGCGCCGAGGCCTGCCGCGAGGACCTTGGCGACGATCTCACCGGGGTCGTCGGAAGGAACTGCCGCCCCATTGGACGCGTGGCCGACCCGAAACCCCTTACCCAGTACAACCCCGACCACCCCTACATGGTCGCCCTGTACGACGGCACCGTCGGCTGACCGGCGCGGAAGACCCCGCGTCCTGCCGTCGTTGCCGTTTTCTGTCGTCCGTCGTCCACGCCGCATGGTTTGCATTTTCCTCCTTCGCGCTGGTATTATCCCGGTCCGTAACGTCATCCCCAGGCCTTTGGAAAGCGCGGAAGCGAGGTGAACCACTTTGGCGAAGATCATCGTCCGTGAAGGCGATTCGATCGAGCGCGCCCTCAAGCAGTTCAAGCGCATGTGCGAGAAGGAAGGTCTCCGTCGCGAGATCAAGCGCTCCTCCTACTATGAGAAGCCCAGCGAGCAGCGCCGACGGCGCACCCTCCAAGCCATCCGCGAGCGGCGCAAGGCCACCTTCAAGGCCGCCAAGATCAAGGCGAAGTCCGTCCAGCGCGCGTGCTGACCCCGTACTCGCAACGATGGGCGTCACGGCCTTCGCGCCGCGGCGCCCATCTTCTTTTTCCATCGCCGCCGGGAGTCCATCGCCATGAAGTACGTGCGCTTCGAGACCGAGACCCTGCCCCGATACGGTCGCCTTGAAGGGAATGACGTTCTCGAACTCGACGGCCCGCCTTTCGCGTCGTCCGCCCCGACCGGACGTCGCTTCTCCCTCGACCGGGTCCGGCTCCTTGCCCCCGTGTGCCCGACCAAGATCGTCTGCCTCGGCCTGAACTACCGCGACCACGCCCGCGAGTTCGGCCAGGCCCTGCCCGAGGAGCCCTGCCTCTTCCTCAAACCCGAGACCGCCGTGATCGGCCCCGGCGACACGATCCGCTGCCCTGAGATGTCCCAGCGCGTGGACTACGAGGCCGAACTCGCCATCGTCATCGCCCGCACGGCCCGCAACGTCGCCGCGGCGGACGCCGCCGCGCACATCCTGGGCTACACCTGCCTGAACGACGTCACCGCGCGCGACCTCCAGCGCAAGGACGGCCAGTGGACGCGCGCAAAGGGATTCGACACCTTCTGCCCCATCGGTCCCTGGATCACCGACGAGATCGCCCCCGACGCCGCCCCCATCGAGCTACGCCTCAACGGCGAGGTGCGGCAGCGCTCGAACACCTCCGAGTTCGTCTTCGCCACCGCCCAGGCGCTCAGCTTCATCAGCCGCATCATGACCCTGCGTCCGGGCGACGTGATTGCCACCGGGACCCCCGCCGGCGTCGGTCCCATCAAGCCGGGCGACATCGTCGAGGTCCGCATTGAAGGCATCGGCGTCCTCTCCAATCCTGTGGGGTAAGCCATGAACCTCCGCCTCCTCGCGCTTCCCGCCCTTCTCCTCGCCCTCCCCGCCTTCCTCCGCGCGGCCGATATCGAGCCGCGAACGACGACGCTCGACAACGGCGTCACGGCCGTGGTCGTCCAGAACCGGCAATCGCCCGTCGTCGCCCTTCGCTGCTACGTCCGCGCCGGCAGCATGAACGAAGGGGATCAAGGCATGGGCATGACCCACCTGCTCGAACACCTCGTTGCCGGGGGCTCGACGTCCCGCCGCTCGGAGGCCGAGAGCCGCCGCCTGCTCGATTCCATCGGCGCCCAGTCGAACGCCTACACCACCCGCGACCACGTCTGCTATCACATCACCACCTCGTCGCGCTTTTTCGACACCGCCCTCGATCTCCTGAGCGATTGGGTTCTCAACGCCGCGCTCCCCGCCGAGGAATTCCAGCGCGAGCTCGAGGTCATCCAGCGCGAGATGGAGTCCCGCCGGTCCGACCCCGCCGTCGTCCTCCACGAAACGATGGCCCGCACCATGTTCCGCGTGCACCCGGCCCGATATCCCGTCCTCGGGTTTCGCGAGTCCTTCCGCGCCATCACCCGCGACGAGCTGGTCCGTTACTACAAGCGCACCTGCGTTCCCGACAACGTGCTCTTCGTCGCCGCCGGCGACCTCGACCCCGACGCGGCCCTCGGACGCATCGCCGCGGCCTTCGGCCGTTACGAACGCAAACCCGTTCCCCTCTACGTCTTCCCCTCGGAGCCCCCCCAGGTCGCCCGCCGCAATGCCCAGCGCGAGCTGCCCGTCAGCCAAAGCTACCTGCTCTTCGGCTGGCGAACGGTCACGGTGACCCATCCCGACATGTACCCCCTCGACCTCCTCGCCTACATCCTCGCCGAGGGCCAGGCGTCGCGCCTCGTCCGCTCCCTCCGCGAGGAGCGCCGCCTCGTCAACGCCCTGTCGGCCTCCTCCTTCACCCCCGGTTACGATGCCGGCGCCTTTCACATCCAGATGCGCCTCAACCCCGACAAGCTGCAACCGGCCCAGGACGCCCTCCTCGACGAGATCCGCCGCGCGCGCGAGGAACTGGTCGCCCCCGCGGAACTCGCCCGCGCCAAGAAGCAGAAGGCCGCCGAGCACGTCTTCGATCTCCAGACCGCCGACGCCCAGGCCGCCTCCGTGGCGCTCGACATCCTCAGCGCCAACGATCCCCGCTTCAGCCGACAGTACGTCCGCCGAATCCAGGAGACCACCGCCGAGGACATCCGCAACGCCGCCCGGAAGTACCTCACCGAGGAGAAGCTCAACGTCGTCATTGTCGGCCCCCCGACGCCCCCCTCGACGGCCGCCCCCGATACCGCCGCCCCCGTTGCGACCGGCGAGATCGTCCGCACCCAGTTCCCCAACGGACTGCGCCTCCTCGTGCGCCGCAATCCCGCACAGCCCATCGTCGCGGTCAACGCCTTCTTTGCCGCCGGAGTCCGCGCCGAACCCGCCGGCAAGAGCGGGCTCTCCCTCGTCACCGCCCGCATGATGCCCCGCGGCACAGCCGCGCGCTCCGCCCTCGATATTGCCGCCGCCTTTGAGGACATGGGGGGCGATCTCTCCGCCTCCTCCGGGAATCACGCCCTCTATCTCACGGCCTCCTGCCTCGCCCCCGATCTCCCCCGCGCCCTCGACGTTGCCGCCGACGTACTGCGCAACCCCGCCTTTCTCCCTGCCGAGCTGGAGCGCCTTCGTCCCCAACTCCTGGCCGCCATCGCCCGCCAGAAGGACGACTGGCGCGATCAGCTCTTCAACGCCTTCCGCCGCGCCTGGTTCGGCAACCACCCCTACCGCAACGCTCCCCTCGGTCTCGCCGCCGAGGTATCCGCCCTTACGCGCGACGACCTCCTCGACTTCTACCGCCGCGTCTGCATGCCCAACAACATGGTACTCTGCGTCTTCGGCGACGTGGACCCCGTCCAGGTGGCGGCGCTTGTCGAGAAGCATTTCGCCGACTGGCCCGCCGGGACCTTGACTCCGCCCCAGCCCGCCCCCGAGCCCGCGCCGGCCGAGGACCGTCTTGTCGCCGAGAAGACCGCACTCAAGATGGGCGGCGTCTTCGTCGCCTGGCCGGGGATGACCCTCCGCGACGAGAAGGACCGCTACGCGATGGACGTCTTCGACGCCCTGGCCAGCGGCATCCATCTCCCGCGCGGGTGGCTCCACGAAACCCTTCGCGGCAAGGGGCTCGTGTACGAGGTTCACGCCTTTTCCTTCGCGGGCATCGAACCCGGATACTTCGGCGTCTATGCCGGGTGCGAACCTGCCCGCGTGGATGAAGTGCGGAAGCTCATTGTCGAGCAGGTCACCCGCATCTTCCGAGAGAGGATACCCGAGGCCGATCTCGAAGCGGCCCGCCGCATCTGCGTGACGGCCGACGTTCTCGCGCACCAGACCAACGCCCAGCAGGCGATGCGCGCCGGCGTTGACGAGCTCCTCGGGCAGGGCCACGACGCCTGGAAACGCTACGCGCCGGGCGTCCTTGCCGTCACGGAAGACGACCTTCGCCGCGTGGCGAAGAAGTACCTGACCCACTCGCTGACCGTCGCCCTCACCCCCGAGTCCGCCGCGCGGTAGAGCCGAAGGGCATCGCCCTGCCCCTGCGCGTCGAAGCCCCGCAGGGGTGAAACGTGGGGGATGTCCGTCGTCTCGGCGCAGGCGTCCCGTTCGCCGTCGTTTCCGTCGTCTGCCGTCCGCCGTCTCTCATCCGTCGTCTGTCGTCCATCGTCCCTCACCCATCCCGGAGCCCGCCATGCCCGCCTATCGCCTCAGCGTCTGCGTGGACTTCTACGACGACCTCCTGACCGGCCCCTTCGACCAGCCCCGCCTCCACGCCCTCCTTCGCGCCTTTCGCGAGGTCGGGATGACGCGCGTTTACTGGATCTACACCCACCGGCAGGAGGGCGCGGGCTATCTGCAATGCACCCCCTTCGCCCGCATCGCCGAGAACGCTCGCGCCACTTACAACCGGATCGGCGACTTCCTCCCCGCCGCCGTCCGGGCCGCCCACGATCTCGGCATGGAAATCTACGCCGTGTATAAGCCCTTCGACCTCGCCCACAACGACACCTTCCCCTTCGGCAGCCCCGCCGTCGCCCGATACGGCATGGGCATGCAATCGCTCAGCGGCGAAATGTTCTGCGGCCTGCGCTCGATGGTCCCGCTGGCCCACCTGCGCATGAAGCGCCGCACGGACGACCTCCCCGCCGACCTCGACCGCCGCGTCGTGCGCCGCATCCGTTTCACCGGACTCGATGCCGCGCCCACGCGCCTTCGCCCGGAGCATCTCCGCCTGGCCGTCAGCCGCGACAACGGCGCGTACGCCCCCTACGCCGGCCCGCTCCAGGTCATGGACAGCGTCGAGAACGGACGCCGTGTCCTCACCCTCGACGGACTCAGGATTCCCGAGCCCTTTTTCGTCCTTGAAACCCCCTTCCGCGACAATGCCGCCACCCTCCGAAACACCCTCGTTGACCTTGCGCAGGTCTATGACGAGGAGGGTCGCCCTGTTCCGTTCACGTACGGTCTGATCTCGCGAGCCGACCGCTACTCGCACGATGTCGCCGCCGACGGCCGTCTCGATCTCTGGTCGGAACTCTCCCGCGACGGCTACTGCTTCAACCTTCCCGACTTTCACGCCCCCGAACGTCCCCATATCGCCCTCGACAACCGCCGCGGCTACCTGGCCTTCGCCCGCGGCAAGGAGATGTACATCGCCGGCGCCCTGGCCCCCGCCTACGACGCCGTGCATGACTTCTGGCTCTCGCACGTTCGCGAGTGCCTCGATGCCGGCGTGGACGGCGTGGACCTCCGCGACGCCCAGCACAACCGCTCACTCGTCTGGGAGGATTACGGCTTCGAATCCCCCGTCATCGAGGAATACCTCCGCCGCCACGGCGAAAGCGATCCCGCCCGCTTCGACCGCGAGAAGCAGGTGGAGATTCTCTCCGATCGCTACACCGACTTCTACGCCAAGGCCGCCCGCCTTATCCGCAGCCGGGGCAAGCGCGTTCAACTCCACGTCAACCTCCTCAGCCGCCGCTACATGGGCCTCAAGTGGGACTGGGAACGCTGGATTCGCGAGGGCTTGGCCGACGAGATCACCCTGAAGAGCCTCTGGCCCGCCGACGAACCCCGACTCGACCGCATCTGCCCCCACACCGCCCCGCGCGGCATCCCCCTGCACTCCTGCCCCTGGCTCGTGGATCAGAAGGGCGGCCCCGAACTCCGGCAGCGTCTCGGCGACGGCCTCCACGCCGCCGCATCGGGCGGGCGCGAGAGCGGCTTCATTCTCTACGAGTCGGGCTATGTCGTCGAGATCGGCCCCGATCTCCGCCCCCGCTTCGTCGTCCCCGAGGTCTTCGACGCCCTCCGCGCGATGGGCTGAATCCCACGGAGACGGTTCGACACCCGGAACGCGACTGCGCGAGGCCCGTCCATTGCCTTACCGCCGTTCCGGCGCGGGGTTGTCCTTGCGCCACGCCTCCCAATTTGCGCGCTCGCGCGCCAGCAAGTCCTCCAGGACCTTCAGCCGGTCCGGCGGAATGCTCCCGGGATACTCCGTCTCCACCACCGTATCCTTGCCCCGCTTCAGGATCGGGTCGCGGTATCCCTTCACCACGTTCCCCACGAGGTAGTTCAGATTGGTTCCGTCGCCGAGTTCCTCGATGGGGGCATAGGGCATCGGCGGCGCGCCCGTGAAGACGATTTCATTCTTTGCCACGACGGTATGGGAGCTCTTCTGCAACAGCACCCCCGGCCCCGGCTGCTTCGTGGAGTTGTTCACGATCCGGTTGCCGTAGATGAAGTTGAGCCGGCACTCCCCCCACATTCCGCTATGCGCTCCCGCCGCTCCGTTGGCCTCCAGGAGGTTGTCGAACACCAGGCAATCGGTGTCGCGCCCGTCGCCCAACCGTCCGACACCGTACGTCCCATTTCGCCGGAAGACATTGCGGCTCACGATCACGCGCTTGTTGTCCCAGCAGTAATACAGGCCGAAGGCCCCGTTGTCCTCCCCCACATTCCCGCTCCAGAAGGCGTCCTGCAATCCCGTCCCCGGATGAAACCCGTGCCCCGCGCAGCGCCGCGCCGCGTTGTCCATCACGCGCGCAAGGCGTCCCCCCTGCACGCTGAAACCGTCGCTGTGCCACCCTTCCACGGTGCAACGCGCGATCAGCACATTCTCGCACCGCACCAGGTGAATGGCGCTCAGCACGAAGCGGTTGAACATCGGCATCCTGGCCGGCCCTTCAATCCGCAGCGAGTCCACCGTCACGTTCTTCCGGTCCTCGGCCATGATCGCCGGGAAGAGGTTCCCCGTCTGCCCTCCCTTGGCCGCGCGATAGGTGTGGCGCATCG
>JAKJEM010000029.1:38772-39024 GCA_022705425.1 Planctomycetota bacterium
CCCCGCCGGGTCCTTGACCCGGACGGTCGTCGCCCCCTGCGCCGCGTCCTCGGCCAGCATCGAGCAGGGCGCATCGGGGGCCACCGTCAACACCGTCGCCGCGCCCTCCCCCGAGATCGTCATGTCGCTCTTCAGCATCAGGCTCCGCTTCAACGCGTAGCGCCCCCTGGGGATCAACAGGCGCCCCCCTGCCGGCGTGGCCTCGATCGCCCCCTGAAGCCCGCAGTCCGGCGCCGACAGGTCCACGTACTT
>JAKJEM010000002.1:0-5585 GCA_022705425.1 Planctomycetota bacterium
CCGCCGGGCGCGGCCCTTTGCCGGGATGACCCGGTCGCGGTTGCCGGTCAGCCGGCGACGCCCGAACCCCCAGGGCAAGATCGAGTTCAAGCCGAATCCCTCCGGCGAGGTGTGCGCGGCCCTGCCCTTCTGTCTCTTCAAGGACGATGCCGGCGCCGTCGCGGCGTTGCTCTTCTCGGTCTCATGTCATCCCTCGACGACCTTCAGCCACGACATCAGCGCCGATTTTCCCGGCGCGGCCGCTGCGGCACTGAACCGCCACTTCAACACGCCGGGGGCGATCTTCCTGCAGGGGTGCGGCGGCGATGCAAAACCTTCCGTCAATGTCCAGGGGGGCGAGCGCTGGCGGCAGAACGATTGGGCGGACGTCGAGACAGCCGGCAGGCTGGTGGCGGAGGAAGTCGTTGCCGGCATCGGGGGCGCGCGCGAGGCGCCGCCGGAGATCCGGACGGCGCTCTTCGACATCGAGTTCCCGTTGCAGCGCGCGCCGGACCGGCGGGCGCTCGAATCGGTCAATAACATCCGCCAGACTCCCTGGGCGGAGGACATGCTGCGCCGCCTGGAGTTCCTGGGGCGCCTGCCCGGCCAGGCGCCGGTGGGCATTCACGCCATCCAGATCGGCAGGGGGCTGCGGCTGATCGGGCTGGAGGCGGAGGCCAACGCGCCGATCGGAAACCGGATTCTCGCGGCCTTCCCGGAGGGGGTGACCTTTCCCCTGGGCTACAGCGACGGCGTTCAGCTCTACCTGCCCGACGACCGCCAATTGGCCGAAGGGGGCTACGAGGCGGAGTGCGCGTGGGAGTATCACTGGCCGGCGCCGCTGGCCGGGGGGATTGACGCGCGGCTGGCAGATGCACTCCGCGCACTGAAGGATCGGGGGTTTTGACGCGAGCGGTTCACCCGCACCGGTAGCGCCGGACTTCCTCCATGGCGCGATGGGCGCTGTCGGCGTCGGGAACGTCGCCGACGACGTAGAGGCATCCGCCGGCAAGAGAGCGGGCGCGCAAGGCGGCGATGAAATCCGGCCACGGGGCGGAGAGGATCAGGGGCATGTCGCCGGTGCGACGCCGGAGCTCATGCCTTTCGTCAAAGGCGCGGACGGCGCCCTTGTCGTCGGCGAAGGCTACGGCGCGAAGGCCGCGCAACCGGCACACCGCATCGAGCAGGTGCCGCCCATTGCCGTGAATGTGTGTGATCCCGCCGTCGTAGCGGGCGAGTATCCGCTCGACCGGTTCCACGCCCCACCGGCAAAAGGTCTCGGCGGAGGTCATGTGGAAAGGGTCCACGCTCTCGGAGACCACGCGCCCCGGCAGCCAGCCGGCGGTGTTGCTGCACGTTCCTCCCGCGAAGAGGGGTGCCGCCTCGAAGAACCTGTCCTGCACCCACGTGTTGAGGTCGAAGGCGAAGTCAACGGCCTGCCGGACGCGCCGAGGGTTTTCGTCAAGCGCCAGGTAGGTGCGTGTGGCGCCGACGAGTTCGAAGACGAAGTTGAGGCTGTCTATCAGAATGAAATGGCTGAGGCCATACCGCCCGGACGCCGCCGCGACATGGACACGCAGGATTTCGCGATAGCGCTTCGCCCACTCGCCATCGGGGTCGAAATGAAGCGCGTCGAACTCGTCCCACTCGCGCAGGATGGGATGGACCATGGAGGAAATCCAGCCCCAGTCAGGGTTGGCCATGAAGTGAACGGGCGCGCCCACAAGGCCGCCGTAGAGTCCCTGGTCAAGCTCGGTCAGGTACGCGGCGGGCACTCGGTCGTCGTCCACGCGGGCTTGTTCGGCCAGCAACCGACGCCAGAATCGGGCGCGCTCCTCCGGGGCAGGGTAGGCGCAGGGGCCGCCCGGATGACGGCGGGCGAAGTCCTCCATCGCGCGGAGGGGGGTCTTCATGAAGGCGAAGACCTCGTCCGTTGCGCGGCGTTCGTAGAGACGGCGCAGGCGCGCCACACGGTCGGCGGCGTTCGGGCAGCAGTCAAGCAGGGTCATGGCGAGACGTCCTCAGATCCGAAGTGCAGACGCAGCCCGGCATATCCGGGCCTGCAGCGGGCGCCCAGCGCGGCGGCGAGGCGCGCGGTGGGGGATTCACCGGTGCAGTGGCAGGGAACCACGCAGCGCAGGGCGGACTGCCGGAGGGCCTCTGTCGTGCGGCGCAGACGTTCCGGCGCGGCGTTTCGCAGGTGCAGCCCGCCCGCCAGGGCCACGGGGGCGGCGCCGGCAAGGGCGTTCACGCAGTGCAGGGTGTTGATCACCCCCGCATGGGCGCAACCGACCAGGACGACGGGGCCCTCGGCGGAGAGCGCCCAGAGGGCCTGGTCGTCGGGGATCGCGTCGGGGAGGAGGCCCTCGACGTCGCGGCAGAAATCGGACGGTTCTTCCTCAAAGGCGTGGATGCGGGGGATCGGCCCGGTCACGAAGAGCCCCGGCGCAATCGGCGCGGGGCCGGCGACCGTCACGACGCGGTCCCCGGCGGCCTTCAGGGCGGCCCGCGCGTCGCAGGGCATCCCCAAAGCCTTGTGGGGTGGACTGGGCCGGCGTCGGAAGCGGGGCAGGAGCGCCTCCTGACAGAGGAAGAGCCGTGCGGTGTGGTTCCGATCAAGAAAGGCGGCCAGCCCGCCGGAATGGTCGTAGTGTCCGTGGCTGAGTACGACGTGCGTTACGGCGGCAAGGTCAATCCCGAGGGCGCGCGAGTTGTGGAGGAGAGACTCGGCGCCGGCGCCGGTGTCGAAGAGCACGGAGGCGTGGGGGGTCTGCAGGTGTACGGCAAGACCGTGCTCGGCGGCAAGGGCGGCGTCGCACGCGCGGTTATCGGTCAGGATGGTCGCCGTCAACATCACGGCGCGGTTCCTTTCTGCGCCGCGGGGGCGGCGATGAACGTGGCCTGGGCCGTGGCGCGAATCCGATCCGCCTGACGGAGTTCGGCCTCGAGACGGAAGGCCTTTCCCGCGCGCCGCAGGAGCCGCGCGGAGACCCGCGCCGGCTGCCCGATGGCGACGCTTTCTCGATAGCGCACGGTCAACTCCGCCGTCAAGGCGGGGATCGCGTGTGCGAAGAGGCAATGAGTCATGGCGCTATCGAGGAGCAACGCGATCACCCCGCCGTGCAGGATGCCGTCGTAGCCCTGGGCGGAGGCGGGGCAGTCGAACGTTGCGGCAACGCCGCCGTCAGGGGCGGGATGGAACAGGAGGCGAAGGCCGTGGGAGAGCTCCGGCGCGCAGGCGATGCAACGCGGGTGTTCCCGGCGGCGGGTGAGGCGGAGCAGCTCCGGGGTCTGGGCGGAGCGAGCGGTCATGGCGCACGCCTCTGCGGCGTTTCGACGAGCAGCGCGGCTGCCAGGGCGACGCATTGCTCGCAGGAGAGGGTCTTGCCCGCGCGAATCTCGCGGCAACGCTCGGAACCGGTTCGTGCGACGAACGCGAGGCGTATGCGCTCGCGCTCGCCGGGGTCGGGGGTCAACTCGATCGCGGCGTGAAGCGCGCCGCAGCGGCCGCTTTCGGCGCGTCCGCCGCCGTAACGGCGCGCCTGAACAATGGCGTCCTCGGGAACGCCGCACTCGGCCTGGAAGGCGCGCAGAATGCTCTGGGCGCAGTTCAACCCGCCGCTGCGATGCGCTTCGACGGCGCGTCGTACGGGCATCGGGGCCTCCTTGAAAAGGGGTCTGCGTCAATGATCGCAGACATTGGCCCCGGTTTTCAACGTACCGGCCAGCCAGGCGGCAGCCAGGACCTCCGGCGGCTCGGCTGGCGCGCCGACCACCACGGCGATGCCGTTCTGGGCAAACAGCCCCTGCGCCCGGGCGCCCATGCCGCCGGCAATGATGACCTGGGCCCCCTGCTCCTGGAGCCAGCGCGGCAGCACGCCAGGTTCGTGGGGCGGCGGTGTGAGCCACGCGACGCCGAGAACGGCCTTCTTCGCCTCGTCCACCTCCACGAGGGCGAACTGCTCGCAGTGACCGAAATGCATGCAGAGCCTTCCCTGGGCGACGGGGATCGCAATACGCAGCGGCGGACGTCCTGATTTCTCAGGCATGGTTCGACCCTTTCCAAAGAAGAAGTGAACGGACTACTCCCCGCGCAGTGCGGAAGCGGTGAGGTTGAGCACATACTCGATCGTCCGGCGGTAACTCGACGCGCAGGGGTCCCCTGCGCGCGCCGCGGGGCAGAAGACCGCGACGGCGGAGGCCTGCTGCGCGATGCGCTCGACGGTGGCGCGGTCGGCCCAAGGTTCGGCCAGGAGGACGGTTACGCGGAGTTCCCTCATGCGCGCCACAGCGGCGGCGATCTCCGATTCGGAGGGCGGACGGGCGGGGTCGGGTTGGACGCAGACCGCCAGGTCCAACTCCCACCGGCGGGCAAAAGCGGCCCACACGGCGGAGCAGGCCGCCACCTTCCTTCCGCGCAAGGACGCCAGGAAGTCCAGAGGCCGCCGGTCGTGCAAGGGAAGGGACTTGTCCGCAAAGAAGGACGCGAGTTGCCCGCTCGATTGCAAAGCCCAAAGGCGCTCTGCCCCGTGCGCTTCGATCAGGCCGTACCCGAAGATGCCGAGGTCCGTCTCGCTGAGAAGATGGCCGAGGTTTTCGCGGAGGGTCTCGCCTCCGGGCAGGACCTCAGCGAGACGCGCGGCGATGCGGCGGGCGATGGCCCGTCCATGGACGGGGTCGAGAAGACAGCCGACCGCTGAAGCGGCTGCATCGGACGGTGTCGGGGCGGCATCGAGAGGGAGGAGGCTTTCGGTTGCGTTGAGGTAGCCCGATCCTCCGGCCCGCAGGGCGGCGTTGGCGGCGGCATCGAGCGCCGCGCCTTCCCAAGGGGCCTCCACCCCGCCGCCGAGACGAATCCACATTCTCGCGCGCCGAAGCGCGGCGAGGTCCTTCTCGGCGGGTCGGAAGAGGAGCGGGTTCGCTGCGGCCGGACAAAGAACCTGCACCTGCGCAGCGTTGCCGGCCAGTTCCCGGGCGATCTGCTGCACGTCGGCGGTCGTCGTCACGATGGCAGGGGCGTCGGTGGGGCGGTCGCCAGAGCACCCGGCCAGAAGGGCCAGGGCCAGAAGGGCTGCGGTCGTCTTCCCAAGGCGTGCGGGGTTCATCTCAGGTGTGCTCCAACGCTTGCCGGACGTCGTCCCACACCGATCGCACTGCGCGCGCCAGCGCTCCTTCCGGCTCGAACTCCATGACGCTCTGTCCGGAGAGTTGCGCGCGCGTGGCGGTCGTGTCGTAGGGAATCTCGCCGGCGACGTCCAGGTGTTTCTCGGCGGCAAAGCGGCGGATCGTCGCGGTCATTTCGGAGTTAAGGTCGGACTTGTTGACGCACAGCATGGCGCGGACCTTGAAGTGGGCGGCCAGTTGCGCCACCCGCTCGAGGTCATGCAGGCCCGACACCGTCGGTTCGGTGACGATCAGAACGAGGGTCGTGCCGCCGATGGAGGCGATGACCGGACAGCCGATGCCGGGCGGACCGTCAATGATCACGGTGTCGAGGTGACGTTCGGCGGCCAGGCGGGCGGCCTCGCGCCGGACGACCGTAACGAGCTTTCCGGAGTTTTCCTGGGCAACGCCGAGCCGGGCGTGGACCATCGGTCCATGGCGGG
>JAKJEM010000002.1:5595-16583 GCA_022705425.1 Planctomycetota bacterium
CTCGCCGCCGGTCTGCGGTTGGAAGTCTATCGCCTTGACCGGGCAGGACCAGACGCAGACGCCGCATCCCTCGCACGAGAGAGGGTCCACCGCGAAGCGGGCGTCGCCCGCGCCGCCGCCTTCGCGCCGGACGGCGTCGTAACGGCACCGCGCCAGGCACGCGCCGCACCCGATGCAGTCCTGTGCGCGGACGACGGCCTTTGCGCCGCCGGAGAAGGTCCCGCGCCGGCGGACCTCCGGCTGAAGGAGCAGGTGCAGATCGGCCGCGTCCACGTCGCAGTCGGCAAGCACCTTGCGTTCGGCCAGGGCGGCGAAGGCGGCGACCAGGCTGGTCTTGCCGGTGCCGCCCTTGCCGCTGAGGATGACGAGTTCCTTCGGTGTGTGGGTGTTCATGGGTTTCCGACGCCTGAGGCACAGGCATAGTAGCAGCGGCGTCCCTGGCGTCGTTCGCAGACGCTGCCGGAGGCCACAAGGGAATCAAGGAGCTTGGCCGCCTCGGTGACGCGCAGCCTCAGGCCGCCGGCCACATCCTCGGCGGTGCAGGGGCGGCGTCGGAGAAGGGCGAACACCGCCTCCCGGTCCTCCGAGGACTCGGGCGGCAGCGGCGGCGCGCAGAAGTCGGCCACGATCTCCGTCGTCGGGCCAAAGAGGGCCGCCAAGCGGCGAAGTGTCTCTTCCGGAACGGGAAGGGCGAAATCCACCGCGGGGGGGCGCGTGACCGTGTTGAGGTGAACGCGTTCCGGCGCGATGCGTCGCACCCATTGCGCGATCTTCCGCGCTTCCGGTTCCACGCTGCTGGCGCCGTCGAGAAGAAGGACCTCCAGCCACATCGGCGCGCGGGACTGCTCGCGGAACCGCACCAGCCCCTCGGCCATCTCCTCGAAGGTGATGGAGGAGTGCGGACGGTTGACGTAGTCGAAGAGCCACGGGTCGCCGGCATCCAGGGACGGGAGGATCACGTCGGCTTCGCGGAGAGACTGCTGCACCTCCGGGTCGCCCAGCAGGGCGCCGTTCGTGAGAACGGCCACGGGAGCCGCCGTCATCCGCTTGATGGCGGCGATGACCTCGCCGATCCGGGAGTGCAGCGTCGGCTCGCCACTTCCCGACAAGGTGACGTAGTCCAACGCGGGCGCCTGCGCCAGGCGTTGGCGCACTTCGCGCACAACAGCATCAAGGGGGACATACTCCCGCCGGGCGACCGTCTGGCACGTGGTCGGTCCCAGTTGGCAGTAGATGCAGTCGTAGGGGCACGTCTTGAAGGGCACGAGGTCCACCCCCAGCGATCGCCCAAGGCGGCGCGACGGCACCGGACCGAAGACATGATGCAACGGCGCGGGTCGGAGGGCGCTCATCGCAGGACTCCCAGGGGCGGTGTGGCGCGCACGGACCGTTTGACGGCGGCGAGGATCCGCCGGAAGACCCGCGAAACGCCGGGAACTGTCGCGACGGCCGGCTGGCCGCGCGAGTAGGCCTCGGCGATGCGGCGGTCGTCGGGGATTTCGGCCAGGAGCGGGATGCGCTCGCGGCTGCAGTAGCGGCGCACACGGTCGTCGCCGATGCCGGCGCGGTTGACGATAACGGCAAAGGGAAGACGCAGTTCGCGGACGGTCTCGACGGCGAGGGTCAGGTCGTGGAGGCCGAACGGCGTGGGTTCGGTCACCAGCAGGACGAAATCGCACCCGCGCACGGACGCAATGACCGGGCACGAGGTCCCCGGCGGCGCGTCCAGGATGTTCAGCCGGTCGGGGGTGGCGTGCTTGCGGACAGCGCGGATGAGGGGCGGCGCGAGCGCCTCGCCGACGCGAAGGCGCCCGTGGACAAAGGCGAGGTCGCCGGCGAAGCCGCTTTCCACAACGCCGATCTCGCGGCGACCCTCGCTCAGCGCGCCACGGGGGCAGACCAGAAGACAACCGCCGCAGGCATGGCAGAGCTCGGGGAAGACGACCAGTCCGGACTTGACGGCGGCCAGGGCGTTGAAGCGGCAGACCTCCGCACAGCGACCGCAGCCGTCGCAGCGTTCGGGCGCTACGGCCGGCACGGGAAGGACCAGGGGCGCGCGCTCGGTGAAGACGGGTCTCAGGAAGAGGTGGCCGTTCGGCTCTTCGACATCGCAATCGAGGTAGCGCGCAGGGACGCCGGCGCAAAGGGCCAGGTTGACCGCCAGCGTGGTCTTGCCCGTTCCGCCCTTGCCGGAGGCGATGGCGAGGTTCATGAGCGCGCTCCGGGGACATGCAGGGGCGGGCGAAAACCGCGTCGCCCGCGGGCTTGGGCGGTGGCGTCGTCCACGTCGTCCTGCCAGCCGTTGCGGGTGGTTTCGACGCGGTCAAAGCGCGCGACGTAGGGCTTGATGTCCAGCAGGGGGGTGCCGTCAAGAACGTCCACGCCATCGAGGCGCAGAATGGCGTCTTCGCGTCCGAGGAGTTCGACAATGCTGAGGCCGATGGCGTTGGGGCGACAGGGGGCGCGTGTGGCGAAGACGCCCCGTTCCACGTCCTGAAGGAACGGCTTGACCGAAAGCCGGGGCGGACCGGCCCGGTGCAGATGATAAAGGAGATAGACGTGGGAGAAACCTTCGAGGTCGCGCAGCCCCTCGGCGAACTCGGGGCGGAGCTCCACCCAGCCGAGGCAACCCCGGGCAAAGGCCGGCTGAATGGGGGTATCTTCCGCGGCTACATGGTTGCTGTGGATGGTTCCGATAACGCGGAAGGTTACGGTGTCGCTCATGGTTCTCTCTCTGCACAATCGCGGACGTCCGGACGCCGGCGCGGGGCCGGCGTCCGGACGGCGCCGGGTTCTGCGAGTCTCAACGGCCCGACGGCGACTTCTCCAGCTCAGCCAGGCGCTCGCGGACCTGAACCAGCGAGTCCTCCAGGGCTTCCGCCTGACGCTTCAGGGCGCGGACCTGGGCTTCGCGTCCGGGGGCTGCCGCGTCCGCCGTATCGGTGACGGGAGCGGTCCGCATCCAACCGGGAAGTCCGGTGGCGTAGAAGCGGTGTCGCCACCCGCGCCCGCCTCCGCCGAATCCCCGTCCGCCGCCCGCGAAGCCGGACCCCGGCGCGGGGTTGGCGAATCCGGGGACGGCGAATCCGGCGCAGTATCCTGCGCCGCGTCCAGTCATCGGGCCCATTCCCATCGGACCCATTCCATTTCCTCGAGGCATGGTAGTCCTCCTTTCAAGAAACGCACGAATACCCTGCGACTCCGACTACGCCCAGTGTCCTTCGACGTCAGCGGCGACGGCCTTGGAAAGCCGGCGTGCGCGGAATTGCTCGACGGTGTCGGCGACGGTTCCCTGGGCGCCCAGGTACACGCCGATGCCGGCGGCCGAAAGGACCCGGAAGGCCTTCGGCCCGCAGTGGCCTGTCAGGACCGCCTGCGCGCCGTGCTGCGATACGGCCTGCGCCGCCTGGATCCCCGCGCCTTGGGCGGCATCCAGGTTCTGTTCGTTCTTCACCGGTTCGACCGCGTGGGTCTCGGTGTCCACGATCACGAACCACGCGGCGCGTCCGAAGCGGGTGTCCACCGCGTCGCTCAACTTCGGGCCCTGGGCTGTTACCGCAACTCTCATCTTCCTTCTCCCTGGCGGCCTCTGCCGCCGCAGTGTCTCCGTCGCCGTCCACAACAGCCGGGCATCCTGAAGTCTGCGCGGTTCAGTTGCCCGGAGAGATAGCCGGAGAGCACTTCCTCGACGCTTCCGGCGACAAAGGGGTGGACTTCCACCCCGGCGGCTTGAAGCCATTCCGCCAGCGGACGCGAGATAGCGCCGCAGAGCAGGGTGCTCACATTCAGCCCCCGCAGATGGCTCACGCGCTCGGCCGGGGAGTCCGCCGGCAGCTCCACCTCGCGCCGGTCGCCGGCACGCCCGTCCACGATATCCACCACCAGCATCCTGCGCGAGGAATCGAAGACCGGCGACACGCGACCTTCCCACACGCTTACTGCAATCCGCATTGCGATTCTCCTTGCCGCCGTTCTCATGAGCAATCCGTGTGCCAGAGAATGTGTCAAGCCAGAATATGCGTCTAAGGTGTTATTCACACAAGGGTTGCAGCAATACTCCAACGCAACGCCCCAGAGGGATATGGTTGCACATGTGCGACTGTATCGTCCGATGGGGTCGCACGCAAGCGACTGTCGGTGTATGGCATGGACGGCCTGGCGGAGGGAGTGGGTCGGGACGGCAAGGGGTCAGGCCTTGGAGGAGCGGCCGTCCTGGGGAGGAAGGTCGAGTCCGAGGGAGTTGATCTTGCGGAAGAGGGTGCTCTTGTGGATGCCGAGATCGCGGGCGGCGGCAAGGCGGTTGAACTGATGTCGCTTGAGCGCGTCGAGGATGGCCTGCGCCTCAACGGTCTGAGCGGCGGCGGCGATGCGGTTCAAGCGCGAGCGCTGGGGCAGGCGGGCCACCAGTTCCGGCGGAAGGTGCGCAGGCTCGATGGCATCGTTGCCGCACAGCACAAAGGCGCGCTCGATGATGTTTTCGAGTTCGCGGACATTTCCCGGGAAATCGTGGCTCATCAGCAGAGCGAGGGCCTCCGGGTTGACGCCGGGCACGCGGCGGTCCTGCAGCCGGTTGAAGCGGGCGATGAAGCGTTCGATGAGAAGCGGAACGTCCTCCTTGCGCTGCCGGAGCGGGGGGAGCGCGAGGTGGATGACATTGATGCGGTAGAAGAGGTCCTGGCGGAAGGCGCCCTCGGCCACGCGGGCGGCAAGGTCGCGATGGGTGGCGGCGACGATTCGGACATCGGCGCGGACGGATTCCGTACCGCCGAGGGGCTCATAGGTTCTTTCCTGCAGCACGCGCAGCAGTCGCACCTGGAGGGCGGGGCTGATGTCGCCGATCTCATCGAGGAAGAGCGTTCCCCCCTCGGCCAGCGCGAAGCGCCCGGGCTTGTCCCGGATGGCGCCGGTGAAGGCGCCGGCGCGGTAGCCGAAGAGTTCGGACTCGAGGAGTGTATCGGGAAGGGCGGCGCAGTTGACGGCGAGGAAGGGCTTTTCGCGCCGCGAACTGAGGGCGTGGAGCGCGCGGGCGAGGAGTTCCTTGCCGACGCCGGTTTCCCCCTGGATAAGTACGGTGCTGTCGCTGACGGCGACCTGGGGGAGAATGTCGAAGAGGCGGCGCATCAGGGGGCTGCGGCTGACCATGTCGCCCATCTCAAAACGCGCCAGGAGTTCCTTGCGGAGTTCCTCGACAACGCTCAGGTCGCGAAAGGTCTCAACGCCGCCGATCACGGCCCCGGCGGCGTTGCGGAGGAGGGCGGTCGAGACGCTGATGGGGACGCGACGGCCCTCGGCGGTGATGATGAACGCGGCGCGGTTGACCACCGGCACGCCGCTCTTCATGGTCTGCCGCAAGGCGCAGTCGGTTTCGCACATGCTGGCGCGAAAGACCTCGGAACAGCGGCGACCGACGGCCTCCGCGCGGGCAATGCCGGTGATGTCTTCGGCGGCGCGGTTGAAGGAGGTGATGCGCCAGTCGTGGTCCACCGTGAAGACGCCGTCCGAAATGCTTTCGAGGATCGTCCCCGTGACATTGGGGGCGACGGGAGCAGGTGGGCGTGTGCGGCGGGGCATGGTCTGAGGCTCCTGGGGTTCCACGCCCTCCAGCCTACTCCCTTCCGGGCGGCGGCGCAAGGGAGGCGGGGTTCAGGCGAGGAGGCTCTCGACATGCGCGCGCAATCCCTCGGAGAGGGAGGTGGCAGGGACGGCGAGGCCGTCGTCGCGCAGCGAACGCAGGTCGTAAATCCGGTGGCAGAGGAAGGAGCGTTTGTCGGGATTGGCCGCACGGTAGGCCGCCACGGGGAGTTCCTCGATCGTCAGTGCCACGCCGAGTCGGTTGGCGATGAGGCGATAGAACTCGCGGGACTCGATGATCTCGGGTCCTGCGGCGGGGTAGATGCGTCCGGCGGCGCGAGGATTGTCGGCGGCGCTGAGGATGAGTTCCGCCAGGTCGGGAGCGAAGATGGGTTGCTGGAGGAAATGGCCGCCGCCGACGAGGCGGAGCGGCTCACCGCGACGAAGGCGGGGGATCAGGTCGGCGTCGCGTCCGTGGGCAGGCAGGCAGCCGAGCAGGGAGCCGGGGCCGTAGATGTGGCAGGGGCGGAAGATCGTCCATGACATGGCGCCGGGTTCGGCGCGGAGGAACTCCATCTCGCAGAGGCGCTTCTTCGCGCCGTAGGAGCCGTCAGCGAGAAAGTGGGGGTTGTCGTCGTTCTGCGGAAAGCGGCGGCGGTCGGGGTCGAAGACGAAGTCGGTAGAGACAAAGACGAGGTGTCGAGTGCGGGAGCGGAAGAGGGCCAGGTCCTGCCGGGCGTCCTGGGGGTCGTAGCCGATGCAGTCCACCACGAGGTCCCACGGCGCGCCGGCGGCGGCGATGGCGCGCTCGAAGGCCGGTGTATCGCGGCGGTCGGCGGCGAGGGGGACGACTCCCGGCGGGAGGGGGCGCTTGCCGCGCGTGACGGCCCAGACGGTATGGCCGGACTCCACCGCCCGACGGGCCAGAGTGCCGCTGACGAAGCCACTGCCGCCGATGCACAGGACGTTCACTGTAACCATGCCTCGCTTGCAGAAGAGGACGCGTGTCGCAATGGCGGCATCCTACCCGGCGCGCGGCGGGGGACGCAAACTTCGAGAGGCGGGGGGCCGTGATTCTCGATCAGGCGAAGCCGGTCTCCGGCGGTGGCAGCCGCCTTTGGACGTATCCGGTCAGTTTTCAGGGGGACGCACTGGGAGTGCCGTGTGTGGCACGGGCGCCCTCGCCCGTGGTTGTCGTAGCAGAACGTTCCCACAGCCGAGGGCGGCTGTGCCACACCCCCGGTAGACTGACCGGTTGCCTTTGGACAAAACGGCTTCTTGACAGTACGCAGGCCACCGCCTATACTTCGGCGCGCATTCCGCACAGGAGGCGCGGATCCACTCACCGAGAGGGAAGGAGGCCGGCGTGGCATTGCACTTCGGAGAACACGGGGAACGGGAACAGGAACACGAAGGGGACGTGGCGCACAATACGCGGATGGGGGTCATCCTTTTCTTCGTTTACATCCTCTTCTACGGCGGCTTCATGATTCTCAGCGCCTTCTGGCCGAAGGTCATGAGTCGTCCGATTCTCGGGGGGGTGAATCTGGCGGTGATGTACGGTTTCGGGCTGATCGTCATCGCGCTGGTCCTGGCGCTGATCTACATGCGGGTCTGCCGCAAGTCCAACTAAAGGCATCCCATGATCCACGAATCCTCGACGCTGGCCGTCTTCGTCTTCCTGTTCTTTGCGGGGACTGTTCTGGGGATCAGCTTCTACCTGGGGCGGCGGGCCAAGTCGGCCAAGGGGTACTTTGCGGCGGGGGGCGGCATCCACTGGGCGGTGAACGGTGTGGCCTTTGCCGGAGACTACCTCTCGGCGGCGTCCTTCCTGGGCATCTGCGGGATGATCGCCTTTTTCGGGTACGACGGGTTCCTGTACTCGATCGGGTACCTGGCGGGCTGGATCGTGGCGCTGTTCATCATCGCGGAGCCGCTGAAGCGGCTGGGGCGCTACACCTTTGCCGATGCGCTGGACAACCGGTTCAACTCGCGCGGGATCAAGCTGGCGGCGGCGGTGAGCACGCTGGTGGTGAGTTGCTTCTACCTGATCCCGCAGATGGTGGGCGCCGGGGCGCTGGTGCAGCCGCTGCTGGGCTTTCCGCATTACGTGGGGGTGCTGGTGGTGGGCTTTATCGTCACCATCATCGTCACCACGGCGGGGATGGTTTCCACGACGTGGGTGCAGTTCATCAAGGGCACACTGCTGGTGGTGCTCTGCGCGTTCATTACTGTGCTGATTCTGCTGCGAGGACTGAGCACGCAGCCGCCGGGGATCCCCGGGAAGGAAGTGGTGGTCTTCAAGGCGGGGGTTCCGGCCGCCGAGGTCACGGGGGTCGCGGGGGCGGAGGTGTTGCCGGAGGAGGGGGCGTGGGCGGGCAAGCCCTACGTGCGCGTGCGGAACAAGACGACCGGCACGGTGGCCGTGTGGCGCAAGGAGGGCGACCGCCTGTCGGAGACGCAGACGGTGGCCGTGCTGAAGGACGGGAAGAAGCTGGTGAATGGCCTGCCGCGGGGCAAGGGCGAGGGGCAGGCGGACCTGGCGTCGGTGGGCTATCCCTCGAAACTGCCGGGGAACGTGGAAAAGACCGGGGCGCTGGGGCCGGTGGAGTTCATTCGGACGATGGAGGAGAGCGAAGTCGTCCTGTGGCGGTCCGACCGGATCGTGGATTCCGACGGGACGGCGACGACGATCTACTATCAGAAGCCGACGGCGGGGAAGGACTTCATGGCGCCGGGGTCGAGCCCGACCTTCAGCAAGGTGCGGGGCTCGAAGTTCACGGACAAGCTGGACTTCCTGTCGCTGATGCTGGCGCTCTTCTGCGGGACGGCGTCGCTGCCGCACATTCTGATCCGCTACTATACGGTGAAGGACCAGGCCAGCGCGCGCAAGAGCACGGTGGTGGGGATCGCGGCGATCGGGTTCTTCTACGTCCTGACGCTCTTCCTGGGGCTGGGGGCGATGACGAGCGGCGCGCTGGACGTGACGGACTCGAACATGTCGGCGCCGCTGCTGGCGCGAAGCTTCAGCGAGTTGCTCTTCGCGGTGATCTCGGCGGTGGCTTTCACCACGGTGCTCGGGACGGTGAGCGGGTTGATCATGGCGGCGAGCGGCGCGGTGGCGCACGACCTGATGACGAACTTCATGAAGATGGAGATGAACGAGCACCGCAAGGTGCGCGCGGCGAAGGTGGCGGCGATGTGCGTGGGCGTGGTGGCCATTGTGCTGGGCATTCTCTTCGCGAAGATGAACGTGAACTTCCTCGTCGGCTGGGCCTTCAACATTGCGGCGTCGGCGAACCTTCCGGCGCTGGTGATGCTGCTGTTCTGGAAGCGGACGACGAAGCAGGGCATCACGGCGGCGGTGATTGTGGGAATGCTCTCCTCGCTGGGCTGGATTCTGCTCAGCGCGCAGGCGTACAAGGACGTGTACGGCATTGACCCGGCGGGCGCGATCGTGCCTTTCAGTCAGCCGGCGATCGTGACGATTCCGCTGGGCTTCGCGGTGCTGGTGATCGTGTCGCTGCTGACGCAGCGGCCCGGGGAGAAGACGAAGGCGGCGGCCTGAACGCGGCGGCGCGGGCCCGCGCGCGCGGGCTCGCGCCGCGTCCGCGCGGAGGGTCCTTTTCCGGCGCGGCCGGGGTGATCCATGCGCAACCGCTTCATCTTCCACGTGCTCCTGCCGACGTTGCTGACCGTGGCGCTCTTCGCCGCCACGATCTTCCTGCTGGTCGTGCCCGCGATGGAGCGCAGCATCCTCGAACGCAAGCGGGAGATGATCCGGGAGCTGACGACCAGCGCCTGGAACATCCTGGCGAGCCTTGAGGAGGACGTGACGCGGGGCAAGCTGTCGCGCGAGGAGGCGCAGCAGCAGGCGGTGCGGCAGATCCGCAACCTTCATTACGGCCCGGCGATGAAGGACTACTTCTGGGTCAACGACCTCCAGCCGCGCATGGTGGTCCATCCCTACCGCTACGACCTGGAGGGGCGCGATCTTTCGGAGATGCGCGACCCCGACGGCAAGCCGCTGTTCGTGGAGTTCGTCCGGACGGCGCGGGCGCACGGCGAGGGGTTTGTCGCCTACCGCTGGCAATGGAAGGATGATCCGACGCGGATCCTGCCGAAGATCTCCTTCGTCAAGCTCTTCGAGCCGTGGGGATGGGTGATCGGGACGGGGGTGTACCTGGAGGACGTGCGGCAGGAGGTTCGCGCAACGACGCGCCGCCTGGTGGCGTACTCGGCGGGCATCCTGGGCGTGATCGCGGCGCTGCTGGCGGTGATCCTGCGGCACAGCCTGCGGACCGAACGGGCGCGCCTGGCGGCGGAAGAGGCGCTGCGCGAGAGCGAGGAGCGCTATCGCCATCTCGTCGAGTCCGCCGGCGAAAGCATCATCATGGCGATGGGGGGGCAGCGGCTTTATGCGAACGCCAACGCTCTTCGGCTGCTGGGCTACACGGCGGAGGAATTCGCGGAGAAGCGTCTGGGGGACATCATCGAGTTGAGCGAGGAGGAGCGGCAGGCGGGGGAGCGCCGGGAGGAAAGCTTCCTGGCGGGGCGACCGGCCTCGGGCAAGCGCGAGGCGCGGCTGATCGCGCGGTCGGGGGCGACCGTGCCGGTGCTGGCGTCCTACTCGCCGGTCTCGGTGCGGGGGCAGGACGGGCTGATCATCGTGGCCACGGACATCACGCGGCGCAAGCTGGCGGAGGAGGCGCTGGACCGCAGCCACACGGCCTTGCAGGTGCGCGTGGCGGACCTGGTGGCGCGGGCGGCGCAGCACGAGGCGGCGGCGCGCGACTTGCGCAACGCGCTGCTGCTGGCCGAACGCCCGTGCGGCGAACGTCTTTCGGCGGCGATGGACCGGCTCCGCGCGGCGCGGACGCCGCAGGAGCTGGCCGAGGCCAATGCGTCCGTCCCGGCGTTGGCGCGCGGCCTGGTGGAAGGCGGATGGCGTCCCGAAGCCGTCAGCCAGTTCCTGGCGCTGAACGCAGATGTCGTCCTCGACACCCTGGCGCGGCAGGCCGTCGCGCGGCAGGGGCCCCCGCCGGTTCCCTTCGCCTTTCTGGTCATGGGCAGCGAGGGCCGCCGCGAACAGACGCTCTGCACCGACCAGGATAACGCCCTTCTCTTCGCCGACCCGCCGCCGGAGCGCCGCGAGAGCGTCGAGGAGTACTTCCGTCAGTTCGGGGAGTGGGTTTGCGACGGCCTGGCGCTGGCCGGCTACGCGCCGTGCGAGGGGCAGGTGATGGCGCGGAACCCGGAACGGCGGTTGTCCCTTTCGGGCTGGCAGGAGTGCTTCACGCAGTGGATTCGGACGCAGGAGGGGATGGACCTGCTCCAGACGAAGATCTTCTTCGACTTCCGCTGCGGGTTCGGGGAGGAGTCGCTGCTCGAACCGCTGCGCGAGACGCTGCGGCGGG
>JAKJEM010000002.1:16689-79166 GCA_022705425.1 Planctomycetota bacterium
AAACGAAGGAGGACCAGCGCAAGGGGTTCGACATCAAGATGGCCATGATGCCGATCGTGGACTTCGCGCGCGTTTACGCGCTGAAACACGCCATCCCGGCGACGAACACCCTGGAGCGCCTGACGGGACTGCGGGCGGCGGGGGTGCTGACGGCCCCGGATCACGGCGAGATTTCCCAGGTTTACACGGAGATGATGCGCGTGCGCATCGCCTGTCAACTCGACGCGCTGGCGGAGGGTCGAAGACCGGACAATCTGGTGGAGTTGCGCCGCCTGACACACCTTCAGCGCCGGACGTTGCGCGAGTGCTTCGAGCAGGTGCGCGTCTATCAGGGGCGTCTCGCGCGCGAGTTTGCCGGCGGCGGCGAGGGGGTGCGGTGATTCTGCTGCTCAGCGACGTTCACACCCTCTTCGCCGTGGTGAACGCGCAGATCGAGCACGCGGAGCGACGTCTTGGGCGGCCCCTGGCGGCGGCCGTCGTTCTGGGGGATATGGGACTGTTCGAGCCGGAACTGCGGCGCTTCTTCCGGCGCGAGGGGCAGCGCTTCGCGCGACCGGTCTTCTTCCTCGAGGGGAATCACGAGGACTTCGACCTTTTCGAGCACCTCATCGGGAAGTACGCGGAGTTCTTCACCTATCTGCCCCGGGGGTCGCCGCGCGAAATAGACGGGCACCGGATCGTGGCCCTGGGCGGCTCGGCCTACATGGACCCGGCCGCCACGCCGCCCAAGGCGGTGATCGCGCCGGAGGACATTGAGACGTGCCTGCGCCTGCCGTCCTCGGCGGGGCGGGTGATCCTGTCGCACGATTGTCCGGCGGGGATCGGCGTCCCGAACACGCCGGGATTCGAGGGTTACGGGCCGCCGGGCTTCCGGGGCGGCGAGCGGCTGGCGGCGCACTTCAAGCCGAAGCTGTGGTTCTTCGGCCATCATCACAAGTGGTTCGACCGGACGACCGGGGGGACGCGGTACGTGGGACTGCCGCAGAGCTGGGAGGGGTACGCGCTCCTCGATCCGCACCGGACCCTGCGGCTGGTGCGGCACGCGGTGAACGTGGATCGTCCGTTCCTGCCGGGACTGCTGAAGATGCTGGGGTTCTGAGCGTCAGTAAGAGAACCAGCGCATCAGCTCGCGGACGACCAGGTCGTGCCCGGCGCGGTTGGGGTGGTTGGTCCAGGAGAGGAGGTCGGTCAGGTCGCCGGTTCGCTGGTGCGCGTCGAAGGCGGCCAGGCTGTCGGCCAGGCCGATGCCGTACTCGGCGGCCAGGGCGCGCACCTGTTCGGCGTGCTCACGCAGGGGCCGGCGCTCTTCCTCGGGGGCGTCGGGGCGTTGGGTTCTGTCGGCGGTGGGGGTGAGGAGGATGACCTTGACGTTGCGGGCGAGGGCCGCTTCGATCATCGCGCGCCAGGCGCGTCCGGCGGCGTCGAGTCCCTGCTGGCGGTCGTTCAGGGCGTAGTCCAGCGTGACGACGTCGGGGCGATGGGGGAGGACCTCCTTCTGGAAGCGTGCGGCGCCGCCGGCGGAGTTCTCGCCGCCGATGGCGGTCACAATCACGTTGACAACGGCATAAGGGAAGCGGTGCTTGAGGGCGGCGAAGAGGAGGTGAGGATAGGCGTTGAGGGCGTCCACAACGGGGGTGGCGAAGTACCCGGCCGGGACGCTGTGGCCGTGGCAGAGGATGTTGACGGCGCGGTTCTGCGGCCAGTGGGCCTTCAGGGCGGCCACAACGTCGCCCAGATAGGCGCGGCGGTCGGGCAGGGGCATGGCGGTCTCCACCAATCGGAGTTCGCGGTACGGACGGGTGCGCCCGCTGGCGCAACGGGAGCATTCTGGCCCCCGCAGGGGGTGGAATGCAAGCGACCGATCTGTCGGCGATTTGAAAAGAGGGACCAAAAGCGGTATACATGACTTTTCAAGTCACCGAAGCGGCGCGGCGCCCCGGCGTTCTCCGCTTCGCGGTCCTCGCGCCGGCCCCTTTGCGGCGAACGCGGGCCGGTCACACAGGCAGCGCAGAGAGCCGGTCGGGTGTTGCCCGGCGCGGGCGGGAGGTGGAAGATGGAGCAGGCGAAGGAAGACAAGGTCGTTGTCCGGGGTCTGGAAGGCGTGGTGGCCGGCGAGACGCGGATCAGTCACGTGGATGGAGCGAACGGCCAGCTCTATTACGACGGTTACAACCTGGACGAACTGGCGGGGCGGACCAGCTTCGCCGAGACGATCTACCTGATGTGGTACGGCAAGCTGCCGACGCCGGCGGAGTTGCGGTCGCTGCGGTCGCGCCTGGTGGCCGAGATGCGCCTGCCCACGCAGATCGTGACGATGATCCAGTTGACGCCGCCGGGGGCGCACCCGATGTGCGTGCTGCGCACGATCGTTTCCGCGCTGGGGATGTTCGACCCGGACGTGGAGGACATGTCGGACGAGGCGAACGAGCGCAAGGCGTTGCGCCTGACCGCGCAGGTGCCCACGATCATCGCCGATCTGCACCGGGTGCGCACCGGCCAGCCGCTGCTTTCGCCGGACCCCAAGCTGGGCTTCGCGGCCAACTTCCTGTACATGTTCCGCGGCGCCACGCCGGACGCGGTGGAGGAGAAGGCCTTCGACCTGACGCTGATGCTGCACGCCGACCACGGGATGAACGCCTCGACCTTCGCCGGGCGGGTCACGGTGAGCACGCTGGCGGACCTGCACTCGGGGCTGACCTCGGCTCTCGGCACGCTCAAGGGTCCGCTGCACGGCGGGGCGAACGAGCGGGTGATGGAGATGCTGATGGACATCGAGCATCCCGACGTGGTCGAGTCGTACATCCAGGGGATGCTGGAGAACAAGCAGCGGGTGATGGGCTTCGGGCACCGGGTGTACAAGACGGAAGACCCGCGGGCGCGTCACCTCAGGGGGATGTCGAAGCAGCTTTGCGAGCGCGCGAAGGTCCCGCACCTGTATGAGATCTCGGAGCGGATCGAGCGGATCGTCAAGGAACGCAAGGGCATCTATCCCAACGTGGACTTCTACTCCGCCACGGTGCAGCATGCGCTGCGGATCCCGAAGGAGTACTTTACGACGATCTTCGCGGCGGCGCGGACGCCGGGCTGGCTGGCGCACATGCGCGAGCAACTGGCGGACAACCGCCTCATCCGCCCGACCTCGCGCTACACCGGCCGGTACGACCTGAAGTGGGTTCCGCCGGAGCAGCGGACGTAACGAGAAGGAGAGTGGCGGTGGAAGACCGATTCGAGGCGGAGCGCCTGCGGAAGCTGGACGCGATTCGGGCCAAGGGCATTGATCCGTACGGTTCGCGCTATGAGAACACGGAGCCGATCGCCGGCCTTCTGGACGGAGGCGCGGAGGGCCGCCGGGTCCGCATCGCCGGGCGGATGCTGGCGGCGCGGAACTTCGGCAAGGCCGCCTTCATCAACGTGAGCGACGCGACCGGACGCATTCAGGTCTATGTCCGCAAGGACGCCGTGGGCGACGCGGCCTTCGATCTCTTCCAGCTTCTGGACCTGGGCGACCTCCTCGGCGTGGAGGGGGAACTCGGCCGCAGCAAGACGGGGGAGATCACCGTATTCGCGGCGTCATTGCGCGTGTTGAGCAAGGCGCTGCTGCCGCCGCCGGAGAAGTGGCACGGGCTGCGGGACGTGGAGACGCGATACCGCCAGCGCTACGTGGACCTCTTCGCGAACCCGGACGTGATGAAGACCTTCCGGCAGCGGGCGCGGATCATCGCTCGGCTGCGGCGCTATCTCGACGAACGCGGCTTCCTCGAAGTCGAAACGCCGATGATGCAGTCCATCCCCGGCGGCGCGGCGGCGCGCCCCTTCGTCACCCACCACAACACGCTGGACATGGACCTCTACCTGCGCGTGTCGCCGGAGCTCTTCCTCAAGCGCCTGCTCGTGGGCGGAATGGAGCGCGTGTACGAGATCAACCGGAACTTCCGCAACGAGGGGATCAGCACGCGGCACAACCCCGAGTTCACGATGATGGAGGCGTACCAGGCCTACGGGAACCTCGAAGACATGATGACCCTGGCGGAGGGGATGATCGCGTCCGCGCTCGACGAAATCCACCCGACGCGCGAGATTCCCTTCGGCGAACGGACGCTCAACTTCACGGCGCCGTGGGCGCGGCGGCGCTGGAACGACCTGCTGAAGGAATACGCGGGCGTCGGGATCGAGGATGAGGCGGGTCTCCGGCGGCGCGCGACCGAACTCGGGCGCGACGCCGGCGGCGACAAGGCCGCCGTGGCCGACCGCCTCTTCGAGCACTGCGTCGAACACCAGCTGATCCAGCCGACGTTTGTGGTGGACTACCCGATCGCGCTGTGTCCGCTGACCAAGGCGCGGACGGACACCCCGGACTTCGCGGAGCGTTTCGAGCTCTACATCTCCGGCATGGAATGCGCGAACGCCTATACCGAACTCAACGACCCCCTCGACCAGGAGCGCCGCTTCCGCGCGCAAATCCAGCAGGCCGAAGGCGAGGTGCGCACCGTGGACGAGGACTTCGTGCGCGCCCTCAAGTACGGCATGCCCCCCGCCGGCGGCCTGGGCGTGGGAATTGACCGCATCGTCATGCTGCTGACGAACTCGCCGTGCATCCGCGACGTGATCCTTTTCCCGCTGATGCGGACGTAGCGCCATGACCGTGATCGTTCCGCACAACCTTGCGCCGGAAGAGGCGCTGGCGCGCATTCGGGGGATGCTGGCGCGCCTGCGCGCGCGGCACGCCGACAAGGTCAGCCACATGCGCGAGGAGTGGAGCGCCGACGGCGGACGCTTCGCCCTGACGGTGATGGGGATGCCCGTGCAGGGGCGCATCGTCGTGCAGGCCGGCCAGGCGCGCGTGGACGGCCAACTGCCCTTTGCGGCGATGTTCTTCCAGGGCCGCATCGAGCAGGCGATCCGCGAGGCCGCCGTCGAAGCGCTGGCGACGCCCGCGTCGGACACGAACGCATAGCCCGGACGGCGGCCCCGGCGCGCCGGGCGACTCGTGCTCCATCTCAGGAGGTCGTCCATGGCCTACCCCGGCGTTCACGAGGACTTCCGCACACTGGCTCGCGGCGGCACACCCACGCGCGTGCCCTTCTTCGCCATCAGCCAGGAATTCGACGCCCGCCGGTACGGGGTCAGCTACGCCGAGTACCTGTCCTCCGCCGACACGCTCTTCCGGGCGCAGGCGGCGGCCGTGCGCGCGCTCGACTACGACTGGGTCCTCCTCCAACTGCATGACGGCCTGGAGTTCGAGCCCTTGGGACTGGAGGTTCGGGGCGGGGGGAACATCCTGCCGGGGATCTTCTCCCATCTGCCGCTGACAGCGGAGGCGGTGCGCGGTCTGCGCGTGCCCGACTTCGCCGCCTGCCCGCAGATTCGCGTGCTGCTCGAAGCGCTCCGGCGGACGAAGGCGGAGTTCGGCGACGAGGTGATCGTGCTGGGCCGGATCGCAGCGCCCTTCACCGCGGCGGTCCTCTGCCACGGCATCGAGAACAGCCTGATGGCCCTGAGCGATCCGGCGTCGCTCGACGTGCTGCGGCGGACAACGGAGTTCTTCGCGCGGCTGGAAAGGGCCTTCGCCGAAGAGCAGGCGGCGTGGGGCGCCGACGGAATGTGGTGCGGCGACTGCCTGGCCTCGTCGAAACTCATCTCGCCCGCCCTGCATCGGCGCATGGCTTTCGACGCGAACGTGGAGCTGATTGCCGCCCTGAAGTCGCGCGGGCAGAGTGTCTTCTATGAACCGGCGGACGATGATCCAGGTTTCATGAGGATCTACGCGGAGGAGGGGATTGATGCGATCAACGTCGGCATTGCGCTGGACATCGTCGAGGGCAAGCGTGCGCTCGACGGGCGAGCCGGGGCGCTGGGGAACCTCGACGCAATCCGGTTCCTGCAGCACGCCACCCCCGAGGCAACCGCCGCCGAGGTCGAACGGATCGTGACGGCGGGGAAGGCCGGCGGCGGATACGCTTTTTGCACTGACAGCATCCCCCGCGACGCAACGGAAGAGAACATGCGGGCGATGGCGGAGACGGTGCGGCGGTGTGGGCGGTACGAACGCAAGAGCGCAAAGGGGGGGAGCGCACGATGCGGCTGATCCGGGAGCGTGTGGCGGCGCTGGGGGCGATTCGCGCCGGCTTCGCGGACCTTCGGGGGCTGCCGGAGGCGGCGCGCGGCGGCTTTGCGGGGGCGGTGGCGCTGGCGGCGGCGATCGCGGCGACGGCGGCGGTAGGCGGGGCTCGGGCCGTTTCGGCGGCGCAGGCGGAACGGGCGGCGCTCGAGGCGCGGCAACGCGCAGCCTTTGCGGAAACGACGGGCCTGACGAATGCGCGTCCGACCTTCATTCAGATGGAGGCCGCGCTGAAGCAGGCGCGCGAGTCGGCGCGGCGCGGACCGGGGGGGAGCGGCGTGTCGGCTCTTCTGCGGTGGGCCGACCTGATGCGGCTGGCGCCCGACGGCGCGTCGGTGCGCTTCGATTCGATAGACATCAGCCCGCGGCGGCTGATCTTTGCCGCGCGGGTCCAGAACACGGCGACGGCGGAGCGCCTGAGAGCGGGCGTGGAGGGTTCGTCGCGCTTTGCGGTCAACGGGTATCATCTGAGCGTCAAGGCGGAGGGCGGCTCGACCTTCTACGTGCTGGAAATGGAACTGGGATACAAGCGATGAGCGCGCGGGACTGGGCGCGGGAACGTCCGTGGACGCTGTGCGGCGCGGCGGCGCTGGCGGTGGCGGCAGTGGCCGCGATGGCACTGTGGGCGCGCGCGGCGGAGGTACGCGACCGGGTGGGGCGGCTGCGCGGGGACGTGGAGCGGATGGAACGCATCGCCGAAGAGTGCCGGGAGTTGCGCGCGGTCGCCACCCCGCCGAAGACGGGGGGGCAGCCGCTGACGCTGGGGGCGGTGGAGCGGGTGGCGCGAGAGCGGCGGGTGGCGGAGGCGCTGACGGACCGAAGCGCCGCGCCGGTGCGGGGGAGCGACGGCACGGTGGAGCAGACGGTGAAACTGAGCGTCGCCGGCGTGACGCCGGGAGCGCTTGCGGGCTTCCTGTACGGCGTGGAACAGATAGACCCGGCGGTGCGGGTGCGGGAGTTGCGCATCGCGGCGAGCCGCAAGCAGCCGGGAACGGTGGACGCGAGTGTGGTGATAGCGGCCCATGAAAAACCGCCGACGAAATGAGCGTGCTGTGGCGCTGATCCTGACGGTGCTGGTGCTGAGCATCCTGGTGATCCTGGGGTTCGCGCTCAGCTACGGCGCCGGAGTGTCGGCGGGCGCGGCTCGGAACGCCCGTGCGGCGTTCGTGTCCGCGGCGGCGGCGGACGCGGCGCTGGCGTATGCGGCGGCGTTGCTGGCGGAGGACCGCGCGTCCGGCTCGCAGGATGACCTGGGCGAAGGCTGGGCGCGCGAGGACCTGACGGTGACGGTGGGCGGAGAGCACATGGCGCTGAGGATCACCGACGAGAACCGGAAACTGAACGTGAACCGGGCGGCGCTGCCGCCGGCGCAGGCAAAGGACCCCGACCTGCGTCCGGCGCTGAAGCGGCTGGTGGTCAACGTCGGCGGGTCGGCGCTGGACTACGAGCGCCTGTGCCGTTGGATCGCCCCCGGCGGCGGGGGGGGCACAGGGCGCCCGCTGGCGGCGATTGCGGCGCTGGCGTGCGTTCCGGACCTCGACAAGGCGCTGCTGACGGGCAAGAATGAGAAGCCGCCGCTGTCGGCGGTGCTGACAACGGTGTCGGCGCGGGTGAACGTCAACACGGCGGAGAAGGAAGTGCTTGACGCGCTGTGGGATGACGCGTTGCTGACGGGGAACATTCTTGGGGCGCGGCGGCAGGCGCCCTTCCGGGACGAGGCGCAGGTGGAGGCGTTTGTGGCGCGGGCGCGAGGGGAGACAGCGGGCGAGGCGCGGACGGCGCTGCCGGCGGGCGTATCGAGCGATTGGTTCCGGGTGGAGGTTCGGCCTGTCGGCGGGCGCGGCGGGCTTCGGGCGTTGGTGCGCCGGGACGAGGGCGGCATCCGGACGCAGAGCGTGACACGCCTTTCTGAGGAGGACGCGCCGTGAAGCGGAAGGTTCTGACGGGATGGTGGGCGGTGGCGCTGGCGGCGGCGGCGCTGGGCGCGCCGGGCGCGGAACCGGTCGCCCCGGCCGAAGGACAGGTGACGATCAACCTGGCCGGGGTGAACCTGCACGTCCTCGTGGAATACGTCAGTCGCGTGACAAACAAGCCCGTGCTGCTGCCCGACCGCTTCCCGGGCGATCGGGTGGTGGACGTCGTCAGCGCCGGGCGCGGCACGATGTCGAAGTCCAAGGCCATGGAGATCATCTCCACCGCGTTGCAGGGGGCGGGGTACGCGATCATCGAGAAGGCGGACTACATCCAGATCGTGCCGCAGGGGACGATCGAGGGCGCGCCTCTGGCGACGAAGACCCCCGGCCCGGCCATCGGGCCGCACGCGCTGTTGACGACGGTGGTGGAGGTCAAGAACGCCGATGCGGCGAAGCTGGCGCCGATCCTGACGGCGCTGAAGTCCAAGTCCGGCTCGATCCAGGTCTATCCCGACGCGAACAAGATGATCATCACGGAGCAGGGGGCGCAGTTGCAGACGATGCTGGAGTTGGTGCGGACGCTGGACACGAAGTGGACGGAGAACGTATCGGTGATCGTGAAGCTGAAGAGCACCTCGGTGGAGTCGCTCCAGCCGGTGGTTCAGGCGTACGTCAAGACGCTGATGCAGACGGCGGAACCGCTGGTGCAGCGGCGGCTGCAATCGCTGACGGTGTACGGGCACGGGGCGACGAACGCGTTTGTGCTGTTCGGGCACCCGGAGGATGCGGCGAAGGTGCAGGAGTTGATCCGGACGCTCGACGTCCCGGCGGCGGAGGCGAGCCGGACGTATCACACCTATTTTGTGTTGAACCGCGACGCGGCCGAGCTGGTGGCGGTGCTGAACAACATCTTCGCGGCGCAGAAGGCGCGCAGCGGGACGGCGGAGCCCGCGCCGGCGGTGATCGCGGATGCGACGAACGCGGCGGTGGTGACCGTGGCGACGCCGGACCGATACGCCGAAATCCTGACGCTCATCAAGACGCTGGACAAGCCGAAGGCGCAGGTGCTGATCGAGGCGGCGCTGGTGGAAATGAGCACGACGAAGCTGCTGGATCTGGGCGTGGAACTGGCGACGACGGACGGCGCCGGGCCGGGAGTGCGGGGCTTCGCGGGGACGACCTTCGGCATGTCCAGC
This sequence comes from Planctomycetota bacterium, assembly GCA_022705425.1. Taxonomy (GTDB): domain Bacteria; phylum Planctomycetota; class Brocadiia; order CAIUPP01; family CAIUPP01; genus JAKJEM01. The sequence continues at coordinate 25,917 of JAKJEM010000002.1, forward strand.
GCAGGCGCCAGCGGGCGCGTGCCGGCCGTCCCCGCCGACGGCGGCGCGCTGGCGGGGGCCATGAAGGACTCGGCCTTCAACATTCCGGTGCTGCTGCTGATGTCGCAGAAGGACGAGGGGATTTCCTTCATCGCCTCGCCGCGCCTGGTGGCCAGCGACAACAAGACGGCGACGGTGAAGATCTCCGAGCAGCGCGAGTACCTGAAGAGCATCGTGACGCCGGAGGGGCGCACGAGCGAGGTGACGCACGGGGGATATCTCGACGCGGGGGTGACCCTTGAAATTACGCCGCATATTAACGAAGAGGGGACGGTCCGGCTGGAGATCAAACAGTCCACGGAGCAGTTCCTGCCGAGCACGCAGACGGCGAGTGGGCCGCTGACGAACAAGGCGTCGCGGATGGCGCAGACGGAGGTGCTGGCCCCGGACGGAACGACGGTGGTGATCGCGGGGCTGACGCGGACGGTGGAATCGCAGGCGGTGAGCAAGGTGCCGTGGCTCGGCGACCTGCCGCTGCTGGGGTTCTTCTTCCGGCGGACGACGACAAACAAGGAACAGCGCAACCTGTGCATCTTCATCACGCCGACGATCCTGCGGACGAAGGATCACCTGGCGCAGGAGGCGGCGAAACGGCGCGCGGAGATGCGGCACTACACCGACCCCAAGAAGGCGGGGGTGCCGTTGCCGGAGCAGACCTTCGACGAGGTGACGGGGGGGGCGAAGCCGTGAGGACGGGGATGACCGGCCAGGTGGAAGGGTGGGTGTCGCGCGGGCTGCTGCCGGCGGAGGACGGGGCGGCGCTTGCGGAGGGGGCGCGGCGCGAGTGGATCCCGGCGGCGGAGGCGGCGCGACGCCTTTCGGGCCTGCCGGAGGAGACGACGACGGCCGCGGCGGCGGAGGCGCTGGGGATTCCCTTTGCGGCTTCGCTGGAGGGGGTCATTGCGCCGGAGGAGTTCTTTGCGAAGGCGCCGCCGGAGTACGCGCGACAGGCCGGGGTGGTGGCGTGCGAGATGGAGGCGGAGCGGATGCGCGCGGCGGCGGCGCTGGGTCCGGACTTGGCGGCGTTGATGGCGGAGCTGCCGACCCTCTTCGGGCGGCGGGTGGACTGGACGCTGGCGCCGAGGGCGGAGATCGAGCGCGCGGTGGACCGGTCGGTGCGGCAGCGGCCGGAGTACCTGGAACATGCGGCAGGAGAGTTGGGGTCCGAAGAGGAGTTCGGCGAGGCGCCGGCGCAGATCGAGCGGGTGACGGACTTCGCGGAGCTGATGCGCAAGACGCCGGTGGTGAAGATGGTTTCGCTGCTGGTGGCTCAGGCGGTGCGGACAGGTTCGAGCGACATTCACTTCCAGCCGGCGGGGGACCGGTTGCGGGTGCGCTATCGCACCGACGGAATCCTCCACGACGTGCTGGACCTGCCGCGCTCGGCGCAGGACGCGATCCTGTCGCGCGTGAAGGTTCTGGGGAAAATGGACATTGCCGAGCGCCGCGCGCCGCAGGACGGCCGGGCCACCTTCCGCTACGCGGACCGCGAGATTGACGTGCGGATGTCGGTGGTGCCGACGGACGAGGGCGAACGCGCCGTGCTGCGTCTCTTTGACAAGGAGGCGAAGCTGCTGCGGCTCGAGGAGGTGGGGCTGGACCGGCGGAACCTGGCGGAATTCGACCGCCTGATCAATTTCTCGCACGGGATGATCCTGGCCACGGGGCCGACGGGCAGCGGCAAGACGACGACGCTCTACGCCGCGCTGATGCGGATCAACTCGCCGGAGATGAATATCCTGACGATCGAGGACCCGGTGGAGTACAAACTGCCGGGGATCAGTCAGATTCAGGTCCTGGCGAAGAAGAACGTGACCTTCGGCTCGATGCTGCGGTCGGTGGTGCGTCAGGATCCGGACATCATCATGATCGGCGAGATCCGCGACGAAGAGACGGCGGGGATCGCCGTACAGTCGGCGTTGACGGGGCACTTGGTGCTGAGCACGCTGCACACGAACGACTCGGCGGGCGCGATTGCGCGGCTGCTGGACCTGGAGGTGGAGCCGTTCCTGATTTCCTCGGCGCTGCTGGCGGTGCTGGCGCAGCGCTTGGTGCGGCGGGTGTGCCCGGACTGCGCGGCGCCCGACCGCGTGACGGCGGCGGACCTGGCGATGCTGGGATTGCCGTCCGATGCCGGGGCGACGGGGGGGCTGCGCAAGGGGCAGGGATGTGAACGGTGCCTGCGGACGGGCTATCGTGGGCGGCAGGGCATCTTCGAACTGCTGGTGATGGATGAGGCGGTCCGACCGCTGGTGAACCGCCGGGCGTCGTCGGTGGAAATCCGCGAGGAGGCGGTGAAGCGAGGGCTGACCCTGTTGCGCGCGGACGGCGCGGCGAAGGCGCTGGCCGGCGTGACGACGGTGGAAGAGGTGTTGCGGGTGACGCAGCGGGAGGATGCTTAGGACGGCAGACGGCGGACGACAGACGACGGACGACGGACGGCGGACGACAGACGACAGACGACGGACGATAACGATGGCAGGCGAGGCGCCTGCGCTACGATGGGTGACGGACGGCGAAGGGTGATATGGCGAGCTTTCGGTATAGAGCGGCGACGGCCACCGGCGAGATGACGGGCGGCGTGCTGGTGGCGGAGAGCGCGCAGGACGCGCGGGCGCGGCTGCGCCAGATGGGCCTCTTCCCCGAGTCCGTGGCCGAGGCGAACGAGGGGCGAACTCCCTGGCTCGACCGACTTCCGGGGGCGGCGACGCGCCATATTCCGCATGTGGCGACCTTCACGCGGCAGTGCGCTGTGCTGCTGGCAGCGGGGGTTCCGCTGGTGGAGGCGCTGCACGTTCTGGCGCGCCAGACAGAAGTGCCGCGGCTGGCGCTGGCGCTGCAGGAAATCCGCGAGTCGGTAAGCGCCGGTCGGTCGGTGGCGGAGGCGATGGGGCGCTATCCGCAGTACTTCGATCGCGCCTACGTGGGGATGGTGGCTTCGGGGGAGCGCAGCGGGACGATGGATGCGGTCTTCGCCCGGCTGGCGGACTTCCTGGAACGGCGGCGGAACATGCAGGCGCGGATTTCGGCGGCGCTGGTTTATCCGGCGATTCTGGTGGCGATGGTGCTGGGGCTGCTGGTCTTCCTGTCGGCGTACGTGGTGCCGACGGTGCAGCCGCTGTTGCAGCAGCATCGTCGTCCGCTGCCGGCGACGGCGGAGATTCTCTTCGGACTGAGCCACGCGGTGCGGGCGTACGGTTGGATCGCGGCGGCGGCGCTGTGCGGCGTTGCGGCGGCGGCGCTGGCGCTGCGGCGGCGGGCGGGCTTCCGCGACGCGACGGACCGGTGGCTGCTGCGCGCGCCGCTGGTGGGCCGGATGTGGCAGAAGAGCCTGGTGGCGCGCCTGACGATGTCGCTGGCGACGCTGCTGCGCACGGGGGTGCCGGCGGTGGAGGCGCTGGAGACGCTGGAGGGGCTGACGCCGAACACGGCCTTTGCCGAGGAACTCCGGCAGGTTCGCCAGGACGTCGTCAACGGACGGGAGATTTCGAGCCGCCTGCGCGAGAGCCGGCTCTTTCCGCCGATGGTGGGCTACATGGTGGCGGTGGGCGAGCGCAGCGGCAGCTTGCCGGAGGTTCTTGAACACGTGGCGCAGGCGTGCGACACGGAGGTGGAGATCGCCTCGCGGCGCTTGCTGGCGGTTCTGGAGCCGGCGCTGGTGCTGGTCATGGCAGCGGTGGTGGGGTTCATTGCGATGTCGCTGATGGTGACGATCCTGGAGTTGAGTCATATCTGAGGGAAGAGCGATGCGCACGGCACGAGGCGCGCGGCGCGGCGAGGCGGGGTTGACGCTGATCGAGATCATGGTCGTCGTGGTCATCCTGGGGATGATCGCGGGGATCGTGTCCAAGGTCGTCGTGGACCGCATCGAGGCGGCGAAGGTGGAAACGGCGAAGGCTCAGATCGCGGAGTTCATGGGCGCGCTGGACCTGTTCTACCTGGACAACGGCTTCTATCCGAGTTCGGAGCAGGGCTTGCAGGCGCTGGTCTCGAAGCCGACGACGGGCTGGGCGCCGGAGAAATACCCCGAGCGCGGCTACCTGCGCAGCCTGCCGTTGGACCCGTGGAACCGGGAGTACATCTATGTGTGTCCGGGCCAGCACGGCGACTTCGACGTGGTTTGCCTGGGGCGCGACGGCGCGGAGGGGGGGAGCGGCTTCGACGGCGACGTCAATAGTTGGGAGTTGGGCGGCGTTCGGAAGTAGCGACGGACGGTTTCCCCGGTTCGGATGCTCGGCGATGGTGGACAGGAACGGAGCGGCGCGCGCGGTTTCCGGGGGAATGACCCTGCTGGAGCTGATGGTGGCGCTGGTCATCCTGGCGCTGACGGTGGCGGTGGCCGCGCCGGCGCTGGAGGGGATCAGCCCGCGCTGGCGGCTTCGGGGCGCGGCGCACCAGGTGGAAAACGCGGTGCGCCTGGCGCAGAACGCGGCGGCCACGGGGGCGCGCGGGGTGCAGGTGATGTACGACGTTCCCGAGGGGGTGGTGTGGGTGCGCTCGGCGGGGGCGGCGACGGAACTGGGGCGGCGCAAGTTGCCCGAGGGGGCGCGGGTGCGGTTCCGGACGGGGGTGGAAACGTCCCAGGAGGTGGCGGCCGCCGGGGTCTTTGCCGACGGCACACTCGACGCGCACGAGGTGGCGCTGGAGAACAGCGCGGGGTACGCGCTGATCTCCTTCGACCGGCTGACGGGCGTTGTGGATTTCCGCGAAGGGAGCGGCCATGCGCCCCGCGAGTAACGGACCCGGCGCGCCCGCGGGGAGGCGGCGCGGGGTCACGCTGGTCGAGGTCGCCGTGTCGGTGGCGATTCTCGGCGGGGTGATCGCCGGAATCCTGGCGGCGCGGGGGCGGGCCTTTGCGGCGCAGCGGGCGGCGGAGGCCACGTTGACGAGTGTTCGGTTGTGCGCGGCAAAGGCGGCGGAGTTCCGCGCGGGACTGGCGTCGGTGGGCGAGGGGGACATCGAGTCGCCGAAGGGATACCGCTGGACGATCCGCCCGGCGACGCTGCCGGAGGGCGTGCCGCGCACGCTGGCGGCGTATGAAGTGCGCGTGCAGCCGGCGGACTCGGCGGAGGATGGCGTCTCAGTCCCCGTGTGGGTCGAAGCCTCGGTGAAGTGATGCGCGGGACGGATCGGCGCGGGAAGGGACGGCATTGAACGGTGGAGCGATGGGACGGAAGGGAGGAGGCGCGACGGCGGGCGTGACGCTGTTGGAGGTGGCGGCGTCGCTGGCGATCTTTGCGCTGGCGATGCTGACGCTGATGGGGACGCTGCGCGTCATGGCGCAGGGGGTCACGGCGATGCGGGCGCGGATGGAGCGGGCGCGGCTGCTGGCGGGGATGGAGCGCGTGGCCCGGCGCGATTTCCAGGGGGCGGTGGTGTTGCGGGAGAAGGACCTCCCGGCGTGCGTGGGCCGCGAAGGGCCGGGGGAGATGCCGGTGTTGGAGTTCTTCAGCACGAACTCCTTTGCGCCGGCGGGGCAGCGCCCGGCGGGCGGGCTGGCGCGGGTGGAGTACTTCCTGCGCCCGACGGAGGGCGCGCCGGGGGAACTGGCGCTGCTGCGGCGGGAGCGCGCGTACCCCGAGGCGGACGCGGCGGCGACGCCGGAGCCGGAGCGTCTGGCGGCGGGCATTTCGGAATGCCGGCTTTCCTTCCACGACGGGCGGCAGTGGGTGACGACGTGGCGTCAGAACTCGCTGCCGCGCGCGGTGCGGCTGGAGGTGGCCTTCAAGGCGACGTCCTCCGAACGGGAGACGCTGCTCTTCGCGCCGCTGGCGACGCCGTGGGGGGTGACGGAGGAGGGGGAGAAGCAGGGCGGGCTGACGGCGACACCGTTCGCGCGGGAGGGTCCGGTCGGTCGTGCGGGACCCAGGCCGGCGGGCTACTTGGGGGAGAAGTAGTCCTGCTTCATGGTCAGGCACTTCTTGGGGCAGACCTCGACGCAGTAGCCGCAGATAACGCAGCGGTAGTTGTCGAGGGTCCAGCTCTTGGAGGGAGTCTTGGAGACGGTGATGGCGTTGGCGGGGCAGCGCTTGGCGCAGATGCCGCAATAGATGCACCGGTCGGGGTCAATGGCCAGTTGTCCGCGCGTTCCGGGGAAGGGCTCGCGCTTGACGAAGGGATATCGCCGCGTGGCGGGACGGGAGAAGAGGTTGCGGAAGATAGCGTTCAGGAAGGTCATGGTCAGCGCTCCGTGCAACTGATACACGGGTCAATGGAAAGGACGATAACGGGGACGTCGGCCAGTTCGCAGCCGGGCAGCATGGCCAGGAGGGGCGCGATGTTGGCAAAGGTGGGGGTGCGGATGCGGAGGCGGTCGAGGTTCTTGCCGCCGTTGCCCTTGAGGTAGTACACAACCTCGCCGCGGGGCTGCTCGGTGCGGCTGACGTATTCGCCGTCGGGGTTTCCCTTGGGGGTGACGCTGATGGGTCCGGAGGGCATCTTCCGCACGGCGGCTCGGACGAGGTGAAGGCACTGGTAGAGTTCGGCGAGGCGGACCTCCATGCGGGCGTAGCAGTCGCCTTCGGTCTCGACGACGGGCACGAACCCGAGTTCGCCGTAGGCGGCGTAGCCGGTCTCGCGGAAGTCGCGGGCGACGCCGCTGGCGCGGGCGACGGGGCCGACGGCGCCGCGCTCGTAGGCGGTCTCGCGGCTGATCCGTCCGACGCCGCGCAGACGCTGCTGAACGCTGTAGTCCTTGAGGATGACGGGGATCAGGTCGTCGAACTGGCGGTTGAGCTTGTCCATGGACTTGAGGACGGCGGCGAGCTGTTCATCGGTGAGGTCGCGCCGGACGCCGCCGACGCAGCACATGCCCAGCATGATGCGGGCGCCGGCGGTGACTTCCATGAGGTCCACGACCTCCTCGCGCGCCCGCCAGGCCTGCATGAAGAGGTTCTCGAATCCGAAGGCGTCGGCGAGCAGGCCGAGCCAGAGAAGGTGGCTGTGGACGCGGTGCATCTCACTCCAGACGGTGCGGAGATACCGCGCGCGGGGGGGCACTTCGAGCTTGAGGAGGGCTTCGATGCCCTGGCAGTAGGTGAGGGCGTGGATGAAGCTGCAGATGCCGCAGGTGCGCTCGACGAGGAAGGCGTCCTGGATGTAGTCCTTCTGCTCGGCGAGCTTTTCGAGGCCGCGATGGATGTAGCCGATGGAGGGGAGCGCCTCGACGACGCGCTCGTCTTCGAGGACGAGGCGAAGGTGCAGGGGCTCGGGCAGGACGGGGTGTTGCGGCCCGAAGGGGATGACGGATTTCCTAGCCATTCTTGGGCGCTCCTTCGGCGGCAGGCGCGGTCGGGGGGGGAGGGTTCTTGAGCAGGGGAGCGGTCGGGGCGCCGTCGGCGAGGATGAAGTGGCCCTGGTAGTCTATCGCCAGGCCGGTGACGGCGATGCCGAAGAGGTCCTTGATCTCGTTCTCGACGAGGACGGCGGCGAAGACAAGCCCGGAGACGCTGGGAAGGGTTTCGCCCTTGGGCAGGCGCAGGCGCAGCGTGCTGAGTTCGTAGTTCTTGTCGAAGTGGTAGAGGACATCGAAGGCGTCGCCGAGGTCCACGCACGTCATGGTGACGAAGCGATAGCCGAGGGGGAGCCGGCTGGCGACTTCGGTGAGAAGGTTCTCGCGGGTAACATCCTTGCAGTTCTGGAGCATGGTCACTTCTTTTCTTCGGGGACGGCGGCGGGCTGGAAGGCCGCCTTGGGCTTTTCGACCGGGGGCGGGGTTTCGCCGCGGATCTTGGCGCCGAGGCGCGCGGCGGCCTTGACGATGCCGTCGAGGATGGCCTCGGGGCGCGGGGGGCAGCCGGGCACGAAGACATCCACGGGGAGGACCTTCTCGACGCCGCCGAAGACGTTGTAGCATCCGGCGAAGATGCCGCCGGAACTGGTGCACACGCCGAGGGCGACGACGACCTTGGGGTCGGGCATCTGGTCGTAGACGTTTCGGAGGACGCGGGCGTTGCGGTGGTTGACGGAGCCGGTGACGACGAGGACGTCGGCGTGCTTGGGGTTGCCGACGTGGAGGACGCCGAAGCGCTCGGCGTCGTACATCGGCGTCAAACACGCGAGAAACTCGATGTCGCACCCGTTGCAGCTGTTGCAGTTGTAGTGGACGACCCAGGGGGATCTTGCGAGCTTAGCCAAGGGAGGCGCCGTTTCTGAGATAGAGCCAGGCGATGTTGCTGACGGCCAGGACCATCGGCAACGTCCACATGTACCGGAGCATCCACATCGTCGTCAGGCGCGCGCAGGCGTTGTCGAGGACGATCTGGAAGAGGAAGCTGAGGGCGGCCAGGAGGAGGCCGACGAGGGGGTTGGGCGCCCAGAAGAGGGCGACCACGGTGAAGAGCACGCAGGTCTCGTAGAGGTGGGTGATCTCGATGACGGCCAGGTAGGGGCCGGAATACTCGATGGTGATGCCTTTGACGATCTCCTGGTGCGCGTGGTGGGAGGTGGAGACGTCGAAGGGGGATTTCTGCAGCTTGATGGAGATCACCATCTGGAAGGCGAGGAAGACCAGGGGAAGCTGGACGAGCAGGGGGACGCCGCCGGCGGGGATGCGGGAGATCTGAAAGGTGCCGAAGATGAGGTAGATGCCGACGACCATGAGGACAAGGATCGGCTCATAGGCGAGCATCTGCATGATCTGCCGCTGGCTGCCGATGCGGCTGTAGGGGGAGCGGACGGACATGCCGCCGAGGATGAGGGCGATGTTCGAGAAGGCGTGGACGAAGAGGATCATCATCAGGTCCTGGCCCATGGCCAGCAGGACCACGACAAGCATCATCAGGGCGAGATGGAGGCAGGCGTAGACGACTTGCACGCGGTTCAGCGCGATGGGGGCCTTGCCGAGCAGCTTGACGATGTCGTAGAAGGGCTGGAGGAGGGGCGGACCCACGCGTCCCTGGATGCGGGCGGTGAGAATGCGGTCGAGCCCCATCAGCAGCGCGCCAATGACGGGGGCCACGACCAGTGCGGCCGCGGCCAGGACATAAGGCTTCCACGCGACGACAAAGGCAAGCAGGGCTTCCATCGTGTCGGGTCCGTTTCATGCTCTCGGGCGCTACAGCGCGCCGATCATCCCGAACATGGTCAGGATGATCATGCAGGCGATCAGGTTGGCCCAGAAGGTGATCTTGTCCTCGGAAAAGACCGGCTTGAGGTAGAGACTCTTGGACCAGGCCGTGTCGGGCTTGTCCATCAGACTGCGGAAACTGTAGGAAACGTCCGTGCCGCCGACGTTTTCGCCGCAGAGGTAGGGCGGGCGAATGACGGCGGCGCTGAATCTGCGGACGGCGAAGAACGCGCCCAGCAGGCCGAGACCGACAAAAAGGAAGATGGGCCAGGCGGCAAAGGTTCCGGCGGTGCGGAGGGCCTTGAAGGAGGCCTCGGGCAGTGCGAGGCCGGCGTAGGCGCCGCGCACGAGACCCTCGGTCATGGGAATGAGGGGGAAGGCGAGGATGCCGGTCAGAATCACGCCGGCGCCCAGAATGATGAGGGCGGCGAACATGGAGGCGGGCAGGCGCTCCGCGTCGTAGCGCTCGTGGTAGGATACCGTCTGGATGCGCCCGATCCACTTGGCCCAGAAGAGCACCGTCATGGCGCTGCCCATGACGATGAGGAAGAGGACCAGCGGGGAGAAGATGGCCGCCTCGATGGCCATCCACTTGCTGAGCAACATGCCGAAGGGCGGGGCGAGCATGGCGACCATGCCGAGCAGGGCGATCATGGCGGTAATGGGCATCCGGTACATGATGCCGCCCATGTCCTCGATATCGCGGCTGCCGATCTTCTGCTCGATGGCGCCGACGCAGAGGAAGAGGAGTCCCTTGGAGACGGCGTGGAAGGCGAGGATCAACACGGCCGCGCTGTAGGCCAGGGGAGTGTTGAGCCCGGCGCAGGCCACGATGAGGCCGAGGTTGGCGATCGTGGAGTAGGCGAGGACCTTCTTGGCGTTGCTCTGGCTGATGGCCAGGGCCGACGTGGCCGCAAAGGTGAAGGCTCCGGCGACGGCGATGATCTCGGAGAGCCGAGTGCCCTGGTAGGCGGGGGCCAGGCGCAGCACAAGGTAGGAGCCGGCCTTGACCATTGTGGCGGAGTGGAGCAGGGCGGAGACGGGGGTGGGCGCGACCATGGCCCCGAGGAGCCAGCTCTGGAAGGGCATCTGGGCGGACTTCGTAAAGGCGGCCAGACACAGGAGGGCGATGGGGATAAGGGCCTGGGCGCTCATCATGTGCGCAAGGGAGTTCCCGTTCCCCTGCACGGCGCAGAGCAACCCGCCCAGGATCATTGCGGTCCCGCCGAACATGTTAATGAGCAGGGCGCGACGCGCGTTGGCACGGGCCTCGTCCGTGCCGTCGTGCCCGATCAGCATGAAGGAGCAGATCGTCGTGATCTCCCAGAAGATCGAAAGCCAGCGCAGGTCGTTGGCCATAACCAGGCCGTTCATGGCGCCGAGGAAGCCGACGAGGAAGAGGAAGAATCGGCCCGTCGGCGCGGCGGTGTCGGGGGCGTGCTCCTCATGCTTGCGCATGTACCCGATGGCGTATAGGACAATCACCGATCCGACCACCGAGATCACGAGGATCAGGATGATCGAGAGAGGGTCAATCACGAAGGTGGCGGCCGGGGGAAGGGCGGCGTGCGGCAGGAGTCTTTCCAGCGCGGCCATGACCATTTGCGCCACGGCCAGCAGGCCGATCCGCCAGTCCTTCAAGCGGAAGGAAATTGCAAAGATGACGGCAATGACGGCGATCTCGATGCCGTAGGCCAGGTTGTCGCTCCAGCGGGGGAGGGTGAACTCGGCGGCGCCGCGAAGGGCCGTCAGAATGCCCGCGGCGCACGTCAGTGCACCCCCGAGCACAACCCAAAGGGTGCGCAGGGGGGCCGTGGGCGACAGCCAGGCCAGAATCCCGAAGAGAATCGGCGCGACGATCAGGAGGGTCGGCAAGAGAGGCTCAAGAAGCGCTGGGTCCACTGTAAGGTCTTTCCTGACAACAGGTTATCGGCGCATGCCTGACAGGAACGCGTGCGGCGTTCCGCCCTGCGGACGGCTTCCGGCGGGGCGGAATGGGGCGCGCATAGGCAAAGAAAGTTGTATTATACACCGGACATGCCTGTCGCGCAAAATATGCACTGTGCCAATCCGGTCCTCGCATGTGGCGACAGATTTGACATGGGCGCGGGTGTTAGCGATAATCCAAGCCACTTTGTGTCTTTCGGGTACGGCATATGACGACGAAACGGTTGTTTCTTCCATCCCCGTTGCAGGAGGGCGTTTGATGGCGGACCTCAAGGCGATTACCGGCGCGTTTACCAGCGGCAAGACGGCTCAGGCGGCTGAACTGATCGAAAAGGCCCTGGCAGAGGGCGTTCCCGCTGCGCAGATCCTTCGCGATGCCATCGTTGCGCCGTTCAAGGCGAAGGCGTCGGCCCCTGCGGCGGGCGGGTCGGTGTCGCTGAAGTCGCTGGCGGAGGCGATCATCGGCGGGAAGCGCGAGGTGGCGGTGGAGCTGACGAAGAAGGCGCTGGAAGCGGGGATCAGCGCGGAAAAGATACTGAACGAGGGCCTGATCGCCGGGATGAACGAGGTGGGGCGGCGGTTCAAGGCGAATGAGTTCTACGTGCCGGAGGTGCTGATTGCGGCGCGCGCGATGAGCAACGCGAAGGAAGCGGCGACGCGTCCGGGTGCGATGGAGATTTTGCAGCCGGCGCTGTCGAAGGCGGGTGTGCAGTCGAAGGGGAAGGTGATCATCGGGACGGTGAAGGGCGACCTGCACGACATCGGGAAGAACCTGGTGGCGATGATGCTGAAGGGCGCGGGTTTCGAGGTGATAGACCTGGAGATTGACGTGCCGGCGGAGAAGTTCGTGGAGAGCGCGAAGAAGACGGGGGCGAAGGTGATCGGGTTGTCGGCCTTGCTGACGACGACGATGCCGCAGATGAAGACGGTGATCGAGGCGTTGAAGGCGGCGGGGCTGAAGGACGTGAAGGTGATGATCGGCGGCGCGCCGGTGACGCAGAGCTACGCGGATGAGATCGGCGCGAACGGATACGCTCCGGACGCGGCGTCGGCGGTGGACGTGGCGACGCGGCTGCTGTCGGAGGCGGGCAAGGGCGGCGCGGCGGCCCCGGTGAAGGCCGCTCCGGCGTCGAAGGCCCCGGCGAAGGCGTCGGCCGCGAAAGCCCCGGCGAAGAAGGCCGTTGCCGCGAAGAAGGCGCCGGTTGCGAAGAAGGCCGCCGCGAAGAAGGGCCGGAAGTAGAACGCGTCGGAGGGCGCCTCCGCCGCAGAGCGAGGTAGAATGGAGCGCCCGTTGAACGCATGGCGAGCCGAAGGGAGAGTGCCGGCGGCGTCGTTCGTCGGCCTCTCCCGCTTTCTTTCCGTCCGCGGGGCGGAAGGCGTTGAAGGCCGTGTGGATTGGGGGCGGGTTGGACTGTGAAGACGAACGAGACAAAGAAGACGGGCGTGGGCAGGCTGGTCCGCGAGGTGACGCTGGGCGAGCTGGTGGACGTGAGCGTCCTCCAGCGCGTGCAGGATAGCTTCGCGGAGACGACGGGGATCTCGGTAAGCATCCGCGACCTGAAGGGTCGGGCCGTGACGCGCCCGAGCACGCAGAACGAGTATTGCCGGTTGATCGGCGGCACAAAGCACGGGCGACAATGCTGCCGCGAGAGCAACGCGCGGGCGGTGGAGCGGGCGGCGCGCGAGCACCGGGTGGTGAAGTACGTGTGTCACGCCGGCCTGTCGCAGTTCGCCGCGCCGATCGAGATCGAAGGCGTGTGCGTGGGGACGATCGTCATGGGCGATCGTCCGGAGGGGCAGATCACCGCGGCGCGGCTGGCCGATCTGGCGCGCCGGACGGGTCTGCCCGTCAGCAAGCTGGAGGACTCGCTCGATACGGTCAAGCGGTGGTCGGACGACGAGATGACGCGCGCCATCACGCTGCTGGTGGCGGTGGCCAACAGCGTGGCGGGGCTGTGCTACCAGGGGGCGGAGCTGCGGAGCAAGCTGCGCGACGTAAGCGCGCTCTTCGAGGTCAGCAAGGTGATCACCGGCTCGCTCGACCTGGAGAAGGTGCTCTACCTGGTTGCCAAGAGCGCCACGGAGGTGGCCGACGCCAAGGGCTGCTCGATCCGGCTGCTGGACGGGAAGCATCTGGTCATCAAGTCCTTCTTCAACCTGAGCGATCGGTACATCAACAAAGGGCCGGTGCTGGTGGAGAAGAGCGCCATAGACCGCGCGGCGCTGCGCGGCGAGGTGGTGCAGATCCCGGACATGCTGCGGGACCCGCGCGTGCTGTATCCGAAGGACGCGGAGCGCGAGGGAATCCGGTCGGGCGTGTCGCTCGGGTTGATCAGCAAGAAACGTCCGATCGGCACGCTGCACCTCTACAGCGCCGAGCCGCGGAAGCTCGGCGGGGAGGAAGTGGAGGTGCTGCGGCTGCTGGCGAACCAGGCGGCGGTGGCGATCGAGAATGCGCAGCTCTACCAGCAGAGCCTGGAGAAGCGGCGACTGGACAAGGAGCTGCAGGTGGCGGGCCGCATCCAGGAGCAGTTGCTGCCGGAGCGTCCGCCGGAGATTCCCGGCTTCGACATTGCGGCGGCGAGCCGCCCGTGCAGTCAGGTGGGCGGGGATTTCTACGACTTCGTGCCGCTGGGGAAGAACCGGACGGCGATCGTGATCGCGGACGTGGCGGGCAAGGGGATGCCGGCGGCCCTGCTGATGGCCACGGCGCGCGCGGGGATGCGCGCCCACCTGGAGGCCACCTCGGAGCCGCGGCAGCTTGCGCGCCGGCTGAACCGCAACTTGTGCCACGACGCGCGCTCGGGGCAGTTCGTCTCGCTCTTCTGCAGCGTGCTGAACGCCAAGGACCGGACGCTTTTATATAGCAACGCCGGGCACAACCCTCCGCTGCTGGTGCGCGGAGGCGCCGCGCACCCGATGAGCAAGGGCGGGCTGGTGTTGGGCGCCGACGAGCGCGAAAGCTACGAACAGGAAGAAGTGCCCCTGAAAAGCGGGGACCTCGTCATCTTCTACACCGACGGGATCACCGAGGCGCTCAACAGCGCCGACGACCTCTTCGGAACGAAACGGCTGGTCGGCATCCTGCGGCGCGCGGGCCGGGCGGGCGCGCGGGAGATCATCGGCCGCGTCATGGACGCCGTGCGGCAGTTCTCCGGCGGCGCGGGCCAGAGCGACGACATCAGCCTGGTGGTCATCCGCGTCGAGTAGCGCCCCGGCGCCATCCGGCGTCCGGGAGTCTTGGCGCGCAGTGCGCAGGGAACAGCGATGCGGTTTGAACACGTCGGGATCAACGTTCCGGACGCGCGGGCCATGGCGCACTGGTACGTCAAGCACCTGGGGATGCGCGCCGTGCGCGAGCAGCATAACCCGCCCTACACGCATTTCCTGGCCGATGCTACGGGGCGTGTGGTGCTCGAGGTGTACAGCAACCCGGTCGCCTTGATGCCGGACTACTCGGCGCAGCACCCGCTGCGCTACCATCACGCCTTTGCCGTCGAGAACCCGCTGGCCGAGAAGGTGCGCCTGGAGCATGCCGGGGCGACAACGCTGAGCGTGGATCACCCGCAGGACGGATCCACGCTGGTGATGATGCGCGATCCCTGGGGCGTACCGCTGCAACTCTGCAAGCGCGCGAAGCCGATGGCCTGACCCGGCTTGTTCGCCCAACGCTTGCGGTTCGTGAACAGGTCGGGCCAGGCGCCGCGCGCCGTCGCTCGCGCTGTGGCGAGGCGCCCTCCCGCAAGAGCAGTCAAAGGAGTTCACCCATGCGATGGATGGATGTGGCGGCCGGAGTGATCGTTGCGGCGCTGGCGCTGGGGCAGGAGGCGCCGACGCTGAAGGTGGAGACCCTGGGAACCCCCGTGACGACCATGGAGGATGCGGACTTCACGTTATGCTCGAAGACGGGACAGCGCCACCACTTGCGATTCTTCCATCCGATGCGCCGCGAGATCGAATGCCAGGCGCGCATCGTGGACTTGAGGACGGGCGCGGTGCGCGAGGCCTCGGGACCGCCGGACCGGCCGTTGCGGATGCTCGAAGCGGGCGATCGGTTCTACTTCGGCCAGTACGGACGCTGCGGGCTGTGGGTCTATGATCCGGAGACGATGAACCTGGAGTACAAGGACGGGCCGGACCTCGGGCGGTGCGTCGTCTTCCAGATGGTTCGCGGCGGCGACGGCGCGATCTACCTGGGCATGACGAGCGGCTGCGAGGTCGTGCGCTTCGATCCGGCCACGGGCGAGTTCCGGAACTACGGGCGGCAGGGGCCGAAGGTGGCCGGCCCGCGGTACGTCTATTCCATGGCGACGGAGGGGGACTACGTTTACAGCGCTGCGGGGAAGAACCCGTGGTACCTGGTGGCGTTGAACGTGCGGACGGGGGAACAGAAGATACTCTTGAGCGATCCGAAATACCTGAGCGTGAGCGGGGGCGGGGCCTTCGCGTCCGCGTCGGCCACGTTCGAGGGCAAGGGCGGCAAGGACGAGGAGCGGCGTTGGACGCTGCGCGGCGGGGAGATGTTTGAGAGCGCAGCGCAGGCGGCGAATGCGGCGGGGGAGGGGGTGATCCTTCGGCGCGACCGATCGCGGGTGATTGCCTTCTCGGGGCAGACGCGCATGGAGACGGTCCTGGGCGACGGCCTGATGGCGGCCGAAGGGGACGTGCTGGCCGCCGTGGGGAGCGGCGGACGCGCGGCGGTGGCTTCCGCAGCGGGGATCGTCCTGCTGAACCTGAAGGAGGCGCAACCGGGCGCGCCTGTGCAGGTGTTGCCCTGGGCGCCGAATGCCGTCGTCTCGGCCATGACCTGGACGGACGAGGGCGCGCTGGTCTATGCGCTCAAGGGGCAGAACCGCCTTCTCTCGATCGAAGCCGACGGCGCGCGGCGCGAGCTGGCGAAGCTGCACGACTCCCCCCGGTTGAACGTGGGAACGCTCGTCGCCGACGGGCATTTCGTCTATGCGGCCACCGCCGAGCCGGAGGACGTATTCATTGTGGACTGCCGCAACGGCGAGGTTGCGGCGACGGGCGGGAACGGCGTGCTCGCGCGCATCCGCGACGCCTGGTACACGGGGGAGCGCGGCGTCACCTTCCCCATGGGAACGAGCACCATGGCCCCGGCGCGCATCCGCCTGGAGGGGGGCGTGGCGACGGCGGACCGGCGCTTCGAGAGCTTCAACCTTCGGCATCGCGCCTGGACCACCCCGGAGATGTTCCTCGACCCGGTCCAGCCGGACGGGGCGGTGACGCTGCATTGGCGCGAGCGGGCGGAGAAGGAATGGCGGAACGCCACGATGCGCATTCGCGCGTTGCCGGTCGAGATCGAATCCCTTCACGCGTTGCCGGATGGACGCCTCCTGGGCACGACGCGGCGGTATCAGGAGGCCTTCCGCTACGACCCGAAGACGACGACCTTCGAAATCTTCGGCAAGTTCCACCTCAGCGGCACGATGGCCGAGACGCTGGGCGGGCGGGTGTGGATGGCGGGCTATCCGGGCATCCGCGTGCTGTCGTACGACCCGGCGCGGACTTGGACGCTGGCGCTGGCGCAGCCGGGGCAGCCGGCCCCGGCGGAGGACTCGGCGGCGTCGAACCCGCGCCTGATGACCCACGCGGGCACGATCAAGGACCGCATGCCGGCGCACTTCGTCCGGGGGCTGGCGGTGTCGGCGGACGGGATGCTGTGGATCGGCGCGCATTGCGAGCGGTCGGCCGTCGGGGGGGCGCTGGGCTGGCTCGATCCGGCGACGGGCAAGCTCGATGCGCTGCCGCGCGACCCATTCCTGGTGCTCGATTGCGCCGGGTTGGCGGCCGCCGACGGGGGACGGACGATCGTCTATTCCAGCCAGACGGTCTCCGACCCGACGGGCAAGACGCCCAAGGCGCCGGAGGCGAAGCTCTTCCTGGTGGACGCGGCGACGAAGCGCATCGTCCGCGAGTTCGTTCCCTTCCCCGGCGCGCCGGGCACGGGGGAAATCCTGGCGCGCGGACGGCAGGTGTACGGGTTCCTTGGCGACAAGACCTATCTTTTCGATCTTGACCAGGGGAAGGTGACCCGCGAGACGCCGCTGCCGGGCAAGCCGCGCGATCCGCAATGGGGGCCGGATGGCCGAATCTACCTCTTCGCCGGGACGACCCTGGCGCGGGTGAATCCGGATACACTGGAGGTGACGCCGCTGGGTGTCATCGAATCGGCGGGCCCCTTCGTCTTCTCGGGCGACGATATCTACATCGGCGGACGTCCCGAGTTGAGGCGGGTGAAGGGGGTGGCGTTGGCGAAGTGAGATGACGGACGACGGACGACAGACGACGGACGACGGGGTTCTCTGAGATGTAAGGATGAAGGAATGGACCACTTGAAGCCGCATCCGGAGTTGTACGGCGTGCCCTTCTCGACCGATGAGTTCAACGGGATGCCCTACATGCCCTTGGGGCGGACAGGGCTGCGTGTGCCGCGCGTGGGGCTGGGGCTGTGGAAGGTGGGGTATCCGGAGACGGGCGACGGCGCGCGCGTGGACGAGAAGCGGGCCTTTGAGATTCTCGACCGGGCGGTGTCGGTCGGGGCCTGCTTCTGGGACACGGCGAACCGCTACAACAACGCCAGCGGCAACTCGGAGCGCGTGATCGGGCGCTGGTTCCGCCGCAACCCCGAACAGCGGCGCAACGTTGTGCTGGCGACGAAGGTCTGCGGCGGAATGGACGGTCGGACGCCGAATCACGGGGGATTGTCACGCGGGTGCGTCCTCGATTCCGTGGCGGCCTGCCTGGCGCGGCTGCAACTGGACTATGTGGATGTCCTCTACTTCCATCGGTTCGACCCGCTCACGCCGCCGGAGGAAAGCCTTTCGGCGGTCGAGGACCTGGTGCGGCAGGGGGCGGTGCGGTATTTCGCCGTCTCAAACTTCAGCGTGGATCAACTTGCCCTCTACTGCGCGCTCGAAGGCGGCTTCTCGTCGCGGGTTCGGGTGGCGGCGGTTCAGAACCAGTTCGACATCCTGCACGGCGAATCGGAGGAGCATCGGGGCGTGCTCGACTACTGCGCGCGGGCGGGGATTTCCTTCGTGGCGTGGAGCCCGCTGGCGCGCGGGTTACTGACGGAGCGCTACCTGGACCCGTCGAAGGCGGGGAAGGGCGACCGGCTGGTGGATGAAGGGGCGCTGGCGGAGGAACTGACGCCGGAGATTTCGGCAAAGCTCTCGCGTCTGGCGGCGCTGGCGCGTGAGTGGAAGATGCCGCTCAGCCGGCTGGCGATTGCATGGATGCTGACGCTGCCGGGGATGGGGCCGGTGATTGCCAGCGCCTCGACCCCGGCGCAGATGGAGGCAAACGCCGACGGAGGGAAGGCGCAACTCACCGCAGAGCAGCGGCGGCGGGTGGCAGAGGCGGTGGGGTGACGGGAGAGGGCGGGGAGTGGCTGCCGACGCGCGCCCGAAGTGGCCGTGTCGGCGGAGCCCATTCATCCGCCAACGGGCATGAAAGAGCTCGCGCGGCGAAGGGGGACTTCGCCGCGCGAGGGGCGGGACTGGGGCTACTTCTTTGCAGGCGCGTCGAAGCTGTAGTGGACGGTCTGGAAGTTCGCGCGCATCTTCTTGACCTCGTCGAGGACGCGTTTGCCGCGGACGAGGCAGTCCCCGATGAGGAGGGCGATCTGGTCCATCTCGGCCTGCTTCATGCCCATGCGGGTCATTTCCTGCGTTCCGATGCGCACGCCGGCGGGGTTGTCGTGGTGGCTGATCGGCTCGAAGGGGAGCATGTTCATGTTCAGGATGATGTTGTTCTCCTTGAGCAGCGAGCTGACGGCGCTGCCGCCGCCGTAGCGGGAGACGTCCACGGCGACCTGGTGGCTCTTGGTGTAGCCGAACTCCTTGGCCTGGACGTCGAAGCCCTGCTTCTCAAGGGCGGCGGCCAGATGCTGGGCGTTGGCGATGACCTGCTTGGCGTACTCCTCGCCGAAGGCGAGCATCTCGAAGGTGGTGATGAGCAGCGGGGGCAGGGTGTCGAGGTGGTGGTTGCTGCTGGAGCCGGGGAAGGCGCCTTTGTCAATCTGACGCCAGTCGTCGCCGCCGAGGTTGCTGAGGATCAGCCCGCGCTGGGGGCCGGGGAAGGTCTTGTGGGTGCTGGCGTTGAGGATGTGGGCGCCTTCGCGCAGGGGGTCCTGGAACTGCTTGCCGGCGATGAGGCCGAGGACGTGGGCGCCGTCGTACACCACGCGGCAGCCGATCTTTTCGCAGACGTCGAAGAGCTCGGCGACGGGATCGGGAAAGAGGAAGAGGCTCTTGCCGAAGATGACGGTGGTGGGCTTGGTGGCGCGCATGAGGTCCTTGGTGCGGCCGACGTCAATGTGGTAACCGTCCTTGGTGCGGGGGAAGGTGAGGACGTTGCGGGTGAGTTTGCCGACGGCGCCGGCTTTCTGGTGGCTGATGTGTCCGCCGCCGGGGGTGGAGTTGACCATAACGATGTCGCCGGGCTTGATGTATCGGCTGAAGACGGCTTCGTTGGCGTTGGTGCCGGAGATGGGGCGGACTTCGGTGTGGAGGCAGCCGAAGAGCTTCTTCAGGTAGCGCTTGACGTCGGCCTCGATGGCGTCAATCTTCTCCGTGCCCTGGTAGTAGCGCTCGCCGGGGTGCCCTTCGGCGTAGCGGTGGCAGAAGTCGGAGCCCATGACGGAGCGGGCTCGGCGGGAGAGGACTTGTTCGCTGGCGATGAGGTTGAGGCAGTGGTCGCGCCAGTCATTCTGTTCGCGGACGAGCTCTTCGACGCGGGCGATGTGCGATGAGAACATGTGTTCCTCCTTCGTGGGGCCGTTGGGCCGGGTTGGTGCGGCATGCGACGGTTTGGCGATAGGCCGTGGTTCGTGGTGCGCCAGGTGTCTTGGGACGGGTGCGGCGTCAATCGGTTTGGCCGGGTGTGGCCGGGTTGAATGCCGGGAGCCTCCTTTCTGAACGACAGACGACGGACGACAAGCGACGGTAGTCTAGCTCAGGCGGTTTCGCCGAGCAAGCGTGCAAGGGCGAGGGCGTCGTGGGGCTTGAGGGCGCCTTTGCGTTGGGCGATGCGGACAGTGTAGAGGCCGAGTTGGGAGTAGAGGCGGCGGATTTCGCGGGGGAGGGGGCGCAGCGCTTCGATGTGGCGCTGGACGGTCTCGACGTCGCCGCGGGCGATGGGGCCGGTGAGGGCGTGGGGGAGGCCGAGGGTGTCAATATTCTCCACGGTGCCGCGCAGCAGGGGCAGAAGGGCGCGCGCGGCGTCGCGCTCGGGGAGGCCGGAAAGCTGCATCAGGATGACGCTGAGGTCGGCGAGGGCGACGAGGTAGTTCGAGAGCACGCAGGAAGCGGCGTGGTAGAGGGCCCGGTTCTTGGGACGGAAGGGGATGAGGACGCCGCCGAGGGCCTCAACGATCTGCTCGGCCGCCGGCTGGGCGGCTTCGTCGCCGTCGAAGGTGAAGAAGGCGCCCTTCATCCGGCGCAGGGCCTGGTCGCGTCCGGCAAAGCTCTGCAGGGGGTGCAGGACGGCCACGCGGGCCTTGCAGGCGCGGGCGGAGTCGAGGAGGGAGGCATCGTGCGCGCCGCTGCAATGGAAGACCACGCTGCCGCGTCTGAAGCCTTTGGCGGCGGCGACCGCGTCGCAAACGGGCTTGATCTGGCGGTCGGGGGGCGTCAGGAAGACGACGTCTCCGGCGTGCGCGGCGGCGGCGAGGCTGCGGGCGGCTTTGCCGGCGCCGATGAACTCGACGGCCTTGCGCACGCTTTCGGGGGCGCCGCCGGCCACGGCGGCAATGGGGAATCCGCGCTCCTTGAGGAGCCGGGCGATGGCGCTGCCGACGCGTCCGGGGCCGATGACGGCGATCTTCGGCTTCGGGGCGGGGCGCGTGCGGCGCGAGGGTTCAGCGCGGGC
Organism: Planctomycetota bacterium; assembly: GCA_022705425.1. Lineage (GTDB taxonomy): Bacteria > Planctomycetota > Brocadiia > CAIUPP01 > CAIUPP01 > JAKJEM01. The sequence goes on from JAKJEM010000002.1 coordinate 46,864, forward strand.
GCGTTTTCTTGAGGAGGGCGTCATAGTCGGCTGCCGAAAGGGCGTTGTCAAGGTTCTGGGCGCCATCAGGGCGGATGCGGATGAGCCAGCCTTCGCCAAAGGAATCCTTGGCGGCCAGTTCGGGGGTCTGCGAGAGCTTGGGGTTGACGGCGACGACAACGCCGTCCACGGGCGAGCTGATGTCGCGCACGTCGCGCGAACCTTCGATCTCGCCGAAGGGTACTTCGCGCAGGACGTCGTCGCCCACTTCGGGCAGTTCGATGAAGACGATGTCGCCGAGGGGAGCCAGGCCGTGCGGGGTGAGTCCGATGACGACAAGTCCGTCCTTGGCGCGGCACCACTCGTGGGTGGGCGTGTAGCGGGCGTCGGTGGGAAGCACTGAAGGTCTCCGAAATGATGGAATCACCTCAACCTGAATCGTAACAGCACGGGACGGGGGAATCAAGCAAGACGGAGTCTGTGCCGTCCAGGGGCGGGGGAACCGTTTCTGCAGCGGCCTTGGAGAAGGCGTGGCGGACATATGCCGCGATGGGGAAGGCGGCGGTGCGCGGCGGGCATTCCTGCGGAGGCAGCGGAGGGCTTCCGGCGATGCCGCGAAAAAAAGTTCCTCCGAAGGGCAATCTGCCCTTTACATGGAGGGGAAAATGGGGTATAGTACGCCCTGATTCATTCGTAGGTGGGTGTTTGTCTGCCCTGTGCGTCCACCATTAGTCGTGGTCGTGTGGCGGGGAGCGCCCATGAGTAGTGTAGTCTTCGGGTTGGGGGTGGCGACATCCGGTGACGCAGACGGGGTAGATGTGCGTCGGTGCGTTTGGTCGGCCGACGGGACTTCGGGCGGTGGCGGCTGGTAGCCGTCCGGGTCGCCCAGTGTGTGGTTTGGGTTCTTGACGGAATGGGAATGCCGGGCTTCGCGCTTGGGAAGCGTGGCTGCTGAACTGAAAGGCGCCGACGTTGGGCAGGAAGGGTGTCTCTTCGAGGGCGAATCCCTCCGCAAAGAAGAAGGCGGGGGAGATCTGTCGCCATACGGGGACGCACATTCTGCTGGAGTTCTGGGAGGCGGAGAGGCTGGACGACGTCTGTGCGGTGGAGCGGGCGCTGACAGAGGCGGTGAAGGCTTGCGGGGCGCAGTTGTTGAAGGTGATGGTGCATAAGTTCTCCCCGAAGGGCGTGTGCGGCGTGGCGGTGTTGTGCGAGTCGCACATTTCGATCCACACGTGGCCGGAGTACGGGTACGCGGCGCTGGATATCTTTACGGGGGGCCGGGTGGATGCTCACGCCGCGATTCCGACGCTGCGGAAGGCGTTCGCGCCGAAGCGCGCGCAGATGTCGGAACACAAGCGGGGGATGATGTTATAGAGCCGCAAGCCGGAGGTTCGGCCGCGGAGGTCGGGTCCGGTGTCGCAAGGCGTCGCGGTCGCAACGGCGCGGCCGGACGTCAAGGTGGGCCGGCGCCGCGCAGGCCGGTTCGCCGGAGTCGTTGGCCGGGCCCGTCGCGTGACGGGCGGACGTTGGCCGGGACTCTCCGGGTCTCGGGGAATCGTTTCGAGCGCCGCATCCGCGGGTTGGGCTTCGAGACGAAATACTACAACGCGGAGATCACCGTGCTTGTTTCGCTCTCCCTACACAGTGCAAAGGAGCTGGTGAGATGAGCGCAGAGCGCAGGACGTTTGGTGCCGAACTGGTATTGGATCTCCACGGCTGCGATGGCAAGGTCATGCGCAGTCGGGCGAAGCTGGATGCCTTCGCCCGGAAGCTGTGCCGTCAGATCAAGATGAAGCGGTACGGCGAGCCGTTGCTGGAGCATTTCGGGCACAAGGACCCCGTGACGGCCGGGTACAGCCTGGTGCAGTTGATCGAGACGAGTTCGATCACCGGTCATTTCAGCGAGAACACGGGAAGCGCGTATCTGAACATCTTCTCGTGCAAGGAGTTCGATCCGGACGACGCGGCGGAGTTCTGCAAGAAGTACTTCGGCGCGAAGAAGGCTGTGAAGCGGTTCATCGTCCGTCCGTGAGGCAAGCCGCATTGCCGGACCAGGCCGGGGAGGCGGGAGATGCCTCGCCGGCCTGGTGCTTTTAACGTGCGAACTGCGGCGGGTGGAATGACGGGGTGAAGCAGGGGCGGTGCGGTTGCGGCGGGGCAAAGTGAACCGGCCGCCCGGCGAGGCGCCGGACGGCCGGTGAGGTGGTGGGGGCTGGAGGCTACTTCTTCCTGGCGGCGCGGGGCTTGCGGGCGGGCCTCTTTGCCGGGACCGGGGGGGGCTTGACGGCGATCATGGGGTTGGCGGCGGAGACGGTGACGGTGGCCGTGGCGGCGGCGATCTCCTCCTCGGCGTCGCGGACGCGCCCGTCGAAGGAGTAGCGGCTGCCGGGCTTGATCTCGCGGTAGTCGGTGGGCAGGCCGATGCGATCGAGGAGGGCGATGAAGGGATCGGGGTCGAGTTCCTCGACGTTGACCATGGTGCGCGCGTCCCAGGCGCCCTGGGCGATGAGCATGGCCGCGGCGACGGGGGGCACGCCGGCGGTGTAGCTGATGCCCTGAGACTCGACTTCGGCGTAGCACTTCTTGTGGTCGGAGACCTGGTAGATGAGCATCTCGCGCGGGCGTCCATTCTTCATGCCGCGGATGAAGTTGCCGATGCAGGTCTTGCCGACGTAGCCGGGGGCGAGGGTTTTGGGGTCGGGGAGGAGGGCTTTGACGACCTTGAGGGGGACGACCTCCTGTCCGGTGCCGAGTTTGACGGGAAGGTGGGAGAGGAGCCCGAGGGTGCGCAGGACGGTGAAGACGTTGATGTAGTGGTCGCCGAATCCCATCCAGAAGCGGATGCTGTTGGCGTCAATGTTGCGGGAGAGGGAGTGCAACTCGTCGTGGCCGTTGAGATAGATGGGCCGGGGGCCGACGACGGGGAAGTCGTAGGTCCGCTTGACGGAGTGGGTGGGGTAGTCCTTCCACTGGCGGTCAATCCAGGCCCACACCTTGATGAACTCGCGGAAGTTGATTTCGGGGTCGAAGTTGGTGGCGAAGTACTTGCCGTGGCTGCCGGCGTTGACGTCCATAATGTCAATGGTGTCAATGGTGTCGAAATGGTGCTTGGCGGCGAGAGCGCACCAGGCGTTGACGACGCCGGGGTCGAAGCCGCAGCCGAGGAGGGCGGTGACGCCGCGTTCCTTGCAGCGGTCGCGGCGCTTCCATTCGTAGTTGGCGTACCAGGGGGGCTGCTCGCAGACCTTGTCGGGCTCTTCGTGGATGGCGGTGTCAATGTAGGCGGCGCCGGTCTGGAGGCAGGCTTCGAGGACGTGGATGTTGACGAAGGCGTTGCCGAGGTTGATGACGATGTCGGAGTGGGTTTCGCGGATGAGGCGGGCGTTGATCTGGCGGCTGTAGAGGCGCCGCGCGCGGTCTTTGAGGTGTTTCTTCCGCTGGACGCTGGCGATGATCTCGTCGCACTTGGAGAGGGTGCGCGAGGCGATGCAGATGTCGCCGAGGATGTCGTTGTTCATGGCAGCCTTGTGGGCGGTGACGTGAGCCACGCCGCCGGCGCCGATGATGAGCACATTTCGTTTCACGTTTCTTCCGCCCTCCTCAAGACAGGCTCCGGAGATAGTCGGCGTAACCGAAGCGGCGCACCGTCCGCAGCGCGCCGTTCAGGCGGCGGACGACAATCGCCGGCATCGGCAGGCCGTTGAACCAGTTCTTCTTGACCAAGGTGTATCCGGCGGCATCGGCAAAGCGGACGGTGTCGCCGGGACGAAGCTTGCGGGGGAAGCGGTATGCGCCGAAGACGTCTCCGGCCAGGCAGGAGCGCCCTGCGATCGTCACGACGCAACGTCCGCGTCCGGCGGCCTCGATGCGCGCGCTCTGGCGGTAGATGAGCAGGTCGAGCATGTGCGCTTCCGTCGAGGCATCCACTATAGCAATGTCCGTCTCATTATGCACGACATCGAGGACGGTGGTGACGAGTTCGGCGGCGCCGGTGACGGCGGCCTCGCCCGGTTCGAGGTACACTTGGACGCCGAAGCGGTCGGCGAAGCGGCGCAGGGTGTCGGCAAAGGCGTCCACGGGATAGCCGGGCCGGGTGAAGTGGAAACCGCCGCCGAGGCTCACCCAGTCGAGTTGTTCGAGGAGGGGGGCGTAGTCGCGGGCGATGCGGTCGAGGGTGTCACGGAAGTGGACGAAATCGTCATTCTCGCAGTTGTAGTGGAACATCACGCCGTCGAGTCGCGGGGCGGCGGCGAAGAGGGCGCGGCGGCCGCGGACGCCGAGGCGCGAGTGGCGGCGGGCGGGGTCGGCGAGGTCGAAGTGGGAGAAGCTGACGCCGGGGTTGACGCGGAGGCCGATGCTGAGGCCGCGGGCCTCGCGTTCGAGGGCGTCGAGCTGCGAGAGGGAGTTGAAAATGATCTTGTCGGCCAGGGGGCGCAGGGCGCGGACCTCATCGCGCTTCCAGGCCACACTGAAGGCGTGGACTTCCTTGCCGAACTTCTCGCGTCCAAGGCGGACTTCGTAGAGGGAACTGCTGGTTGAGCCGTCCATGAAGCGGCGCATCAGGGGGAAGACGACCCAGGCGGCAAAGCACTTGAGCGCCAGGACGCACTTGGCCCCGGAGCGGCGCCGGAGATGGTCTATCGTCTCCAGGTTGCCGAGGAGCTTGCGTTCGTCAATAAGGTAGTAGGGCGTTGGGGGTGTCATCTGCCTCTTGACCGTGTGGCGCGGGGCCGGCGACGGGGGTCACGGCGGTGGATTGTAGTCAGTTCGCGGGGAAAGTCAACCGAGCGGGGCAGGCGCATCGAGCGCACAGGATTCCAGCAGACGAGGCCGGGCGCGCGAGGCGGCGTAAGAGCGACCATCACCGGCGGCGATGGAACATCAGAGAAGAACGGCATCCTCCCTGAACCGCCGGGCGCTGATCGGCGAAACCGCCGAAGGCAACACACGGGCCGTCGCCGGAAGCATCGTCAATCGCCAACCCGGACAAACTTCACCGCGTCGGCACAGACCGCCGTGGAACCCGTGCTCTTGCTCTCTCCGTTGTGGAGTTCCACAACGTGCTGGCCGGAGTCGAAGGTGTAGATGCTCAGCAACTGCCAGGAACCGCCATTGCTGGTCTGGTCCAGCCGGACCGTATCGAGTTCAATCGCTCCGTTCTTGACGACGTACGGCGCACTCTTGGACCGAGATGCGGCCGCCGACCACCAGACATGCACCTCGTAGTTCCCGGCGGGCAGGGTGGTGCAGACCCAGCGCACGCGCTCCGTCTCCGCGCCCGACACCACGGGAAGGCTCGAGTAGTTCGTCGCCCAGTAGCCGGGGTGCGATGCGCTCGTCCGCGCCGGCGTAGGCCCTTTCACCACCTCGAACCGCTTCTCTTCGCCCACATCCATGTTGTCAATGATGCAGGATGCCGGGGCCGGCAGCGTGGTTGTGGTGGTGCTCGTCGGGGTGGTGGTCGTGGTGGTTGTGCTTGATGTCGTGGTGGTCGTCGTGGTTGGCATGTTGGGCAGGGACAAGGAGAGCGTATAGGGCTCAATCGTGTCTTTGTTGCCGTACTCGCTGACTTTGATGTAGTAGGTTCCGGGGGCAAGGTTGCTGACGGAGATGCGGGAGAAGTTACTTGGAGGTGTGTCGTCGTTGTAGGCGATGAAGGTAGAGGGATCGTTGGGTCCGTAGAGCCACATTACGGTATCGCCAATGACGCCGGCGGTTTCAATGACTGCGTCGGTAGTCTGGGTGACGGTGAACTTGGCCCAGTCCACATCTCCGAGGAAATGAATGGAGCGATTCTGGACTTCGCCGTTGGAAATCACCTTGGCGTCTTCGGGGACGTTGTCCGGCTCGTAGGCATCGGGGAAGTAGGGGGAAACGGCCAGCGAGAGGGTATAGGCGAGGATGGTGTCGTTGTTGTCGTGCTCGCCGACTTTGATGTAGTAGGTTCCGGGGGCAAGATTTCTGACGGAGATGCGGGAGAAGAGACTTGGAGGTGTGTCGTCGTTGTAGGCGATGAGTATAGACGGGTCATCGGGTCCGTAGAGCCACAGGTCCGTATCGTCGGCAACGCCGCCCGTCTCAATGACGACATTGCTGGTCAGGGTGAGGGTGAACTTCGCCCAGTCCGCGTCTCCGACGGCATGGATGGAGCGATTCTGGGTCTGACCGTCGGAGATCGTCTTGGCATCGGCGGGGACGCTGTCGGGCTCGTAGGAATCGGGGACGTAGGGGGTGACGGTCAACGAAAGGGTGTAAGCGGCGATGGTGCCGTTGTTGCCGTACTCGTTGCACTTGATGTAGTAGGTTCCGGGAGGGATGTTGAAGACGTGGATACGAGAAAAGTTGCCTGCGCCGCTGTCGTCATCGTAGGCGACCAGGGTGGAGGAACTATCGGGCCCGTAGAGGCGCAGTTCGGTGTCGCCGGCGAGGCCGCTGGTTTCAATGACGACATCGCTGACGTGAGGAAGTGTGAACTGGACCCAGTCCACATCTCCGACACCCTGGATGGCGCGGTTCTGGGTCTGGCCGGCGGCGATTGTCTTGGCGTCGGCGGGAGAGTTGTCCGGCTCGTAGGAATCGCTGTAGGGTACGGTTGTCGTGGTTATGCTCGTGGTGGTGGTGCTGGAGGTCGTGGTTGTCGTGGGAAGAGAGGTTGTTGTGGTCGTCGTGGCCAGGGTCGTTGTTGTCGTTGACGTGGCCCCTCCCATGGAGACGAACTTCACCGCGTCGGCACAGACCGCCGTTGAACCGGAGGTTGCACTGCCTCCGTTGTGCAACTCGACCGTGTGTTGGCCGGCGCTGAAGGTGTAGGCGCCCAGCAACCGCCACGAACCGCCGTTGATCGTCTGGTCCACGCGGACCGTCGCAAGTTCCGTCGCGCCGTCCTTGATCACGTACGGCGCGCTCTTCGATCGCGTGGCGGCCGCCGCCCACCAGACGTACACCTCGTAGTCCCCGGCAGGCAGGGTGGTGCAGACCCAGCGCACCCGTTCCGTCTCCGCGCTCGACACCACGGGAAGGCTCGAGTAGTTCGTCGCCCAGTAGCCGGGGTGCGATGCGCTCGTCCGCGCCGGCGTCGGCCCGTTGACCACCTCGAACCGCTTCTCCGGCGACGCGTCCAGGTTGTCAACGATCGTGGCCTCCCCCTCTGCGAACAGCGTGCCCGGTCTGAGCAGGAGCACAAGGAGGAATGCCAGGAGAAGGAAGGGGGCGATACTCATCCTGCGTGAGATCATGTGAGCCGCAAAGTTTGCTCCCATTGGTCGCTCCTCTCGCGAAATCAGGGCACACAGCAGCACAGTTGGGCCACGGCGGCCTCTTCCGGTCAGTATGGCCTCTCGCGTTCTGTCTGGACAATGCCCAAGACGCGCCGAGAAATCGCCTGCGCCCTGTGGCAGCCTTGGTCAATATGGTACTCCCCCTCTTCTCCAACTGTCAAGCAGGGATTGCACCGTTACCCGTGCGTGGCGGGGGGGGTGGGATCGAGTGCGCGGCGGAGGATGTCCTCTGCGGCGGCGGGCCTGGCGGCGCGCAGGGCGGCGCGGCTCATCCGGCGGCGGAGGAGGGGTTCGGCGAGGAGGCGGCGGAACTTGCAGAGGAGGTGGGCGGGGGAGTTGGCTCGCAGGGCGACGCCGGATTCGAGGAGGAAGTCGGCGTTGCGCTCCTCCTGGCCGGGGATCGGATTGTACACAATCATGGGAAGGCCGGCGGCCAGGCATTCGGCGGCGGTAAGGCCGCCGCTCTTGGTGATGATGAAGTCGGCGGCGGCCATGAGCTCGTGCATGTTGTCCACGAAGCCCAGGGGGCGCACGGCATCGGGGTGCCGGCGGGCGACCTCCTCGATGTCGGCGCGGGCGGCGGCGTTGCGCCCGGCAAAGGCGAGAATCTGCGCCGGGCCGGCGCTCTCGGCCAGGGCGGCGAGGACACCGCGCACCTGTGCGGCGGGGAAGCCGCCGGCGGCGACCAGTGCGACCGGCGCCTCCGCGCGCAGGCCAAGTCTGCGGCGCAGGCCGGGGCGGTCGGAGGGGAGTTCACGGAAGACAGGCATGATAGGGATGCCGGTCACACGGATGTCGGCGCGTCCGACACCCTTGGCGCGCAGGGCGTGCTCCATGTCCGCCGTGGCGACGAAATAGCGGTCCACGCCCTCCTGAACCCACAGGGTGTGGATGTCGAAGTCGGTGAGGACGACATTCAACGAGGCGCGGAGGAGGCCCGTGCGCCGCCGGGGGCCCAGGATTTCGCCGGCCATGTAGTGCGTTGCGATGACGGCGTGGGGGTCGAAATCGCGGACAAACCGCATCAGGGGGCGGGCATTCACGCGGTCGAAGAGGGCGTTGAGGCGCTGGGCCGCGCTGTCCACGGGCTTGCGTTCAAGCCCCTCGTAGAGGAGCTTCCACAGGGAGGGGAGGTCGGCGGAGAGCCGCTCATAGGTGCGGGTGAAGAGGCGGCGGAAGGCGGCATTGGTGTGGTCGAGGACGTCCACGTTGCGAATGACGAGGTGGGGGAAGTGGAGGCGGGCGGCGGCCTCGATGGCGGCGGCGGCGCGCAGGTGGCCGACGCCGGCTTTGGCGGAGAGGATGAGGAGGCGTTGGGAGTGCATGGGGCCTCGGGGTGAGGGACGACGGACGACAGACCGCAGAGGACGAGCGGCAGACGACAGACGACGGACGACAGACGACGGATGCCCCGGCTGCGTTGCCGGGGGCGGCGTCAACGGTTGCGTTGGGCGAAGGTCATGTGATTTCGGTCAAGGTGTAAGCGCGTGTGCCGAGTCCGAGGGACTCCCCATAGGCGATGGCCTCCTCGTAGCGCGACTTGGGCCACCACTGCGCCCAGACGTCATGTCCATAGGCCCTGCGGCTGATGTCGGCGGTGGCCTGGTCCACGGCAATGATGTCGGTGGAGGCCAGGATGCCGACGTTCGGTCGCTCGGCCTTCTGCTTCGAGCCGACGCAGTCGCAATTCTTCGTGACGTCGGTGATGAAGTTGACGTAGGCGATTCCGGCGGGCTTGGCGGCGGCGAAGCCGAGGACGTGCTCGCAGACGCGTTCGCCGAGTTCCAGGTCGCCGATGTCCCAGTTGAAGCCGACGGCGTCGGAGGGGCAGAGGGCAAGACACTCGCCGCAGCCGATGCACTTCTCGGGGGTGAGTCGGGCGAGGGGGCGTTCGCCGTCCTTTCGGGGGGCGAGGGTAATGGCTTCGGTGGGACACCAGCGAACGCAGACGCCGCAGCCGACGCACTTGCGGGCGTCGAAGCGGGGCGCGCCGCCGTAGTGCTGGGCGAGTTTGCCGGCGCGCGCGGCGCAGCCCATGCCGACGTTCTTGATCGCGCCGCCGAGGCCCATCTGGCAGTGGCCCTTGACGTGGGTGAGGACGACGGCGCCGGCGGCCTGGTGCAGGGCGGAGGCGATGCGAACCTCCTTGAAGTGCTTGCCGCCGGAGATGGGGACGGCAACCTGATCGGCGCCTTGGAGGCCGTCGGCGATGATGACGGGCGCGCCCAGGGATTCAAGGGTGAAGCCGTGATCGGCGGCCTGGCGGAGGTGGTCGGTGGCCTGGCTGCGGTGTCCGCGGTAAAGGGTGTTGGTGTCGGTGACGAAAGGATCGCCGCCGGCCTTGCGGACGAAGTCCACGATGGCGCGTGTGATCGGGGGCTTGACGTAGCCGGTGTTCTTGTCCTCGCCGAAGTGCTGTTTGACGGCGCACGGGCGGCCCTTGGGGATGACGCGATCGAGGCGCGCGGCTTCGGCGAGACGGAGTGCCTTGGCGGCGAGGGACTCGACGGGTTCGTTGTCCTGGACGGGGGTGAAGAAGACCTGCGTCCGGCGCATGGCGTGTTCTCTCCTGGTCGGCGACGGTCCGGCGACGTGTGGATCACCATCCCCAAAATAACACAGGCTTGGCGAAGGCCGCAAATGAGGGACGGGCGTGTCTTGACTTCGGCGGTGAGAGGTGGAGAATTGGACGACGGACGACAGAGGACGGGCGACGGACGCTGGACAGCCGACGACGGCGTCCGGCGTGGTGAACGGCGCGATCCAGGGAGCGAGGCAGTCATGGAACTCGTGGCAAGCCAGGGGCACCGGGCGCAGGCGGTGACGTGTACGATCGGGGGGACGGCGTCGTTGCCGGTGCGGCGGCGCGGAGACGAAGCGCTCTGTGTGAGGTTCCACGCGCCGGCGGGGCTCTATCAACTGGCCGTGGTCGCCGACGCCAGCCGCTTCAACTGGGAGGAGCTCTACATCCCGCTGACGTTGTACGGCAACAGAGGACAGCGGACGGGGCCGTGGGATTTCGACCTGCTGCGTCAGCACAGCCCCCTGGTCCCAAGCTACTGGGTGGAGCTCGACGGGCGGCGGATCGGGCTGTGGTTCTTCGAGCGGGTGTCGCTGCCGGACATCGAGTCTCGGCGCTTCCGGGGGAAGACGGCCTTTCACGTTCGGGGGGCGGGGGAGCACGAACTGGCGCTGACGCCCTATCGCCCGATGGAGATCGAGTGGATGTCGGCGCGGCTGGAGATGGACCCGGAGGACCGTCTGGCGGCGTTGCCGTGTGCGGCGCGTCCGGCGGCGATGCCGGCGGCGCGCTGGGGGCAGGAGCGTTTCTGGGGGGAGCGTCGCCGCGCGCTGGCGACGACGCACTCGGTCTATCGAGAGCCGTTGCGGCGGGCGGTGGATTGGCTCTACTCCGAGAAGAAGATGGACCTGGCGGTGGACGAGGGGCGCAAGAGCAGCACAGCGGAGGACGTCCTGCTGCTGACTGCCGCGCACCATCTTCTCGGGCGGGAGGGCGCGCTGGCGCGGGCGCTGGAACTGGTCGAGCACTTCACGGCAATGCCGTATTGGGGGAACCCGAAGACGGACGGCTACAGCCATAACGGCGACATGGGGGCGGCGCAGACCTTCCGCCCGCTGGCGACGGCCTTCCACGCGCTGGGCGGATGCATGGGCGACGGCCTCCGGGACCGGCTGCGGGCGAAGCTGGCCCACCAGGGGGACATCTTCATGGACCAGGCGCTGTTGAACCGGGACTACTGGGGTGGCTCGTTGCTCCAGGATCACGGGTGGACGTCGTTGTTCGCCTGGGGGGCGGGGGCGTTGAGCCTCTACGGGGTGACGCCGGAGGCGGAGCGGTGGGTGTCGTACGTCATCCCGAGGCTGGACCGGGCGCTCGCGGCCATGCCGCGCGACGGGGCGATCCCGCACTCGTCGTACTTCTCCCTGGACTACTACACCGAGGAGGTCATGCACTACCGGAATGCGTTGCGGGCGCTGACGGGGCGGGACGTCTTCGACGAAGCGCCGTTCCATCCTGTGATCGAATGGCTGCACACGGTGCTCGACGAGCGCGAGTGCGCGCAGTGGTTGTACGGGCACGGCGACCGGTTGCCGCTGACGGGGGGCTACGCCTTCCTGAACGCGATGACGGCGAAGTACGGCGACGCGCGCGCGGCGCGGTTCCACCGGCTGCTGCTTGAGCCGCGCGCGGTGCATTTCTACCACAGCCGCCAGAGGAGCAATCACTACCACGGCCTCCTCTCCGGTTTCATGGAGTACGACCCGGAGGCCGACCGCCGCGCGCTGGGCGGCGCGCCGGAGACGCCGGGCGATGGCGTGGCGCACTTGAAGCATTTCCCTGACTCGGGCGTGGCGCACTACCGCGACGACCGCCTCGGCGCGGCGCTGGCGCTGCGCTGCGGACCGTACGCCGGACGCCATGCCTGGCTGTCTTCGGCCTGTCCGTGCGACCGGTTGGGAGACGCGCCGGGGGCGGGACACTTCGTCCTCTTCCTGAGCGGACAACCGCTGCTGGTCACGCCGGACTCTCCCTATCGGCTGAATACCTTTCTGAGGAGTTGCCTCTTGGTGGACGGCCGCGGACAGTACGGCGACACGGGCTACCCGATGTCCATTCCCTCCTTCCCCATGCGCGGGGAGGAGATCGAGAGCGTGCAGTGGGACGCGGCGGCACGCGCGGGACGGGTGCGACTGAACCTGCGTCCGGCTTACCCGGAGGAGTTGGGAATGGCGCTTTACCTGCGGGAGTTTGTCTTCACGGGGGAGAGGCGGATTCTCTGCCGCGACGAGGTTCTCTTCGATCGTCCGCGGCAAATGGCGTGGCTCTTCCAGGGGCAGCGGGAACGCGGCGTGGCGCTGGCGGGGCTTTGCGCGCATTTCGGGCGGGGGCCGACGCTGCGGGTGACGCCCCGGCGGGTGGAAGGTCCGGCGTTGACGGCGACGCTCCGGGAGACGGAGGTGGTGTGGGGGTATTCGAGTACGGCGCACTTCAAACCCTTCGACCACGTCCGCTACGAGGGGGTAGAACCGGCCCGGCGGGGAGTGATGGAGTTCGAGTTGACGTGGTGAGCGGGGTTACGCCTGCGGGCCGGGTTTCTCGCCGTCTGCGGTCTCCTCGGGCGGCGCCTCGCCGTCGTCGGTCTGCTCGGTCTCGGCGGCGGCCCGGCTGACGGCCTCGAGGATGCGTTCCTCGACAAAGATGGGCGCGCCGAGGAGGACGGCGATGGCGATGGCATCGCTGGGGCGGGAGTCAATCTCAATGGTCTTGCCGTCGCGCTGAAGGACGAGCTTGGCGTAGAAGGTGCCCTTGCGGAGGTCGCTGACGACGATGCGGGCGAGCTGGACGTTGAGACTTCGGATGATGCCGACGATCAGGTCGTGGGTGAGGGGCCGGGGAGTGCGGATCTCCTTGATGCCGCGGTCAATGGCGTAGGCTTCGAAGATGCCGATGACGATGGGAAAGGCGCGCGCGCCCTCCTTCTCCTTAAGGACGATGACCTGCTGCTCGCTGCGCTCGTTGATGATGATGCGCGTCAGTTCAACTTCAACCATAGTGTCCTTTCGATGCGGGAGAGGTTGCGCGCGACGCACGCTGATTCTAGCACGGCGGCGAAGGGGGAGCAATGCGACGGGGGGGGGCGCGCGGGAATTGCGCCGGCGGGGCGAAGGCGCTATGCTGCCGCATGGTGTCGGGGCGATAGCGAGGAGGCGCGATATGAAGCGAGCGGGCCGGCTGATCGTGGTGGAGGGCTCCGACGGAAGCGGCAAGGCAACGCAGAGTCGGCGGCTGACGGCGCGGCTGCGGCGGGCGGGAATCCCGGCGGCGCGGATCGCCTTCCCCGGCTATGAGCGGAGCTTCTTCGGGCGCGCGGTGGGGCGCTATCTGCGGGGGGAGTTCGGGGGGGCGAAGTCGGTGGACCCGCACCTGGCGGCGACGCTGTACGCCGGGGACCGCTTTGAGGCGCGGGCGCGGGTTCTGCGCTGGTTGGAGGAGGGGCGGACGGTCGTCTGCGACCGTTACGTGGATTCGAACAAGGCGCACCAGGCGGCGCGGCTGGCGGATGACTCGGCGCGGGCGGAGTTCCTGGACTGGGTGGACCGGCTGGAGTTCGAGGTGTTCCGGATGCCGCGTCCGGACTTCACGGTCTTTCTGCACGTGCCGCACGCGCAGGCGCACGAGTTGATCGGGCGCAAGGGGCGGCGGGCCTATCTGCAGGGGCGGCGGCGCGATATCCACGAGGCGGACGCGCGACACCTGCGGCGGGCGGAGGCGATCTACCTGCAACTCGCGCGGACGCGCGGCCGGCGGCGGGGGGCGCTGATCGAGTGTGTGGAGGAGGGCCGACTGCTGTCGCGCGCGGAGGTGGCGCGCCGGGTGTGGGAGGCGATTCCGAAGGGCCGGCGGGGGGGAGAACGGTAACGGCAGACCGGGGACCGGGGACGGAAGACCGGGGAACGGCAACGGCGGACGACGGACGACTGACGACGGACGACGGACGACGGACGACAGACGACGGACGACGGACGACAGACAACGGACGGGGGACGCCCCTCCTTCATCAAGGATTCCGGCGGCCAAGCAGAAGGGGCGAGGGGCGCGTGTGACTTCGGCGCTGCTGGAGGGACAGGGGCAACGTTTCCTGAAGCTCTCCCACGAGCCGTTGCCGGAAGAACTTGACAGGTGTAACCGATCCGGTCATACTATGTAACTGAAGTGTGCATTGTGTGGCTGCGGAGGTTCTATGGCCGTCCTGCCGGCGCGGAAACAGCGCGATCCTGAACGAAGCCGCGAGAGGTTGCTCCTCGCAGGGGCGCGGCTGTTCGCCGAGCGCGGGCCGGACGCGGTGTCCGTGGCGATGATCGCGCGCGAGGCGCGGCTGAACCGGCGGATGATCTACCACTACTTCCGCAGCAAGGAGGGGCTTTACGAGGCGGTCGTCCGCCGCGCGTACGACCAGCTCTCGTCGGTGGAGGTTGAGTTGACGCAGGTGCTGCTGCCGGCGGATGAACTGCTGGCGCGGATGGTGCGCGCGTACTATCGCTTTCTGGCGGAGCACCCGGAGTTCGTGCGGCTGCTGAGCTGGGAGAACCTGCGCGAGGGGCGATCGGCGCGGCGGATGCACCTGACGACGCTGAAGGCGCCGGTGATCCAGGCGTTGCGGATTGCGCTGGAGCGCGGGCGCGCAGAGGGGCGTTTCCGCCCGGACGTGGATGAGAAGCAGCTGCTCATCAGCTGCATGGCGCTGAGCTTCTTCTACTTCTCGAACCGCCACACGGTGAGCATGGCGCTGGGCGTGGACCTGGCGGCCCCGGAGGCGATCGAGCAACGCATCGCGCACGTGTTGAGTCTGCTGATGGACGGCATTCGGTCCGGCAACGGCCTTTCTCCGGCGTCGCCCGGCGCGGCGCGCCCAGTCAAGGAACCCCCGGCGTGAAGATCCTGGTCATCAATTCCGGCAGTTCGTCTCTGAAGTTCCAGTTGTTCGACATGGCCGACGGGCGCGCGCTGGCGCGGGGCCTGGTGGAGCGGATCGGCGAGGTCTCGGGGGCGCGGGCGAAGTATGCCGGGCCGCGCGGCGAGAGCGCGGGGGAGGTTCAGGCCCCGGACCACAGCGCGGCGCTGGCATACATGGCGGGTCGGCTGGCCGACCGGAATCTGGGGGCGGTGGCGTCGCTCGATGAGGTGGACGCCGTGGGGCATCGCGTGGTGCATGGCGGCGAGAAGTTCGTCCACGCCGCGCCGATTGACGATGCCGTGGAATCGGCGATTGAGTCGCTCTGCCCGCTGGCGCCGCTGCACAACCCGCCGAACCTGGCGGGCATCCGCGCCGCGCGCCGTTACTTCCCCGGCGTGCCGCACGTGGCGGTCTTCGATACGGCCTTTCATCAAACGATGCCGCCGCACGCCTCGCTGTATGCGTTGCCGTATGAGTTGTACGAGAAGCACGGGGTGCGGCGTTACGGATTCCACGGCACGAGCCATCTCTACGTGGCGCGGCTGGCGGCGGAGCGCCTGGGGCGCGAGTTCGGCGCGTTCAACGCGGTGACGTGCCACCTGGGGAACGGGTGTTCCATCGCGGCGGTGCGGGGGGGGCGGTCGGTGGATACCTCGATGGGCCTGACGCCGCTGGAGGGGTTGATGATGGGGACGCGCAGCGGCGACATAGACCCGGCGCTGCCCTTCTTCCTGCACCGGGCGGCGGGGATTCCCTTCGACAAGGTCGAATCGCTGCTGAACAAGCAGAGCGGGCTGCTGGGCGTGTCGGGCGTGAGCAACGACTGCCGGACACTGTGGGAAGCGGCCGACGGCGGACACGTCCGCGCGCGGCTGGCGCTGGAGATGTTCGCCTACCGCGTGAAGAAGTACATCGGGGCGTACCTGGCCGCGCTCAACGGCGCGGAGGCGGTGGTCTTCACCGGAGGCATCGGCGAGCGCGACATCCTCATCCGGCGCATGGTCTGCTCCGGACTGGAGTGGCTCGGCATCCGCCTCGATGAGGCACAGAACAACGCCACCTTCGGGCGGGAGGGGGTCATCAGCGCCCCCGACAGCCGCGTCCGGCTGATGGTGATCCCGACAAATGAAGAGCTGAAGATTGCGAACGAGACCCTTCCCTTTGCACGAAAGGCCGCATCCTGACCGCGCCGTTGTCCGGAATCGTCATCCGAGTCTCTTTTCGAAAGGTCTGCCATGTCTTACAACGTCAAGGTCAACCTCGACGACATGGTGCTGCCGGTGCAGGCCGGCGGCGTCACCTTCCGCAACCCGTTCTACGTCGGGTCGGGCCCGACGGCGAAATCCATCGAGCAGTTGCTGCGCGCGGAGCGGATGGGCTGGGCGGGGGCGAGCATCAAGCTGACGTTCGACCCGGAGCCCTACGTCAGCCTGCCGCCGCGGTACGGGTGGTTCAAGGAGCGGGGGTACCTGTCCTTCAGCGCGGAGACGCGGCTGACCTTCGAGCAGGGGTTGCGGCTGATTGAGCAGGGGCGCAAGCAGACGCGCGATTTCATCCTGATGGCGAACGTGACGTACATCGGCGACAAGCCGGGCGTGACGGGCTGGGTGGAGATGGCGCGCAAGTTCGAGGCCGCCGGCGCGCACATCATCGAGTTGAACATGTGCTGCCCGAACATGAGTTTCAACGTGCAGGTCTCCGGTTCCACCCAGACGCAGCAGCAGACGGGCGCAAGCCTGGGCCAGAACGCCGAGGCCCTTTCGTTCATCACCCGCGAGGTGAAGAAGGGCGTCAAGGTGCCGGTCTTCGTCAAGCTGACGCCCGAGGGGGGCCGGATTGCGTCGGTGGCGCAGGCGTGCTTTGCGGCCGGCGCGGACGCCGTCGGCGGCACGGCGAACCGGCTGGGGATACCGCCGATTGACATCTACAACCCCGGTCGCTCGGTGTACGCGCTGCAGAAGGAGCCGAGCATGAGCTGCATGTGCGGCCCCTGGCTGCGGCCGCTGGCCTTCCGCGACGTGTACGAAATCCGCAAACTCGTCGGGCCCGCGCCGGTCATCACCGCCACGGGCGGCATTATGGACATGGAGGACGTCGTCACCGCGGCCATGTGCGGCGGGGACCTCATGTGCATCTGCACGGCCACGATGCTCAAGGGCTTCGAGTTCCTGCCGGGCGTGATGAAGGACCTGAAGGAATACATGGCGAAGATGGGGTACACGAAGTTCACGGACATGCGCGACATCCTGGTGCGCGAGATCACCCCGGCGAACAAGCTGACGATCCTGCCCGGCCGGGCGCGCAAGAAGAAGCCCGAGGAGGCGTGCCGCATCGCCGCGCGCTGCCACATCTGCGAGCGCGTGTGCCCCTCGAACGCCGTGTCCTTCGAGGGCGACCTGCCGCGAATCAAGTCCGACAAGTGCCAGGCGTGCGGCCTGTGCGTGCAGTTGTGCCCGCTGCGCAATTTTGAGATGATTACCGCGTCCGGCGAGGTGGTGAAGGACTGACCTGGCCGTTCCCATTCCCGTCCCTGCAGAGAGGACTCGTCCATGGCGAAGAAGACCGTGACCGCTCCGAAGGCTGTGATCTCGAAGAAGAGCGCCAAAGCCCCGAAGCTGACCGACCGCCTGCGCGGGCGGCAGTTGCCGCACATCGGCGTGCTCAGCCGCGAGGACCTCGATGCCGTCATCGCGCTGGGGGAGTGGTTCCGCGACCACCCCGAGGACCGGACGTATGGAAACCTGCTGGCGGGACGCTTGCAGGCGCTGCTGTTCGTCTATGAATCCACCCGGACGCGCATGGGCTTCACGCGCGCGATGACGCAGCTCGGCGGCGAGACGGCGTACCTGAACGCGAAGGAGACGCAGATGGGGCGCGGCGAGTCGGTGGCCGACACGGCCCGCGCGCTGAATGAGTTCGTGGACTGCCTGGCCGCGCGCCTGTGGAAGCAGGAGGACATGGACACGATGGCCGCGATGATGGACGTGCCGGTGTTCAACGCCTGCACGCCGCGCGACCACTCCACGCACGTCATCGGCGAGTTGATGGCGATCAAGCAGGCCAAGGGACGCCTGGAGGGCCTCAACCTGGTCTATACCGGCATGGCGCGCGGCATCCTGCACAGTTTCCTGCGCGTGTGCCCGGTGATGGGCATCAACCTGGTGCTGGCGATCCCCGTGTCCTACGCGCGGACGTTGGACAAGGCGATCGTGGCCGAGGGCGAGGCGCGCGCCAAGAAGGCCGGCACGAGCATCGAGATCATCACCGACCTCAAGAAGGCCGTAAAGGGCGCCGATTTCATCCAGGCCAGCACGCTGATCCGCAGCATGCTCGCCGGCGAGATGAGCCCCGAGGAGAAGGAAGTCGAAATCCCGAAGTGGACCGTCACCGACGAGGTGCTGGCCTGCGCCAAGCGCGACGTGCTCTACAGCCACTCCGGCCCGGCGCACCGGAATGTGTGCGCCACCGACGCCGTCATGGACGGGCCCAAGTCCATCATCCCGCAGGAGGCCCAGAACGCCTTCTACGCCAAGAAGGCGCTCTATGCGTTGATGGTGAAGTAGTCCGGTCCGAGGTCTGCGCGCGGCCGACGCCGGAGCCTTCCGTGCGGGGTTCCGGCGGTCGGCGCGGCTCTTTCGGCGGGGAGGTTCCATGAGCGACATCCTCGACGGTTCGAAGACATCCTTCGAGTGGCGGCGGCGCAAGCCGCGGCTGTGTGTGCTGCCGGTGGGGGCCTTCGAGCAGCACTCGCGGCATCTGCCGCTGTGCACGGACAACTTCAAGGTGGAGTATTTCGGGCGTTTTGTGGCGGGGGAGCTGAAGGCGGCGCTGCTGCCGACGCTGAACTACGGCACGAGCCTGGAGCAGTCGGGGTTCGCGGGGACGGTGACGTTGCGCGCGGAGACGCTGATGCAGATCGTGCGCGACATCGCCGCCGAGGTCGAGGCGCAGGGCTTCACCGAGATGATCGTGCTGAACGGGCACGGGGGGAACTTCGCGCTGGGGCCGGCGGTGCGCGACATCAACCGGCGCGACGGGCGGCTGAAGATCCTGCTCATCAACTACTATGAGCACTACGACCGCGGGCTGCTCGACGGCCCGAAGCGGGGGCTGACGGACATCCACAGCGGGGAGTTCGAGACGAGCATCATGCTGGCGATTGCGCCGGAGGCGGTGGGGTCCGACCGGCGCGACATAAAGCCCCGCCACGACTGGCGGCAGTCGGACCTGAACACCTTCGCCATCCGTTACTTTGCGCCCGACGGCGCGCCGGGCTATCCTTCGCTGGCTTCGGAGGAGAAGGGGCGCGCGATTCTGGCGAGCTTCAAGCGCACCCTCGTGCCGCACATCCGCGAGCGCCTGCGCTGGCTCCGGCAGGACAGGACCTATACCGGGAAAGGACGCCGCACATCATGAAAGACATCGTCCGCGTCGGCATCGTCGGCTCGAAATTCGCCGCCGACTTCCACTGCGATTCGTACAGCCGCAACCCCTTTGCGCGCGTTGTCGCCGTGGCGGCGATTGACAACCTGGAGGCGATCTCGAAGAAGTGGAATATCCCGGACACCTACCTGGACTACCGCGAGATGCTGGCGCGGAAGGACATAGACCTGGTGTCGGTCTGCGTGCCGAACTTCCTGCACCGGGAGGTGGTGCTGGCGGCCGCGCGCGCGGGGAAGGACATCCTCTGCGAGAAGCCGCTGGCGACGGAGGTGGAGCACGGACGCGAGATGCTCGAGGCCGTCGCGAAGGCCGGCGTCAAGCTCTTCTACGGCGAGGACTGGGTCTTCTGCCCCTCGCTGCGGCGCGTGGAGGCGGTGATCGCGGAGGGGGCGATCGGCGAGGTTCTGTACGTCAAGGCCAAGGAGTGCCACAACGGCACGCACAGCCCCTTCGCCAAGAAGAAGGAGACGTGCGGCGGCGGGTCGCTGATGCATCTGGGAATCCACCCGGTGGGGTGGGTGCTGCACCTGCTGGGGAAGGAGGGCGCCAACAAGGTCGTCGAGGTCACGGGGGTGTGCAACAACGGCGGGGCGGACAACTACGTGCACAAGGACAACACGGGGGAGGACTTCGGGCTGGGGGTGATGAAGTTCGCCGACGGCCGGCGGGCCTTCGTGGAGGGGAACTACATCACCGTGGGCGGGATGGACGACAAGGTGGAGATCTACGGCACGGAGGGGCTCATCAAGGTGGACCTGACGCACAGCTCGAACGTCAGCGTGTACAGCCGTCCGGGGTACTCCTACTGCATTGAGAAGGCGGACCACTGCCTGGGGTGGACGAGTCCGGCGGTGGACGAGTTTCACGGGCTGGGGTATGTGGATGAGCTGGCGTACGCGGTGGATTGCGTGCGGCGCAACGTGATGCCGAAGTACGGCGTCAGCGGGGCGCTGGGACTGGCCTGCCTGGAGATTCTGAAGGCGATGTACCGGTCCAGCGAGGAAGGGCGCACCCTCCGCGGGACGTGGGGCTAGGCGCAGGCGTTCCACGCGGCCTCGGTCCGCCGGCGGATGCCGGCGGATCGGGCGGCGCTTCCGGCAGGTTCCTGGGAGGTTCCCATGCGCGCCGTCCTCGTGAGCATGAACGACATCGGACGCTATCCCTTCGAGGTCCTGGCTCAGTCCATGGACCTGGCCGCCCTGTTCACCGTCCGCGAGCGAGGGCGGCACTACATGGACATCACCGACCACAACGACCTGGCCCGGAAGCACCGCGTGCCGACGTACTACGTGGAGAACATCAACGAGCCGGAGGCAGTGGAGCGGATGCGCGCGCTGCAGCCGGACTACTGCTTCTCGCTGGGGTGGAAGCAGATCGTCAAGGAGCCGATGGTCTCCATCCCGCGCATCGGATGGATCGGCGGGCACATGGCGCACCTGGTGCTGAAGGGAGAGGCGTACGACCCGGCGACGCTGTGCGCGCGCGGGAACGAACCGCTGCAGTACGCCATCCGGGGCGGGTACCGGAATACGGGGATGTCGCTGATCTGGGTGGAGCCTCGGATTGACCTGGGCGCGGTCTTCGCGCGGGGGTTGATTCCGCTCGACGTCGAACACGAGACGTCCTTCACCCTGTTGCACAAGGTGGGGCGGATGACGTCCGATCTGCTCCGGCAGAACATGCCGGCGCTGCTGTCGGGGACGCCGCCGCGAATGGAGCAGGACCCGACCGAGTATCAGCCGTACATGAAGCCGCTACGCCCCGAGGACAACCGGCTGGACCCCGCCGTGCCGGCGGAGGAGAACTACCGCCTGATCCGAAGCTGCATCTACCCCTATCCCAACGCCTTCCTGGAGTTCCACGGGCGGCGGGTCTATGTGGAATCGGCGCGCCTGGAAAACGGGGTCTTCACGGAGTTCCGAATCCGCAACGGCGGCACGCCGTGGGGCGCGGGCGAGGCATGGAGCGCCGCACGCGGAATGCAGAATGCATGACGGCAACGGCGGCAGGCGGAGCCGCCTGCACTGCGACGGCGCGCGTTTCTGCGGATGGGAAGGCCGGGGTGGATGGAGGTCTGGCATTCGGACCCCGTCCGTGCTAGGATGCGGAGCAGCGCGGGTTGAGGATCGGCCTTCGAGGGCGATGCGATGGGCAAGGACGTTATCTCGTTCCAGTGCGGGTGTGGAAAGAACTACATCGTCGGCGCGCAGCACGCCGGGAAGAAGGTGAAGTGCAAGCAGTGCGGCCAGGCGATGTTCGTTCCCGCCGCGTCGCGCGTCGTGCGCCTCGATAGCGTGGAAAGCGTCCGTCCGTCGCCTTGGAGGACGCCGCCGCCTGTGGCAAAGCCGGCGCCGGCGGATGACACGAAGGGGCTGACGGTCGAGGAGACGTCGGTTCCCGTCGCTGCCCCGGACGAGGCCGCGCCGGAGACGGCGACTCCCGATCCGCCAGGCTTTTCGCAGCGCGAGGCCCGCGCATTGCTGGGCGAGTACCTGGCGGCGTGGCGTGAGGGCCGGGTGCGGTCCTTTGCCAAGGCGCGCGTCGTCAATGTCAACGAGGGCGTCTATCTGCCCACGGCCAGCCGCATCGAGGGCGCGGAGTTCGACACGATCCTCAAGCGCTGGCGCGTCGCCGTACGGTGCACCTTCCAGGAAAGCACGGGCCTGCCCAAAGAGATCGTGCTGACCTTTGACGTCTTCAAAGATCCCGATGGCGGGATGCGCCTGAGCACCTTTGATTCCGCCGCATGATCCCCGTCGTCCGCCCCGCTGACATGGAATGCCGCCATGCCCGAAGCTGATGCGATTCCCGAACTCCCCCTTTTCGACGCCGTCCAGATCCAGACGCACACGCGCTGCAACTTCACCTGCAAGTTCTGCCCGCACGGGAAGATTCCCCTGCAACATGGGGACATGAGCGAGGAGACCTTTGCGCTTGTCGTTCGCCAGTTGGGGGAGATGGGCTTCGCGGGGGACATCTATCCCTACCTGATGAATGAGCCGCTCATGGACGGGCACTTGGCCGAGCGCGTCGGGGCGCTTCGGCGGGCGTGTCCGCGCGCACGAATCTGGATAGACACGAACGGTTCCCTGGCCACGGTCGAGGTGCTGGAAGGACTGGCGGCGGCGGGGGCGTCGGTGATTACGATGGAAATCTACCTGCCGCGCGGCAAGGTCATGCCGGAGCGATACACGCGGATGCACGCCGCGCTGTCCGACCGGGCGCGCGCGGTTGTGTTCCTGTACGAGCGCGACGCCGATGCAACCCTGACGAACCGCGCGGGGAACGTGCCGGGCCGGCCCGTTCCGAAGACGCCCTGGCGGTTGCCATGCGAACGGCCCTTCCGGCAGATCTACATCGCCTATGACGGCAGTCTTCTGCTGTGCTGCCAGGACTACCGGCGCGAGGCGATCCTGGGGAACCTGCACGAGGCAACGCTGGCGGATCTCTGGCGGAACGAGGCCTACGCGCGGGTGCGGCGCGAGCTGCTGCGTCCGGGGCGGGCGATGACGCTGTGCGAGCGGTGCGACTACTCCGGGCGTCCGGGCGATATGCCGGCCGCGGTCCGGGCGCGGCTGAGCGCCACCACGCGCCTGCGCTGGCGGGCGGCCTGGGCGAAGGCGACGCTGCAGGATGTCTTTGGCAACCGGATGTTCCTGCGCTATGCGCGGAGCTGGTACCGGCGGCGCGTCAGGGGCGGGGCGGCCCGGCGCGAGGAGCGGTAAGGGGGCATCAGCCTTCGGGCGCGGGGGACATCCGGAGGCGATAGAGCCGGTAGAGCGGGGCGCGGTACTTGTGCCGGCTGCTCCAGCCTTCGCGAAGGCCCTTGAGGGTCTGTTCTTCCCACTGGAAGTTCCACCGGCGCGCGTCGAGGCCGGAGGCGGCGAGCCAGCCTTCCACCTCGGGCCAGGGGTCGCCGTCGTGCAGGAGCAACCACACCTCGCGCAGGTTGGCCGCGTCGTCTTCGAGGACAGCGCGCCAGTCGTCCACTTCGAGTCGCGCCACCTCGGCGCCGCCGCGGTAGTAGCGCAGGAACATGCGGCAGGCGCCGTCGTCGGGGCGGTAGCCCACACGCACCACGGAGGGATCGGAGCGGTTCTGTTCGATCGTGGCGGCCATGTCGCGCCAGGGGGTGACCATGTCGGCATCGGCGAACTGGCGCTCGGTGAAGTAGTTGAAGAGCGAGGCGAAGGAGGCGGCCAGGATCACGGCGGCAAAGAGAGCGGCGAGGCGGCGCTCCATCAGGCCGACCCCGGCCGCGACGATGGCCGCCCAGGCGGGGAGGAGGATCGTCAGGTGCTTCGGCGCCACGGCGGGGAAGGCCACGCCCATCAGGAGGCCGGCGGCGGCCTGCAGGAGGAAGAGGATGCCGACGTCGCAGCGGGCGCGAAGGAGGGTCACGGTCCCCCAGATGAACGCGCCGCCAAAGGCGAGAAAGGCGGGGAGGACGACCGACAGGTTTACGGGGTTGACCGTTTCGCCGAGGCAGAGGGTGAAGGGGAGATAGCAGGCCTTGACCGCGCGCCCGAGCTGGCCGCCGGTGTAGGTGGTCTCCGCGCCCCAGGTGACGGCGCCCCAGAGATGCTGGCTCAGCCAGACGGCGACAAGGACGAGGACGGCGAGATTGACGGTGACGACGATCCACGCGCGGCGGAGGTGTTCGCGAAAGAGCCAGCCGAGGAAGACGACCTGGGCGGCCCAGACGGTGACGGCGACAAGGTTGGAGTAGATCATCAGCGCCGTGGCGAAGACGTAGGCCAGCACGGCGGGCAGGCGGCGTTCGCGGATCATCCACAGCAGAGCCAGGTTGCTGGCCACCGCCAGGAGGCAGGCCAGGGAGTAGGCGCGAGCGATGCGGCTGTACATCACGTGGAGGGGGGAGAGGGCCATGAGCCACGCGGCGATGAGGCCGATGCGCCAGCCCATCGGTCGGACGAGGAACCAGGTCAGGACGACGGCAAGGATTCCCGCCAGGGCCGAGGGGAGGCGCATCCAGGCGTCGGACCCCTCGGGGGGCATCCAGAGGCGCATCAGAATCTCATAGAGCGGATGATTTCCCGCCATCGCGCGGAGATGGTCGGCGAGGGGGAGTTTCAGCCGATCGAGGGTGGCCAGTTCGTCGCACCACAGGGGCAAATCGCCGAGGCCGGCGAGGCGGAGCCAGGAGGCGGCCAGGGCGGCCAGCAGCAGCGCCCAGCCGATTCCTCGCGGCGGGGCGGAGGCGTTGTCCGTATTGAGGAGTGAAGGGGTCATTTCTTACCACCAAGGCGCCAAGACACAGGAAAGCTGCAGGATAACGCGCCGGATGCCGTGACTGATGACGGCAACGTTGAATTCACCAGCAGCCCCGATCTCAGACCGGATAGCTTCAGATAAGTCAGAAGCTGTGCACGGTGCAGCGGCAGGATGCTCTCACCGGCTTTCAGCTCGGCAACGACACGCTCGTCAACCACCATGTCCAGTCGCAGCGCGGCGTTGAGGGTGACGCCATCATAACGCACCGGCAGGCGCACTTGTCGCTTCGCTGAACAGCCGCGCTTCGCCAATTCATGGACAAGGCATGCTTCGTACACGTTCTCGGTGAGGCCGGAGCCAAGACGGGAATGCACAGCATACGCGGCGTCCACGATCTGCCGGGCGGTGTCGTTCGTCTCCGAGGGAAGGGGAGTTGGAGTCGTTCTTTGTGTCTTGGAGGCTTCGTGGTTTACGTGCCCGCTCACTCGGTCGCCCCTCCGGTGCTGAGGAATCCGGGGAGGACGGAGGAGAGGCTGACGAAGTCGCGCAGGCGGTTGGGGATGCAGTTCCGGCAGATTGTGTAGGTGAGGCGGCGTTCACGCGAGCGGCGGCGGAAGTCGCGGTACTTCTCGCCGTTCCAGATAGCTTCGAACGACTGTTCGAAGACATTCCCGAGGCTGACGACGTCCCCCTCGGCAAAGGAGCAGCAGGGACGGACATCGCCGAAGACGTTGAGGTAGAGGCTGAACCAGGGGAGCAGGCAGACGCGGGTGGGCGGGTCGGGGGGCACGCCGGGTTGGTACTTGCGGTAGTAGAAGGGCAGGCTGCGCAGGAGGACGCCCGCATTGGTGGCGATGCGCGCCTCGCGCGCGCGCGCGGCGGCGGAGGCGAGGCGGGCCTGGAGGCGCTCGAACTCGACGCCGCGGGTAAGGGCGTCCTTGCGGTCGGGGACCAGGAGGGTCTCAAGGGGCTGGTAGTAAACGGAATCGGCGCCGAGGCGCTTGGCGCAGGGGATCAGTTCCTCCGTTTCATCCAGGTTGTCGGCCTGAAGGACGAACTGAAGCCGGACGAAGGGCGTGGCCGATCCGCGCCGGCGCTTGGCCTCCTGAAGGGCGGCAATGTTGGCGTGAATGCGTTCGAGGAAGTCGCGCCCGCGAATGCGTTCGTACGTCTGCGGCGCGACGGCATCTACGGATATCTTGATGAGGTCCAGACCGGACTCGACGATCTCGTCCAGGCGCTTCTCAACGAGGGTGAAGTTCGTGGTGGTGAGCACCGACGCGCCGCCCGCCTTGGCGTGGCGGACGATGTCGAGAAGTTGGGGGTTGAGGAAGGGTTCGCCGGAGCCGCTCAGGGCAACCTTGATCGGACGCACCTGATCGAAGATGTGCCTGAAGCGGTCGAGGGACATGTGGGCGCGGCGCTCGGGGGGGTAGTCCGGCACCTGGCAGGTGCGGCAACGGAGGTTGCAGCCGACCATCGGCTCGAGCTGAAAATGGAGGGGGCGCGTCCGCGCGCGCAGCGGTCTGCGCAGGACCGTCAGCCCGGCGCTCGCCATCCGCAGGAAATCAGACATCCAAACCTCGTTCATGGAGAAGACGCCGGTAGAGCGCGACATAGGATTGCGTCATGCGATCGAGGGAGAACTCGCGCTCGACGCGGGCTCGGGCGCGCCGGCCCATCTCCTGCGCGCGCGTCGCGTCTCGCGCCAGGCGGAGCATCGCCTCCGCGAGCGAGGCCGCATCGGCGGGGGGGACAAGGAAGCCGGTCTCTCCCTCGGCGACTTGCTCGACATTCCCATCCACCGACGTTGCGACCACCGGAAGCTCGGCGGCCATGGCCTCGAGGATGGCGTTGGACATGCCCTCCCAGAGACTGGGCAGCACAAAGACATCCATGGCCGAGAGGAGCAGGGGGACGTCCGGGCGATAGCCGAGGAAGCGGACGCGGTCGGCGATTCCGAGGCGACGGGCCTGGTCCTTGAGGGCGGTTTCCAGGGGGCCGTACCCGGCAAGGAGGATGACGGCGCGCGGTAGATGCGTTTTCAGCCGGGCGGCGGCGTCGAGAAGGTAGGCCTGGCCCTTCTGCTCATGCAGCCGTCCGAGCGTACCAAAGACCCAGGCATCGCCCGGGAGGCCGAGCGCGCGGCGGGCGGCGGCCTTGGCGGGGCGACCGGCCAGGTCCTGCGGGTCAATGCCGTTGGGAATCACCACGGCGCGCGCGCGGTCCACCCCCTCGCGGCGGGCGGCAAAGTCCAGTGAGGCCGCCGAGACGCAGGCGAAGGCGTCGGCCAGGGGGGCGGTCGCGCGGTGGAGGGCGAACTGCCAGGCGTGATGGCGGACATTCGAGGCGCGGACGGAACTGACGATGACCGGGCGGCCTCCGCCCTGCAACAGGCGCGCGGCGGCGGCGGCGATGCGTCCGCTGACGTCGGAGTGGAAAAGAAAGGTCTGTACCAGCGCGGCGCGGGAGCGTCGTATGTGCCAGGCAAGCCAGAGGGGCGTAACGGCGGTCTTCCAGAGACTGCCGCGCGCACCGAGCACGGGCAGGCCGGCGGCGGCGAAGAGGCGCTCGACCTCCGAGGTCCCGCCCAGGCACCAGATCTGCGGCGCGATGCCCGCCGCGCGCGCGCCGAGGGCGATGGCCAACAGGGCCTTCTGCGCGCCGCCGGGACGCAGGTTATCAATGATGAACAGGGCGCGCGGCGCGGATGGGGCCTGATGGGTCATGTCCGCCTTGCCGTCTCAGTGCGAGTGGTCGTGTCCGCAGGAGCACGCCGGGCGAACGGGCGCCGGCGTCATCGCCGCGCCGCGGCTGCGGTCCAGCGCGACGTTCATACGGTCGCGGATCCAGTCCTTCGCGGCATTGGGAAGATGGGAGAAGATGACGACGCGATGTCCCCCCGCCCCGAAACTGAGGGGGTAGGCCTCGTTCGTGATCCGGCAGCAGCAACTGTCCCCCTCCAGGCCGCAGTCTTTGTGCTGGGTGGTGAAGGGTTGAACGCGTCGGAGGTCGTAGCTGTAGCGCAACGCGCCGAAACTCCACGGGCTGCTCATGCGCAGACGCCCGCCCGAGATCACGAGCCGCTCCGAGCCGATCATCGTCCACAGGCAGAGGGCCGCGCAATAGAGTCCGACCAGGGCGGCGATCCCCTGGACGAAGATGGCCGGACCGGGGTTGCCGTCGTCGGTTCCGGCGCGGACATCGGCGATCGTGGTCGCGAGCGACACCGTCCACACCCCGGCCCAGATCAGCGCAATCGCGGCCGCCGCCAGGGAACGCCAGTCCACGCCGCCGGCCCGGACGCTGAGCGTCACACGGTGGGGAGACTCGTGCCAGCGCACGCCGCGAGGGGCGCCGGCTTCCGTTGCGTCGCACGTTGCCGCTTCCATGATCCTCTCCTGTGTCAGGCCGCTCCCCCATGGCATTATAGGGCACTTCGGCGTTGCCCACAACCGAACGCGCAGGCGCCGGCAGACCCGATCCTTTCCGGCCGGTACGCTGCTTGCCAAGGGTGGGCGCTTGTGATAGAAAGTACACGGCAGGCCCGCCGGGCGGGTCGGCTCGCGTGAGGGCTCAATGCCAGTGGCAGGAGGCTGCGCGGTGGCCGAGATTGACAAGTTCCTGAAGATGGGGCGGCAGTTGGGGGCGTCGGACGTTCACTTCGGCGTGGGCTCGCCGCCGATGCTGCGCCTGCACGGCGCGCTGCGCAAGATCAAGTACAACAACTTGACCGCCGACGACACGAAGCGGATGTTGTACGAGATCATGAGCGAGAAGCAGCAGAAGCAGCTCGAAGAGCACTGGGAGCTCGACATGAGCTACGCCTCCGAGGAGGCGGGGCGTTGCCGGACGAACGTGTGCGTTCAGAACCGCGGGATAGACGCGACCCTGCGCCTGATTCCCACGGAGGTGCGCTCCCTCGACGAACTGGGTTTTCCTCCGGTGGCCAAGAAACTCCTGGAGTATCGGCAGGGAATGATCCTGGTCACGGGGCAGGCCGGCTGCGGGAAGACGACGACCTTGGCGGCGATGGTGCAGCATATTGACCAGCGTCGGCGCGACCACATCATCTGCCTGGAAGACCCCATCGAGATCCTGCACCACACCAAGAACATGCACGTCATCCAGCGCGAAGTGGGCCAGCACACCGAGTCCTTCGCGCGGGCATTGCGGGCTTGTCTGCGCGAGGACCCCGACATCATCATCGTCGGCGAAATGCGCGACTTGGAAACGGTTTCGATGGCGATTACCGCCGCTGAAACGGGCCACCTGGTGCTCGGAACGTTGCATACCACGAACGCCGCGCGGACGATCGGCCGCATCCTGGACGTCTTCCCGCCCAGTCAGCAGGACCAGATCCGGACGATGGTCGCCGACTCCCTGCGGGGGATCATCTCGCAGCAGCTCGTGCCCACGCTTGACGGCAAGGGCCGCGTGGTGTGCGTCGAGGTGCTGGTCGTCACCCCCGCCATGGCGAACCTCATCAAGGAGGACCGCACCTTCCAGATTCCCTCGATGATGCAGACGGGGATCAAGGAGGGGATGCAGCTCATGGACGACGGGCTGTACAAGCTGCTGCAGCAGGGGATCATCTCTCCGGAGACGGCGCTGGAGCGCGCCTTCGACCGCAGCAAGTTTACCGACCTGAGCAAGATGCGCGAGCACCAGGTCAACTGGGATGCGCTGATGGAACTCCCCGAGGACAAGCTGAAGAAGCGGATGCTGACGGAGGTGGGCGTGGTGCAGATAGACCGGAAGACCAAGCACGCCAAGCCGATCAAACGCGAGCGCATCCCCTTCCTCTTCTACCAGAGCAAGCACGGCAAGCTGCCGGAAGACGCGATCTGGGCGGAGCTGACACGGCTCTATCCGGAGGTGGCGGCGGAGGCCCCGGCGGACGGACATCACTGAGGCGATAATTAGCGAAGGAGCGGCGGAGAGCGATGGCGGAGCTCGACAAGTGGCTGGGACACATGCGCGAGATGAGCGCCTCGGACCTTCACCTGACCGTCGGCCACAAGCCGAAGTGGCGCGTCCACGGCGACATCGAGGAGATTGACGCCCCGGTGCTGACGAACGAGTACCTGGAGCGCGTACTCCAGGAACTCTGCACGCCGGAGCAGTGGGCCGCGTACCAGCGCGAGCGCGATCTCGATTTCGCCTACTCCATACAGGGCTATGCGCGCTTCCGGAGCAACTACCTCTGGCAGCAGTACGGCATGGCGGCGGTCTTCCGCATGATCCCGGACAAGGTGCTGACCTTCGAACAACTGGGGCTGCCGAATGCCGTGCTCCAGTTCGTCGAACTGGGGTTCGGACTGGTGCTCGTCACCGGGCCGACGGGCTCGGGCAAGACGACCACTTTGGCGAGCATCATCAATTACATCAACGAACACTATCGGCGTCACGTGCTGACGATTGAAGAGCCCATCGAATTCGTGCATCCGCACAAGCAATGTTTGATGACGCAGCGCGAGGTGCACATGCACACGCACAGTTTCTCCGCGGCCCTCCGTTCGGCCATGCGCATGGACCCGAACGTGATTCTGGTGGGCGAAATGCGCGACCCGGAGACGATCTCCCTGGCGCTGAGCTGCGCGGAGATGGGCATCCTGGTCTTCGGCACGCTGCACACAAACTCGGCGGCCAAGACGGTGGACCGTATCGTGGACGTGTTCCCGTCGGAGGAACAATCGCGCATCCGGACGATGCTGGCCAGTTCGCTGATGGGCGTCATCGCGCAGCAGCTTCTCCGGACGGCCGACGGCAAGGGCCGGGTGGCGGCATTTGAGATTCTCGTCGGCAGTTCGGCTCTGGGCAATCTGATCCGCGCCGGGCAGACGACGAAGATCGAGTCCATGATCCAGGGCGGCGGACGTTCCGGGATGCAGACGATGGACTCGCACATCATGAAGCTGCTCGAGGCCGGCAAGGTGAGCGGCGAAGAGGCGTACATGAAAGCCTTCGACAAGAAGCTCTTCGAGAAGTTCTTCAGCTTTGAGGTCAAGGAGGACGAGGAAGAGGAGTAGGCGGGGCGAAGGGCCCGGCGGTGGCGGGGCCGCCGGTGGGGCGATGTGGGGCTGATGACGGGGGCTGCGGTGACGGCCTGGGGGGTGGTTTTCCACATCGGGTGACGCATGGCGACACGAAATCCACACAAGACGCAGATGCGTGTGCATACTACAGATAGTGTCCATATGCATCATATGACACAAGGGGTTGGTGGCAAGGGGCAGGCGGTCACAAAAAACAACAAAGAGATGTGATTTTCGCTTGACGGCGGAGAAGATATCCACTATCTTGTCGCTCGGTGTGGCGAAGTGTGGATAAATCCCGCTAGCGTTCACCAAAGTGGAGACAGGGTGATGTTCGTTGGGACGTTTGAGTTCAGGCTGGACGCCAAGAACCGGGTGACGGTTCCCCAACGGTATCGGGAACCGCCGCGGTCGGGGGCGCCGGCGTGCTCGACGTTCTTCTTGACCCTCGGAACGGAAGGGTGTGTGGCGGTTTACACCCCCGAGGGGTGGGAGCAGATGTTGGCTGAGTTGGGTCGCGGTAACGCACTGGCGGGGTCGGACTTGCGCGATGCGCAGCGGCTGATCGGCTCGGCGGCGGACGTGCGCGAGTGCGACGGCGAAGGGCGGATCATCCTGGCCGATCACCTGCGTCACTTGGCGGGGCTGAGCCGCGATGTGGTGTGGGTGGGCGCGGTAAACCGCGCGGAAATCTGGGACAAGGAACGGTGGCAGCAGTACCACCGCAAGACGGTGACGACGTTGGCGGAGAAGATAGACAAGGTGTCGGGACACGGTCTCGGTCTTTCGACGAAACCGCCGGCGGGCGGGTGACTGGGACAAAGGCAAAGGCGACGGCGGGCGGCGCGCAGACCTGCCGATTTCGGATATGGCGTCGGGATGCGGTCAGAGACGACGGCGCCGGCGGTGGCCGGCGAATCAGGGGATCGGGCGATGGCGGCGGACGCTTTGGAAGCGTTGACGCACGCGCCGGTGATGCTGGCGGAGGCGATGGCGGTTCTGACGCCCCGTCCGGGCGAGGTTCTTGTGGACGCGACGCTGGGTCTGGGCGGACACGCCGGGGCGCTGCGGCGCGCCCTCGATGGGCGAGGGGTGTTGATCGGGGTGGACCGCGACGCGCAGATGCTGGCGCGCGCGCGCGCGCGTCTCGATGGGGAGGCAGGGGCGTCGGTGCGGACCTTCCACGCGGGCTTCGCGGAGTTGGACGCGGTGCTCAGGAAGGCGGGCGAGGAGGGGGCGGACGGGATACTGCTCGATCTCGGCTTCGCGTCGCCGCAGGTGGACGATCCGGCGCGCGGCTTCAGCTACCGGGTGGACGGGCCGCTGGACATGCGGATGAACCCGGAGGACGGCGGGCCGACGGCGGCCGAGTGGTTGCGCGGGGCGACGGAGCAGGAAATCGCGGACGTGATCTACCGCTACGGGGAGGAGCGCGCGTCGCGGCGGCTGGCGCGGGCGATCGTCCGCGCCCGGGAGCGGGCGCCGATTCGGACGACCTTCGAACTGGCGGAGATCATCGCGCGGGCGGCGCCCAGGGGCCCGAGGCGGCTTCATCCGGCGCGCCGCGCTTTTCAGGCGATCCGGATCCACATCAACGGGGAACTCGAACAACTCGATCGCTTCCTGGCGACGCTGCCGGGGTTGCTGAAGCCCGGCGGGCGCTGCGCGATCATCAGCTACCACTCCTTGGAGGACCGGCGCGTGAAGAACGCCTTCCGGGCGGGGGTAGCGGCGGGGACGTACTCGGCGGTGACGCGCAAGCCGCTGCGTCCGTCGGAGGAAGAGGTGGGTGTGAACCCGCGGAGCCGGTCGGCGCGGCTGCGCGCGGTTCGGCGGCTGGGGGAAGGAGG
>JAKJEM010000002.1:79176-93066 GCA_022705425.1 Planctomycetota bacterium
ACGCCGGGACGGTACATCCTGCTCGTGTTACTCAT
Organism: Planctomycetota bacterium; assembly: GCA_022705425.1. Lineage (GTDB taxonomy): Bacteria > Planctomycetota > Brocadiia > CAIUPP01 > CAIUPP01 > JAKJEM01. Next base: position 79,212 of record JAKJEM010000002.1, read on the forward strand.
CAGCTTCTTTGCGCTGGTGGGCGTGGCGCAACGGGCGCGCGTGGTGCAGTTGCAGCGCCGGGTGGCCGGCTTGGAGCGCGAGTCGCGCGACCTGTCGGAAGGCAACCGGCAGCTCATGTGCGACATCAGCGCCTTGAGGAGCCCCGCGCGGATCGAGGGCGAAGTCAAGCGGTTGAATCTGGCCCTGTCGGACCCGTTGGAGTTGAGCAAGGCGCCGGCGGAGGGCGCGGGCCGCCGGGCGTCGCCGGCGCGGCATTGATCGAAGCGCCCGGACAACGGGCGCGGTGACGGAGGAGTCATGGAGCATTCGCGGGGAACGCTGGACGTGCGGAGAGGGTACGTCCATCTGTTGTTCCTGGCGGGGTTCATTGCCCTGGGGGTGCGCCTGGCGGTCATCCAGGTGTGGGACCACGAATGGCTGTCGGGCAAGGCGCGGGAGATGCAGAACGCCACCCTTCGACTCGAGCCGCAGCGAGGGATGATCCTGGACCGCGAAGGGCGCGCCCTGGCAGTGACGATGGCCTCCTCCTCGGTGACGGTAAACCCGCGCGCCGTACCGGCCGATGAACGCGCGGCGGTGGCGTCGCGGCTGGCGCGCCTCCTCAAGGTCAACGAGGCCGAGGTCCTGGAGAAGCTGGGTCAGTCCCGCTACTTCGCCTGGATCAAGCGCAAGGCCACGGAGGCCGAAGCCGACGCCGTCCGCCAGGCGAAGCTGCCGGGGGTGACCATCGTTACGGAAAGTGTTCGGCGCTATCCCTACGGACGGTCGCTCTGTCACGTGCTGGGGTATGTGGGGGTGGACGGGCACGGACTGGAGGGGATCGAGGCGGAGTTCGATGCCACGTTGGCGGGCACGCCGGGAGAGGAGTTCGTGCGCCGCGACGGCCTGGGGCGGACGATGGGCGGGCCCGACGTGTGGGTGAAACCGGCAGTGCATGGACGATCGGTGTCGCTGACGGTGGACATCCGCATCCAGCAGATCGTGGAAGAGGAACTGGCGGCGATTGGCGACAAGCACAAGCCCGAGACGGCCGCCGCCGTGGTGATGGACCCCTGGACCGGCGACGTGCTGGCGATGGCCTGCTGGCCGCCCTTCGACCCGGAGAACTACAAGGCGACACCGGAGGCGCAGCGGCGCAACATGGCCGTGGCCGTCTGCCTGGAGCCGGGCTCGACCTTCAAGCCGTTCGTGGCGGCGGGGGCGCTGGAGCAGCGCCTGGTCCGCCCGGAGACGATGTTCGACTGCCACAACGGGGTTTATGTCATGGGCGGACGCACACTCCACGACGTGCATGAGTACGGAATGCTCAGTGTGCGCGACATCATCGTTTACAGCAGCAATATCGGCATGGCGCAGATCGGCGCGCTGATGGGACCGGAGATGATCTACGCCTACCTGCGCGCCTATGGTTTCGGTCGCAAGACGGGGATCGAACTGCCGGGGGAGACGGCGGGGCTGCTGCACCCGCCCAAGGCGTGGGGCAAGCTAACAATCTCGAGCGTGCCGATGGGGCAGGAGGTGGCCGTCAGCCCGCTGCAACTGACGGCAGGGTTCTGCGTTTTCGCCAACGGCGGATGGCGCATCAAGCCCCGCGTGCTGGGCGGGCTGTGGGACACGGAAGGTCGTCGGCGCCTGCAGGGGCCGCCGGCGCCGGTCTTCGAGCGCGCGTTGCAGGAGAGCACCGCCCGCCTGATGTGCCACGACCTGCTGGCGGGGGTGGTGGCGCGCGGGACGGCGCGCAGCGTGGCAATCGAAGGGTACCCGATGGCGGGCAAGACAGGCACGGCGCAACTGACGCGCGAGGGGGCGCGGGGGTACGAACCGGGAACGTACGCGGCGGCCTTTGTCGGCATCGCGCCGGTGGAGACCCCGCGCTACGTGATCGGTGTGGTCTGCCGGAAGCCGAGCGGCGGGTCGTACTACGGCGGGGTGGTTTCGGCCCCGGCCGTGGCGAAGATCGCCGAGCGCACCTTGAGCATGTTCCGGGTTCCCCGGGTCACAGCCGGGGAGGAAGAGCGGACCGTGGCGTTGAAGGACGCCCCGCCCCCTGCGCGAAGACGCTAGGCGCGGACAGACCAGAATGAGGGAGAGGCCGTGAAACTGGGAAAGATGACGAAGCTCCTGCCGGGAGCCCACGGGCCGGTGTCGCCGGAGTACGAGGACATTGAGGTGACGGGCGTGACGCACGACTCGCGGCGCGTCAAGCCCGGATTCGCCTTTGTGGCGATCGCGGGCCACCAGCGCGACGGCGCGGCCTTTGCGGAGGATGCGTTGCAGCGCGGGGCGGCGGCGATCGTGGCGGAAAGGACGCTGCGCCTGTCGCGTTCGACGCCGCAGTTCGTGGTCCCTGACGCGCGGCGGGCGCTGGCGGCGCTGGCGAACAGCTTCTTCGGCCGCCCCTCGCGCCGCTTGCAGGTGGTCGGCGTCACCGGCACCAACGGCAAGACGACGACGACCTACATGCTGCGCTCCATCCTCGAAGCGTCCGGCGCCCGCTGCGGGCTGCTCGGCACCATTTCCTATGAAACGGGACGCCGCAGCGTTCCGGCCTCGATCACCACGCCGGAGTCGGTGGACATCCAGGAGTACCTGGCCGAGATGGCTGCCGAGGGGATGGACTACGCGGCGATGGAGGTGTCGTCGCATTCGCTGTGCATGCGCCGCGTGGACTTCATCCAGTGGTCGGCGGCGGTCTTCACGAACCTGACGCCGGAACACATGGACTACCATCGCACGATCTCGGCCTATCGCGACGCCAAGGCGCAGCTCTTCCGGATGCTCGGCCCGGCCGGCTACGCCGTGCTGAACGCCGACGACAAGAGCGCAGAGTACATGGAGGAGGCGACCTTTGCGCGGGTGATGAAGTACGGCACGCAGCCGGGCGTGGATGTGCGGGGGGAAATCTGCCAGGCGACACTCGACGGCATCGAGATGACGCTGGAATCCTCGGCGGGGCGGACGGAGATCCGCCTGCCCTTCATCGGGGCGCACAACCTTCACAACGCGCTGGGGGCGGCCACGGCGGCGCTGGCGCTGGGGCTGGACCTGGGCTGCGTGCGCGACGGGCTGCAGAACGCGCCGCCCGTTCCGGGACGGCTTGAGCCGGTGCCTTGCGCGCGGGGCTGCAAGGTGCTGGTGGATTTTGCGCACACGGACCAGGCGCTCCGGAGCGTGCTCGAATCGCTGCGGCGACTGCCGCACAACCGCATCCTGGTGGTCTTCGGGGCGGGGGGGGACCGCGACCGGACGAAGCGTCCGCGTATGGGCCGCGCCGTCGAGGAAGGCGCCGACCTGGCGTGGGTGACCAGCGACAACCCGCGCACGGAGGACCCGCTCAACATCATCGAGGAAATCCTCTCGGGGGTGAGCAGCCGCCGGAACCTGCGCGTCGAACCGGACCGGCAGGCGGCCATCACGGAGGCGATCCGCGCCGCCGAGCCGGGCGACCTTGTGCTGATCGCCGGCAAGGGACACGAGTGCACGCAACGTTTCAAGGACACGGTGATCCCCTTTGACGACCGCGAGGCGGTGAAGAAGGCATTGGCCGACGCGCCGAAGATCGCCGGCTGAACGAAACGCCCCCCCTCGGGGCTTGAGGAGACTCGAATGCGAGCTGTGGGTGTGGAGATCGTGGGAGCTATCGGGAGACGCTCGGAAAGGAGGACCGTGGACATTACGGGCGTCTCCACCGATAGTCGCGCCCTTCAGCCGGGCGAACTCTTCTTTGCGTTGCCTGGCGCGCGCGTGGACGGCCACGACTTCGTGCCCGAGGTGCTGGCGCGCGGGGCGGTGGCGGCGGTGGTGTCGCGCGACGTGGCCGTAGCGCCGGAACTGCGCGACCGGCTCATTCGCGTGGCCGACACCGTGCGCTGCCTGGGCGATTCGGCTCGCGCCTATCGGCGCCGGTGGGGGGGAACGGTCGTCGGCATCACCGGCTCGAACGGCAAGACGACAACGCGCGAAATGACCTGGCACGTCCTTTCGGAGCAGATGCCGTGCAAGCGCTCACCCAGGAGTTTCAACACGGAGGTGGGGGTGGCGCTGACGCTCTTCCTGCTCGAGGCGGAAGACCGGGCGGCGGTGGTGGAGATGGGGACGAACGCGCCGGGAGAGATCGCGGAATTGGCGCGCATCGCCGAGCCGGACGCCGGGATGATCACGAGCATTTCGGAGACGCATCTCGAGGGCCTGGGTTCCGAGGAGGGCGTCGCGCGGGCGAAGTCCGAGCTGCTCGAAGCGCTGGGTCCGAAGGGCGCAGCCTTCCTGAATGCGGACGACAAGTGGTTCGACTTCCTGAAGAGCCGGCACTCGGGGCGGACGGTGGCGGTCGGAACGGGGCCGAAGGCGGAGTTCCGGGCCGAACAGGTTGCGGCGTGCGAGGGCGGCTACCGGTACGTCGTGCGCGGCTGTCCGGTGCGCCTGACGGTGCCCGGACGGCACAACGTCAATAACTCGCTGCTGGCGCTGGCGGTGGCGGAGGCGCTGGGGCTGGACCTGGCGCGCGCGGCGGCGCGGCTGGCCTCCTTCCGGATGCCGGAGATGCGCTACCAGGTCGAGCGGGTGGGGGGCATCGAGGTGCACTTCGACGGCTACAACGCGAACCCGGGCTCGATGCGCTCGGCGCTGGAGACCTTCGGCGAGCTTCCCGTGGCGGGGCGGCGGGTGGCCGTGCTGGGCGACATGCTGGAACTGGGCGAGGCGGGGGAGCGGCTGCACGCCTGGCTGGGGGCGGAGGCGGTGCGGCGCGGCGTTGACGCGCTCTGGGCGGTGGGGCAGTTCGCGCCGACCGTGGCGCGCGCGGCCGCCGCCGCGGGACTGAAGTCGGCGCATGGTGCGGAGACACTCGATGGCGTGGCGGACGAAATCCGCGCCGATTTGCGCGCCGGGGACGCCGTGCTGGTGAAGGGTTCGCGCGGGATGCGCATGGAGCGATTCGTGGAACGACTGAAGAACGGGCGGGAGGCGTAAGCGCGTGCTGGCCGGTCTGGTGACATCGCCGATGTTGCGCGTGGGCCTGGCGGGGCTGACGGCATTCGTCGTCAGCCTGGCGGTCGGCGCGTGGCTGATCCGCTTCTTTCGGGAGAAGCAGGTCATCGAGGACACCCGTCAGCCCGACCACGCGGGCCTGGACGCGGTGCAGTCGCAGAAGAAGAACGTCCCCACGATGGGGGGACTCATGATCATCGCCGGCGTCCTGGTGTCGGCGTTGCTGTGGAACGACCTGAGCACCGACCACGCCATGCTGGCCGTGGGGGTGGTGGCGGTGCTGGGAGTGGCGGGGTTCGTGGACGATTACATCAAGCTGTATCACAAGCCCGCACGAGGGCTGAACAAGAAGCAGAAACTCCTGGTTCAGTTTCTGCTGGGCGCGGGGGTGGGCTACCTCCTGATGCGCAGCGGCGCGTTTGCTGCGGGCGAAGGCCAGCCGAACGCGGCGACGATGCTCTTCGCTCCGACGGCGTCGTCGCCCTGGGACCTGGGGGGGTGGTACGTCCTCTGGGCGGCTTTTCTGATGGCCGCGCTCTCGAATGCGGTGAACCTGACCGACGGCCTCGACGGGCTGGCGGGCGGCGGCATGGCCATCGCCGCCGGGGCGATGATCCTGGTGATCCCGATGGTTTTCGTCAACGTGGCCCAGACGCACCAATTCCAGCCGCCGGGCACGGCCCAGGCGCTGGTGCTGGCCGGTGCGGTGGCGGGCGCGACGACGGGCTTCCTGTGGTACAACGCCCACCCGGCGCAAATCTTCATGGGCGACACGGGCTCCCTGACACTCGGCGGGCTGCTGGCCTATATCGCGCTCGTGGCCAAACTCGACCTGCTGGTCTTCGTGCTGGGGGCGGTGTTCGTGATTGACGAGGCGACGGTGGCGCTGCAGATCGCGAGCTTCAAGTTGACGGGCCGCCGCATCTTCCCGATCACGCCGATCCACCACTACTTCCAGGTCCACCTGCGGTGGCCGGAGCAGAAGATCGTGATGCGGTTCTGGATCGTGGGCGTGGTGTCGGCGGTGCTTTCCCTGGTTCTGGCGACGTGCTACTGACATGAACAAGACAAGCGGGATCGTGCTGTGCTGCGTGGCGACGCTGCTGGCGCTCGGCGCGGTCATGGTCTATTCGGTGATCTCCGCCCGCGCCTCAACGCTGGACGTGGGGACGTGGTACCTGTTGAAGCATCTGCTCTGGGTGACGACGGGCGTGGTGGCGATGCTGGTGTTGTCGCGGATGGACTACCGGCGTTTCGAGCGCTGGGCGCTGCCGTTGGCGATTGCGGCGGGGGTGTTGCTGGTGCTCGTTCTGGTTCCGGGAATCGGGACCTTCAAGAACGGGGCGCGCCGGTGGATTCGCTTCGGGCCGGTGGGGTTCCAGCCTTCGGAGGCGGCCAAGATCGCGTTGATCGTCATCGTGGCGGCGATGTGCGCGCGGCGGGGCGAGCGGATGCGCGAGTACGCCAGCATGGGCGTCTGCATGGCAGTGGTGCTGGCGGCCACCGCGTTGATCGTGATGGAACCGGACTTCGGGACGGCGGCGCTGGTGGGGGCCATCGGGACGCTGATGGTGCTGGCTTCCGGCGCGCCGTTGCTGCCGGTGGGGGTGGTGGGCGCGCTGGCGACGGTGGGGGCGGCGGCGCTGGTCTGGAACTCCCCGGCCCGTGCCGATCGGGTGCTGGCCTTCCTGAATCCCTGGACGCACGACGGACGCGCGGCCTACCAGGTGCAGCATTCGCTGATCGCCCTCGGCAGCGGGGGCATCTTCGGGCGCGGTCTCGGCGGCGGGCAGCAGAAGCTCTACTACCTCCCGGAGCCCGACACGGACTTCATCTTCGCGATTATCGGCGAGGAACTCGGGCTGGTGGGGGCGCTGTTGACGCTGGCGGCCTTTGCGGCGCTCGTGCGGCAGGGGATGAAGATCTCCGCGCGCGCGCCCGACCGGTTCGGTGCGCTGCTGGCCTTCGGCGTGACGGTGATGATCGCCTTCCAGGCGCTGATGCACGTGGCCGTGGTCACCGCCTCGATGCCGACGAAGGGCATCGCGCTTCCCTTCGTTTCCTCGGGCGGGTCCTCGCTCGTCATCAGCCTGATCGGCGTGGGGATCCTGTTGAGCGTATCGGCGCGGTGCGGCGAGGCGGCGTCGGCGCCCGCGCCGACGGTTCCGAACTGCGGGGCGACGGCGCCCGGCGGGGCGGGAGGCTAGGACATGGAACGAACGGCGGGACAGCGCATGACGGTGCTCTTTGCCGGCGGCGGCACGGGCGGGCATCTGATGCCCGGCCTGAGCGTGGCCGAGGAGTTGCGCCGCCTCCACGGGGAGCGGGTGCGTGCGGTCTTCGCCGGGACGCAGGAGGGCATGGAGCGCGGCTTGGTCGAGGCGCGCGGCTTCGAGTTTGCCGGGCTGGCGAACATGCGTTTCAGCCGGACGCTGCTCGGGATGCCGCGCTGGGCCTTCCGGTCGGCGGGGGGGCTTGTGGCCGCGCGGCGGCTCGTCGGCCGGCTGTCGCCCGACGTCGTGGTAAGCCTGGGCGGACATGCGGCGCTGGCGCCGTCGCTGGCGGGGGTGCTGGCGAATCGCCCGCTGGCGCTGATGGAGCAGAACGCCATCCCGGGCAAGACGAACCGGTGGCTTTCCTGGTGGGCGACGGAGGCGTACGCGCCGTGGCCGGGGATCGAGAGGCTGTTCGCGCGCCCGGAGCGCGTGCGGGTGACGGGGAACCCCGTGCGGGCGGAAATCCTGCGGCGTCCCTCGCGCGAGGAGGCCGCTGCGGCGTTCGGCCTCGATCCGGCGAAGCGGACGCTGCTGGTCCTGGGCGGCAGTCTCGGCGCGCTGGCGGTGAACCGCGCCGTGGCCGAGGCGCTGCCGCATCTGGAGGCCGAGGCCGACCGCATTCAGATCCTGCACAGCGCCGGGCGGACGGGCTTCGAGGAGGCGCGCGCGGCGTGCCGGGGGCGACGCCTCTGCGCCGTCACGCGCCCCTTCATCGAGGAGATGGGCGCGGCCTACGCGGTGTGTGACCTGGCGCTCTGCCGCGCGGGGGGGACGACGCTGGCGGAGCTGACGGCGCTGGGCGTCCCGGCGCTGCTGGTGCCGCTGCCGAGCGCCGCGAACGATCATCAGCGGCGCAATGCGCAGGTTCTGGCCGGGGCGGGGGGTGCGTTGATCTTCGAGCAGGAGGACCTGGATGGGCGGCGGCTGGCGGCCTTTGTACTGAACCTGATGGAGAACCCCTTGGCCCTGTCGCGCATGCGGGCGGCGAGCCTGACGCTCGGGCGTCCGCACGCGGCGGCGGAGATTGCGCGGCGGCTGACGGACTTGCTGCCGGGCGGCACGGCGCCGGTGGGCGTTCCGGCGGCAGCGGGGATTGGAGGAACGTAGAGGATGGCGCGCCGAAGGCGATTGTCCAGAGTCCCGGGCGGGCAGTTGTCGCTGTGGGGCGACGGAGCGGGCGACCCGCGTCCGACGCCGGCGGCGGGCCCCTGCGCCCCCTCGGCGCTGGGCGGCAAGCGAGCCCATCTCATCGGTATCGGCGGCATCGGCATGAGCGGAATCGCGCGCATCCTCAAACGCCTCGGCTGCATGGTCAGCGGATGCGACGCCAAGGCGACGGACCTGACGGCGGAACTGGCCGAACGCGGCATCGCCTTCTCCGTCGGCCACAGCCCTGAGCACATCGCCGGCGGCCCGGACCTGGTCATCATCTCGGCGGCGGTGCGCGACACGAACCCCGAACTGCGCGAGGCGCAGCGGCGGGCAATCCCGGTCCTGAAATACGCGCAGGCCCTCGGCTGGCTGATGCAGGGGCGGGACGGGATTGCCGTCAGCGGATCGCACGGCAAGACGACGACCACGTCCATGATCGCCTGGGCGCTGCGCGTGGCGGGGGCGAACCCCTCGGTGGTTGTGGGGGGGCTGGTGCCGCAACTCGGCGGTAATGCGCTGTGCGGCGCACGGGAGGGGCCGTTCGTGGTGGAGGCGTGCGAGTTCGATCGTTCCTTCCACAACCTGACGCCGCGCGCGGCGGTCATCACGAACATTGACCGCGACCACCTGGACTACTACTCCGGCGGGCTGCCGGAGCTGGAGACGTCCTTCGAGCAGTTCGCCCGGCGCACCGACCCGGAGGGGATCGTGGTCGTCAACGGCGACGACCCGGCCGCCATGCGCGCCACAGAGCGGATCGGCGCCACGCGCGAGACCTTCGGCGAGGGGCGCGATTGCCTGTGGCGGCTGGATCGCTTCACGCGCCGCGAGGGCCGCACGCAGTTCCGCGTGCTCCACCGCGGGCGCGACTTCGGCAGCTACGAGCTCCTGGCGCCGGGGCTCTACAACGCCCGCAACGCCCTGGCGTGCATCGCCGTGTGCGCTTTCTTCGAGGCCAACCGCCAGTCGGTGCGCGAGGCGCTGGCCACCTTCCGCGGCGCGAAGCGGCGCTTCGACCGATTGGGAGAGGCGGCGGGGGTCACGGTGATGGACGACTACGGACACCACCCCACCGAGGTTCAGGTGACGCTGGCCGCCGCGCGCGAGGAGTACCCGCAGCGGCGGCTGTGGTGCGTCTTCCAGCCCCACCAGTACAGTCGGACGCGGATGCTGCTGCCGGAATTCGCGCAGTCCTTCGGCAAGGCGGACCGGGTGATCGTGCCGAATATCTATGCGGCGCGCGACTCGGACGAAGACCGCCAGAGCGTCCACGCGCGCGACCTCGTCCAGGAGCTGCAGAAGAACGGCGTCGCGGCGGAGTACGGACACGAACTGCAGGAGACGTTGTCGCGGCTGCTGGAGGTGGTGGAGAGCGGCGATGTGGTAATGACCATGGGCGCGGGACCCGTGGACAACGTGGCGCACGACTTGTTGCGCGAGTTGCGGAAGCGAGAGACCCAGCATGTCGTGGTTTCGCGGCTTTGAGGCGATTCTGACGCGCGAGGCGCCGCTGGCCTGCCGGACGACGTTCGGCATCGGCGGGGCGGCGGAGGCGCTGTTGGAGCCGCGCGACGCGCAGGAGTTCGCCGAGGCCTGGGGCGCGGCGCGCGCCTCGGGACGTCCCGCGCTGCTCTTGGGCGGCGGCAGCAACCTCCTGGTGGCCGATGCCGGGGTGCGGGCGGTGGTGGTGACGACGACGCGCCTCTCCGGCGCGCCGGAGAGGCGGGGCTCGCGCATCGTGGCCCCGGCGGGGCTGCCCTTGCGCGCGCTGGCGCGCTATGCGTTGGACTGCGGCCTCTCCGGACTCGAACCGCTGGTGGGCATCCCCGGCACCGTGGGGGGGGCGGTGCGAATGAACGCCGGGGGACGGCACGGGACGATCGGGCGTTGCGTCGAGCGCCTGTGGTGCGTCGCGGAGGACGGAGGGCTGGTAGAGCGTCCCGGCGCGGAGGTCCGGTGGGGATATCGCGAGACGAGCCTGCGCGAGCCGGTGGCGGCGGTCGAGCTGAAGCTGACGCCGGAGACGCCCGAGGCGGTGCGCGAGCGGACGCGCGCCATTCTGCGCGAGAAGGCGCAAGCGCAGCCGCTCGGAAAACGCAGCGCCGGGTGCTTCTTCCGGAACTCCGCGCCGGAGCCGGCCTGGCGGTTGATCGCCGACGCGGGGCTGCGCGGCCATCGCGTCGGGGGGGCGGCGGTGTCGGAGAAGCACGCGAACTTCCTGATTAATCTCGGCCGCGCGACGGCCGCGGATGTGCTGTCCCTGTCAGGGGCGGTCCGCGCTCGCGTACGCGACCGTTGGGGAATCGTCCTCGAACATGAGGTTCACTGCTGGCCTCAGACCGGGAACTGACAAGGAAAGGGATCGGACCATGCGGCGACGAATCGCGGTGGTGATGGGCGGCGTGTCGGAGGAACGCGGCGTGTCGCTCAAGTCGGGCAAGGCGGTTGTCGAGGCCCTGCGCGCCAAGGGGCACGATGTGGTGGAGGTGGACCTGCTGTCGGAGAGCATCGCTCCGGTGGTGGAGGCGCAGCCGGAGGTGGCCTTCCTGGCGCTCCATGGGCGCTTCGGCGAGGACGGCGGCGTGCAGGCGCTGCTCGACCAGGCGGGGATCGCCTACACGGGATCCGACCCGCAGGCCAGCCGCGCGGGGATGGACAAGATGGCCTCAAAGTGCTTCTTCATTACCCACGACGTGCCGACGCCCCCCTTCCGCCTGGTGACCACGACGCAGCAGTGGACGCAGATTGACGCGGCGGTGCGCGAGGCCGGGCTGCCGCTGGTGGTCAAGCCGCTGCGGCAGGGATCGAGCTACGGCGTGACGCTGGCCCGGAGCGTCGAGGACGTGGCCATCGGCCTGGCCAAGGCCTTCAAGTACGGGCACCAGGCGCTGCTCGAACGCTACATCGCCGGGCGCGAGTTCACCGTGGGCGTCCTGGGCGAGAGCGCGCTTCCGGTCATCGAAATCCGCCACAAGCGGGAGTTTTTCGATCTGGACGCCAAGTACGGCGACGAAACGGAGCGGCTGCTGAACCCGGACATCGCCCCCGAACTGCGCGACAAGATGCAGGAGGTGGCCGTGGCGGCGCACCGCGCCATCGGTTGCCGGCATCTCAGCCGGGTGGACCTGATGCTCGAATCGGACGGTTGCATCTACGTCCTGGAAGTGAACACGATCCCCGGCTTCACCGACCACAGCCTCTTCCCGATGGCGGCGAAGGCGTCGGGGGTGGAGTTCCCGGACTTGTGCGAACGGATTTCGGAGATGGCGCTGGCCGACGCCCACGCGGCGCAGGTGAACGTTTCCGAACGGCAGGCTTAGTCGGAAGAGAACCATGGCGCGCAGGAAGGAAGAGGAGGAGGCCGGGGACCGCCAGAAGGAGATGACGGTCACCATCGTGGTGGTCGTTGTGGCGGCGGTCCTGACGGCGGTGCTGATCGTGGCGCTGACGCGGCTGTGGCAGTCCGTCACGGCGCGGCGGGAGTTCCAGGTGCAGCCCGCGCTGGTGTCGCTCGACCGCGACGGCAAGGACGAGATGGTGAAGAAGTGGGTGCGGACGGAGGAGATGAAGCGCGACTTCCTCCGGACGGACACGACCCGCGTTCTCTCCACCTGGCACAGCGTCTTCCGTTCGGACCTGGCGGCCATCACGCGCGACGCGTACCTGGCCAGTCCGTGGGTGCGCGACGTGATCCGCGTGCGGAAGGTCTTCCCCAACCGTCTGGACATTGACCTTCAGTTGCGCGAACCTTTCGCCCTGGTGCAGCATCTGGGCAAGTACTACGTCGTGGACGGCGACGGGATGATTCTGGACCCCTGCGTTTACATCCTCACGGCCGACAACCTTGCGGCGCTGATGCCGCCGGTCGTCGTGCCCGACGGCGTCAAGTGGCCGGGCGCGGCGGGGAAGTTCTGGAGCGACCCGTGCGTGCTGGAGGGCCTGTCCATGCTGCGACTGTGCCGCGAGCAGTTCGTCGGCAGGGTGGCGATCACGCAGATCGAGGTCAGCCCCGAAAAGGGAAGCGGCGGCGTGACGCCGGTGCGCGCGGTGCTGACGCTGGAGGCCGGGCCGCGCGTGGACTGGGGGCGGACGCCGACCAGTCCCGTATCGGTGGCCGAGATTCCCCCGCATCAGAAGACCGCGAACCTGCTGGCGATTGTGGCCAAGGAGAAGGAGAACATTCGGCGCTGGCAGCGGATCGTGGTGTGGGAGAACCCGCCGCGGACAGAGTGAGACATGCCGGCTATCTCACCATCTCCAGCACCGCCTGCGCGGCGCGGGTGCCGGCGCCGGGGGGGCCGAGGGCGCTGAGGACGCCATCGAGGTCGCGGCGGCAGCGATCGAGGGCTTCCGGGGATTCGAGCAGGCGCAGGGCGGACTGCGCCACGGGGCGGGCGTCGTCGTTGAACAGCAGGTGCTCGGGGACGACCTCGCGCCCGGCCAGGATGTTCACCAGGCTGATGTGCTTCACGTGGAGAAGGCGATGGGCGAAGGGGCGGGCCCAGGCGCCGACGCGATAGACCACGACCATCGGCGTGCGGTGCCAGGCCGTCTCCAGCGTGGCGGTACCGCTGACGACCAGGCAGAGGCGCGAGGCCTTCATGATCTCGTCGGTGCGCCCGACGTGAACCTCCGCCGGAAGGTCGTGGCGCGCCAGGATGGCGCGGATGCGAAGCAGATGCTCAGACGAGGCGGCGGCCACGTGGAAGCGCAGCCCGGGACGGGCGCGACGGAGGGCGGCAGCGGCGGCGCACAGGATGGGGAAGCAGTGCTTGACCTCCTGGTCGCGGCTGCCGGGCAGGAGCCCGACGGTCTCAGTCGAGGCGAGAGCGGAAAGGAAGCCGGGGGCGGCCTGGCGGGCGGGCATGTAGTCGAGCAGGGGGTGGCCGACGCAGCGGCAGTCCACGCCGATGGCGTCGTAGAGCGGCTTCTCGAAGGAGAAGAGGGTCATCATGCGGTCCACGCATCGCCCGATGCGGCGGATACGCCGGGGCCGCCAGGCCCAGACCTGGGGGCTGACGTAGTAACAGACGGGAATGCGCCGTCGGCGGGCGTGGGCGGCGAGGCGCAGGTTGAAGCCGGGGTTGTCCACCGGCACGAGGACATCGGGCGCTTCGCGGTGGAACTCGGCAACGGAGCGCCGGAAGAGGGAGGCCCAGTGTCCAAACCGGAGCAGGGTGTAGAAGAACCCCATGCCGGCGTGCGAAACGGTGTCGCCGATGAGGTGGACACCGGCGGCGGCCATGCGCGGGCCGCCCAGGCCGGTCAGGCGGACATCGGGGTCGCGGGCGCGCAGGGCCTCGGCCAGCGTTGCGCCGAACTGGTCGCCCGAGCGCTCTCCGGCGGCGATGAAGACGCGGGGATAGGAGCGCATGAGGTCAACCCGCCGCGCCGGGGAGGGCGCCGACAGCGGCGCCGGCGGCCTGAAGGTTGCGGCGGA
>JAKJEM010000002.1:93153-111351 GCA_022705425.1 Planctomycetota bacterium
CGCGTCCTTCGCGCACGCAAGCCGCAAAGGAGCGCAGCTCCGCCTTCAACGGCTCCTCATCGCCGATCGGCAGTTTCTGGATGTCCACGAGGTCGTTATAGACCATCTTGCCCATTTCGATCATCAGGCGCGCGGCGGAGGCGTCGCGCAGCTTTTCCGCCACCTCCTCAAACCCGGGTTTCTTGCGATAGACGGTGGCCGTCTTCTCCATGGTGTCAATGGCCACGTAGCAGTCGGGGGCGAAGAAGCGGATCCGGCGGAGAGACTTGAGAGAGACGCGGCTGGCGGTGAGGTTGGCGACGCAGCCGTTCTCGAAGACGAGGCGGGCGTTGGCGATGTCCTCGTGCTTGCAGATGACGGGCACGCCGACAGCCTCGACGCGGGCGAGGGGGGCGGCCACCAGGCACTGGACGATGTCGAGATCGTGGATCATCAGGTCGAAGACGACGCCGACGTCGGCGGAGCGGAAGCGGAAGGGGCTGAGGCGGTGACATTCGATGAACAGCGGCTTGAGGCCCATGCCGGCGATGGCCTTGAAGCCGGGGTTGAAGCGTTCGATGTGGCCGACCTGGAGGCGAGCGCCGGAGGCGGCGGCCGCGGCGACGAGTTCCTCTGCCTCTTCCACGCGGAAGGTCATGGGCTTTTCAACCAGCACGGAGAGGCCGCGACGAAGGAAGGGGAGGGCGACGGCGTGGTGGTAGAGGGTGGGCACGACGACACTGACGGCCTGCGCGCGATCGAGGAGGAAGGCCGGGTCTGCGGCGGCAGGAACCTTGAGCTTGCGTCCGACGGCGCGGGCCTGTTCCTCGGAGGCGTCCACAACGCCGACAAGTTCGACATCGGGCATCTCCGCGTACACCCGGGCGTGCTCCTTGCCCAGATGCCCGACGCCGACGACGCCGACCTTGAGGCGGCTCACGCGCGGCCTCCGCGTTCCTGGCGGGTGCATTCCAGATAGCGCCCGAGCTTGCCCAGCTCGGAGCGCGCGACGAAATCCAGCAGGCTCCGCGTCGCCCGGGTCATCATGCCGTTGTCCTCGAGGATCTTCGGGATTTCCGCGCGCGAGTGCTTGGAACGGTAAAGCAGGCGGAAGGCGCGCTGGACGGACTCGATCTCGACGTCGCTGTAGCCGTTGCGCTTCATGCCGACGACGTTGACGGCGCGGGGGGCGTGATGGTCCACCAGCATCATCATGAAGGGGGGAACGTCCTTGGTGGCGCCGGTGAGTCCGCCGATCATGCTGGCGGCCCCGAGGGTGACGAAGTGATGCACGGCGGTCAGGCCGCTGAGGACGCAGCCGTTTTCGACCTTGACGTGGCCGGCGAGGAGGGCGCAGTTGGCCATGATGACGCGGTCGCCGACGCAGCAGTCGTGGGCGACGTGCGAACAGGCCATGAAGAGACACTGGTTGCCGATGGTCGTGATGGCCCCGCCCTTGACGGTGCCGGTATTGACGGTGACGAACTCGCGAAAGGTGTTGCTGTCGCCGATGAGGAGGCGGGTGGGCTCGCCCCGATAGGAGAGGTCCTGCGGGGGCGTGCCGAGGGAGACGTGATTGAGTACGCGGTTGTTGCGTCCGAGTTCGGTGTGGCCGGTGAGGACGCAGTGGCTGCCGATGACGGTGCCCGCGCCGACGCGCACGAACTCGTCTATGACGGTGAAGGGGCCGACGACGACGTCGTCGGCAAGTTCGGCGTCGGGGTGGACCTTGGCGGTGGCGTCAACCTTGGGCATGGGGTTCTCCCTGCGCGCCTTCGGCCAGGGCGCGGGCCAGGCGCACATTCGTTCCGTGACCGGACTTGTAGCCGACGAACCTGCCGCACAGAGGCGCGCCGGCCAGCGACAGGTCGCCGATCATGTCAAGGACTTTGTGACGGGCGCATTCGTCGGGGAAGCGCAGCGGCACGGAGCAGCTTCCGTCGGGTTCGAGGACGACGGTGTTCTCCGGGGTGGCGCCGCGGCCCATACCCATCTTGATAAAGGCGTCCACTTCGGGGCGCAGGACGTAGGTGCGCGCCGGGGCGATCTCGCGGATGAAGGTCTCGCGGTCGAGGAGGACGGTGTGCGTCTGGCTCTTGACGAACATCCGCCCGTAGTCGAGGACGTAGGTGATGAGCAGCCCCTCGGGCAGGGGGGCGGCGGTCAGGGCGACGTCCTTGTCGGTGATGACGACCGGGCGCTCGACGCGGAGGCGTCGGCGCGGGACGTTCTGCTCGCGCAGGCCCGCTTTCAGGATGGGGGCGACCCAGGTCTGTGCGGAGCCGTCGCCGCAAGGCATCTCGGCGGCATTGCACTCGATTACGACATTGTCCACGCCAAGCCCGGCGAGGGCCGAGAGGACGTGCTCAACCATCTGAATCTCGGCTCCGCCCTTCTGGAGGGCCGTCCAGCGCTGGGCGGGGGGCACGTTGGCGGCGCGGGCCTCGACGCGGGGCGCGCCGGGCAGATCGGCTCGGACGAAGACGACACCCGTGTTCGGCTCGGCGGGCATCAGGCGCACCCGGGCCGGCAGGCCCAGAAAAAGCCCGACTCCCTCGACAATGGCTTCCTGTGCCAGTGTGTGCTGCGGTTCGCTCACTTCGTTCTCTTTTCACTCGAAGGCAATGCCACATCGGCCGCCGTCGCGGGCTGCTTCGTCCCGGCATAGGCGGCGTTCATCCGTTTGACGACGGCATCAGTCAAATCATAACCGTCTCTAGCGAACAAAACAACCCGCCCGGCGACCTGGGCGAAGACCTCCTCGCGTCGTTTTCCATCCACCGCGCGGCGCTGGTCCTGGAGCACGAGGTCATAGCCGCCTTCTCGGGCGAGGGCCTCGACGACCGACGTCATTTCCGCGTAAACCTGACGCAGGTTATCGGCGACCATGGCGTCGAGTTCCTGCAGGCGGTTGCGGGCGTGCTCGGTGCCTTCCTTGAGGAGGGTTTGGTGCTGGGACTGAAGTTTGAGGCGTTCGGGGGTGCCCATCGGGAGCTTTTCGATCTCGGCCTTGAGGCGTTCGATCTCGTCAATGAAGGTCTGGTTGCGTCGCAGGGCGAGCTGGCGTTCCTGGGTGAACTTGGCTTCGAACTCGCGCGCGCGGTCGGACTGTTCGAGGACGCGGACCAAGTCCACGCAGGCGATGCGCGGCGCGGGGGGCTCCGCCGCGCGCAAGGCGCCGGTGAAGAGCAGGACCACGGCGATGGCGGCAAGGCGCTGGGGCATGGCTTCCTTCCTTTCAGACGGGGAAACGGGGCATTTCGGAGGCCGTCAGTCCTCTCCATATACCGCATTCAGGGCGTGGAGCGCCAGCAGGAGGTACTCGATGCGCCGGGCGTCGCCGGACGTGAGCCGGTCGGCGCACTCGTTGAGCACGGCCGCCGGCGTCCCCTCGATGCGCTCGTAGGGCAGCGCGCGCAGCCCGTCGGCCAGCAGGGGAGCGGCGGCGGCGAGGTTCCCCTGCGCCAGAGCCTCCACTGCGCGCTCGACCGTGGCGCGCAGGGGGCCTTCCGGCAGGCCGGGGAGCTTGTCTTTGAGGTCGTTCAGCGCCTGGGAGAGGATGGTGCCCGGTTCGGACTGGGACTCGCGCCAGAGACGGATGAAGTAGTGGTCGCGCCCGACGATCTGGGCGATGGCGAAGGCGAGTTCGCGGCGGGCGCTTTCCTCCTGAACCTCGCGCAGCCAGGCCAGGAGGGCGGGGACGACGGCGCGCACACGCAGGCCGCCGAGGGCGGCGGCGCAGGCGAGCCGGACGGAAGGGGTCGTTTCGCGGTGGAAGAGCAGGATCAGGTCGGGCGCGGCGTCGCGGTCGCCGAGCATCCCCAGCGCGCGCGCGCAGCAGGCTTGGAGGCCGGGCGAGCCCTTGAGGAGCATCTCGCGGAGGGGGGTGATGGCGCGGGGATGTCCCAGGCGTCCCAGCGCCCAGGCGGCCGCCTGGGCCAGCTCGGGGTTGGGCCCGCGCAGCAGGCGCGCCAGAGCCGCCGCCAGCCGCCGGTCGGGGCGGGCCACGGAAGTCACGGCCTCATAGCGCACGTTGAAGCTGGGGTCGTCGAGGGCCTCGATCAACTCCTGCACCGTCAGCGGACTGCGCGCCTCGCCCAGGCGCTTGGCGTGGCTCATGCGGTCCGCCTCGCTTCGCGCCGCGTTGAAGCGCACAAGGGATTCCAGGGCCAGGACGGGGTCTCCCTGGAGGAACATGCGGACGAAGTGCGTGGCGGGCATCGCGCGTTCGGCTTTCAACCGTCCCAGGATGAAGGCCCCGGCGATGAGGATGAGAAGTCCCAGAGCAAAAAGGGGCGCATAGGGGTCCAGGGGCAGAATCCCGAAGCGGCCTTCAAGGCCCTTGAACCGTTCGAGAATCTGGCCGGCCAGCAGCGGGCCCAGGCCGCTGATGAGTCCGGTCCAGGCGTAGAAGATGGCCAGGTAGGCGGTCTTCTTCTTCGCCGGCACAATGCTGACGAAAAGCAGGCGCGTCCAGCCGATTCCCCAGCCCGACAGGGCCGTTCCGGCGAGCACCGCCAGCCCCATCGCGAATCCGACCGACATGGGCTGTCCGCGCGGCAGCAGCCACCAACCCATCGGCAGCAGGAGCAGAAGGGCCAGTCCGGTCAGCATCACGGGCTTGCTGCCGTAACGGTCGGCGGCCCAGCCCCAGAGGTAGCTGGACAACAGCGTGCCGAGGAGCGCGCCGTTCTCCAGAAAGATGATCCATCCGGGCGTCAGGCCGACGCGCTCCTTCATGTAGAGGGGGAGAAAGGACGCGGCCAGCGCGAAGCCGAGGCTGACGGCGCTCAGCCCGGCCATGAACTGAAGGAACTTGCGGTCGCGGAGGGTCTCCCGCATTCCCGCCCAATGCGCGTACCAGGCATCCGGACGCGCCACCGGCGCGCCGCCGGGAATCCCAAAGCAGCACGCGGCGCTCACCAGGCCGAAGAAGACGCCGACCGCCATCGGGGCGACGTAGGAATCCGCCCCGCTGGCCCGCGCGATCACCGCCGAGACGGCGGCGATAGTGATCGCGCCGGTGATGGTGGTCGCGATGGTGGAGATGGCCGAGAACTTCCCCCGGACGAAATCGGGGACCATCTCCTGCGCCCAGGGGTACCAGGCCGTCTCGGCGACAGCCCGGCACACGGCGAAGCACGTGAGCACCGCGGCGACGTAGTAGAAGGCGACCTGCACGCCGTACTCCTGCAGTACCCACGGGGCGGCCAGAATGGCGGCAAGAACGATCTTTCGCGCCCCGTAGAAGGTGATGAAGGAGCGTTTGAACCCCCATCGCTCGACCGCCGGCGCTACGAACAGGGCCAGAACCCCGCAAAAGGGGAAGAGCGCCGTCAGGAAGCCGATGCGGCTCTTCGGAAGTCCCATTTCTCCCAGGAAGAGCAGGAAAAGGGAACCGAAGACGGTGAGGTAGCAGAAGATGATATTGGTTGCCCCCATCGCCGCCTGCCACGGCAGGCCGCGCAGCTTCTCGGCGTTGGTAACGGGAGCGGCGGTCATGGGGATTTCCAGCAGAACACGGCAGAACACCCGACGGACGGCGGGCATTGTACTCGAAGGCGCGACGGGGAAAAAGCGAGTTCCGAGCCCCCATCTTGAACCCCGGCTCCTCTTTCAGTAACATGGTGTATGGCAGACTGTTAGCGAAAGGATTGACTATGGCTATCCGACCGGAAAAGATGACATTGAAATCGCAGGAGGCTCTTCGGGCGGCGCAGGAACTGGCGCAGGAGCGGCATCACCCGGAGCTTCTGCCCGAACACCTGCTCCTGGCGCTTCTCAAGCAGGCCGATGGCGTCGTGCCGCCGATCCTTCAGCGGGCGGGCGCGCGGCCGGAGGGCATCGCCTCTGCGGTGGAGCAGGCGTTGGAACGCTTGCCGCGCGTGGAGGGGGGCGAGATGCGCCTCTCGCAGCGTCTGGGCAAGGTCCTCGACCATGCCTGGAAGGATGCCCAGGGACTGAAGGATGAGTACATCAGCGCCGAGCACCTGCTCCTGGCGCTGGCGGAGGAAAAGGAGGGCGCCGCCGGACGCATTCTGCGCGACGCGGGCCTCACGCGCTCGAATATCCTGACGATTCTTCAGACCGTGCGCGGGTCGCAGCGCGTGACCGACCCCGAGCCGGAGGGCAAGTATCAGGCCCTGGAGAAGTACTGCCGCGACCTGACCGCCGCCGCCCGCAGCGGCAAGCTCGATCCGGTCATCGGACGCGATGAGGAAATCCGCCGGGTGATGCAGGTCCTCTCGCGACGGACCAAGAACAATCCCGTGTTGATCGGCGATCCCGGCGTCGGCAAGACGGCGATCGTCGAAGGGCTCGCCCGGCGGGTGGTGGAGGGGGACGTGCCGGAGGGGCTGAAGAACAAGCGCGTGCTCGCGCTGGACATGGGCGCGCTGATCGCCGGCGCCAAGTACCGCGGCGAGTTCGAGGACCGGCTCAAGGCCGTGCTGAAGGCCATCACGGAGTCGCAGGGGGAGATCATCCTCTTCATTGACGAACTGCACATGGTCGTCGGCGCGGGGGCGGCCGAGGGCGCGGCGGACGCGGCGAACATGCTCAAGCCCGCCCTGGCCCGCGGCGAGCTGCGCTGCGTGGGAGCAACCACGCTGGACGAATACCGCAAGCACATCGAGAAGGACCCCGCCCTCGAGCGGCGCTTCCAGCCTGTCCTGGTGGGCGAGCCCTCGGCCCAGGACACGATCGCCATCCTGCGCGGCCTGAAGGAACGCTACGAGGTCCACCACGGCGTCCGCATCCAGGATTCGGCGCTGGTGGCGGCGGCCACGCTGTCGGAGCGGTACATCACCGATCGTTTCCTGCCCGACAAGGCGATTGACCTCGTGGACGAGGCGGCTTCGCGCCTGCGCTTGCAAATTGACAGCATGCCGGTGGAACTCGACCAGATCGAGCGCCGGCGGATGCAACTGGAGATCGAACGCCAGGCGCTGACGCGCGAGAAGGATGACGCCTCGAAGGAACGCGCGCGCAAGGTCGAGCAGGAACTGGCCGAACTTCGCGAGCAAAGCACACAACTCCGCGCCCACTGGGAGAATGAGAAGGCCGCCATCCGCCGCATCCGCGAGGCGAAGGAGAAGGTCGAGGCCCTGCGCACCGAGGCCGACGGCGAGCAGCGGCGCGGCAACCTGCAGCGCGTCTCTGAAATCCGCTACGGCCTCATCCCCGCTCTCGAAGGACAGATCGAGACGGAGAACAAGGGCCTTGTTGCGTTGCAGAAGGATCGCCGGATGCTGAAGGAGGAGGTGGACGCGGAGGATATCGCGCAGGTGGTCAGCAGTTGGACGCATGTGCCGGTGAGCCGGATGCTCGAAAGCGAGCGCGAGCGGCTGGTGCGGATGGAGGAGCGTCTCGGCGAGCGCGTCGTCGGACAGAAGGAGGCCATCGAGGCGGTCAGTAACGCCATCCGTCGCGCTCGCGCGGGGTTGCAGGACCCGAACCGCCCCGTCGGCTCCTTCATCTTCCTGGGACCGACCGGCGTGGGCAAGACGGAACTCGCCCGCGCTCTGGCGGAGTTCCTCTTCGACACGGAGCAGGCTATTGTGCGGATTGACATGTCGGAGTACATGGAAAAGCACGCCGTCAGCCGCCTGATCGGCGCGCCGCCGGGCTATGTCGGTTACGACGAGGGCGGGCAGTTGACCGAGGCCGTCCGACGGCGTCCGTATTGCGTCATCCTCTTCGACGAAATCGAGAAGGCGCACCACGACGTCTTCAACATCCTCCTGCAGGTCCTCGACGAGGGCCGCCTGACGGACGGGCACGGGCGGACGGTGGACTTCCGCAACACCCTCATCATCATGACCAGCAACATCGGAAGCCAGCGCATTCAGGAGGCCGGCGGCGAGATCACCGAACAGGTCGAATCGGCGGTGCGCGAGATGCTGCGGGCGCATTTCCGCCCCGAGTTCCTGAACCGGGTGGATGAAACGATCCTCTTCCACGCGCTGAGCCTGAAGGACATCGAGCGGATCGTGGATATCCAGGTGGACCGGTTGCGGAAGCTCGTGTCCGACCGGCGCCTGGAGATCGAGTTGACACCGGAGGCGAAGGAGCGGATCGCCGCCGAGGGGTACGATCCCGTTTTCGGCGCCCGACCCCTCAAGCGCGTGATCCAGCAGGAAATCCAGAACGCGCTGGCCATGCGCCTGTTACGCGGCGAGATCGCCGAGGGCGACCGCGTGCGGATTGACGCGAAGGGCGGGAAGATGACCTTCACCCGCCGCGCTTCGAAGTAAAGGAGGGCGCGTGTTTCCGACGCGGGACGGAGACCTTGCGGCAGCGGCCCGAATCGCGGGCGTGCCTGAGGGCGAGATACTGGACTTCAGCGGATGCGTCGGCGCCGGGCCGCCGCCGGAAGCGGTGCGGCGGGCGGTGCGCGAGGCGGCGGCGGGGCTCGAACGCGCCCCGGACCCTGCGGCGCGGCGCCTGCGCGAGCTGGCGGCGAAGCGCTTCGGCGTCTTCCCCGTGCAGGTGCTGGCCGGCCCCGACCCGGCGGAGTTTCTCTACGCCCTTCCTCGCGCGCTGCGGCCGCGCCGCGCGGTGTTGCTGGCGCCGTGCCTTCACGACTACTGGCGCGCGGTCGAGTTTGCCGGCGGCGAGGCGGAGGGGATTCTGGCCACCGAACCGAACGAACTCGTGCCCGATCTCGCCCAGGCGGCCTCGCGCCTGTCGGGGGTGGACATGCTCTTTGTCGGGAACCCGAACAACCCCACGGGCGTGGCGTTGCCGGCGACCGCGCTGGCGGGGCTGGCGCGGCGCTTTCCGTCGGTGGTCTTCGTGGTGGATGAGACCGGCGTCGAGTTCGTGCCGGAGAGTCAGGGCGTTTCGCTGCTGCCGGGCGTTCCGCCGGCGAACGTGGCCATCGTGCGGTCGCCGTCGCCCCTGGCCGGGCTGGCGGGGCTGCGCGCGGGATTCATGGTCGCTTCGGAGGACCTCTGCGGTCTGGTGGAGCGCGCGCGCGAGCCGCAGCGGCTGAGCCTTCCGGCGGCGGCGGCGGCCGAGGCGCTGCTGAGCGAGGTCCCACCCGCGCCCGAGTCTCGCCGCGAGGTCATTGCCGAACGCGAGCGCCTGCGCGACCGCCTCTCGCATCTGGCGGGCCTGCGGGTCTTCCGTTCGCAGGCGAGCTTCCTGCTCCTCAAGATCACGCGCCCCGGTCTGACCTCGGCGGCGCTGTGCGAGCGCCTGTTGCGGTGTCGCATTCTGGCGCGTAACGCGGCGGCCTTCCGCGGGCTGGACGGACGGTACCTGCGCGTGGCGGTGCGCGGCGCGGCGGACAACGACCGGTTGGTCGAGGCGATGACGCTGTCGCTGGGCGAGGGCAAGGCGCAGGCGTCGTAGGAGCGGGAGCGCATGGCAACCAAGACGCACCACGCCGCCGCCGTCGTCATTCCGCCCCCGGAGGCGTGGCGACCGATCCAGCGCCTGCGGGCGCGCTACGACGCGAAGGTCTCGCGATGGATGCCGCACATCACGCTGGCCTATCCTTTCCGTCCGCGGGAGGAGTTCGAGTCGGTGGCCGGGGCGCTGACGGCGGCCTTCGCGGCGCTGCCGGCCTTCACGATCGAGCTGGCGCAGTTCTTTCACTTCGAGCACGGCAACGAGCGTTACACGCTCTGGCTTGCCCCGGAACCGCGCGAGCCGCTGTTGCGGATCGAGGAGGCGTTGACGCGGGCGCTGCCGGACTGCAACGACGTCTCGATGTATTCCTTCGGCTTCACGCCGCACCTGAGCATCGGCCAGGTGACGGGCGCGGCGCGGATGGAGGAACTCAAGGCCCTCCTCCGGCGCGACTGGGAGCCCGTGCGCTTCGGCGTAACGGAGGTCAGCCTGGTCTGGCGGGGCGACCCGCCCGATGATGTCTTCCGCGTGGGCGCCGCTGCGCCTCTGGGCCGTCTGCCGCCCGTCGCATCGTCCTGAAAGGGAAGCCGCCATGACCGAACGCCTTGCCGCCGTCATCGGCGCCTGTATGCGCCGGCTGGAAACGCCGCGCGGACGCGCCGTTTTCTGGGTCTTCACGGCGCTCCTCTTCCTGGGCGGAGGCGTCCTGACCGTCCTGCGCGCGGAGTTCCCGAAAAAGCGGCTCATCGAGACGCCGGTGTACGCCAGCCCGGTGGACATGGGCGAGAGCAAGGACGAACAGTCGGAATGGCGCTCCTCCGAGTTTCGGGGCTTCCGGCAGATCGGTTACGGCGTCATGCTCGAGGACCGCGACCCCTACAAGCTCGATCCGCACAAGGGCCTGATGCACATCCGGGCCTATCCGCCCTTCTTCGCCATGTTCTTCTTCCCCTTCTCGATTCTGTGGAAGGTTCCCGGGCTTGGCAGCGGGCTTTTCTATGCCGTCGGCTTCGCGCTGGCGCTGCTTTCGGCGTGGTATCTCAGCCGGTGGGCGCGCGACCCGGACGCGGAGGAGGACGACCGGGGGGAGGGGTTCGGGCGCTTTGCGCTGCTCTTCCTGCTGCTGGCGCCCATGGCGTTGAACGTCATGTTGCGCTCGGAGACGGACATGTACATCCTCTTCCCCCTGGCGCTGGCCTTCTATCTGCTGGCGCAGCGGCGCTATCAGGCGCTCGCGGGGGCGCTGTTGGGTCTGGCGGCGTGCATCAAGGTGCTGCCGGGGCTGTTCGGCATCTACTTCATCGTGGCGCGGCGCTGGCGCGCACTGGGGGGGATGATTGCCGTCGGCGTCCTGTGTATGATCATCCTGCCGCTGATGGTCTGGGGGCCGGCGCGGACCGAGGCGCTCTACACCTCGTGGACGAAGGTTGTCGTCGGGCCGTACTTCGACAAGGGGGCTACGAGCTTCGTCAGCGGATACCGTCCGTCGAATCAGTCGCTGACGTCGGCCTTCCATCGCTGGTTCGCGCAGAAGCCTTTGGCGGGCGGCGAACAGGCGGCGGGGATCGAGGCGATCAAGCCGACGCGGCAGACGGTGTCGCGCATCGTGAAGATATTGCAGCTCGGGACCCTGCTGGGGCTGGCGATCTTATGGGCGGCGCGCGGAGGACGCCGGGAGCCGGCCACCCTTGCCGCCCTGACGGCCACCGTTCCCTGCGGTATCCTCATCCTGAGCGAGGTCTCATTGACCACGCACCACGTGACGCTGCTGCTGCCGCTGGCGGCGGTGCTGGTGCGGTGGGATGTGCTGAAGGATGAACGCGCCGCGCGCTGGCTGTGGGTGCTGCCGGTGTGGGTACTGGCGATCGTCCTGACGTCCGTGGTCAAGCCCGCTGCGCCGCTGCTGCTTGCGACGGTGCTGACCCTCATCGCTTGTGCGGCGCTGGCGGCGGGGGATCGTCCCTCCGCGCGGGCGCAAGGGAGCGTGTGAGGCTCAACGCCCGACGGCGTCGAAGTAGAGCCGCTCCGTCCGGTCGGCGATGGGGGACCAGTCCCAGGCGGCGGAATCGTGCTCGGCCTGGCGACCGGCGGCGTTGCAGGCCGCGGGGTGTTCGAGCATCCACGTCAACTGCGCGTGCAGGGCGGAGGCGTTGCCGACCTGAAAGGCAAAGCCGTTCTGCCCCGGCAGCAGGGCCTCGAGGTTGGCGGCGATGTCGCTGGCGACCACGGGGCGTCCGTAGCGCATAGCTTCGAGGAGGACGATAGGGAAGCCTTCGACCTCGCTGGGGAGGGCGACGATCCCCGCGTGGCGCAGGGCGGCGGCCTTGCGGGGGCCGTAGAGGCCGCCGGTGAAGAGGATGCGCGCGTCGCCGGCGGCGTCGGCGAGGAGGCGGCGCGTGTAGGGATCGTTCCCGTCCAGTTCTCCGCCGATTACCAGCTGCCGCGCGACGGGCAAGCGGCGGAAGGCGTGGATCAGGTCCTCCACGCGTTTCTCCGGCACCAGGCGTCCCATCCAGAGGATGAAGCCGGGCTCGCGCACGCCGAGGGGGGCCAGGTCGCTCATCTCGCCGGGCTCCGGGGAGGAGACGCCGTTGGGGATGTGCTCGGCCGCCACGCCGCGCGCGCGGAAGCGCTCGGCCATCTCGCGCGAGACGGCGATCACGCGGTGGGGGAAGACGCCGGAGGCCCACTCGGCCCGGCGCAGGCACCAGCGCGCCATGGGCCCCCACTTGCGGCGCTGCCAGTCGAGGGCGTGTACGGTGCAGATGACCTTCCACGACCGGAAGAAGGCCGCACGGGGGATGCAGGCAAGGGTCGAAGCGCCGATGGAGTGGAAGTGTACAATGTCGTAGGGGCAAGAGAGGGCGTCCAGGGCCGAGAGGGCGGTGTGCGAAACGGTATCCAGGCGCTTGGTGTTCAAGCTGGGCAGCACGCGCAGGCGGACGCCGCGATGGGGGCCGGGCGTGGGGGTGTAATGACGCCGGCAGTACACCGTCACGTCGTGGCCGCGCAGCGCCAATTGCGCGGAGAGTTCCTCGACGTGACGCTCGATGCCGCCGTAGGTAGCGGGGATTCCCTTGAGGCCGAGCATGGCGATCTTCATGGGCGGAGGACCTCCGCCGGGGCGAACTTGCGCCGCAGCGCCCAGCCGAGCGCCTGCGGCCAGGCGCGCTTGATGGCGACCCGCGCCGTGCAGATCATCCAGCACGCCGCGCAACGGTCGGCCTGTCCGCGCGCCCCGGTAGCGTCGCCCGAGCGCCAGGCCGTCTCGAACCCCGCGCGGAGGTTCCCCATCCGGAAGGGCATGGCGTTGCAGGTGTAAAGCTCGCCGGCGGGGTCGAGGAAGAGGAAATCGCGCCCGGCGCGGCAGGGGTGGAGGCGTCCGCGCCCGCGCACGAACTCCCACAGGCCGTGCATGAAATAGGCGCGCGCCCAGGACTTGGGGCGCCAGCTCCGGAGTTCGCGGCGCACTACCGATTCGAGTTGCCCGCGGACGGCGTCGGTGGCGAGATCGGCGGAGTCCGCCTCGCTGCGGAAGTAGTGCTCGGAGGCGTGCTGGACGGCGCAGGTGAACTCGACGCCGCGCGCGCGGGCAAGGTCGTACACCTCGCCGAAGTGTCCGGCGTTGGCCGGTGTCAGGGTAAAGGCCAGGCGCAGGTTGCGGACGCCCTCGGCCTGGAGGGCCTTCAGTGTTCTCAGGGTGCGGGCGTGGCCGCCCGGCACGCTGCGGAGGCGGTCGTGGACCTCCGCCGGGCCGTCCATCGAGAGGGCCAGCCCGAGACCGGGCTCCACTTGGCGCATGCGGCGGACGTGGTCGAGGATGCGGTCGGTCAGGAAGCCGTTGGTGCTGACGACCGTTCGCGCGCGCGGGCAGGCGCGGCGGAGGGCGGCGTGGATGTCGGGCAGGTCGTCGCGGAGGAAGGGTTCGCCGCCGGTGAGGTTCACGTCGCGGAGGTCGGGGGGAAGGGCGTCGTAGGCCGAGGGCGGCAGTTCCTCGCCGGGAGCGGATTGCCAGATGCCGCACATGGCGCAGCGCGCGTTGCAGCGGTAGGTGACGGCAATGACGGCATCCACGGGCCGGGTCATCCGGCGCACTCCTGGAAATGGCGCATCATGCGTTCGTAGTGAGGCTCGGCGGCGTACTGGCGCTCAACCTTGGCGCGTCCGGCTCGCCCGAGTTCCACGGCCAGCTCCGGGCGCTCCCACAGGCGTTGCATGGCGTCGGCCAGGGCCTCGGTGTCGCCGGGGGGCACGAGGAGGCCTTCTCGCCCGTCGCAGAGGATTTCGGCCGGACCGGCCAGGCGCGAGGCAATCACCGCCCGGCCGGCGGCCATCGCCTCCAGAATAACAAGCCCGAAGGGTTCGTACCACTCCGAGGGGACGACCACGGCGCGGGCGCGGCGAACCAACGCCCAGAGTTCGGAGCCCTCGCGATGCCCGAGCATCTCGACGTTGGGCGATGCCGCGCGGCGCGTCTCGGATTCCAGAGGGCCCGTACCGACGATCTTGCAGGGCGCCTCGGGCAGCCGGGCCGCGGCCTTCAGGAAGGCGCGGATTCCCTTGTACGGCGTCAGGCGCCCCAGGAAGAGCAGGAACTCCCCTGCGCCGTCGGCGGGCGCGATCAAGTCCGGGTCAATGAAGTTCGGCGTGTGGAAGACACGGGCGGCGGGCAGGCCGCCGGCCACGAGGACGCCGCGCATGAACTGGCTGACGGCGAAGAAGCGGCGGATGCGCCGGCGACTGCGCCCGAAGAGGACATCCGTCACGCCGGCGGCCGCCCCGGCGGCGCTCGCGGCCAGGGATCCCTTGATGCAACGCGCCCAGAGCGGCGCGAGACGTCCGCGCGTCAGACACTCGCGGCAAGGGCGCTCCGTGCGCGCGTTGTAGAGGTGTTGATTGACGCAGACGTGCGCGTATTCGTGGCAGGTCTGGACGATCGGCACGCCGCGCCGGACCAGCGGGTCGAGGATGGACGGCGTCAACTGATACACGAAGGCGTGCAGGTGCGCGATGTCGGGCCGGCCCTCCGCATCCAGCAGGGCCTCCAGGCGCTGCGCCGCGCGGGCGTTCCAGAGGGACAGCGCCGCCGCCCGGAGCTTCTCGCGCGCCGAGGGGATTCCCTCGAAGCGCACCGCGTCGGAAAAGAAGCGTTCCTGGGCGCAGGGGCGGTTGCGCGCGTCGCGCATGGAGAAGACCGACACGGCGTGCCCGTGCGCTCGGAGAAGGCGCTCCCATTCGAAGAGGTGCCGTTCCGCGCCGCCGTTGAGGTGGTAGAACTTGTTGACCAGCAGCACCTTCATGGCGCGCTCTCCGGCGCGGCGGGGCGCGTGAGGCGCATGTCCTGCAGTCCGACGACGATCAGGAGGCAGAAGACCGGCGTCAGGGGTAAGAGCATGCGCCCGAAGGCGGAGAGCAGCAGTGTGCCGGCCAGCGCCGCGCCGCCGAGGACGAGCGCCGGAGCGATGGCGGCGAGGCGATCGCGCCGTTGCGCCAGCGCCGTCAGCGCCAGGACCAGCAGCGCCAGCAGGAAGGCGTTCGGCACGGCGAAGAAGAGCGTGCTCAGCTTCTGGGGGGTGAAGCTGTAGGGCGTGTTGAAGAAGAGCCGCCCGGCATTGGCGGCCAGGCTGCGCGCGTACACGTCGGGCCGCCGGGCAAGGTTGCGCAGGGCCGCCTGACGGAAGGCCTCGTCCTGCTCGTGCTCGGGCAGGGTCGCAACGCGCTTGAAGAAGGGGCGATGCACGGCCAGGGCCGGCTCGAGGGCCACTTCGTCGGCGGTGTGCCAGTCGCCCCAGGGGTTCGCCGTGGAGGTCATCCAGAAGAGGGACATTCCCCCCGCCGAGGACCAGTGGAAGAGCTTGCCGGTGCGCGATGCGGTATAGCCCAACCAGGGCGCGCAGAGCGCGAGCGCCACCGCGGCGGAAAGAAGCAGACGCGCCGCGTACGCGCGCTGCCGCGTCAGCAGGGCGGCGGCAAAGAGCGCCAGCGACACGGCCAGCGCGTAGCCGAAGATGGCGCGTGTGAGGCACAGCCAGGCCAGGAACGTCCCCGCGAGGAGAATCCAAAGCCCCTGTCGCGGCCGTTCGCCCCGGAGTCGCGACCAGGCCAGGAGGAGCGCGGCCATCAGGCAGACGGCGAGGGTCTCGGTCATCAACTCCGGCAGCATCTTCCAGAGGGGCCAATAGCCGGCGAAGGCTGCCGCGCCGGCCACCGCCGCGCGCCGCGACACGTGGTCGCGCAGCAGCCGGTAGAGGAGGAAGACGGCGGTTGCAAGCAGCGGGGCGTTGAGGAGGCGAAGCCCCGCCGGTCCGAAGCCCATCGCCCGGAAGGGGAGCAGGAAGAGCGCATAGCCCGGCGGACTCCACAGCGTCATTTCCCTGCCGACGGAATCGCCGAGAAGCCGGTCCGTCATCTCGAGATAGCGGATTTCGTCATTGCGGACCTCGCGCGCGCAGTTCCAGGCCGCAAGGATGCCGTAGAAGAGCAGCAGCCCGAGCAGGAGCGCAACGCCGGCGGCTCGGTGTCCGCGGGGCGCCTCGGCCTCGGGGGGAAGGGGCGGCGCAATGGGATCAGCGTCCTTGATGGGAAAGGGCCTCCATCTGAAGGTCCACGGCCTGGCGGACGACCTCTTCGGGAATCGCGGCCATGCACTCGGCGCACGGGGCACCCGGGCCGGAGGTCTTGCCGCGAAGGATGCGGTGCCCGTGCGGCGACCAGCGCTCGCAGGGGGCGCAGGGGCGGGGACTGCGGACGACGGCGTGGCGCTCCGGGTCCCAGGCGGGCCCCCACAGGGCGGGGTCGGTATCGCCCCAGAGCGACACGGTGCGCGTGCCGACCAGGCAGGCGACGTGGAAGGGGCCGCTGCTGTGCCCGATAAAGAGGGCGGAGTGCGCCAGGAGTGCGGCGAGGAGTTCCACGCGGCGCAGCGTCGGCAAGGCGACGAGAGGGATTCCGGCGGCGCGCGCGACCTCATCGGCCAGGCCCGGTTCGGCGGGGCCCTCGATGATGACGGGCCGGCCACGGCCTTCCTGAACGAGGGCGGCGGCCAGCGCGGCGAAGCGTTCCGCCGGCCAGCGGCGCGAGGGGGCCGACGCGCCCGGGTGGATGAGGACCACGGGAGGCCCGGCCTCGGGGGGCGCGCCGGCGCGGGTCAGCAGGGTGCGCGCTTCCTCCCGGAGCGCGGAGGGGATGCCGCACGGGGGGCGCGCGTCGGAGACGGGCCAGCCCAGGGCGGAGGCCAGGCGCAGGTTGCGGCGCGCCTCGTGTTCCGGCTCGCGCGCCGAGACGCGCCGCGTCAGGAGGAAGCGCGCGGCGCAGTCGTCGAAGCCCGCCCGCTCGCGCGCGCCGCTGAGGCGCAGGAGCGCCGCGACAAAGGAGCTGTCGCCGGAGGCCATGACGCCGAGGTCGAAGCGTTCGCGGCGCAGGCGCGGAAGGAGGCGCAGCAGCGCCGCGCGAGGCGGATGACGGCGCGAGGGGGGAAGAGGAAGGACGTCGTCCGGCAGGCCCGTCAACCGCGCTGCGTCCGCGCCCGCTGCACCGGTGAGGAGAATGATTCGCCCCTGGGGAAAGGCCGCGCGCGCGGCGGCAACCACGGGCAGGAAGAGGACGCAGTCCCCCAGGTTATTGACCGAGGTGAGCAGGATGTGCGGAATGTCCGGCATGAGGCAACGCGCTCCGGTCTGTGCGTGTCCGCTCGGCAGAAACCCGTACGTCACCGGCCCATGCGCGCGTAGAAGAACGTCAGCGCCCGGCGCAGGGGCTCGGGCATGCGCATGTCCGCCAGGCGCGCCGGCGTGGCGGCGGGGAAGACATTGACCGCGCGCGCCAGGACCAGCCACGTCAACAGGATACCCGCCGCGGCGGTCAGACGCCAGAGCGCCCGGTCCAGGCAGACGGCGGCGACGGCCAGCACGACCGGCGCCAGCAGTCCCAGCCAGGCTCTGCCGCGTCCGGCGCTTCCGCAACTGCCGAGGCCAGGCAAGGCCTCCACAATGGGGATGTAGAGCAGGGCGCTGAGGATGAGGGCGGCGGCCGCCGCCGCGGCGGCGCCGAGCGCTCCAAGTCGCGGCGTCAGCGCCAGGGCGAGCAGGACGTTCATGGCCGCCAGCGCCGCCATGACGCAAGCCGTCGCCTTCACCCGGTCAAGCGCCTTCACCAGCGCCTCCTGGAAGGCCGCGAAGGCCCCGAAGGCCACACCCGCCAGCAGCACCTGCGTCAGAACAACCGAGGGCGCGTAGTCCGCGCCGAAGAGCAGTGGTATTGCCTCCGCCGCTGCGCCCAGAAGGACGCATCCGAGGCCGATGGCCCAGGCGGTCTGCGGAAGCGCGTCCTCGACGTAGCGTGTCAGGCCGTCACGCCGCTTCTCCGCCGCCAGCGACATCAGCAGGGGGGTCACGGCGTTGAGCGTCGCCACCTGGAGGGCGGTCAGCACCGTCACCGCCTGCCAGGCCACGGCGAAATGCCCCACGTCCGCCGCAGCGCCGTAGCGCTTGACGGCGGCCAGGCCGAACCAGTTGACGACCAGGGAGGCCAGAGACCAGAAGATGAGGGGCCAGGAGTAGGCGGCGGTTCGGCGGAACACGGCCTCGTCGCGGCGGGGCAACTGAAGGGCGGCGCGGGGAAGGAAAAGCACGGCGGCGGCGAGGACGCCGAGCAGGGCGGCGAGCTGGGCGACGAGAATCCCGGAGGCGGTGGCGCGCCGAGCCAGCAGGACGAACAACCCCGCGATCAGCAGCACGTTCAGGACGCGCGGTCCGGCGGACAGGAGGGCGTATCCGCGGAAGGCGCCGGCGGTCTGATAGGCGGCCCGCAGGGCGAAGATCATTTCGTTGGCGATCAGGTAGGCCGCCAGCAGAAAGGCGGGGG
>JAKJEM010000002.1:111361-136800 GCA_022705425.1 Planctomycetota bacterium
GCCGTTTCGAGGCCGAGGTACTCCGCCAGGGGACGGCGCAGGGCGGCGGCGAGTGTGGCCGCGACCGCCGCACAGAGGGCGAAGAGGAGCATCCGCGCGCGGAAGGCCGCGCCGAAGCCTCCGGTTCGGCCCAGTTCCTCGCGTCCGAAGCGCACGAGTCCGAGGTTCGGCCAGCTCAACAGCAGTGCGCCGCACTCGAGCGCCATGAAGAAGACGGCGAGGCGTCCGTAGCCTTCGGGGCCGAGGAGGCGCGTGGTGAGGATCATGCACAGGAAGCCGGCGGCGTAGGCGAGGCCCTGCCCGATGACGGTGAGGCCCACGCTGCCGAGGAGGCCGCGGCGGTCGCGGTCGCTGAGCGCCTCGGTTGGCGGGCTGCTGTGGGTCATTCGCGTTCCGAAGTGTGTCCGTCCGGCGGCGGGAACCCTCTATGACGCCTTCGGCGCGGGCGCGTCGTCGTTCTCCGGCGGCGGCTCCTTTTCCGACTCGTCCTTTCCGGCATCGGGGCGGTAGAGGTGGTCAATCTGGAGCTTGTCGCCGAAGTAGAGCTCGCGCGCGCGCGGGTTGTTCAGCAGTTCCTCGGGCGTGCCCGAGGCCTCGATGCGCCCGGCGGCGATGATGTAGGAGCGGTCGGTGACGCTGAGGGTGTCGTGGACGTTGTGGTCGGTGAGGAGGACACCGATGCCCTCGCCGCGGAGTTGGAGGATGATCTCCTGGATTTCGTTGACCGCCTTGGGGTCCACGCCGCTGAAGGGTTCGTCGAGGAGGATGAGCCTGGGGCCGGTGACGAGGGCGCGGGTGATTTCGAGGCGGCGACGCTCGCCGCCGGAGAGGGTGCAGGCGATGGAATCGGCCAGGCGCGTCAGACCGAGGCGGTCGAGGAGTTCTCCGAGGCGTCGTTTGCGTTCGGCGCGGCTGAGGCGCAGCGTTTCGAGGATGGCCATCACGTTATCCGCGACGGACAGGCGCTGGAAGATGGAGGGCTCCTGCGAGAGATAACCCATGCCGCGCTGGGCGCGCTGGTACATGGGCAGTCCGCCGACATCCTCCCCCATGAAGAAGACCTGCCCGTCGTCGCGGGGGATCATGCCGATCGTCATGCGGAAGGCGGTGGTCTTGCCGGCGCCGTTCTGGCCGAGGAGCCCGACGATCTCACCGCCTTCAACCGAGAAGTCCACACCGTTCACGACGGCGCGCCGATGGTAGGTCTTGCGCAGGTTCTTGACGTCGAGCAGGCTCATGTCGAAGGCTCGGGCTGACGGAAGATTCCGCCGGACAAGGACTGGAGCGCATTATAGCCGCCGCCCGCGCCGCGCCGCAAGGAGGCGCATCGCGCCATCGCGCGCCGGAGGGTCAACGGCGGAGGGTGGCTGTGAGACGCAGCGGATGGAGGGGCAGTTCGAGGGCGTCGCGGATGTCGCGCACGACCACGTCGGCGTCGGCCATCGCCGCTCCAGCCGCGCCTTCGGGCCCGATGACGGCAATGCCGATGGCGGCGCAGCGCAGCATGGGCGCGTCATTTCGTCCATTCCCGACGGCCAGAACGCGCGCGGGGCCGATGCGCTCCAGGAGGCGCACCTTGTCGCGTCCGGTGCGGATCATCACCAACTCAACCGGCAGCCCGTCGAGGGCGGTGCGGGCGGAGCCGAAGGTGTCGGCTGTGGCGACGATCACGCGCAGGCAACGCGCCAGGAGGCGGAGGCGCGGCGCGACGCCCGGCAGCAGGCGTCCATCGCGCGACAGGGTGCCCGTGAAATCGCAAACGGCGTGTGTCAGGCGGATGGGGCGGCCACCGGGGAGGGCGACCGTGACACCGGAGGGGGCGGTCATGGGGCGGTCCTTTCCGTCGCTTCGTCCAGGCCTCTCTGGATCAGTGTCAACAAGTCCTTCGTCTCCGGGGTCTCCTCGTGGGCGAGGGCCTGCCGGGCGCACTCAAGGGCTTCGGCGAGCTTGTTCAGGCGGTAGAGACACCAGGCCAGGTGCGCTTTGAAGGCGGGTTCATACGGGTTGAGCCAGATGGCCCGGCGGAGCTGCGCTTCCGCCAGGGCGAACATCTCCTTTTCCATCATGTGCAGGGCCAGGGCGTCGCGGTCGTAGCCCAGGGTGCGACAGGGGCGCAGGGCGTCTTCGACGCGCTCTTCCCGTGATCCCTTTCGCTCACCTCTTCGGGGAGGCATCGGGCGTTTCCTTCCCGCGCCGGGGCGCGGCGCCGGAGATTTCGACCAGGCGTTGCACCCCCTCGATCAGGCGGTCAATCCGGGGGTCGAGGAAGTCCTTGAGTTCGGCGGGCACGTTGCCGTAGCGGCGCAGGTGGCGGCTCTGCGTCTCGACGAGCACCTCCCAGAACGCCAGGGCGCGGCCCCAGATGAGGCGCGAGAGGTCCTCGGGCTTCTCGCTGAGGCGCAGCGTACTCTTGAGTTCGACAAGGGTGGCGCGCATGGCCGCGATCTCGATGAGAAGGGCGCGGCGCTGTTCGTCCGAAAGGGTGTTGCGCTCGCGATAGAGCACTCCGTTGCGCTCGCGCCCGCGGGCGGTATCATCGAAATCGCACAGCATCTCATCGAGCAGCGTGAGCGCCGTTGTGATGGCGCGCGCGTGATTCTCCGGCGCCTCAATCGTTCTGTTCGGGGTCATGGTCTCGGCTCTCGGGCTGACGCGCATCGGCGGAGAGGGCGGGCGCCTCCGCCGGGACGCTCTCCATCGTCGGGCTCAGGGTGTCCAGCGCCGCCAAGGCCTGTTGGATGGCCGGGAGCCGGTCCTGCGATCGCGCCACAAGGTCCTCGATGGCGTCGAGCTCATGGCGGATGAACTCCTGCGCCTGGCGGCAGAGTTCATCCATGGACTGCCCGACGGCTTCCGACCACTGGGCGGCGAGGCGGTGCAGGTTCTTCTCGACTTCCCACGGCAGACGGCGCAGGAAATGGCGGTTGACCAAGGGGCGGGCGAGGAACATGGGGACCAGGAACCAGAGGAGTTCAACGGGGGTGTCGAAGACACGCCCGATACGAATGTCCGGGCGACGCGGCTCGCGGGGAGAGGCTTCGAAGGCGGCGCCTTCGAACGCAATGCCGAGGCACCGGCGGATGGCCTCTGCGAGCCGGCCCTGGAAGGCGCGCACGATGCGGGTGAAGCTTTCCTGCGCGCCGACAAGGCGGGCGGCGGCGAGCGCCCGTCCGCGTCCGTCCGAGAGGGGGGCCAGGCGTTTGCGGAGGGAGTCCTGCGCCCAGGCCTCGAAGGCGGCGGTCGTCTCGGCCAGATTCCCCCGCCAGTCCGGCAGGGCGCGGCGCAGGTCGTCGGCGAGGGTCTGCGTCAGTTCCCTTTGCCCGGCGAGCATCTCCGCGATTGCCGCGTCGCGCATGCGGCCCTTCAGGTCGTTGTTCAAGAGCCAGATTTCGTCGCGGACGGTTGCCAGGGTGCGTCGTTCGTGGCGGAGCATCTCCTGGAGGCGGATGCGGGCGTCCTGGGCGGCGAGGGCGGAGGAACGCGCCATGTCCAGATAGCGCCGGCAGCCGGAGAGGAGCGCCCGGAGCTTGTAGCGCAGAATCTCCTCGGACCGTTCTTCGTGCCGCGCGGCAACGCGCTGAAGAAGATAGGCCTGGGCCGCTTGCCGCAATGCGTCGTGGCCGGGGCGAGCGGACCAGGGCAGTATGGGCGGGGGGGGATCGAGGACCGCGCCGACCTGTCGGGCGATGAAGGCCGATACCTGATCGAGTTCCTTCGTGGTGACGAGGTCCGCCTTCGTGAGCAGGACGGCGATCTCGGGGGTGTGGCGCGTCAGTTCGCGCAGGAGGGTCACGTCGTGTTCGGAGAGCGGTTGGTCCACGCTCACCGCGAGGAGCGCGGCGCCGACGCGAGGGAGCCACTCCATCGAGGTGCGGGTGTTGTGGGCAAAGACGCTTCCGAGACCGGGGGTGTCCACAAATCGCACGCCGCGATAGTGGCGGAGGGCGGGCGTTTCCACGTCAACGATTCCGACCTGGCGGGCGTTGCGCGGGTTGCCGGACTCGGTGACATATTCGGCGAGGGCGGAGAGGGGGATTTCGCGCGGTGCGCCGTCGAGGCTGCGGACCACGGCGCGTTCGCGCGGTCCGTAGCGCAGGCGCGTGACCACGGACGTGAGGGGCAGCACAGCCACGGGCATCACGTCGGCGCCGATCAGGCTGTTCAGGAAGGAGCTCTTGCCCGCCTTGAAGCGTCCGACGACGGCCACATCCACAACCCCGCCGTCTTTGAGCATGTCGGCCAGAGCGTCAATCTGCGGTTGGAGCGGATCGAGGCGGAAGTCGCGGCAGATGACGGCCAGGCGTTGGAGGCCGTCTTCCGCCCACGGCGCCGGTTCGTGCCCCTCTCCGGCGGCGGCGGTCACACACGTCTTTGCCCTGTCATCCATGCGGAAAGCTCCCGCCGATTCATCCTCGCAGGAGTTCCGGCGGGTACGCTCGGGCGCTCCTACGGGCTGTCAAATGCCTCGGTAGGAGTCATCAGACCCTGGGGGGCCGGTTTGCGGCGGACTCCATCGCCAAGGTCATTGTATCCGACACGCAGGCCGCCGGCAAGAATGCCGCGCGGGTCAGGAGGCCACGGTCATCCACATCGTCAGGAAGAGGAAGAG
This sequence comes from Planctomycetota bacterium, assembly GCA_022705425.1. Classification (GTDB taxonomy): domain Bacteria; phylum Planctomycetota; class Brocadiia; order CAIUPP01; family CAIUPP01; genus JAKJEM01. The sequence continues at coordinate 115,971 of JAKJEM010000002.1, forward strand.
CGCGTAAAGCGCGAGCAGGGGGACGCCCTGCCAGCGGTGGAAGCGGTCCTTGCCGAAGAGGATGTAGAGGCGGAAGATGACGAGCGCGGCGACCATGACGGGCAGGTGGAGGCGGAAGAAGGAGGCGTCCACCTGGAGGGGGGCGGCGGCGGAGGCCGCGCCGGCCACGAACAGCACGTTGAGGATGTCCGCGCCGACAATGTTGCCGATCGTCAGTTCCTCATGGCCCTTCAGCAGCGCCGCGACGGCGGTCGCCAGCTCCGGCAGCGAAGTGCCGAAGGCCACCAGCGTGACGGCGAGCACCGATTCCGGCACGTTGGCGCGACGGCAGATGACCTCGGCCGCCCCGACGACGACCTCGGAGGAGACGACGACCACGCCCAGGCCGATCAGCAGCCCCAGCAGCGTCAGCCAGGGGGAGGAGGACGTCTCCTGCCCGTGGGTGACCTCGTCCACGCCCTCGATGGCTTCCGCGGGATGCCGGCGCGCCCAGACCACGGAGATGTACATGTACCCCGCCAGCAGCAGCAGGAAGAAGACGCCCACGTAGCGCGGCAGGACGACCGGCAGCGCGCCGCCCCCGTGAATGAGCAGACCGTAGCAGATGCCGGCGAGCAGGAGACCCGCCCCAAGCTGTATCCAGCCGTGGCGGTTGAGGATGAAGCGGTCGAGGGGCAGGCGTCGGATGACGCAGCAGAGGCCGAAGATCAGGGCGGTGTCCACGATGATGGAGCCGACGGCGTTCCCCAGGGCCAGGCCGGGGTTTCCCCGGATGGCAGCGACGACGGAGACGCACGCCTCGGGCGAAGTCGTGCCGAGGCTGACCACCGTGGCGCCGACGATGACCTTGGACATACCCAGCCTGCGCGCCAGGCGGACGGCGGAAGAAACGGTGCGCTCAGCCCCCCACACCAGCGCCGCCAGAGCCACCAGAAAGACGATCCACAGCGCCCAGGTCTGCTGATCGTTGTAGAAGGCAGCGGGAAGGATGCCGGCCAGTGACGCCATCGGTCAATCGTCCCTTTCTGGAAGGAAAAGGTTCTTGCTATGCCCCGCTCCGGTCGGGGCTGTCCTTTGTAACGACGCGGGCCGTGTCCGGCGGCGCGCCTTCCGGCGCGTCCGCGCCGTTCTCGGGCAGTTCGTCCTCCTCATCCGCCAGCGGGGGACGCCCGAGGAGATGCTTCGGCAGAAAGAGGGCGTTCGCGATCAACGTCGGCACAACCGCGCTGGCGATCACCGCCGCGACGAGGAAGGAGTACTGCTCCCGCGTGACGATATCGTGGCTCAGGCCGTACAGCGCGGAGATCGTGCCGAAGGTCAGGCCGGTGGACATCAAGAGGGTATAATACCAGCGTTCGCGCGCGTCTGCACGGAATCCGGCGACCACGGGGTAGAGGCCGAAGATCTTCGAGGCCACCTTGCCGCCGAGGAGGGCCAGGAAGACCAGCGGCGCGGCCGCAATCGCCCCGATGGAGACGAGCGAGCCGGCCCGGATGAAGTAGAAGGGGGTCAGCAGACCGACCGTCAACGTGCGGAGGCGGCGCACCCAGTGGTGGTCCTTGGCCGCCGCGCCGGCGAGGGCCATCCCCGCGATGTAGGCGGGCAGGACGGCTTCGCTCTCGGACCAGAGGGCCAGCGCGCCCAGTCCGAAGAGAACCAGCAGCACCCACTTCGTCCGCACGGCGGCGGTGCCGTGGGCGTAATGGCGGGTGATGCGGTCGGTGAGGAAGGGAAGGGCGGCAAGGACGAGCGCGGCTATGCCGAGGAAGAGGACGGTCTTGAGGGTGAAGGGGGCGAAGATGAGTCCGAGGGCGATGACCGTTCCCAGGTCATTGATGAAGCAGGCCCCCAGGACGCCCTTGCCGAAGTCGGTCTTGTTGAAGCCGGTTTCGAGCATGACGGCATAGACGACGGCCATCGAGGTTGTCGAAAGGGCGATGCCGGCGAGCCAGCTCGCGCGCGCGTCCCACCCGAGGAGATAGTGCGCCAGGGCGGCGCAGCCCAGGAAGGGGGCGAAGAAGCCCACCAGCCCCACCACGGTGACTTCCTTCCACTTCGCCTTCAGGATGGTCGGTTCGAGTTCCGCCCCCGCCAGGAAGGTGAGCAGCACCGCGCCGGCGGTGGCGAGAAAGCGGAGCCACTCCGTATCCGCGCCGAGCGCCTCGGGTCCGAAGAAGCGAACCGCCGCCCAACCGGCGGCAATGCCGACGCAAATCTCGACCAGGGCCACGGAGATCCGGAAATGCCGGGCAATCACCGTGGCCAACAAGGCCAAGGCCATCCACACCGTCGCGAGCGCAAAGGCCGTCAACATGGGGTCCTCCCGTCACGCAGAAACCCTGCATCCCTGTGCAGGCTCTGTGCCGCCGCCGCGCTGTTCCTGCCGTGTTCACGGCCCGATAGGAGTCATCAGCCGCGCGGAGGCGATTCTTCGGGGGACTCCATCCCCATTTGACGGCATTCTACCCGCTCCGGGAGCCCGCTTCAAGGCGGGAAGGGGGGCAAGGAAGCGTCGCGAAAGAGCCCGGCCCTCGGGGTCCGGAGGGAACCCGAGGGCCGGAAGGGGGCGACGCGGCGGATCAGGCGCCTTCGGCCAGCGCCTCGGCCAGGGCCTCGCCGAGGACCTTGAGTCCTTCGAGGGCCTGCGCCTTGGTGATGATCAGCGGCGGGGCGATCTTGACCGAACAGAAGCCGACGGGCGCAAAGAAGAGCACGCCCTTCTCGACGCACTTCTTGATGACGGCGAAGGCGAGGTCGTAGTCGGCTTCCTTCTTTCCGCCGGCCTTGACCATCTGGACGGCATAGACCAGACCCTTGCCCTGGACGATGCCGATGCGCTCGGGGTATTTCTTCTGGAGGTCGAGCAGTCCCTGGTAAATCACGGCGCCGATCTTCTCGGCGTTCTGCCAGAGCTTCTTGCGGACGATGACGTCAAGGCTGGCGAGGGCGGCGGCCACGCAGACGGGGCTGCCGGTGTGGGTGCTGGTCATCGAGCCGGGGGCGTACTGGTCCATCAGGTCCTTGCGTCCGGCGAGGGCGCTGATCGGCAGCGAGCTGCTGATGCCCTTGCCGAAGCAGGCGAGGTCGGGCACGATGCCGTAATGCTCGAAGCCCCACATCTTGCCGGTGCGCCCGAATCCGGCCTGCACTTCGTCGCAGGTCATGATGACGTTGTGCTTCCGGCACCAGGCGTGGAGCTTCTGCACGTACTCCTTGGGCATGAAGCACGAGCCGCCGCCCTGGTACGTCTCGAAGATGACGCCGGCGACCATGTCGGGGGTGACCCTCAGCCTCTCCAGCGTCTTGAGGAAGAGGTCGAAGCTCGTGTCCTCGGTCCAGAAGCCGTCCGGGAAGGGAACCTGCCAGATGTGCGGATCGAGGTTGACGATCCACTCCTTGAGGGCGGGGCTGCCGCCGATCTGCTGCGAGCCGAGGGTGCGCCCGTGGAATCCGCGTTCGAAGGAGACGATGCCGATCTTCTTCGGCCCGCCGACGCGCTTGCCGTGGGTGCGCATGAGCTTGATGGCGCACTCGGTCGTCTCGGCGCCGGTGGTCAGCAGGAAGACCTTGTCCAGCTTCTTGGGCAGGACCTCGACGAGGCGCTTGACGAGCCTGGCGCGCATCTCGCTGGGGAAGCAGTAGTTGTGAAGGAGGCCGTGCTTGGCCTGGTCCACGATGGCCTTGACGACGGCGGGGTGGCTGTGGCCGGCGTTGGCGACGAGGACGCCGCTGCTGAAATCGAGCCACATGTTGCCCCACTTGTCATAGACCTGGCAGCCTTCGGCGCGGTCCCAGAGAACGACGGGCTGGCCGGACATGCTGCGCGGTTCGTACTGCCGCAGCGTTTCCATGATCGGCAGGGCCTGGGGGGGCGGGATGGGCGTCACGATGCGGCGGTACTTCGTCTTCACCTGCGGGACCTTCACCGGCTTCATTTCGTACATCTTGGCCACGGTGGTTTCTCCTATGACTGCGGACCTGGAACGCCCTCGTTCATTCGGGAAACGGCATTCTAGCGACGCGAGCCGCGCGGGTCAAACGTGAGAAGGCGATTCGGGATTTTGCAGGCCGGGGGTCGCTTTGGTAGATTCACCGGACAGGGCGGAGGTGATTCACCGGTTGAGTGGAGCGGTGTGCGCGTGGCACGCAAGGACTTCCTGGTATTCGGCGCGCCGAAGATCTCGGAGGACGAGATTGCGGAGGTGGTGGCGGCGCTGCGCAGCGGGTGGATCGGCACGGGGCCGCGCGCGCAGGCGTTCGAGCGGCGCTTCGCGGAGCGCGTGGGGGCGCGGCACGCCGTGGCGCTCAATTCCTGCACGGCGGGGCTGCACCTGGCCCTGAAGGCCGCGGGTCTGCGCGCGGGGGATGAGGTCATTACAACGCCGATGACCTGGTGCGCCACGGCGAATGTGATTGTGCACGTCGGGGCGACGCCGGTCTTCGCGGACGTGGATCGGGCGACGGGCAACCTGCTGCCGGAGGCCGTCGAGGCGGCGGTGACGCCGCGGACGCGCGCGCTGCTGCCGGTGCATTTCGCCGGTCGCGCCTGCGACATGGACGCGCTGGACGACACGGCGCGCCGACACGGGCTGAAGGTCATTTGCGACGCGGCGCACGCGATCGAGACGGAGTGGAAGGGCCGGCGCTCGGGCACGCTGGGCGAGGTGTCGGCGTTCAGCTTCTACGCGAACAAGAACCTCACGACCGCCGAGGGGGGCATGGCCGTAACGGACGACCCGGCCCTGGCGGAACGGCTGCGCATCCTGAGCCTGCACGGCGTTTCGGCGGATGCGTGGAAGCGCTTCCGCGCCGACGGGCCGGCGCACGTGCAGGTGGTCGAGCCGGGCTTCAAGTACAATATGCCCGACGTCCTGGCGGCCCTGGGGCTGAGGCAACTGGAGAAGCTCGACGCCTGGCAGCGGCGGCGCGAGGCGCTCTGGGCCTTCTACGACCGCGAGCTGGCGGGGCTGCCGCTGTGGCTGCCGCCGCCGCCGGAGCCGGGGTGCCGTCACGCGCGGCATCTGTACACGGTGCTGGTGGACGACGCCCGGGCGGGGCTGACGCGCGACGCGCTGCGCGAGGCGCTGCGCCGACGCCAGATCGGCACCGGATTGCATTACATGGCGCTGCACCTGCAACCCTATTACGTCCGCGCCTTCGGTTTCCAGCGCGGCGACTTCCCGAATGCCGAGTTCATCTCCGACCGCACCTTGAGCCTGCCCCTTTCGCCGGCGATGACGGATGACGACGCGGAGGACGTCGTCGAGGCGGTGCGCGATGCGCTGCGGCAGGGGGCGTGACGTGCGTCCGCGGCGCAGGGTGCGGGAGACGGAAGGCCGGGGCGTCCGGGGGCGGAAAGAGAAGCTGCGCCGATGAAAGATACGCCACTGCGTCGTTCCCTTCGCGAACTGGGCGAGGTGCTCGGCATTTCGCTGCCGATCGTCGTCACCATGCTTTCGCAAACGGCGATGCAGTTTGTGGACACGATGTTTCTGGGGTGGTACGGCGCGCCGGAGCTGGCGGCGGCGACGCCGGCGGGGCTGACATTCTTCACCCTGGGGGCCTTCATGCTGGGGGTGATGAGCTGCAACAACACCTTCGTGGCGCAGTCGCTGGGGCGCGGGCAGGCGCACGATTGCGCGCGGTACACCGCGCACGCGCTGGCGCTGGGGTTCGCCGCGCAGGCGGTGATGCTGCCGCTGGCGCTTGCCGCGCCGTGGATCTTCCAGGGGTTCGGGCACGAGCCGCGGGTGCAGGAACTCGAGGTGGCGTACTTCCGGATGCTCTCCTGGCGCTTCGCGGGGATGAGCATGCTCGCGGCGCTGGCGGCGTTCTTCCAGGGGATCGGGCGTCCGGTGGTGCCGATGGTCACGGGGATTGCCGCGAACGTGCTGAACGCCGTCGGGGCCTACGCGCTGATTTTCGGCAAGTGGGGGCTTCCGGAGATGGGCATCCGCGGGGCGGGGTTGATGACGACGCTGGCGACCTACTTCGAGGTGGCCCTGTTGCTGGCGTTCTTCCTTTCGGGGCCGATGCACCGGCGGTTCGGCTCGCGGCGGTGGGGGCCCTTCGAGTGGAAGCGGGTGTGGCAGATCGTTCGTATCGGTTTCCCGGCGGGGTTGACCTTTGCCCTGGACCTGGGGAGCTGGACGCTGTTCATTGCCGGGGTCGTGGGGAAGCTGGGGAAGGACGTGCTGGCGGGGAACAACGCGGCGATGGCCGTGATGCACCTGTCCTTCATGCCGGCGGTGGGGTTGAGCATGGGGATTACGGCGGTGGTGGGGCGGCATATCGGCATGGGGGACATCCCCGGCGCAAAGCGGCGGGCGCTGCTGGGCATGGCGGCGGCGTGCGCGTACATGACGCTGATGGGGGCGGTCTTCTTCCTCTTCAGCGAGCCGCTGGTCCGCTTATTCTTCCGCGCGCCCGACGAGGAGTTGAGCGCCGTGCGGTACGGGGCGCTGATCCTTTCCTACGTCGTCTTTTTCCAGTTCAGCGACGCGATCGGCATCGTTTCGGCGGGGGCGCTGAAGGGGGCGGGGGATACGCGCTTTCCGGCGATGGCGCAGATCGTGCTGGCGTGGTGCTTCTTCCTGCCCTTCGTTCTGTGGCTGGCACAGCCGCGCCTGGGGGGCATCCACGGCGCCTGGGTGGCGGCGACGATCTACATCTGGCTCTATGACGGCGTGCTCTTCTGGCGCTTCTTCAGCGAGCGTTGGCGGCGGATCAACATCTTCGCCTGAGAGCGTCGCGCGATGGGCCGCGTCCGGGCGCGCCGGGGCGGTCAGCCCTCCGGCCATCCTTCGCGTCCGATGAGCTTGACGAAGACGCAGGCGGTTTCCGTGCGGCGGTGGAGTTCGCCCTTGCGGCGCTGGATGACGAGGAGGCGCTGAGCCCAGCGGTCGCCGACGGGGATGACCATGCGCCCGCCTTCGGCCAGTTGCGCCAGCAGGGAGGGGGGCTCCTCGGGCGCGCCGGCGCTGACGACGATGCCGTCGAAGGGGGCGGCCTCGGGCCAACCGAGGGTGCCGTCGCCGATGCGATAGTGGACGTTCGCATATCCGAGGCCCTCCAGCGCGCGACGCGCGTCCTCCGCCAGGGGCGTCAGGCGTTCGATGGTATAGACCTCGCGGCAGAGCCGCGCGAGAAGGGCGGTCTGGTAGCCCGACCCGGTGCCGATCTCCAGGACGCGCTCGCGGCCCGTCGGTTCGAGGCATTCCAGCATCAGCGCCACCATGTAGGGTTGGGAGATGGTCTGATCGAGGCCGATGGGGAGCGGATGGTCCTCGTAAGCCTGCGGGCGGAGGGGCTCAGGCACGAAGAGATGGCGGGGAACCTCGGCGCAGGCGGCCAGGACGCGCTCGTTGCGCAGGCCGCGGGCGCGAAGCTGTGCGCGGACCATCTCGGCGCGCTGGGCAAGCCAGGGGGCGGTGGGTTCGTTCATGGCGTACCGGGGGACGGACGACGGACGACAGACGACAGACGACGGACGACCGACGACGGACGACGGACGACCGACGACGGATGGCGGGCGGTGTTCAGTCCACCTTCACGTCGCGGACATCCAGTTCAAGGCGTTCCGTTCCCTGCCAGCGACTGACGCGGGGGACGAAGGCCAGCGAGCACGTCTTCCTTCCGAAGAGGCGGTCGCCCCAGTCTCCCTTGCCGAAGGCGACGGCTCGGAAGGCGGCGCCATCCTGGTTGATCCAGAAGCTGAGGTGCTGCCCGGCGGACCCCATGCGCGTGACGCCGGCGGCCAGGGTGACGCCGCGCGCGGCCAGCATCGGCTCGGCGTTGCCTTCGCCGAAGGGGGCGAGGCGTCCGATCTCGTCCACCAGGGGGCGCGTGATGATGGGGAGGCGCACTTCGCAGTCAATGTCCAGCACCGGGGCGAGGTCCTCCGGGCGCAGGGCTTCTTCGGCGGCGGCCTCGAACTCCTCGCGAAAGCGGTCGAGTTCGCAGCGGGCCAGGCGCAGTCCGGCAGCGCGGGCGTGTCCGCCGAAGCCGGTGAGACGCCGGGAGCACTTGCGCAGCGCCTCGAAGAGATTGAAGGCGCCGACGGAACGCCCCGAGCCGTGCGCGCGGTCGCCGTCGAGGGTGAGCATGAGCGTGGGGCGCCAGTAGCTCTCCGCGATACGGGCGGCGACAATGCCGATGACGCCGCTGTGCCAGCCCTCGCGCGCGAGAACAAGCGCCGGACGCGCCTCCGCCCCGCCGAGTTCCTCGATCATCCCGCGCGCGTCGGCGAGGATGCCCTCCTGGAGTTTCTGTCGGCGGGTGTTCTCGCGGTTGAGGTGGGCGGCGATCTCGCGGGCGCGGTCGAGATCGGGCGTGATGAGCATCTCGACGGCCTGCACGGCGGAGCCCATGCGTCCGGCGGCGTTCAGGCGGGGGGCGAGCTTGAAGGCGATGTCGAAGCCGGTCAGCGGCTGGTCGGCGGCGCCGGCGGCCTCGCGCAGGGCGCGGAGGCCTGGCGCGTTCGACGCGCTCAGCCCGCGCAGGCCGTAGGAGGCCAGGACGCGGTTCTCGCCGATGAGGGGTACAACGTCGGCAATGGCGCCCAGCGCCGCCAGGGAGACGGCATCGAGCAGGAAGTCGCGGAACTCGGGGGCCACACGCGCGCCGGAGGACAGGTCGCGCCCGACCGCCCAGGCCAGTTTGAAGGCGAGTCCCGCGCCGGAGAGATCGCGGAAGGGGTAGGGACAGCCCGGCAGTTTGGGATTGATCAGAAGGGGGGTGGCGGGGACGACATCGCCGGGTTCGTGGTGGTCGGTGACGATAACATCGAGACCGAGTTCGGCGGCCAGCGCCGTCTCGGTCGCGGCGCTCACCCCGCAGTCCACGGTGATGAGCAGCTTCGTTCCCTCGGCGGCGAGCTTGCGGATGGCGGCGGCGTTAAGGCCGTAGCCCTCCTCCATACGGTCGGGGATGTAGAAGGCGGCGTCGGCCTTCAGGAGCGCCAGGCAGCGCATGAGGATGGCCGTGGCGCTGATGCCGTCCACGTCGTAGTCGCCGTAAACGACAATGCGCTCGCCGCGCTCGACGGCCTGGCGGATCCGGCGTGCGGCGGGTTCGAAGAGGGGGTGAGCCGCCGGTTCGTGAAGCTGGGAGAGGTCCGGGCGGAGATGGGCGCGGGCCGCGTCCTCGCCGGTGACGCCGCGGTTGAGGAGGATGCGCGCGGTAACGGGCGTCAGGCCCAGCCGCGCGGCCAGCGCGACGGCCTCGGACTCCGTTCCACCGCGGAAACGCCACCGTTTCTCCAGCGCCATCAGATGCCACCGCCTCTGCGCCCCGCGCGGAGCGCCGTCCGGGGGAAGCGGGGCGTCCGCCCGTGGGCGCGTGAACGTGCTAGCCGTCGCGCCGGACAAAGGAGACGGCGTTGCGGAAGACCTTGAGCCCGTCGCCTTCGGCCTGGAGGCCTTCGCGCGTCCATCGCGGATGGTGCGTCGGCTCGACGTGCCGTTCCGGGTGGGGCATGAGGCCGAAGATGCGCCCGGTCGGGTCGCAGATGCCGGCGATGTCGTCCAGGGAGCCGTTCGGGTTCTCGGGAAAGCCGCGCGCCGGGCCATAGTCCGGGGCGGCATAGCGCACGACGACCATGCGTCGTGTGCGGAGTTCGGCCAGGACCGTCTTGTCGGCCACGAACTTGCCTTCGCCGTGGGCGATGGGCAGGTAGAGGTTCTCGCCGGGCCGCAGGAAGGCGCAGACGCTGTCCTCGGCGCGGAGATTAATCCAGCGGTCGTCGAAGCGTCCGCGGTCGTTGTTCGTCAGCGTGGCCTGGGTCTGCATGTCCTTGAGTCCGGGGAGCAGGCCGGCCTTGACGAGGACCTGGAAGCCATTGCAGATGCCGATCATGAGGCGTCCGTCGCGCTGGAAGCGGCGGATGGCCTCTTCGAGGCGATGGCGCAGTTCGTTGGCCAGAACCTTGCCGCTGGCGATGTCGTCGCCGTAGCTGAAGCCGCCCGGCAGCGCGAGAATGTGGAAGCGGTCGAGGGCGGCGGGTTTCTCGGCGAGGCGGTTGACGTGGAGGCGCTCGACGCGTGCGCCGGCCTTCTCGAAGGCGTACGCCGTCTCGTAGTCGCAGTTCGTGCCTGCCGTCCGCAGCACGCAGACACGCACCTCTCTCGCGCGGCTCATCGTTCGGTCTTCTCCGGTGAATGGACTGAGTGCGTCCGCCCGAATGAGACGATATCGGGTGGGGGTGGGGAAGTCAAGTTTGCGGCGCGGCGTCGGCGCATTCCGACTCCGCGTCGTCGGCCGTACTGTTGCCGGACGGGCCGAACAAGGCGCTGCTGCCTTGGCTGATCCGGCGGTTGGGTATGCTCCCAAAGGGCTTGGAGATGTACGCGCGCGCCCGTCCGTCCCCTTCCTTCGGCTCCGGCTCTTACTCAGGTTGCGGAGCCGCCGGGGCGAAAGAGCCCCTTGACATCGCGCACTTGTACCCATATAATCCCGTAAGATGCAACGATGCATCACGCCAGATTCAGAGTGGAGCGTTGGCCGGGAATGGCGACCGTTCGAGACGTGGCTCAACGGGCCGGCGTGTCGGTATCGCTGGCTTCCGCCGCGCTGCGAGAGACCAAGGCGCACGTCCGCTACAGTGCTGAGACGCGCGAGCGCGTCCTCCAGGCGGCGCGCCTCCTGGGCTATCGGCGGCATCCGTTGTCCACGGCATTGCGCACGGGGCGCACGCGCATCATCGGGGTGAATCTGGGCAACGCGCAGTCCTTCCTGAACCATCCTCACTCCGCGCGGATGGTCTCGACCTGTCAGAACGCGCTGGCCGTGCGGGGTTACGCCATGCTGATCCTCTCGCTGGGGGGCGGGGTGTCCTGCGACCTGCGCCTTCTGGACGGGATTATCATCATGGACAGTCGCCCGGAGGACGCATCTGCGGTGGAGGATGCGGCGCGGTCTGTGCCGACCCTTCAGTGGTTTGGCGGTGTCGTCCGTTCGCCTGCCGGAATTTCGGGCGCCGGGGAGGACATACATGCCATCGTCCGGCGGCGTGATCATGAGACGTCCGCCCGATACCTCTACGACCTTGGACATCGGCGGATCGCATTGCTGGAGCCTTACGGCGCCATCTCCGGGGCGCACACCGCGATCTCGATATTCCGGAGGATCGCCGACGAGCGCGGAATCGCCGTGGAACTGGATGCCGTCTATGACTACCTGGCGCCGCGAATCTATCCGAACATCATGCGCTATCTCGATCGCCCGCGCCTTCCGACGGCCTTCTACGCGCTGGATGACGAAGTGGCGCAGCGGGTGGTGGACAAGTTGAGCTGGCGGGGGCTGGCCGTGCCGCGCGATGCGTCGGTCTTCAGCCGTCAGACGGATGAGGGCCCTCGGGAAGGCGTGCCCGGCGTCACGGGACTCCTGACCGACTGGCCCGCGTGCTGGCGGAGCCTGGTGGATCAGTTCGTGGAAGTCGTCGAGGGCCGGAGCGCAGCCGGCCGGGTCGAGCCGGTGATCCCGGCGCAGCGGATCGTCGAGCGCACCACCTGCGCGCCTCCGCGCGAGGGGACGGACGGCGTCGAGTCGCGCGTCCGGAAGACAGGAGACGTCGCATGAGCGAAAGAACGCAAGGCCCGGCGGACATGTCCCCTCGAACCCCTGGTGGCGTCCCCAGTGTCACATGGGGGGCTGGAACTCCAACGATACCGACTACGGACCGGTGACCGATGAGAGCACGCGCCGGACAATAGCGGCGAATGTCACTGCCCGCCGCAGTAGCGCGACGCACATCTTCAACGACATGATGTTCATTGGCACGTTCGCGATGGAGTTCAAGGAAACGGGTTCCACGTTCAACCCCCGGGTGTGAAGGAGCCGTGCAATGCGCAAGCCGATTGTCCGGGTCTTGGCGTTGGTCTTTGCGCTTCTGTGCCTGGGGGCGGTTCAGGCCCAGCCGGCCGGATGGCTGAAGGACCTGCGCTCCTTGCCGGTGGACATGCCGGCGCAAGACCCGGGCCCTGCGCCGAATACGGTGGACCTCTATCTCGACCGCGTGGTTTACACCGACCGCGACCGCGACGGGCAGGGGCTGGTGGTCGTCAACCCGCCGGCGCTCTTCCTGGAAAAGAAGCTCGCGGGCCATCGGGTGCGCCTGTGGGTCGAGGACGCGCACAAGCAGCCGGTCGGCGCGGCGCTGGAGGCGGCGGTGACGGAGAGCGATCACTTCGTCTTCGACCTGGACATGCCGCAGGTTCCCCTCGGCGCGCACACCCTGGCGGCGGCGCTGCTTGATGCTCAAGGCAAGGAGGTGGCGCGCGGCGCCAGGACCTTCACCAAGGAACGCGACGCCTCTCCGGCGCCGCCGAAGACGGCCTCGATTCCGCTGGCGCTCTTCCGGGACGCGAGCCTGGTCCACAGCGCGGGGCTTCCGATCTCCACCGGCATTCCCCTTCCGGACGGGATGCTCGACGACCCGGCGCAGGTGTCGCTGACGGAGGACGGGCGGGAGATTCCCTGCCAGACGCTGGCGCGCGCGCGCTGGACGAAGAAGGGGACGGTCAAATGGCTCGGCCTCGATTTCCAGGCCGCCTACGTCAACGGCGAGCCGAAGAAGTACGTCCTGCACGTCGGCAAGGCCCCGGCGGCCAGGGCCGCGCGCCCGGTGACGGTCGTTGAAGCGCCGGATTCCTTCGTGCTGAGCAACGGTCCGTTGCAGGTGACCGTCAGCCGCAAGAAGTTCCGCCTCTTCGAGAAGGTGGCCCTTGACCGCAACCGCGACGGACACTTCGAGACCGACGAGATGGACGGCAAGGAGATGTTGATCCGGGCCGGGGCGGAGGACGGGCCGTACTGGATCAACGCGGCGGGCAAGGTGTATCGCGCGGCGCTGGATGCGACGCCGGAGGTGCGCGTCGAGGAGGCGGGTCCGCTCCGCGCGACCCTGCGCGCCGACGGCTGGCTGACGGCCTCCGACGGCGAGCGGGCCGGGCGCTATACCACGCGCGTCACGCTTTGCGCCGGCCAGACGCAGATCGGCGTCAACCAGACCTACATCATCACCTGGGACGCGTTGGACCGCGCCATGCGGGTGAAGGACATGGGCCTTTCCGTGACGCCGGTGGGGCTCGAAAAGGCCCAACTGGCGCCCTACACCCCGGCCGTGGACCTGCCGGAGCAGGGGGCCCTCTACATGCTGGCCGACCGATGGAACCGGGTCCTGATGGGGGAGACGCCGGGGCCGAAGTATCACTACGCGCGGGGGGGAGAGACGCTGCGCTACGACCGCACGAACTTCTTGAACGCGCGCTTCCCGCTCTGGTTCGGGGGCTATGGCGCCAACGGCGGGGTGGGGGTGGGGCAACGGTACATGGCCGAGAAGTTCCCGAAGGAGATCGAGTTGGGCCGCCGGACACTGACGTGGCACGCCTGGCCGATGCACGGGACGGAGACTTGGACGACGGGGACGGACCTTTCGGATTTCGTGAACATGCGCTGGCTGCACCAGGGGCCGTACCTGGACTTCCAGATTCCCAAGGAGTACTTCACCGCGTTCGAGGGCTTCCGGAAGCTCTCGCCGAAGACGCGCGTGACGATGCTGATGTACGGCGACCGCAAGTACTACGGCACGGGGACGGCGATCACCGGCGAACTGATGTACTACTTCTCGCCGGAGACGAAGGACGTCAACGCGCTGAACGCCCAGATCATGCCGGCGGCCGCCGCATTCGATGCCGCGCCGCACGCCATCGCGGACCCGCGGTGGACGGCGGAGAGCCGGGTGCTCGAGTTCGTCACTCCGCCGCAGCCGCAATACCCCGACATCGAGAAGGGGGTCTCCAAGTACTTCGATGCAAGCATGGCGATTATCGAGGACGGGCGCGAGTTCGGCCAGTTCGTCTGGCCCAACGGGCATGACTATTACAGTCCGGGGTGGGACTTCGGCTCCTTCCACCGCAGCCGCGTCAACACCCACCACGGCACGGAACTCCTGGGGTGGATTCTCTACCTGCGGTCGGGGGAGAGCAAGTACTGGCACCACGCCCGCGCCTTCTCGCGCTACCTGATGGACCACGCCTCGATCAACTGGGACCCCTATGACCCGAAGGTGGACCGCAAGCCCAAAGCCGTCGGCTGGCCGGGGTCGGCCTACCATTGCCAGGGGTATGTGCCCTGGAGTGCGGGGGAACCGGAGCTGATGGGGCACATGGCGCCGCAATGGCACGCCGTGCTGTACTACTTCATGACCGGCGACAGCCAGGCGCTCGACCTGGCGAAGTCCACGGCTACCTCCGTGCTCAAGGACGTGCGCGTGCCGACGAACTTCGACGTTCGCGGCCCTTACAAGGGGTTGCTGAACCGGAACCCCGTCTGCGGGTGGGCCATGGTGACAAACCTGTACGCCGACCTGCTCGATCCGCGTCTGCTGCGCCCGGTGTACGACATCGGCAAGCAAATCTTCGACGGCAAGCCGATCGAATTCGACGGCGCGCCGCCGCACGGTCAGAGCGGGCGCTGGTGGTGGTACGCGTACAACCTGCAATGGCGCGACCCCCGGGCGATCAAGGCCGTCGCCGATCTGGGCCACGGGGGCATCAGCTTTGCCGGCTACATGGTCAACCGCGCCGAGGTCACCGGCGACGCGACGGGCGTGTACGCCTTCTGGCTCGAGACGCTGGGCTGTGCGCCGTTGCGTCAGATGGCCATGGGGCACCCCGAGCGCTTCATCAATCGCGAGCAGTTGTCGGACAATATCCAGTTCCTGCTGCCACTGGCCGGCGCGATGGCCAGGCTCGGCCTGCCCCAGGCGCCGTGCATCCTGCCGGCGGGCTTCGACAGCCGGTGCACGGTCGTCTTCCTCAAGGAGACCGATCGGCCCTTCACATTGCGCTTCTGGGGGCCGGTCTATGAGGGGCCGGAGGACGTCAAGAAGAACCCGCCCGTTCCCTATGTCCTGGAGGGCCCGGACGGCAAGGTCGTGCTGAAGGGGGAGATCAACCGCAAGGCCCTCGGCAACGCGCCGGACAGGGGCATCGTGGTCCAGGTTCCGGCGGACGGCAAGACGGGGCAGTACACCCTGCGCCTGGCGGACACCGGCTACTACACGCGCCTGATCGGCCCCATCAGCGACCTGCCGAAGGAGGTCTATGTAGTTCCCGGCGGGCGCAATCTGACGGGGACCAGCTTCTACTGGCGCACCGCGCCGGAGGAGACGGAGCGCGCGTTGACGCCCTTCCTGCGCTTCGGCGAGAATTACAGCACCCTCTTCCGGCTGGAAACGCCGGAGGGATACATCGTCCACGAGTCCTCGGACACCCTTCCCATCCGCCTCAAGGTGCGTCCGGACACGGGTTACCGCCTGCACCTGTGCGTGGCGGGCCAGACGAGCTACGCCTGGCGGTGGAAGGGCATCTGGCCGGCGGGGGGCAGCGTTTCGTCCGGGCCGGACATGGTGCTGTCCTTCGACGAGTCGCGCTGGTTCCGCCCGCTGAAGAGGTGAGGAGAACTCGATATGCGCGACGCCGACATCCGCTTTGATCTGCCGGAGATCAACACGTGGCGGCTGTGCCTGAAGCGCGTGACGCAGCAGGACGTGGTCGGCATGGTGGAGGACTGGGAGGCGCACGGCTACCGCTTCGGGTGCGTCTGCATTGACGACGGCTGGACGTCCGGCGGGTTGCTGGGCGACTGGCGTCCCGACCCGGCGCGCTTCCCCGACCTGCGCGGGCTGGTGGATTGGATTCACGCGCGCGGCTACGCGGCGCGCCTGTGGGTGGCCCCCTGCCAGGCCCATCCGGGAACGGAGATTCATCGCCGCGCCGCACCGCAGGACTTCCTCGGCGACGCCGCCGGCAATCCCTGCTTCTTCACGGGCCTGGGGACCTATCGCCTCGATCCGCGCCGGCCCCTCGGCGCCGCCCACATCCGCGACACGATGCAGCGGCTCGTGCGGGAGTACGGCTTCGATGCATTCAAGGTGGACTTCCCGCCCTTCATGGAGCCGGACGACGCCTTCTACGCGGCGACGGGGTTCCACCTGGACGAGGAGGCGCGCCGCACGATGGTGCCCCGCTTCTATCAACTCGTCTCCGAGAGTGTCCGGGCGGTGAACCCGAAGGCGCGCGTCTGCTGCGCCTCCGCCCTGCGCGGCTGCCAGCCGTGGATTCAGGACACGATCTGCGGCGACTTCGTGGGGTGCGACCGAACGGAGGAGATGCTGGCCGCCAAGGCGCGCGACGTTCTGGCCTACGTCGAGGGGCACGACGTCCTGCCCTGGCTCGAAATGGTGTGGGGCGGCGGGGGGGACAGCCCCGTGGCCAATCCCCACTGGCACACCGGCTTCATCGAGTACATCGCCTGTTCGATCAACTATGGACTGAAGATCGAGCACAGCTTCCAGCCCTTCGGCTACCCCAACGCGCGGCAGATACGGGCGCTGACGAACCTGTACGGCCCGCGCCAGCGTCATTACAAGGTCCTGGCGGCGGGGACGAAGGTGTATGCGACCGACATGCTGTTGCGCGCGGGGGTGCGCGTGGACGCCGCGACGCGCTTCCTGGTCGCCCTCGATGCCCCCGCCAAGGTCACCCTGCATACCGGTTTCCTCGGCACGGACGCCTACCAGTGGCAGTGCCGCGAGATTCTGGACGGACGTCCGGCCCGGTTGCGCGGACGCAACGAATACTGGGGCGGGCGGCTCTACCCCTGCCGCGTCGAGTTTGACGCCGAGGGCGGAGCGGTGTATGAACTGTGGCATGAAGGGCCGCCGAACCCCTTCTTCCGCGACCTCTACCGGTCGCAGATCGAAAGGCCGGCGGAGAAGCCCGGCGCGAAGGCCGGCTGATCTGTCTTTGGAGAGGACGTTCATGGAACTGCTTTTCGAGTCGCGTCTGGAGATCGGCACCGTCGTCGGGAAGGTCAACTTCTTCCAGGCCCGTCCGCAGATCCATCCCGAGCCGGTGGTGACGCCGGACACCCTCGCCGACGGGACTGGCTGCTCGATCTACGGCACGGTGTTGCGCGACGGCGGGCGCCTGCGCATGTGGTACCAGGCCTGGCCGAAGGACTGGAACGGCGAGGACACCGCCTCGGTCGCCTACGCCGAATCGGAGGACGGGATCGTCTGGAAGAAGCCGGCGATGTCCCTGGTGTCCGCCGGGGGGAAGGCGAGCCACGGGGTCAACCTTGGTGTGCATTGCCCCTCGGTGTTCATGGACCCCGCCGCGCCCGGCGACAGGCGTTACAGCGCCACGGGCTTTATCCGGCCCGGAGGCGTGGGGGCGAACCCCGGCGCTGTGAAGCGCGGCTACTTCCTGGCCCATTCCGCCGACGGGCTCGACTGGCGGCTGGCTTCGCCCGAACCGATGTGGCCCGGCGGCGACGTCATCACCAGCGTCTATCATCCCGGACGGCGCTGCGCCCTGGTCTGCCTGAAGCAGAATGTCCGCATCCGTCAACTCTACCGTCGGACGATCTGGAACGCCGTCGTGACGGACGGACGGGCGACGGAGGCCGTGTGCGCCTTCCTGCCCGACGACTTTGACGACGTGGCAGCCATGGCGCGGGGGTTCGCCAGCGCCGACTACTACGGCATGGGCCTGATGCCCGCCGGACGCGGCGTCGTCGGCTTCCTCTGGCCCTTCCGGCACAGCCTGCCGCGCACCCCCGGGCGCGAGACCGGCATCTTCGGCGTGTGCGACGTTTCCCTGGCCTACCAGCCCGCCCCCGGCGCGCAGTGGCTCCACATGCCCGGTCGGCCGGACTTCATCTCGCACGCCGACATTCCCTGGGGCGGCGGCGGGGTCTATACCGCCTCCTGTCCGGTGGAGGTTGGCGGCGAACAGCGCCTGTACTTCTGCGCGCCCCGCGTGACCCACGGCTACGGGCTGGACCACAACTGGAAGCCGGTTCTGGAGCAGCGGCAGGAGATCATCGAGGATTCCTTCGTGCAGATCGGCTTCGCCGCCTGGCCCAAGGACCGTCTCTTCGGCTTCCGCTCCGATCCGGTGGGACATCTGCGGCTGGACTTGACGGGCGTTCCGGGACCGTGCGAGTTGCTCCTGAACTGCCGCACGACCTCGCAGCGCGGAAGCGTCCGCGTCGAAGCGCCGAAGCAGGCCGGACGCGCCCTGGCCGACGCCGTGCCCCTCTGCGGCGATCACCTTGCAGTCCCGGCGGCCTGGAAGGACGGCACTCGCCTGACGCCCGCGCCGGATGGAACGCTGACGGTTCAGATTCACCTGGACCACGCGGAAATCTACGCCTACGAGCTGCGGCCGTCCGCCTGACCGGGCGAGGCGGAAGGGAGAAGGACCATGATACGGGTCGGGATGATCGGTTGTGGCTCTATGGCGGCCAGCCACGTGCGCGCGCTGGAACCCCTGCGCGATCGAATGCGGTTCGCCGCCTTTGCGGACATTGACCTCGATCGCGCGCGCGCAGCGGCGGCCGCCGCCGGAGGGGCCGTTGCGGTCAGCGACTACCGCGAACTCCTCGATTCCGTGGACGCCCTCGTCATCGCGTTGCCGCACGACCTGCACTTTCCCGTGGGGGTCGAGTGCCTCAAGGCGCGAAAGCACGTCCTCATGGAGAAGCCGCTGGCCCTGACTCGGCAGGAATGTGACGCGCTGATCGCCCTCGATTCCTCCCCGGATCCGGTCCTGATGGTCGGTTACATCATGCGTCACGATCCTCTCTGGACGGCGATGGGGGACTTCATCCGGCGCGCGGTCTTCGGGGAGGTCTTCCACGTATCGGTCTGGACGGAGCAATACACCGATGCCTCGCGCGGGGCGTGGCTTGGCCAGGCCAAGCGACTCGGCGGCGGGCAGCTCTTCAGTCATGGCTGCCACTACATTGATCTGCTGCTGCACTGGATGGGCGAACCGGTCTGCGGGACGCACGTCGGCACGAACCTCGGCACGCCGTGGATGGAGCGCGAGGGGACGAGCAATGTCAGCCTGAAGTTCGCCTCCGGGGCCACGGCCTACCACTTCGGCACCTGGGGGGCGCGCGGGTCGCGCCTGCGCTATTCCGTCCACGCCCATTGCACACAGGGGATGCTGGAACTCAACCACGCCGCCGGCGTTATCACCCTGCACCGCGACAAGTCCGGCGGCGACCTGCCCGCCCTCGAGGCGGTGGCCGCGCCCGGCGAGAGCCCGCAATCGTCCAAGGAGGTCGTGGTCTTCCGTCGGCCGGGGCAGGCGGGGAAGCCGGTCGTCGCCCAGATGGACGCCTTCCTGAAGTGTATCGAGCAGAAGCGCGCTCCGGAGATCAGCGCGTCCGCTTCGCGCCGGAGTCTGGAGGTCATCTGGCGGCTGTATGAGGCGGAGGAGTCGGGCGCAGTTGCCGACCTCCGCGCGATCGTCTGAGGCGAGGAACCCTGGATGCAGGGGGTGGGTGGAGGGCTTCACATGCGCGTGTCCAGCTCCGGCGGGTCTGTCGGCGAGCCACCGCGGAAGACGCCGGTCCTCTACGACGTGGACGTGGCCGTGGCTGGCAGCGGGATTGCCGGCGCCTTTGCGGCAATCGCGGCGGCGCGCGCGGGGGCGCGGACGCTGGTGATTGACCGCTTCGGCGCCGTCGGCGGCAACATCGGCCCGGGCTGGGTCAATAACGGCTCCTGGAACACCTGCTACGAAATCCCCGAGGGCTACACCTGGGGCATCCAGAAGGAGATGTACGAGGCCGTGCGGAAGCTCCAGGCGGTTCCTTCCCACGGCAACGAATGGTACCCGGAGTACCACCGGATGACGCCGTCGCACGGGCTTGCGCGCTATCCCGAACAGGCGCACATCGTCTCCCATGTGGCCATGCGGATGATGGAGGCGGCCGGCGTCGAGTTCCTGCTCAATGCCTTCGTCTCGGATCCGATCCTGGAGGGGAACCGGGTCTGCGGCGTCTTCGTAGAGACGTGCTCCGGGCGTGTGGCGGTGAGGGCCAGGGTGGTTATTGACGGCACCGGTCAGGCCCTGGTGGCCGCCCGGGCCGGCGCGCCGATGGTGTACAAGGTGGGCGATATCTTCTGCAAGGGGGTCGTGCTGCGCCATTACACCCACCCGGAGCATGAGAACTGGAACGACACCGAACTCTTCTACCTGATGGGCGACGTGAACCTGGAGGCACACAAGCGGTTCCGTGAGCGCGCCGTGGCCTTGCGGGGGCGCGACGCGGCCTTCGCCCGCCGCCAGCAGCGCGACGACCCGGAGTGGAACGTCTATAACGAGCCCCACGCCCCCGCCGTGACGCCGGTGCTCCGGCGCGCGGCGGAGCGCGGCGAATTCCTGCACAAGCGATTCATCGGCCCCCACGTGATGATGCTCAGCAAGATGGGGGACTTCCGCGACTACGGCGGCGGCATCGCGGGCGCTTACGTCTGGTGCGGCGGGGTGTTCGACCTCAGCGATGCAAAGCAGATGACGCACATCGAGCGGACGCTGCGATTGCAGGCCTTCGACACGGTGCAGTTCCTGCGGCGGCGGATGCCCGGTTTCGAGCGCGCTTACCTGCTGGCCACGCCCGCCTTCATCGGCGCGCGCGGCGGGCCGTTCATCGAGGGCGAACATGTCCTGACACCGCAGGAGATGGTGGACGGCGCGCGCTTCGACGACGCGCTCTTCCGCGACCTGGGCAACCCGATCATCAGGCGCTATCTCAAACAGGACTATCCCGGCGATCCGACGGGGCACGACGTGCCCTACCGGATGATCCTGCCGAAGAAGGTGGACGGCCTGCTCGTCATCGGGCGCGGCGCGGCCTACCTTCGGCGGGGGCACGATCCGGGGGGCGGGCGGCGGCGCTCGATGCAGATGCACCTGGGCGAGGCCGCCGGAACCGCGGCGGCGATGGCTGTGCGGCGGGGCGTTGTTCC
>JAKJEM010000002.1:136810-216105 GCA_022705425.1 Planctomycetota bacterium
GCAGCGTCGGCTGATTCGGGCCGGATTCCCGATCGAGCGACGGCGCGCGCGCGCGGGGTCCCAAGTCGGAGGGCGATGAAGATGACGTGCCACACCTTCGAGAAGGTTCGCGTTGAGATCGCCCCTCCGGTGGAGATCGGGCGCGCGGGCGGGCGGCTGTGGTTCCCCAACTTCCATCGTTTCGACGCCGGGCGGATTCTCTGCGCGCCCACGCTGTCGGAGGACAAGGGGCAGGGGGAATGGCCGGTGGCGCTCTTCGTTACGGAGGACGCCGGCGCGCGCTGGCGGCGCCTGCGCGACCTGCCTTGCTACGGCATGGGCTCCGTGCCGCAGGAGTCGGGACGGCTGCTCATGCAGCCCTACGAACTGTGGCCGCTGCGCCCCGGGGCGCGCCGCGAGGCTGCGGGGCGGGGGACCCTCCTTTCGCTTGGGGCCGGGGGCGACGCGGCCCTGGAGCGCGTGCCCGTGCGCTACCTGGGCTTCCCGCGCGACATCCAGGAGTACAACGGCAATCAGTTGCTGGTTCTGGCGAACGGCCCGCTGCTGCGCCTGCCGGACGGACGCCTGCACGGCACACTCTACGGCAAGTTCATCGGCGACGAGCTCTACAGCCTGTGGTCGGTCGTCAGCGCCGACAACGGGCTGACGTGGGAGTACCAGTCCACGATCGCTCCTCCGTCGGCCGTGCCCGTTCCGCGCGAGGGGGCCAATGAGGCCGACACCGTGCTGCTGCCGGACGGACGGCTGTTGTGCCTCTTCCGCGTTCTGGCGCGCACGCCCTTCTGGCGCAGCCTCAGCGCCGACCTCGGTCGCACGTGGAGCGCGCCGGTGATGGTGGAGAACGCCGGGAGCGTCCTGCCGAGAATGCTCCGGCTGGAGAATGACCGCCTGCTGCTTTCCGGCGGGCGCGAGGGGTTGTTCCTGTGGCTCTGCGCCGACGACGAGGGGAAGCAGTGGCGTCGCATGGACCTGGGCGAGCATCACAACGCGCACACCCCCGAGGCCCTTCGTTTCCCGCCGGATGTCATTGGAGGCGGCGTGGCCCGTTCGCCGCGGGCGTCATGCACCTTCTACACCGCCCTGATCGGTCTGGGCGCGAACGAGGCGCTCCTGTGCTATGATCGGCTGGCCAACGGCTGGGGGGCCGCTCCCGGCCCGCACGGCGAGCAGAACGTCATCTTCTGTGTCCGTATCCGCGTGGACGCGCAGGTCTGACTCGGCGCGCGCCTCGCCTCGCATGAAAGGAACTGCCGATGAAGACCTTCGTTGTGGCGGCCCTGGCCGTGGCGGCTTTCGGCGTGGCCCTCGACAGCGCGCAGGCGAAGGCGACCGCGCGGGAGGATACGGTCGAGAACCGCCGGCGCATGATCCTTGAGAACGATGCCGTGCGCCTGACCGTCCTGCCCGATCCGGGCGGCACGGTCATCGAGTTCACCGACAAGCGGACCGGGGTCAACTACGTCGCCGGCGGCGACAACGTCCTGAAGGGCCGCCTGGGCTGGGGTTGGAAGGACTACTACTGGCTTGAGTCGCTCGACCAACTCGGTCGGGGGGTGATGGGTCTTCCGTACAAGGGAGAGTTTCGCGACGTGCCGGGCGGCAAAGCCATCCACGTGTCCTGCGAGGTTGAGGGCCGGCGCTTCGAGCGCGAGCTGCGCCTGGCGGACCGGGGCGGCGAGCTCTACACCCTCGTCAAGATTACGAACATCAGCGACAAGCCGTTGCGCCTGCAGTGCCGCTGGCACGCTTACAGCACCCTCGACGACGCCCTGGCCGAGAGTTCCTGCATCGTGGCCGCCGGTCCGAACGGGCAGGCGCGAAAGTGCTTCATCGGCTCCGGATGGGACCATCAGCTCATTACCGCCGACGGCTACTGGCTGGCCGCGAACTACCGCAACGGCACGGGGCTGTGGATGACCTTCAAGAAGGAGCAAAGCTCCGTCCACATGACCTGGACGGACTACAACCACGCGCGCAAGGCGCCCACCCGCGGCGCGTTCGTGGCGGAGCCGCACCCGGAGGCCGTGCTCGCCCAGCCGGGCGAATCGGCGCAGTACGAATGTTCCTTCCTGCCCTTCACCGCGCAGGATTCGCCGGAGGAGATGCCCCTGGGTGTGCTGAGCGACCCCGCCGAGCGCGAGCGCGCGCGAAGCTTCCTGCGGAACGTCAAGCCGAACCTGGCGGCCATCGGTCCCTACTCGATGACCCCCGGCCAGCCGCCCGCCGGCCTGAACGCCAAACCGGACGAGAACCGCTTCAGCTTCAGCCACCGCCGCCGCGACCGCTTCGCTCTGCGCCCCTGGGGCATTCTCGACGCCATGATGGACGTGCCGACCCTGCAGGATCGGAAGATCCGCTGCCGCTACTACGCGAGACTCTTCGACGACGTCCAGAAGCCCCTGAAGGTCTCCTTCCGCCTGCGCGCCGTGGACGACTACGGCACAGCCGTTCAGGAACAGGTCCGCGAGTACACGATTGACCCTGCGCAGGGCCGCGAACTGGACGTGCGCGACGACGTGGCGCTGGCCGGCCTGCCCGACGGGTGGTATCTCTTCACCCTCGACGGACTGGTTGAAGGTGAGAAGGACCCCGTCCACACGTACACCTGGCGTCGGCGGCTGATCGGCCAGGCCAAGCCGGCCTATGACGCGCTGTTGAAGGAGATGGTCGAGGGGCCGTTCGTGGAGCGGCCCTTCGTGACGGCGCTACGCGCCGCGGAGTGGCCGGCGTCGGCGGGAGGCGTGGTCACGGTGCCGGTCGGCGTCGAGGACGGCAGTGGGCTGCCCCGCGCGGGCTGGCCGGTCCGGTGCGGCGTGCCCTTCGCCCAGGGGGCCTTGAAGCCCGATGCCGCCTTCGAACTGCGCGGGCCGGACGGAAAGGCCGTGCCGGTTCAGACGGCCCCGATGGCCACCTGGCTGGACGGCAGCCTGAAATGGCTGCTGGTGGACTTCCCGGCCGACGTTCCCGCCGACGGGTACGTCTTCTATACGCTTACCGGCAAGGCCGGCGCGCCGGTCACGGGGACGCCGGTCGCTGAACTCCGGGGAGAGGAGATTCGACTTCCCTCCGGCAGCTTCACCGTCTCCGGTGAGAACCTCCTGGGCCTCTTCGGTCCCGAGGACCTCTGGTGGGAGGACGGCGTTGGGCAGAAGTACTTCTTCCGCCTCCAGGGCGAAGGCGCCGGCGTTCGGATCGAGGAGAACGGCGTCAACCGCGCCGTTGTCAAGGCGGTCGGGGGATACTATAGCGACAAGGGCCGCCGCGCGTGCCTGGGCGAACTGCGCATGGAATGCTATCGGCAGCAGCCCTTCATCCGCCTGTATCACACGGTGACCTTCGCCGGCGACCCCTGGAAGGAGGGCCTGGGGAGCTACGGTATCCGCGTCCGCCTGCCGAAGGCGGCCTTTGCGTCGGCAACGGTCGAGCTCGACAAGCGCGAACTCACCGGGCGGGCGCTGACGATCTACCAACGCAGCAGCGACCACGCCGACGCGACGGCCGACGGCAAGCCGACGGCGGGGCGGCGCGCCACGGGGGCGGTCCTCTTCTCCGGCAGCGCCGGGAAGACCGCCGTGTACCACCGCGACTTCTGGCGCATGGCGCCGAAGAAGCTCGTCGCCGACGCCGCCTCCGGTACGGTGACGTTCTTCTACTGGCCCGCCGAGGCCGGGGCCATGAGCTTCCTTCCGCGCGAGGACGGCTGGATTCCGAGCAGCTCCTCCTCCGAGGCGCTGGCGGTGGGGCTCAGCCGCACGCATGAAATCCTCATCGCTCCGAAATGCACGGCCCCCGTCACGGCCATCGAGCGGCTCTTCGGCGAGCCGGTGGTCGCCGTCGTTCCGCCGCGTTACCTCGTGCAGACGCGCGCCATGCTCCATCTCTCCGCCTACGATCCCGACCGACGCCCGATCATGGAGCGCGTCATTTCGAGCTGGTTCGACTTCTACAACGCCCACCGCGATCTTTTCGGCTGGTACGGCGAATGGACCTACGGGGCGATCTCCGGCTTCTTCTCGCCGGGACCCTTCAACTGGTGGGACTACGGGCGCTATGCGTGGATCCTGAATGAGCAGGACATTGTCGAGACGCCGTGGCTCTGCTACCTGCGCAGCGGCGACCGCAAGTACCTCAAGTTCGCCGAAAGCAACACGCGGCACCTGATGGACGTGGCGACGATCCGGTGGAACCCCGTCTGGGCGCGCGCCGAGGGCTTCAGCCGCCGCCACCATGAGTGCATCTGGCTGAGCTCGGGCGATGCCGGCCACTCGATGCTCGATCCCTACCTGGACTTCTACTACGCCACCGGCTACCGTCCCGCGCGCGATGCCGCCGAGCGCCTGGCCGCGGGGATGATGCAGGTGACCTCGGGAACGTGGCGATACCTCTCCAATCCCATCTCCGGCCTGACGCGCATGTACCTGGACACGCAGAAGCCCCTTTACAAGGAGCACGCCGACCGCCTGTGGAACACGCTGTGCCATCCCGAGAAGAACGAATGGTGGGTGGGCGACCACGGCGACCGCATGGTCATGTGGTATTCGCAGATCAACCCGCAGTGCAAGGCGATCTGGACGGAGTGGACACTGAATCCCGCCAAGAAGGGGCGGTTCAGCGGCGTGGACGTGCTGACGGCGCTCTATCGGCAGACCGGCGACCGCAAGTACGCCGACGAGGCCGAAAAGGCGATTCCGACGCGGCTGGTGGACCACCGGGGCAACGCGGCCTCGGTCGGGACGCAGCACGTTCTGGCCGCGGTGCGCGCGCTGTGCTACGCCGCCGAGCCGTTGCCGCCACCGCCGCCAGCCGAGAAGAAGTAGCCCGGCGCTGTCGCGCGGCGACGTGAACGGCGTACGACGACGGAGGAACGCGGGCCGCGGCGCGCGAAATGGACCCTGCGCGCGAGGCGAAGTCCTTGCCGCTCGGGGGCCGCCTGTCTTTTCTTTGATCGGGCTCGCCGATATAATCCGGAATCGCGTCCCAATCGAACGGAGAGAACATGGCGACCCGAGGATACGACTTCCGCACCATCGAGCCGAAGTGGCAGAAGTACTGGGAGGAGCAGAAGACCTTTCGCGCCCTGAATCCCGGCGATCCGGGCTTCGACCCCTCCAAGCCGAAGTTCTACGTCCTCGACATGTTCCCCTACCCCAGCGGGGCCGGGCTGCACGTCGGCCACCCCGAAGGCTACACCGCCACGGACATCCTCGCCCGCTACAAGCGGATGCGTGGCTTCAACGTCCTGCACCCGATGGGCTGGGACGCCTTCGGACTGCCTACGGAGCAGTACGCCATCCAGACCGGCATCCACCCGGTCGAGGCGACGCGCCGGAACATTGACACCTTCCGCCGCCAGATCAAGTCCCTGGGCTTCAGCTACGACTGGGACCGCGAGGTCAACACCAGCGCCCCCGACTACTACCGCTGGACGCAGTGGATCTTCCTGCTGCTGTACGAGCGCGGCCTGGCCTACTCCGCCGAGGTCCCCGTCTGGTGGTGCGAGGAGATGGGCACCGTCCTGGCGAACGAGGAGGTGATTGACGGGCGTTCCGAGCGGGGGAACCACCCCTGCGTGCGCCGCCCTCTGCCGCAGTGGATGCTCAAGATCACCGCGTACGCCGAGCGGCTGCTGAGCGACCTCGATTCCCTCGACTGGCCGGAGTCCATCAAGGAGCAGCAACGCAACTGGATCGGCAAGTCCGAGGGGGCGGAAGTCGAGTTCGAGGTGGCCGGCGGCCTGGCCGAAGGCGAGACGATCGCCGTCTTCACGACGCGCCCGGACACCCTCTTCGGCGCGACGTACATGGTGCTGGCCCCGGAGCACCCGCTTGTCTCCCGGATCGTCACCGACGCGCAGCGCCCGACGGTCGAGACGTATTGCCGCGAGGCGTCCATGAAGAGCGACCTCGCCCGCACCGACCTGGCCAAGGCCAAGACCGGCGTCTTCACGGGCGCATACGCCTGGAACCCCGTCTTCGAGGACCGGACCGATCCGCGCGCACGCGTGCCCATCTGGATTGCGGACTATGTGCTCATCAGCTACGGCACGGGGGCGATCATGGCCGTTCCCGCCCACGACGAGCGCGATTTCGACTTCGCCATGCAGTTCGGTCTTCCCATCACCGAGGTCGTGCGTCCCGCCGCGCCCCTGCCCGCCGAGCCCGCCGCGCGGGCGTCCGCCGGTCTGGCGCGCGAGGCGTTGCGCGACGGGCGCGCCCTGACCTGTTTCACCGCCGATGGCGTCGCCGTCAACTCCCCGGTCATTGACGGTCTGCCCACGCCGGAGGCTAAGAAGAAGATCACCGCCTGGCTGGCGGAGCGCGGGCTGGGCATGGCGCGCACGACCTTCCGTCTCCGCGACTGGATCTTCAGCCGCCAGCACTACTGGGGCGAGCCCTTCCCCCTGGTTCACGTCGAGGGCGAAGGTCCCCGCCTCTTCACTGCCGGTGGTGCTGCCCTATCTGAAGGACTTCCACCCCAAGGGCGTCATGCGTCCGCTGGACACCGCCGCCGACTGGATCCACTTCCGCGATCCGGCCACGGGCAAACCCGCCCGGCGCGAGACGAACACCATGCCCAACTGGGCCGGGAGCTGCTGGTACTATCTGCGCTATCTCGATCCGACGAACACCCGGCAGGCCTGGTCGCCCGAGGCGGAGAAGTACTGGATGCCCGTGGACCTCTACGTGGGCGGCGCGGAGCACGCCGTGCTGCACCTGCTCTACGCGCGCTTCTGGCACAAGGTCCTCTACGACGCCGGTCTCGTCTCCACCCGCGAGCCCTTCCAGCGCCTCTTCAACCAGGGGATGATCCTCGGCATCACCTATCGCGCGCGCGACGGGCGCATCGTCCAGTACAAGGACGTCAAGTGGGATGGCGACACGCCGCGCCACCCGGAGACCGGCGAAGTGCTCGAGGCCCTCACGGAGAAGATGTCCAAGTCGCGCGGCAATGTCATCAACCCCGACGAGATCGTGTCCGATTACGGGGCGGACAGCCTGCGCCTGTACGAGATGTTCATGGGCCCGCTGGAGGTGACGAAGCCCTGGAACATGCGGGACGTGGCGGGGGTGCACCGCTTCCTCAACCGCGTGTGGCGGCTCTTTTTCGATGACCGCGAAGGGGTCCTGCACGCGAATCTGCGCGCGGACGCCGGCAGCCCCGAACTGGAGCGCGCCCTGCACCGGTGCATCAAGAAGGTGAGCGACGACCTGGACGCGATGGCCTTCAACACCGCCATCAGCGCGATGATGGTTTTCATCAACGAGGCGATGAAGGACCCGGCGAAGCTCGGGCGCTCGCAGGCGGAGCGGTTCCTTCTGCTGCTGGCGCCCTTTGCGCCGCACGTCGCCGAGGAACTCTGGCAGGCCCTCGGGCACGAGAAGACCCTGGCGTGGGAGCCCTGGCCGGCGTACGACGAGAGCTTGCTGCGCGAGGCGACGGTCGAGTTGCCGGTTCAGGTGGACGGCAAGGTCCGCGGGCGCATCACCGTGGCCGTCGGCGCGGGGCGCGAGGAGATCGAGCGCCTGGCCCTGGCCGACGAGAAGGTGCGGCAGTTCCTGGCCGGACGCCCTATCCGCAAGGTCGTCGTCGTCCCTGGGCGCACGGTGAACATCGTCGCCGGATGACGGGGGAAGGGCGTCAGACTCCCCAGAAGATCCAGACGAAGGCGCACCCGGCCAGCACGGCGGCGATCGTGAACGGAATACCGATGGCCATGAAGTCGCGGAAGGTCAGAGTGTAGCCCCGTTTCCGGAGCAGGCCGATCGTCACGACGTTCGCCGAGGCGCCGATGGGGGTGAGGTTGCCGCCGAGGCAGGCGCCGATCAGCAGCCCGAACATCAGCAGCGGCACGGGGGTGCCGATCTGATCGGCCACCTTCTGAGCGACGGGGATCATCACCAGCAGGAAGGGGACGTTGTCCACAAAGGCCGAGACGAGGACCGAGAAGACCACGATCATCGCGAAGGCCAGCGCGGCATTGCCGCCCAGCGAGCCCGACATGAAGGTTGACAGGCGGTCCATCCAGCCGGAATCGCTGAGCGCGCCGACCAGCACAAAGACACCCATCAGGAAGAAGGTCGTGTCCCAGTCCAGGGACTTGGCCAGTTCGCGCGTGCTGCCCCAGCGCGCCACAAGCCGGAACCACACCAGCGCCGCAAGGCCCAGCGCCATCGTGAAGACGCCGGCGAACCATGCGAACTCGGGGTCAATCAGCGTGGAGAAGGACAGCCCCGCCACCAGCGCGCCCAGCAGCCACGAGGGCGTCCATGAGAGCGCCTTCTCCTGGGGAACGTGCGCCGGCTTCGAGGCGTGGCGGCGGAAGACCCAGGCCAGCACCCCCAGCGAAGCCAGCGCGCCGATCTGTACCGCAAAGAATATCCCCGGCCGGCCCTCATAGACAAAGAAGTCCCAGAAGCCCATCTTCATGTACCCAGCCAGAATCATGCTCGGCGGGTCGCCGATCATCGTGGCCGTGCCCTGCAGGTTGCTGCTGACGGCGATGCCGATCAGGAGGGGCACCGGGCTGATCTTCAGGCGGTCGGCCAGGCTGAGCGCCACCGGGGCGACCAGAAGCACCACCGCGACGTTCTCGACGAACATCGAGATCGCTCCCGAGAGGGCGCAGAGCGACAGCATGGCCACGCGCGTGGAGCCGGCCCGGTCCACCAGCCACTCCGCCAGCAGGGCGGGCACGCGCGACATCAGAAAGAGTTCGGCGAGGATCAGTGTGCCGAAGAAGAGCCCCATGACGTTCCAGTTGATCTTGACCAGGAGCGCCTCCTTCACCCCCAGCGCGCCGGTCAGGATCAGGAGCGCCCCGCCGATGCAGGCGACCCAGGAACGGCGCGTCGGCAGCGCGACGAAGAGCGCATAGGCGAGGACGAAGACAATCAGACTGACCCACTCCGTTCTCATGGTGACCTTTACTGTTCAGGGGATTGCGGCGGTTCCAACGGGCGGCGAACGTTGCATGCGTCGTGTTCAGCGTAGAGGCCCGCGCCCCTCCCTCAGCGGCGCCTTGGACAACTCCTCGCGATAGACCTCGGCGATCCGGCGCACCATGGTCTCCGCGCGGAACTGGTCGGCGAACAGCTCGCACCCGCGCAGGGCCAGCCGCCGCGCGCGGGGGAGGTCGGCCAGGGCCTCGGCCATCGCCGCGCCGAGTCGCCCGACATCGCGCGCGGGCACGAGCCAGCCGGTTTCGCCGTGACGAATGACCTCTCGCGCGCCGTCCACGTCGTAGGAGACGGCCGGGCATCCGCTCAGCAGCGCCTGGGGCAGCACGCGCGCCAGACCCTCGCGCAACGAGGCGTGGACGAGGAGGTCCATCGCGCGTATCATTTCCGGTACGCGCTCCGGCGGGACCAGTCCGGCGAAGGTGATGCGCTCGCGCAGGCCGAGGGACTGCGCCCGAGCGTCGAGCGCGCCGCGGAGGAGTCCGTCGCCCACGAAGAGCAGCCGCGCCTGGGGGAAACGCCCGGCCAGTCCGGCGAAGGCGGTCAGGAGGTCGTCGTGCCCCTTCAGGTCGAAGAGGCGCGCGACCTTGCCGATGACCATCGCGTCCTCGGGGATGCCGAACTCCCGGCGCACACGCGCGCCGGCGTCGCTCTCGCGCAGGAAGGGCGCCACCTCCATGCCGCTGTAGATGGTGATGCACTTTCCGCGCGGGGCCACGCCGGCGGCGACGTACTGGTCGGTCATGGCGTCGGCCACGCAGATCAGGCGCGCGTTGTCGCGCGAGGCCCAGCGTTCGAGCCGTCGGTAGAGGGCGTTGCGCAGGGGGGATTCATGGGGATGGAAGGAGGGGCCGTGCACGGTGTGGAGGATCACCGGCACGCCGGCGCGGCGCGCGGCCAGGCGTCCGAGAATGCCGGCCTTCGAGGAATGGGTGTGGACGATGTCCGGCTGCTCGCGCCGGAAGTAGTCCGTCAGGGCGCGGTAGGCCGCCCAGTCCTTGCGGACGGAGACCTCGCGGACGAGTTCCGGCATCAGGAGCAGGTCCACCCCGTTGCGGCGCGCGCGGGCTTCGAGTTCTCCCTCGGGCCCGACGGCCGGCCCGCTTACGAGCGTGGTCCGATAGCCGCCGAGCCGGTCGAGGCCCTCCACGGTCAACAGCGTGTTTTCCTGTGCGCCGCCCAGGATCAGGCGGGTGATGACGTGGATGCAGCGGATCGGTCTCATAGCGCGGGCCTTCCGGTTTTCATCGCAATGGCGAGCACGATCAGGAGGAGCATGACCATCACCGTGGCGCCCATGCCGATGGCGAGGACCCAGAGAACGGTGAGGCCGCGGTCGCGCGCGGCGTCGGCGGAGAACTTCTCGACGGCCTCGATCAGCGCCTCCGGCGACGCAGGGCGATCCTGAGGGCGCTTGGCCATCATGCGGCTGAGGAGGCGTCCGAAACGGACGGAGAGCTCCGGGCGCGCCGCGCGCGCGTCCGGGGCTGCCGCCTCGGCGTGCAGCCGCAGCGTTTCCGCCACCGTGCGTCCTTCGAAAGGGGGGCACCCGGTGACGGCGTGATACAGCGTGCAGCCCAGGCTGTAGATGTCCGAGCGCGTGTCCGGCAGTTCGCCCCGGACCTGTTCCGGCGAAGCGTAGCAGGGGGTGCCGACGGCCTCCTCCGCCTCCTCGCCCGGCGCCAGGGCCAGGCCGAAGTCGCCCAGCTTGGCCGCGCCGGCGGGGGTCAGGAGGATGTTCGCCGGCTTGATGTCGCGGTGGACGATACCGCGTGACTCGGCGGCCCGGAGGGCCTTGGCCATCTGGAGCAGTACCGAGAGCGCCTGCGCTTCCGTAAGCCGCTCCCCCGACGCGATCAGCCGGTCGAGCCCGCTCCCGGCGACGTACTCCATGACGATGTAGTGCGTGTCGCGCCATTGGCCGACGTCGAAGACCTGCACGATGTTCGGATGGGCCAGACGGGCGGCCAGGCGGGCCTCGCGCAGGAAGCGCGCCACATAGCGCGGCTCCGTTGCCAGATGCGAGGCGAGAACCTTCACAGCAACGCGGCGGTCCAGGCTCCGCTGGCGCGCGCAATAGACCGCCCCTGTGGCGCCGCGCCCGATGCGCGAGAGAATCTCGTAATCGTCCAGGCGCGGCGGCATCCCCTCCTGCGCCATCGTCCGGCGAACGTCCAGCGTCTGCTCCTCTGTCAGAAGCCCCCCCTCTGTCAGTGCCCGGTCGAGGGAGAGCGATCGGCCCGCGCGTTCCGCTTCGCGCAGGAGGCGCAAAGCGCGCGCAGCCCCCGCGGCGTCAAGGTATCCCTTGCGCACGGCTGTGTGGATCAGGCGGTCTTGGAATTCGGTGGTCATGGGTTGGGGAAGGATGGACGGCGGATGACGGACGGCAGACGACGGACGACAACGACGGCGGGCAGCGAACGACCGGAGGCGCGGGGCGTTCACGCCTTGCGGCACGGGGCCGAACGCGGACGAGGCAGGCCCACGGAGTCGGTGTAGCGGTGGATCGCCTCGATCTCCTTTCGGGTGAAGGGTACGGCGCCGCCGAGCGCGCGCGCGGCCAGCGTCGCCAGCGCGAAGTTCTCCAGGTTCTCCATCCGATGCAGCGCCTTCTCTACCGTCGGCCCGATGGTGATCACGCCGTGTCCACTCAGGAAGAAGGCGTCGCCGCAGCGCGCAGCCCTTTCCAGCGCGCTCCCGGCCTCGCCCGGCGGCGCAAAAGGGACCGTTTGCGGGATGCCCATCGTGACGTAGATCTCGAAGTTGGTTGGCTTTGCGAAGTCATGCCGCGCCAGCGCAAAGCCCACGCACGCCGGGGGGTGGGCATGGACAACCGCGCCAACGTCGGGCCGAAGACGGTAGATCGCGGCGTGGACCTTCAACTCCGAGGAGGGGCGGCCGCGCGTCGGAGCCGACCCGTCGAGCGCCACACGCGCCAACTCCGCCATGCGCACCTCGCCCAGCACGCTTCCGGTGGGAGTGATCCAGATCGTGCCGTCCGTCCCCCGCGCGCTGACGTTGCCCGCGCTGCCGGGGGTGAAGCGCAGGGCGTCCAACCGCCGGCACACGCGCAGAATCCGCCGCCGTATGTCCAAGTCCTCAGCCATCGTTGTTCCCTCGGGACCGCTTTCGCCGAAATCCTATTCGCCGCAGAGACGAAATGCAAGGACGACGCGCCCGATTTGCCGCGCGCGCGTGCCTTGTCTGCTCCGGCCTCTCCTGTTACCATGACCGCAACGCCGGTTGACCGGCCGATTCCTGCGACATGGAGTGACAATGGACATACGGGAACTGAATGCCCGGTTCGCCCGGGAGGGCCGCATTTCCGTCGTCGAGGGACGCAACGGCCTGCCGAAGGTTGTCCTGGCTCATCCCTGCGGCGCCGCCGCCGAAATCTACCTTCACGGCGCCCATGTCACGTCCTGGCGCAACGCCGCCGGACGAGATCTGTTCTTCCTCAGCGAACAGTCCTGGTTCGAGCCGGGCAAGCCGATCCGGGGCGGAATCCCCGTCATTTTCCCCCAGTTCGGGGCCGGGCCGCTGCCGCCGCACGGCCTGGCTCGCATTCACTCCTGGACCTTGGCCGAGACGGCCATCGGCCGGGCGAACAGCCTCAGCGTCTGCCTGAAGCTCGCCGACTCCCCCGACACTCGCGCCTTGTGGCCGAACGCCTTTGACCTGACGCTGCACGTCACCCTGGGCGACACCTACAACTGCGACAACGCCCTTTCCATCAGCATGACCGCCGATAACACCGGCGAGAAGCCCTTCCCGTTCAAGGCCGCGCTGCATACCTACTTCGGCGTCGAGGACATCCGCCGGACGTCCGTGCTGGGCCTTCAGGGTGTCACCCTGGTGGACTCCCTGCGCGACAACGTCCGCGAGCGTGAGGAGCGCGCGGAGATCTCCTTCGACCGCGAGACCGATCGCGTTTACTGCGCCGCGCCCGATCGCGTGGCGATTCGCGACGACGCCCGACGCGCCTTCATCGCCATCGAAAAGGAAGGCATGCCCGACTACGTCGTCTGGAACCCTTGGGTTGACAAGGCCCGGCGCATGCCCGACTTCGGCGATGACGAGTGGCCGGGGATGCTCTGCGTGGAGACGGGGGTCATTGACGCGCCGCGCGAACTGCGCCCCGGCGAACGTTGGACCGGGCGCACCACATACCATGAACACAGCACCCTCTCGCCGGTCTGGCTTCGCGGCGGGTGGGACTTCCGCCCCGCCTGAGGCCGGCGGCGGCGGATTGCAGCCGGCGATGACGCCGGGCTCATTTCTCGGGAGAATGTCATGCGCAGACCGCGAATCGCGATGGTGGGCGGCGGAAGCTTCTCGTGGATGCCCCACATCCTGAAGGACATCATGCTCAAGCCGGGGCTGGAACGGGCGGACATCCGGCTCCTCGACCTGAACCTGGAGGCCGCGGAGATCGTGGCCGCCGTCGGCCGGCGCTACATCGCCGATTGGAGCCTCGGGGCCGTGCTTCACGCCACCACCGACGCCGATGAGGCCCTCGACGGCGCCGACGCCGTGGTCATCACCATCTCCACCGGCGGTCTCGACGCCATGGCGCACGACCTGCGCATCCCGGAGAAGTACGGCATCTTTGCCACCGTCGGCGACACCGTCGGCCCCGGCGGGTGGGCGCGCGGTCTGCGCAACATCCCCGTCTTCGCCTCCCTCGCCCGACAGATTCAGAAGCACGCGCCCGACGCCTTCATCCTCAACTACACGAACCCCATGAGCACCCTGACGGCCACCCTCTGCGCCGTCAGCCGCCAGCCCGTCGTGGGGCTCTGCCACGGGCTCTTCGAGAACCTCCGCACGCTGATCCGCGTTTTCAAACTCAAGGGCGAAGAGGAGATCAGCGCCGACTACTGCGGCCTCAACCACTTTTTCTGGATGACGGACTTCCGCATCAAGGGGCGTCCGGGCTACCCGCTGCTGCGCGCCAGACTGCGCGGCGGCAAGCGCCTGGACGACCTCGTGCGCGACGCCTACGTGGACGCCCACGGCCACAGCTCCGTCCGGCGCCTGGTGGCCTCGGAGCTCTTCGAGGAGTACGGCTACCTGCCCTACCTCGGCGACCGGCACACCTGCGAGTTCTTCAGCCGCTACCTGGCGCCGGACGACAAGCGCCTGCGGCCCTATGGGATCGTCCGCACCTTCATCGAGGACCGTCGCCGCAAGCTGGCCCAGGCCCGGCAGCGGGCGCTCGACATCGCCGCCGGGCGGCAGAAGGTCGAGAAGAAGGCCTCGCGCGAAACGGCGGCGGACATCATCGCCGCCCGTGTGCTGAACCAGGACCTTCCCAACGTCGGCCAGATCTCGAACCTGCCGATCGGCGCGGTGGTCGAAACGCCGGGCATGGTCAACGCCATGGGCTTCCGCCCCGTGGCCTGCGGCGCCATGCCGCAACCGCTGGCGAACCTGACGATGCCCCACGCCGTCAACCAGATGGCGATCGTCGAGGCCGGACTCGAAGGGA
Organism: Planctomycetota bacterium; assembly: GCA_022705425.1. GTDB lineage: Bacteria > Planctomycetota > Brocadiia > CAIUPP01 > CAIUPP01 > JAKJEM01. The sequence continues at coordinate 151,259 of JAKJEM010000002.1, forward strand.
ACTGGGAAAAGGCTTACGCTGCCCTCGCCGGCGACCCCCTCTGCTCGCACCTGACGATCCCCCAGGTCCGGAAGATGGGCCGCGCCCTGCTCGAAGCAAACCGAAAGCACTTGCCGCAGTTCTTCGCACGCCGGAAATAGCCCCGGCGGCCCGCTGCGCCCCAGCACCAGGGCTTTGGAGGATGCCATGACCCGGTCGAAGCGCTTCGTCAACCTCTACGACGTGTTGCAGAACTGGCTCAAGACTCGCCGCCCGGACACCCTCTTCAGCGGCAGTACGCCGGAAGACGTCCGCGCCTGGCAGCGAAGCTTTCGCCGGCACTATCGAGGTTTCTTCGGGCCGTGGCCCGAGCGCGTGCCCTTGCGCCTGGAGGTGACGGGCGTCGAGGATCGGGGCGACCACTGGCGCAAGCGGATCCTCTTCGATTCCTGCGCGGGCGTGACGGTTCCGGCCTATCTGCTCGAACCGAAGGGCCTGGCCAGGGGGGAGCGGCGTCCGGGGATTCTCGCGGCCCACGGTCACGGGAACGGCAAGGCCGATGTTGTGGGCGTCACGCGCGAGGAGAACAACCCGGACAAGCTGAAGACCCTCGACCGGCTCAAGTACGAGTACGGTCTCGACGCCGTCCGGCACGGCTACGTCGTCATTGCGCCGGACTGGTGTCCCTTCGGCGAGCGTCGCCCCGCCGTCGAATGGACGCGCCCGAACCGCGACCCGTGCAACGTCATGGACCTCGCGTGGCGGTACTTCGGGCGGCCCCTGCTGGCGCAGAACATCTGGGACGGGATGCGAGCGGTGGACGTGCTCGCCGCGCACCCCCGCGTGGACCCGCGCCGACTGGGCGTCATCGGCCTCAGCCAGGGCGGCACCATGTCCACGCACCTGCTCATCGCCGATCGCCGCCTCCGTGCCGGCGTCGTCAGCGGCTACATCAGCACCGTGCGCGGCGACGCGCTCGGCCCGCGCGGCAGGGGCAACACCTGCGGCGCGCAGCACGTCCCCGGACTCCTCCTGCACGGCGACATCCCGGAGATGCTCGGACTGGCCTGTCCGAAGCCCGTCCTGTTCGAGATGGGACGGCAGGAGGGCTGTTTCCACTACCCGGACATGATCGCCGCGTACCGGCGGCTCCGGCGCATCTACGCCGCAGCGGGTCGGGCGGACTGCATCGCCTCCGATATCCACCCGAACGGTCACCAGTGGAGCGGCGCAAAGGCCTGGGCGTGGCTGGAGCGCTGGCTCTGACGCTCTGTGCAGTGTATCCGGTCAGTCTTGGGGGGGGCTCGGCAACTGGACCATGTGTGGCACACCGGCTGCGCTGCGGCGCAGCGCCTGTGGCGCCCTCGCCTGTGCCTTACAGAGCCGCTCCCACAGCCGCGGGCGGCTGTGCCACATTCCCGAGAGTGGCCGATTACTTTGCAGTTCCGGGAGATTTGACATCCCGGCCCGCCGGCGCTAGAATTGCAGCGCAAAAGCACCGCGCCGAAGTGGCGGAACTGGCAGACGCGCTAGGTTCAGGACCTAGTGGGCGCAAGCTCTTCCGGGTTCGACTCCCGGCTTCGGCACCAGTTGTAACTGAAGGCCCTGCATCAGGATAGGATGCGGGGCCTTTTCGCTTGCGTTTCGGTACAGCCGGTCTCCACCCGCCTCCGTCGCTGAGTAACGACGCCCGCCCGGGCAGTTCGGTCACTGTTCGTTGACACCCGGCACACGTCGAGTCGGGAGTGGCCCTCGGACGCCACGGGCAGGAGCCGGTCGTTACAGAACACGCGGACCCGGCGCTGCCCGGTCGGGGCGTTGTTGCACCGCGCTGCGTTGCGCCGCGGCACGGGCTTGCCTGGCGACGTGGCGAACCCTATATTTCAAGAGGGAAGTCCGGCCTGCCGTTCGAGTGTGGCGGTTGGTTCTTGCTTTCTTGTCCGATGGACGGATTCCGGCCATGACGAAGGGAGCCGAAGCGGTCCTCAGGTCGTGGATTGCGTTGCCGCTGGCAGACCAGTTGCAGGTGGCCACGGCCGTGGGGCACTATCTGACGACAAAGGACGAGGAGAAGGCGAAGCTCTTGAAGGAACTCCTGCCGGTTGCCGGCAAGCCCCGGCGCGCGAGAGAAGGCAGACGCGGGGGGGGCTGAGTGCGTCGCTCCGTTCGGGGGCGTGTGCGTCAAGGGCTTCGTTCACGCGGCTGCGCTACGTCGGCTCATCCCAGGCCCAAACGGGCGATTCGCTGTCTGCCCGCAGACTTGCCGAGGCGGATCTCTCCGCGTCATCGCCCATGTTTGCCGCGCGACCGGGGGGACGGTATCATGGTCCGCGCTCTGGAGTGGCATCGGGGTTCCGGAGGAACCAGGACCGGCAACGGGAGCGCAGGCAAGGAATGACAACGAAGACGCGGCGTCCACTGCGGATTGCGGTGGCGGGGTTGGGGCGCATCGGCTGGGGCCAGCACGCCAAGACGTTGGCGGGGCGGGCGGACTTTGATCTGGCCGCCGTCTCGGACACGTTGCCCGAGCGCCGGACCGAGGCGGAGCGGGAACTGAAGTGCGCCGCCTACGGGGACTACGAGCGGATGCTGGACGAGGCGCGGCTCGACGCGGTGGTGATCGCCACGCCGACGCATCTGCACAAGGACATGGCGCTGGCGGCCTTGCGGCGCGGGGTGAACGTGCTGCTGGAGAAGCCGATGGCGCTGCACCTGGGGGAGGCGCAGGCGATCGTCCGCGCGGCGCGGGCGCGACGGAAGGTGGTGACGGTGTACCAGCCTGCCCGCCTGGGCGCGGCGCACCAGCAACTGTTGCGCCTGATCGGCTCCGGCAGGATCGGCCCGGTCGTGCGCGTACAGGCGGGGCTCTTCAGCTATGTCCGGCGCAACGACTGGCAGGCCCTGCGCCGGTACGGCGGCGGGATGCTGAGCAACTACGGGGCGCACGCCATTGACGAAGTCCTGGCGCTGATCGGCTATGACGTGCGCCGGATCTTCTGCCAGCTTCAGCGCGTGGCCACGCTGGGCGATGCCGACGATGCGGTGAAGGTCGTCCTTCAGACGCGCACAGGCGTCCTCGGCGACGTGGACATCAGCCAGGCCTCGGCGATCTCCCCTTGGCGCATCATTGTGTGGGGTCGCTACGGGGCGATCCGCCAGCAGGGGGATGTCTTCCATCTGCGCTACCTTCGCCCGGAGAAGCTGCCGCCGCGGACGCTGAACCGCAGCCTGGCCAGCGCGGGGCGGAAGTACCCCACGGAGGATCTTCCCTTCATCGAGGAAGAGGTGAAGACGGATCCGGCGCTGGCGGTGGACGTTTACGCCGACCTGGCGCAGGCGATCCGCGAGGGCACGCCGCCCTACGTGCGGCCCGAGGCGACGCTGGCAGTGATGCGCGTCATCGAGCGCTGCCGCCGCGACACGGGCGGGGTCTCCGAGATGCGTCGGTGACGCCTGGGCGTGCGGCGGCCTACCATTCCCAATTGCACTGCGGCGGGCGGAGAGGCTGAAGGGCGACGTTGCGGAAGGCGGCGTCGCCGTCCTCGAGGAAGAGCCCCAGCCGTCCCGTGCGCCGCGGCATGGTGCTGGCGGCAAGCAGCAACCGTCCGTTGACGTTGAGCTCCAGCGACGGCCCGTAGGCGATCAGGCGGAGGCGGTAGATGCCGTCGGGCGCGGGAGTCATGTGCCAGGACTGGGCCACGCTGCGTCCGCGCCAGAGGCTTTCGGGGCCGCGCCGGCGGTTGTACACATAGCGCACCATCTCTGCCGCGTAACGTCCGGGAACGCAACTGGCGAAAACACCCTCGTCGCCCGTGTCGTTGCCGCGCAGGACGAGCCCGAACTCGCGCGCGGCGTTGCGGGCCGGCAGCCGCACCTCGGCGGTCAGGACGAAGTCGGCGCAGGGCGCCGCCGCCAGCCAGATGCCGGCCGAGTCCACGGCGCGTCCGCGCAGCGTTGCGCCGCGCCAGGACCAGTCGCCGCAGGAGGGCGCGGCGGGGGTGGAAGGTCCCAGCCGCGCGGACGGTCCGGCGGCGAGGGGAGTCCAGTCAAAGCTCTCGACGACGAGCGCGCCGTCCGGTTCCGCGCGGGCGATCTTGGGGCTGGCGAGGAAGGCGTAGTTTCCTTCGCGGGTGAACCCCCAGTCCTTCGGCCCGCGCTGCCAGTGGAAGAGGTGGAGCTTGCCGCGCCAGAGGCAGGGCCTCGCGGACAGGTTCAGCCCCGGCAGGATCGAGTCGTCGTGCGGGCGGCGGTAGGGGCCCTCGATGCGCTCGGCCACGCGATAGACCTGGCGCGAGTTGCCGCCGGCGATGGCCGTCATGTACCAGCGTCCCCCCAGCGCGAAGACGGAAGGACACTCCCAGTCGAAGCAGTTGCTCACCGTGCAGGCGGGGGGCTTCACCTGCCAGCGGTAGCCGTCGGCGCTGGTGAAGTACCCCGCGCAGCCGCGCCGGTTCAGCAGGCCTTCACGGCGTCGCGCGCAAATGAAGCCGTGCAGGACGCCGTCCTTGAGGACCATGTGCGGGTCGCGCCAGTCCACGCGATACTCGCCGCGCTGCGCCGCCTCGTACCAGCGTCCGTCGGCCTCGATAACGGGGTTGCCGGGGGCCTTGGTCCAGCGCACCAGGTCGCGGCTGACGGCCAGGCCGGTCTTCTGCATCAGGCCGCGTTGCGAGAGGGCGGTGTAGAGCATGAACCAGGTGTCGCCCTTGCGGCAGACGCCCATCGTCCAGATCTGATCGCCGTCGAAGTCGCCGGGGTCGCCGGTGCGGATGGCGTCGGGCTGGGGGGTCCAGTGGATGCCGTCGTCGCTGGCGAGATGACCGACGACGTCGTGGCTGGGAAGGGAGAGATAGAAGGCGTGAAGGCGTCCCTGTTCCTCGACGACCTCGAAGTCGCCGATCTCGCACGGATTCTGCGCGGAGAGGAAATACATGGCGAGAGCTCCGGGGATGACGGGGGATGGACGGCGGACGACGGCGTGAACGGCGAGCGACGGGCGGCCGTGCTGTGCGGCGGGTGAGGGTGGCGCGTCAGCCCATCAGCTTCGGGTTGCGCGCGCGGAACTTGGCGGCGACGGCCTGCGGCAGGTCGGCATAGTTGAAGAGCAGGGGGCCTTCGACCGTCGGGAGTCCGTCGGCGGGAATGTCCGCCTCGCGGGCGTGGAGGTCCTCCTCCCGGATGCAGAAGTAGAGCAGGCCGGGATAGGTCCCGCGCGGGTACTTCTTGAACTCCTGGCGGCGACCGATCATGCAGAGGACGTCCTGGTTCTTGCCGAGGGACTTCTTGACGCGAAGGACCTTGTCGTACTTGTCGTGCATCATGGCGTCGGTGCGGGGGGTGACGTCGAAGATGCAGACCTGCGAATCGGTGGCGGCGTCCACCGTGGCATTGCCGTTGAAGCGTCCGCCCTCCCTTTCGATAAGGGGGCGCAGGCGCTCCTCGAGGTCGAGGCGCAGGTTGTGGTTGAGGGTGATCAGGGCCACCACGCGCGCGCTCGTGGCGCCGCTGCTCTTCTGCTGCGTGACGTAGGCGGCCGCGGCCATGTTGCGCTGCGCCTGGGCGGCGTGCGCCGACGTCGGCGTCGCCGGGGGAGAGGGTTTCTTTCCGAAGAACGACTTGAAGAGTCCGCCGGCCATGAGGATCTCGCTTATTCCTTGATGCTGACGATGCGCCCCGATTCGGACGATTCTTTGCAGGCGTCGAGATAGACCTGAATGCGATGGCCGTCCTCAAAGGTGGGGGACTCGGCCTTGCCGCTGCGGATGCTGCGGATGAAGCGGCTGTAGATCGGCACTTCGGGGGTCGTCACGTGCAGGGTGTTCCAGAGCAGGTGGCGGCGCTGGAAATCGCCGGTGCAGACCTGGAGCTTGTCCTTGCCGCCTTCGCTGTCAATCACCAGGGCGCCCTTGTCGCCGAAGACGCGGAGTCGCAGAGCGTTAGAGTGGCCGCTGGCCCAGCGGCTGGCGTGGATGACTCCGAGCGCGCCGGTGTCGAACTGCGCGGTCATGGCGAAGCTGTCGTCGGCATCGAGCTTGTAGCCCTTCCAGGTATTGCGGGGCACGCCCTTGTCGAAGGAGCGGGTCTGCGCTGTCAGCGTCCGCACGTTGCCCGCCAGCAGCGTGGTGAAGACGAGGATGTGGCAGCCGATGTCCACCAGCGTTCCGCCGCGATGTTTGCGCGACATGCGCCAGAGGAAGGCCGGCTTCTCGCGCCAGTCGCCCCAGTGGTCGGTGGCCAGCCAGGACTGGAGGTAGCTTGCCTCGACGTGCATGATGCGCCCGATGACGCCGTCGCGGATCAGTTCGCGCCCGCGTTCGAGGGCGGGGTAGCTGCGGTAGGAGAAGTTCACCATGTGCATCCGTCCGCTGGCCCGGGCGGCCTTGAGCATGGTCTTCGTTTCGGCGCTCGAAACGCCCAGGGGCTTCTCGCACAGGACGTGCAGCCCCTTCTTGAACGCGGCCAGGCTGATCGGCGCGTGGGCGGCGTCGCTCGTGACGATGCTGCACGCATCGAGCGATTCCTTGTCGAGCAGTTCCTGCGGGTCGGTGTACCAGGCGGGAATCTGGTGGCGCTCGGCAAAGGCCCTGGCCGCAGCGGGCAGGATGTCGCAGCAGGCGGCGAGGCGGACATTCTCTTCGCTCTTCATGCGTGAGGCGTGGCCGTTGGCCATGCCCCCGCAGCCGAAGACGGCATAACGGATGGGGTCCATGGGGTTCCTTTCAGCGGAGGGGGCTCGGGGTCAGGGGACGATCGGCTCCAACGGCTGCTTGGCGTTGACGACGACAGCCGGCTTGGAGACGAGCGGCCGCGCCCAGCGGCAAGCGTTGGCGATGATGCGCTGGACCTCGGGCTGGTGGTAAACGGGGAAGGTCTCATGTCCGGGGCAGAAGTAGAAGATGCGGCCGTTGCCGCGCTGGAAGCAGCAGCCGCTGCGGAAGACGTCGCCGCCCTGGAACCAGCTCACGAAAACGAGGGTGTCCGGGGCCGGGATGTCGAAGCGCTCGCCGTACATCTCGTCATGGGGGATGACGAACTGCTCGGGGATGCCCTCGGCGATAGGATGCCCCGGCTCGATCGTCCACACGCGGGTGCGCTCGTTGGCCTCGCGCCAGCGCAGCACGCAGGAGGAACCCATGAGTTTGATGAAGATCTTGCTGAAGTGCGCGCTGTGGAGGCAGATGAGCCCCATGCCGGCCAGCACGCGGCGATACACGCGCTCGACGACTTCGTCCCCGACCTCCTTGTGCGCGCAGTGCCCCCACCAGGTCAGGACGTCGGTGGAGTCCAGGACGGCCTGCGTCAGCCCGTGCTCGGGTTCGTCGAGTGTGGCCGTGCGCACCGTGAAGCCCGGCTGGGCGGACAGCGCCTTGGCGATGGCCGCGTGCATGCCGTCGGGATAGACTTCCCGCGCCTTGTGCGTCGGTTTCTTCTCGTGACGGAACTCATTCCAGACCGTAACGCGCAGCGTCTCGCTCATGGTTCTTCCTTCCTTGTCGAACGGGAATACAGCATGGATAAGGTCGCAAAAGCTTCCCGCCCTGTCAAGGCGCTTCGCGGCTTGCATTGGGGTGTGCGGCGGCCTATCATAGAGAAGTTCCCGCTTCCCGCCCCCTTTTCGGATGGATGATCATGAAACGCCTGGCCGTCACATTCGCCGCCGCCCTGACCGCCGCTGCGCTCTTCGTCGGATGTTCGACGGCGCCCGCGCGCGTCGTCATCGAGTACAAGCCGGCGAACTTCGAGGAGTCGCGCGCGCAGTCGGCGTTGATGAAGGCCGACGACGGCGCCCGCGCGGAGATTGACGTGGCCGAGTTCCTGCTGCGCCAGGCGGCGGACAAGTACGCCCAGGCGCGCGGGCTGCTCGAATCGCCGGAGCTTCCGCCCGACACGACCCGCCCGACCGAGGCGGAGGTCCGCGCCCTCTACGAAGCCGCCTTTGCGCGCTACCGCGACATGCAGGAGGCCATCGCGCGCCAGGCCCACCTCTACCAGCAGTTCATGAACCGCTACCCCGACAACTGGTTCGCGCGCCATCGCTACGCATGGTTCCTGGCCGACAACTACCTGCACTACGACGCCGCCGCGCAGTGGGAGCGCGTGATCCGGATGCAGCCGGACTTCCCCTACGCCTACAACAACCTCGGCTCTCTCTACAATCACATGGGGCGCGACGCCGAGGCCATTCAGCTCTTCCGCAAGGCCATCGAGCTGAAGGATGACGATCCCGTCTTCCACGTCAACCTCGCGGTCAACTACTCGACCCACCGCAAGGAGGCGATGGCGCTCTACGGCTGGGACCTGCCGCGCACCTTCCGCGAGTGCATCGAGTCCTACCGTCGCGCGCGCGCCCTGCTGCCCAGGGACCCCGAAGTCGCGCGCGACCTCGCCACACAGTACGTCCTGGCGAAGTTCTTTCAGGTGCGCGACACGGCCGACGAGGCGCTCGACGCCTGGAACTATTACCTGGCGCTGGACATCTCCCCCGCCCAGCGCGGCTACGCCATGCGCGAGGTGGGACGCATCTGGCTCCGCGAGAAGAAGGACCGCGCCACGGCGATCCAGTGGTTCGAGAACGGGCAGGCCCTCGTCGGGCAGGACCCCGGCATCGAGAATCTGCTGAAGGAGGCGCGCGGCGAGAAGAAGGGGCCCGAGGAGGAGCCGGCGGAATGAACGACCGGGAACTGGCGCAGGCCCTGGCCGGGGCGGGGCAGGGGCACGTGCTGCGCTGGTGGGAGGAACTCACCTCCGCGCAGCGGCAGAAGCTGGCCGGACTGGCGCGCCAGGTGGACCTCGATCAGGTGGCGCGTCTGGCGGAGGACGTGCGGCAAGGTCGCCTCAAGGAGACGCTGTCCGGTCCTATCGAGCGTCCGGCGTACGTCGCCCTCTCCGACGGCGAAGACCTCGAGCGGGAGGCCAACCGCGCGGCGGGGGAGGCGCTCCTGCGCGCCGGGAAGGCGGCCGCCCTGACCGTGGCGGGGGGACAGGGCACGCGCCTGGGATACGACGGCCCGAAGGGAACTTACCCGATCGGCCCGGTGACCGGGAAGAGCCTCTTCCGCATCCACGCCGAGCGGATCCAAGCCACGGGACGGCGATACGGGCACCCCCTGCCGTGGTACGTCATGACCAGCGATACTACCGACGCGCCGACGCGGCGCTACTTCGAACGGGAGGACTTCCTGGGACTCGACCGCGACGAGGTCTTCTTCTTCCGGCAGGGCATGATGCCGGCCCTCGACCGCCACTTCAAACTCGTGATGACCGCCAGGGACGAGATTCTGATGAGCCCGAATGGGCACGGCGGGACTCTGACGGCGCTGGCGGACAGCGGGGCACTGGCCGACATGGAACGGCGCGGCATCGAGCAGATCAGCTACTTTCAGGTGGACAATCCCGTTGTGCCGGCGGCCGACCCGGTCTTCCTCGGCGCGCACGTCCGCGCCGGCGCGCAGATGTCCAGCAAGGCCGTCTGGAAGCGCGAGCCTGAGGAGCCGATCGGCGCCTTCGTGCGCTCCGGCGGACGCCTGATCGTCCGGGAATACAGCGACCTGACCCCCGACGAAATGCGCCAGAAGACGCCCGACGGCCGGCTCCTCTACGGGCTGGGGAGCATCGCCATCCACGTCCTGCGCGTGGACTTTGTCCGCGAGGAAACGGCGGGCGGGTTGCGTCTGCCCTGGCACCTCGCCGAGAAGGCCTCTCTCGTCCTCGATGAGGCGGGGCGCGTCGTTGCGCCCTCGGGGAAGAACGTGCTGAAGTTCGAGACCTTCATCTTCGATGCCCTTCGCGATACGCGGAGTTCGGTGATTCTGGAGGTGCGGCGCGAGGAGGAGTTCCTGCCGGTGAAGAATGCCGTGGGGAAGGACTCGGCGGAGTCGTGCCGTGCGGGAATGAGCCGGCTTCATGCCGACTGGCTGGAGAAGGCCGGGGTCCGTGTGCCGCGCGATGCCGCGGGGCAGCCTCTTCACCCCGTTGAGATCAGTCCTTTGTACGCCCTGGATGCGGCAGAGGCGGCGGCGAAGGTCACCCGCGCCCTCCGCGTGGACGGACCCCTCTACCTCGGGCCGGACGGGGTCCGAGCATGACCGGTGCGGGCGCCCCGCAGCTCAGTATCTGCGTGATTCATCAGGGGTGGCGGGGCTACCCCGAGCGCGCCTTGCGGTCGTTGGACGCGCCCCCCGGCGTTGAGACGGAATACCTGCTTGCAACCGGGGAGGCACCCTGGGTCGAGGCAGGGCTTGAGGCGACCCTTGGCGGCCGCCGGGTGCGGGTCGTGCGCCCGGCGGGCGACGACCGCGCGGCGGCGCGCAATGCCGCTCTGCGTGCCGCGCGCGGGGAGTTCGTGCTCCTCGTCGGTTCCGACATGACGGCGGCATCGGGGGCGGTGGCGGAGTTGATGGAGGTCCTGCGCCAGCGCGGGGGGGACGTCGTTTCGGCGCAGATGCTCAACGAAAACGGTCTGGCGCGCCGGAGCGCCTTTGTCTTTCCCTCCCTGGCGCGCGAGATGAACCCCTTCGGATGGCTTTGGCGGCGGCGACATCAGTTCCTGCGTCTGGAGCCGCCGACGCAGCGCGAGCCCTGCCGGGCGGCGGCGGTGCGGGCGCAGTTCCTGCTGGGGCGGCGGGAGACCTTTCGCCGGGTGGGCGACTTCGCGGAAGGCTACCGCTTTGCCGTGGAGGAACTGGAGTGGTGCGCGCGCGCGCGGCGGGCGGGGGTGGCGCGATGGGTGGCGCCGGGGGCCGGGGCTCACAACCTGGCCCCGCAGCGTCACGGCGAGGTTCCTCCGGAACACCGTCTGGCGATCGAGGCGTCGCTGGTGCGGCTGGCGGGGGCGATGCGCGGCCCGGCTTACGCGGCGGTCTTTCGCGCGGTGCGCCGGGGAAAGACGTTAGTCAAGTGGGGCGTTGCCGCGGCGTGGAACCGGGCGGTTCCGGCGCACAGCAACTTGATGGCGGCGGCGGAGCCGGTGCATCGCGCGCTGTGGCGCGGCGCGGGCGTCGCTCAGGCGCTGCCGGCGGATGCGGAATCCCACTCCCGGTGGGAAGCCATAATCTGAGCGCAACGCTCACCCGCCCGGCGGGGCCAGGACGCGCCCGATCAACCGTCGAACGCGCGGGTCCTCCACCAGACCCCTCCAGTCGCCCGCCTCGGCGCGCCGCTTCAACTCCGGGTCATTCAGCACCGACTGCGTCTCCGGGTCTTCGAGCAGCCTCCGGAGGTTGCGCCCGGCGACGCTCAAGCGTTGCGCCATCTCCTCGTGCGACTCCTCCGTCTGCGGCGCGGCGCGCAGTCCGCCGATACGTCGAAGGGACTCGGCGGAGTCGGGGTTCTCCATGACCCGCCGGAAGGACGGATTGCGTCGGATGGCCGCCGCATCGCCGTTGAGGACGCTCTCGCCGAAGGAGCGATCGCGCGCCAGGGCGGCCACGTCGGGGTTCTCCGCCAGGCAGCGAATCGCGGCGACGGAGGATGCCGGATCGCTCAAGGCGCGGGCCGCGAGGGCGGCGGTGTCGCCCTCCGGAGAGAGACGGCGCGCAAAGGGGTAGAGCAGGGGGCGCATCACCATGCGCGACAGGGCCGACGTCAACGATCCATCCGCCGCAGGCAGGCGGGGGCCGAGGGCGATTCCGAGCAGGGAGTAGATCCACGCCAGGAAGGCGATCAGAAGCAGCGCCCCAACGGCGCCGAGGGCCAGTCCGCCGATGCGGTTGAAGCGCCCGGCGTCGCGCGGCGCTTCAGTCGGCGTCTCCTGACGGCGGTGACCCCGGCGGCGGAGGGCGAGGAGGAGTATCTCCGTGACGACGATCAGAAAGACCACCCCCAGCAGGAAGCCGACCGCCAGCGCTTTGAGTCCGGGCTCCGTCGCGCCGGAATCGAGCCATCGCGCGATCACGCCGCCCAGCGACCATGCGCCGACGTAGATCACCGCCCCCTGCGCCAGGCCTGCCAGCCCCATCGCCAGCCCGCGCCGTCCGCCGCGCCACGTCATCCACCCAAGGATTGCCAGGGCGACGGCGTCGGCGACCAGCGGCATGGCCTTGTCTCCGGCGCGCCGGTCACACCGCCCCGGCCGCGACGATTTCGCTGGCCTGGTCCCCGCGGACGGCGCAGCGGCGGACGTATTTCGACGCGATGCGGCAGAACTCGCGCAGTTGCAGGCTGGTGTACGGCCGCACGTCGGCCAGGTCCGGGTCGAGGGTGTTGGCGGGCCGGAAGGATTGCAGGTAGAAGAGGCGGGCCCCCCGAATGGCCAGCGCGATGCGTTCGACGTCCGCGTCGTCGAGGTCCACAGGGTACATCGTGGTGCGGAACTCGTACTCGACTGTGCCGGAGATGAGCAGTTCGATGCTGCGGCGAATGGCGTCGAGCTTGACCGGCGCGCGCGCGACGAGGGAGTACTTCTCGTCGAGCGGCGCCTTGACGTCCATGGCGACATAGTCCACCAGGCCCATGAGCAGGAGCTTTTCGAGCACGTCGGGCTTGCTGCCGTTGGTGTCGAGCTTGACCAGGAGGCCCTCGTCGCGGAAGGCTTGGATCATCTCGGGGAGGTCCGGGTGCAGCGTGGGTTCGCCGCCGCTGACGACCACGCCGTCCACCCACCCGCGCTGCCGGCGAAGGGAGGCCATGACGGCGTCGAGAGGGATGCTCTCGGCGCCGTCAGGCGGGTCGAGCAGATACTGCGCATGGCAGAAACGGCAGCGGTAGTTGCACCCCGGCAGGAAGACGATGGCGGCGAGCCGGCCCTCCCAGTCCAGGAGCGTATTCGCCACGAAGCCTCTAATGGGCGGCGACATGCGCGCCTTCATGGAGGACGAGCTTGACGGCCTGCGAGTTGGGGACTTCCCCATCCCAGCGGGCCACCTGCCGGCCTTCCTTCTCAACGATGGTGACGGGAATGCTGGTAACGTCGTAGAAGGCCCCTTCGGCCCGCCCGTCGAGGGTCTCCAGGTCCTGGAAAACAAGGTCCACCTGCTTTTCCATTTCCCACTGCGACAGGAAATGACCGAGTTTGTTCTTGGTCGTCTGGCACTTGGCGCAGCCGTTCTTGCCGAACACCATGATCTTCGTCACGAGAGTCCCTTTCGCGTATGATTTCCGACGCGCGCCGCGCGGAGCGCCCGCGCGGGCGGGGCGTCAGGAATGGCTTTCGAGGGTGCGGCGCGGGGCGAGCTCGACCGGTTTGCCGTCGGCCAGGGCCTGGACGCTGTAGTGGCCGCGATGGCGGTCCTTCAACTCGCCGAGCTTGCTCTTGTTCCAATTGCGGAGGCGGCTGAAGTAGCCGACGATGCGGGTGATGCCGTCCACGTCGGGCGATTCGCAATGCTCGCAGCGCTGCGCCAGGCGCGGGGTGACGCGGTGGCAGGAGTTGCACATCGTGAACTCGGGGGACACGGTCAACTGCGCGGCCTGGGTGTTCTCGAAGGTCTTGCGGACGAGGGCCAGGACGCTGGCGGCGGAGGGGCGTTCCTCGCCGACAAAGGCATGGATGATGGCGCCCGATTCGATGAGGGGGTGGAACTTGCTCTGCAGGCGAATGCGCGTGATGAGGTCAATCGGCGCGTCGGCGCGCATGTGGATCGAGTTGGTGTAATAGACCTCGTCGTCGGCCGCGCTGCCGCGGACGACCTTTTCGGCCTGCGGGAAGCGCCGCAGGTCAATCTTGGCCAGGCGCCGCGCCGCGCTTTCCGCCGGCGATTCCTCGAGGGCGAACTTCAGGCCGCTCTTCTTCTGCTCTTCCTTGCAGCGGAAGTACATGTAGGTCACGATCTTGAGCCCGAGCTTGAGGATCTCCTCGCTCTCGTGCAGTTCCTGCCCGGTCAGGTACTGCATGCACTCGTTCAGGCCGAGGAGGCCGACGATGTAGGTGCATTTGTCGAGGTCCACGTACGGGCGCCCGTCGGCGGCCGTCTTGCCGATCTGCCACAGGGGCATGTGCGGTCCGCTCATCAGGCGCGCGATGAAGGCCTTCTTCTGGTAGTGCGCCTTGAAGGCGATGTCCATGGCGCGGTCTATCTCGGTGTAGAGGGCCTTGAGGTTGCCGGGGCCGGCGCGGTAGGCGCACTGGGGCAGGTTTACGGTGATGTTCTGGAAGCCGCAGAAGCGCATGCTCTCGAGATGCTTGAGCATGTAATTGTCTTCGATCGTGGTGCGCAGGCGGCAGCAGGCCGAGAGCGTCACCTCGTCGCGGTCGAAGACGAAATAGGGCGTGCCGTTCTCGCTGGCGATCTGGCAGGCGTACTTGAGCACCTCGAACTGGGCGGGGTCGGTGAAACTCTCGGCGTTGACGTGGAAGTCGCACTTGGGGAAGGCGAAGATGTGTCCTTGGGCGTCGCCGCTGCGCCACACGTCGAGCAGGGCGCGCGTGAACTTCATCGCCGTCTCGGCGTAGTCGCCGTAGGTGCGTCCGGTGAGTTTGCCCTCGGGGCCGATCGCGGGGATGCTCTGCATGTAGCGGGGGACGCCGGTGTGGATGTTGAAGTCGAGGAAGAGGGTCTGCCCCCCGCGGGAGAAGGCGCTTTGCGAGCCGCTGAAGATGAGGTGCTGCGCCTCCTGCCGCAACTCGCGGTCGCTCAGGCCTTCGAGATAGGGGGCGTAGAGGATGTTAATGTAGCCCACGCCCAGGGCGCCGGCGTAATAGGCCTGCATGGAAGCCAGGAAGGTGTTGAGGTGTCCCGTCAGCGTGCGCGCGTGCTTGGCGGGGGCCGAGGTGGTGTCGAGGTTCTGCAGGCACAGGCCGTACTTCTTGAGGTACTCCAGGGAGTGCGACGAGCAGTACACGCGCGTGGGGTAGCCCAGGTCGTGCAGGTGAACCATTCCCTGCAAGTGCGCCTCGGCCACGTCCTTGGTGAAGAGCTTCTTGAGGGCGTACTGCTTGAGGGTGTTCTCCGCAATGGCGAGGTTGATGGCTTCCGGATTGTTGGCGGCGATGTTCGAGTTCTCGTTGCTCTTGGCGAAGACGAGGTGCTCGAGGTCGTAGATCGGCATGCCGAGCTGCAACTGCTTCTCGAGGGAGGTGCGCAGCCCGCGCTCGAAGAGCTCGTTGTCCACCAGCTCGCGGATCAGGCTGGTGCTGATGCGCGTCATGCCGCTGGCCAGGACGCGGCGCTCGACGCAGGAGGCGATTTCGGCGGCGACCTCGGAGGGGACGTCCGCTTCCTTCTCGAGGGCCAGCGCGATCAGCGCCTTGTTCCAGGGCTGCATCTCGTCGCGCGAGGCCGGGTCCACCATCAGCGAGATGTCCGTCGAGTTCTTGGCGCCGGCCACCTGCTTGCGGACCTTGACTGTTTCGCGGATGCGCGAGCGGCGCTCACGGTAGAGAATGTACGCCTTCGCCGTCTTGGCGTGCCCCGTCTCGATCAGCACCTTTTCCACCATGTCCTGGATTTCTTCGATGGTGGGGATGCCGTTCGGGCCGTACTGCTTCTCCAGGAAGAGCACCACGACGTCGGCGATCTCCTCGGCCATCTGCCGGTCCTCGCCGCCGACCGCCTGCGCCGCCTTGAAGATGGCATCGGAGATCTTCTGCTGATCGAAACCCACCAACTGCCCCGTGCGTTTGCGGACCTGCTTGATAATGCTCGTGCCCATGATAAACGAATCTCCCTTCCCTTACGGGATCAAATGAATGGCCGGGGGCCCCTCAGGCCTCCCGGTCCAGCATAGGTTTGACTTCCTGGACGAAATCGCTCACGTCCTGGAATTCGCGGTAAACGGAGGCGAAACGGACATAGGCCACCTGGTCAATCTCGCGCAGCTTCTTCATGACCAGTTGACCGATGTGGCGCGACGTGACTTCCTTGTCGCAGTGCGAGTAAATCTCGTTCTCAATCTCGTTGACGACTCGTTCGAGCGTCTCGGTCGAAATCGGGCGCTTCTCTCCGGCGCGGATCAGGCCGGCGAGAATCTTGTTGCGGTCGAACTCCACGCGCCGTCCGTCCTTCTTGACCACGCGCAGGGGGAGCGTCTCGATCTTTTCGTAGGTCGTAAAGCGACGTCCGCAGGCCAGGCACTCGCGCCGGCGGCGGATCGTTGCCCCTTCCCCTGACGAACGCGAGTCAACGACCTTGTCCGTATCCTGCCTGCAGTACGGGCAGCGCATGGACGCTCCTCAACCTGTCCCAAGCGCAAAAGACCCTCTCGCGGCTCCGTTTCGGATGCAACGCCGATCGGACCTCTTGCGCGGAAATACAACATATAGACGGGTGCACAGTATAGGACACAACATCTTGAGCTGTCAAGTGCGTGAGGTAATCGCTAGAACCGCGTTTTTGAGCCGTTAGAGGCTATTTCGACGATTTTCGCCGCATGACACGCTTTTTTGCGCGCGTCGCTTTCGCGCTTGGGGGCGTGGGCTCCAGGCCGAAACGCGTTGTCGTATGCCGTTGCAGATCAAAAAGTTCCACGACAACCCCCGCTTCAGCGAGAAGTTCCTTGGCCAGCGCGTCGGCGTAGTCGGACTGCGCCACGATGCGCCGGACACCTCCATTGATGAGCATCTTGGCGCAGAGAGAGCAGGGAAACGTGGTCGAGTAGAGGGTGGCGTCCTGCACGCGCACCCCGTGCGTGGCGGCCTGGATCAGAGCGTTCATCTCTGCATGCAACCCGCGGCAGAGCTCGTGGCGTTCGCCGGAGGGCACGTTGTGGCGCGCGCGGAGACAACCGACC
This sequence comes from Planctomycetota bacterium, assembly GCA_022705425.1. GTDB lineage: Bacteria > Planctomycetota > Brocadiia > CAIUPP01 > CAIUPP01 > JAKJEM01. Next base: position 167,903 of record JAKJEM010000002.1, read on the forward strand.
TCGCGGCAATGGCGCACGCCGCGCGGCGCGCCATTGTAACCTGTTGCAAGAATGCGTTTGTCGAGGACGAGGATCGCGCCGACGCGGCGGCGCAGACAAGTCGAGCGCTGGGAAACTTCGTGGGCGATTCGGGAGAAGTACTCATCCCAACTCGGGCGGTTGTCCTCGTGCGGGTGGTCTGTCATTCGTTCCTTCCCTGGTCTTGAGGTGAGGGGGCGGGGGGAGGCGGGGTGGACGGCGGCGCTTCGGACGGCGGGGCGGACGATGCCGCTGCGGCGGCGAAGATCTCGCCGTAGGTCATCAGCCCGGTCGCCGAGGCCGCGCGGTCGCGCGCGTGGACTTCGAGCGCGTCGAGAAGGCGTCCGCTGCGGTCGTAGAGACGCCAGAGAATCTGCTGCGATGTGAAGTCGAGGAGAACGTAGTCGCCCTCGGCGAGCGTGCGCGCCAGCCAGGGGCGGGCTGTCGGCGCGAGCCCGGCGGTCGCGGGGAGTGCGATGTATCGGACGGCGCCGGCCGGCGCAACGCCGATCGGACGCGAGCGTTCGTAACCCGTTGCGCCGGGGGAGACGGCCAGCAATGTGCCCTCGCGTTCGAGCAGCCGGCCGAAGTAGTCAAGGTCGGTGGCGACATCTTTCGATACGATGGGGCGCGCAAGAAGCAGGATCTTCCAGACGCTACGGGTCAGGGAGAGGTCGTTGATGAGCGCCAGGGCGACCGCATCACCCTCGGCGACCGGGGCGGCGCTGTCGAGCAGACAGAAGTGCGCCGCGCCGACGCGGAAGGAGGAAAGGAGCGCGGAAGAGGAGGAAGCGGGGGCGGCCCCGTCGGCGGGCATCATGCGACGTCGCCAGAGAGGGGCGGAACTGCCCGCGCCCGGTTCGAGCGTCACGAGGGCGGCCGCGCGATGCGCGCGCGCCAGCTCGGTCAGGCGATCCGGCGCTTCCGCCGAGAGGGTCCCCGCGCCGATGAGCACGCGCGTGGCGGGCGCGTTGCGCTCGAGCGGCGGCAGGCCGCGCGCGCAACCGGCCGAGATCAGGGCCAGGGTCAGGCTGAGAGCGCACACAATCCGTCTGCACAAGTGCATCGTCGTTTCCTGTCGTTCGATCCGTCCGGCAGATGACGAACATTGTAGAATGCCGACGGCGGGTTGGGCAAGGGCGATCTCCGCCGCGCATGGGGAAGGCGTGGCCGCCGGGCTGTACCCGCTGGACGTCGCTGCCGGGGCAGGGTAACATGTGGAGGTGTTGCGTCGGCCTCCGGGGGTTCACTGAAAGGAATCGAGCCATGAAGAGATCGGCATGGGCGGTGGCGCTTCTGGCGGCGGCGCTGGCGGGCGGCGCGGGCGTTGCGGCGGAGTACCATGTGGCTGCGACCGGGAAGCCGACGGCGGCGGGCACGGCGCAGGACCCGTGGGACCTCGATTCGACCCTGGCCGGCCAGCGGGCAGTCAAACCCGGCGACACCGTGTGGGTGCGCGGGGGGAAGTATCGGTGTGAAGGCGCCTTCAAGTCCGAAAGCGCGTTCATCCACGGGTACCCGGTCAAACTGGCGGGGACCAAGGACCGTCCGATCATCGTCCGCGTCTCTCCCGGCGAGCGCGCCGTGCTCGATGGCGGAGTCGGGGTCGTTACCGGGGCCGCGTATGTCTGGCTCTGGGGGCTGGAGATTGCGCCGCATGAGGAGATTCCCGTCGCGATTCGCGAGATTCAGGACCGCGGCTCGCATCCCAAACTCGACCGTCCGCACGGCGGCTTGAACGTCCTCGCCGGCCCCGGACTCAAGTTCATCAACCTCTACGTCCACGACAACCTCGGCGGCGGCGTGGGCCTGTGGACGACCGCGACCGATGCGGAACTGTACGGCTGCGTCATCGTCAACAACGGCTGGAAGGCTCCCGACCGGCCCCACGGCCACTGCCTGTACACGCAGAACAACGAGGGGGTCAAGACCGTCTCCAACAACATCATGGCGACACGCTATCCGAACGGTCAGTACACCATGCACGCCTACGGTTCCAAGGCCGCCGATACAAGCAACTTCCTCGTGGAGGAGAACATCTTCTACGCGCGCGGCGCGTTCCTTATCGGCAGCGGGCGCGCGGGCCGCAACAACGTAGCACGCGGGAATCTGCTCTACAAGATCGGCATGGCCTTCGGCTACGGCGCGGAGAATGAAGACTGCGTCATCCGCGACAACGTGCTCTTCGGCGGCGGAATCTCCGTCCGAAAGTACAAGAAGGCGCAGATCGAGGGGAACCTGCTGGCCGGGGGAAGGATCGGCGTGGATCCGGTCGGGCCGGACGTTGTGCAGAAGGACAACCGCCTGCTCGACGCGTCCGCCCTCGCCAAGGAACCGCCCAAGGCGGTGTTGCTGCCGAACAAGTACGATCCGACCCGCGCGCACCTGGCCGTATTCAACTGGTCCAAGGCGCCTGAGGTCGAGGTGGCCGTGTCGGCCTTCCTGAAGCCGGGCGAACGCTTCCGCCTGCTCGACCCGGAACACCTGTACGAGAAGCCCGTCTTCGAGGGAACCTGCGCCGGGCCGGCGTTCAAGCTCCCGATGACGGCGGAGTTCGGGGTGTACGTTGTCCTCAAGGAGGACGGCGCGCGGTAGGGTGTCGCCTCAGCGCACCCCCAGGCACACCAGCGTCAGGTCGTCGCTCTGGTAGGCGCCGGCGACGAAGGCCTGAACGTCCTGGAGGACGTTGGCCATGACCTCGCGCGCGGAGGCGGCGGGCCGGGCGACGGCGGCGTGGAGCCGGTCGGTCCCGAAGAGCTCCTGCCGGGCGTTCATGGCCTCGGTAATGCCGTCGCTGAAGAGCACCACGACATCGCCGGGCTGAAGGGGGACCGTTTCGGCCTGGAACTCGGCGTCCTCCATGGCGCCCACGGGGAAGTTGGTGACCTCCTGCAGTTCGGAGACGACGCCGTTGCCGCGCCGCAGCACGGGGGGCGGGTGGGCGGCGTTCGTCAGCGTCAGCGTCCGGGCGGCCGGATCGAGGGTGCCGTAGATCAGCGTCACAAAGCCGTCCACGTTGCGGGCGCACTGCTCGGCGTTGAGGCGCTTGACCAGCACGGCGGGATCGGGGTCTCCCTGGACGAAGGAGCGCACGTCGCTGGTCATCTGCGCCATCACCATCGCGGCGGGGATGCCTTTGCCGGCCACGTCGCCGATCACCATCGCCACCCGCCCGTCGGGCAGAGGGACGAAGTTGTAGAAGTCGCCGCCGACTTCGAGCGCCGCCTTGTACGTGGCGGCGAACTCGATGTTCGGGATTTCCGGCAGCGTGCGGGGCAGGAAGGACTCCTGCACCTGGCGGGCGAGTTGCAGGTCGCGCTCGATGCGCTGCTGGTTGATGAGGCGCTTGTGCATGCGCGCATTGGCCACGGAGAGGGCCATCTGGTTCGCTACCGCCGTCAGCAGGTCGAGGTCGTCGCGCGTGAAGCGCTTGTCCTGCCGGGTGGTGTCGAGGTGGACGATGCCGAGGGCCTCGTCGCCGGCGAAGAGGGGGGCGCACATCATCGAGCGGATCTGGAAGTTCATGATGCTCATGGCGGCGCCAAAACGCGTGTCACTCATGGCGTCGGCGCTGAGGATGGCCACGCGCCCCGAGATCGCCTTCTCGATGATCGAGCGGCTGACGGTGATGGCGGCGGGTTTGGCCTTGCCGCGCTCCTTGGCCGCGCGGGTGGTCAGGTCGCCGTTCTCCTCCTTGAGCATGACAAAGCCGCGGTCGGCCTGGGGAAAGACGCCGAAGAGTCGGTCGAGGATTTCCGCAAGCAGCTCGCCCATGTCCAGGCGGGTCTGGACGGCGTTGCTGACTTCAAGCACCGTCCGCAGGCGCTCGGTGGCCTTGCGCAGGGCGTCCGGCTCCTGCTGCGGCCCGCCGGCCATGACGATGTCCATGAGTGTGCCGCGCACGTTGAGTGTCTCGACGACGGGGGGCTTCGCGGCGGCGTGCACGCCGGTGGGATCCTTCAGGTGCACGGCGGCGGCCAGTTCCTGTGTGCCGGTGATCGAGGCGTAGCGGAAGACATTCCCGGCAAAGCGTACCATGTCCCCGTCCTTGAGCAGCAGGGGCGCGGCGACCGGTTGATCGTTGACAAAGGTGCCGTTCCCGCTGCCCAGATCCTCGATGGTCGCCTCCATGCCGGTTACGCTGATGCGCGCGTGCTGGCGGCTGACGCTCAGGTCGTCTATGCGGATCTGGGCTTCGAAGGAGCGCCCGACCACGCTCGTATCCTTGAACTTGATCTCCTGCCCCTTGAGCGGACCTTCAATGCCGATCAGCAGCGGCATGGCGCAGCCTCCTTGAAGCGATGTGCGGCTTGCCCGGCTCCTGAAAGTACTATAGAGGTGCCGTCGCGGCTTTGCAAGGTCGGGAGACGCGTTCTGACCTGCCCTGCGCCGTTCGCGCGATTGACACGCGCGCGCCCCCCGCCTACAATCCACTGGCGGCGCGGGTCGGACGCCCCGCCGTCGGACGATCATTCAACGAGCCATGAGGATCGGCCATGCAGGTCAAGTGCGATTGCGGCAAGACGCTCAACGTGCCGGATACCCTGGCGGGCAAGAGCGCGCGCTGCCCAGGGTGCAGCAAAGTCTTCAAGGTTCCCGGTACACCGCCGCCGGCAGTCCCGGCGACGAAAGTGCAGTTCAGTTGCGCCTGCGGCAAGAAGCTTTCCGCCCCTGTCTCGGCGGCGGGGAGGAAGATCGCTTGTCCCGGTTGCGCGAAGGAACTGACCGTTCCCAAGCCGGCCGGCGCGCCGTCCGACGCACCTGCCCCGCCCGCCGCGCCTGCCGCGCCGAAGCCCGCGCCCAAGGCGTCGGCCCCCGCGCCGAAGCCCCCGCCGCCGCCGCCGGCAGGAGACGATGAACTCGCCCTCGACGACGCGCCCCCGCCGCCCGAGCCGCCGAAGGCCGCCCCGCCTCCCCCGGAAGCGCCGCCCGAACCGGAGCCCGCCAAGGACGAATCCGTCGGCTACGGTGTGGCCGGCGTGAAGTGTCCGAACTGCAAGACCGACCTTGGCGCAGGTGCGCAGTTCTGCACGGAGTGCGGCACGAACGTCGCCACGGGCACGCGCGTCGAGGCTGTTGTCGCTCCCCCCAAACCGGCCCAGAAGGCCGCTGGGACGGGTGGGTTCATGGGCAAGCTCAAAGGTCTCTTTGCCGGGAAGAAGAAATCCAAGTGATCCCGCGATCCCGGAACGCTACGGCGGGCCAAGCCCCGCGCTTCGCCCGCGCGGTGACGGCGGCAGGCGCCCTGCTGCTGGCGGCCTTTCTGGCGGGATGCGGAATGGTGGACGAGCGCGTGGGAGCGCCGCCATTTCACCCCGGAGGGGTCGGCTGGGAGGGGGTGACGGAGCAGGCGGAGTTCCGCCGCATCGTGCGCATGGTGCAGGGCAGTGTCAACGAGTTCGAGGACAAGCAGGGGCGGCTGCCGGACAGCCTGACCGAGCTTTCGCTGCTGGGCTACGGCATTCCCGCCTTGAAGAAGGGCTATCGTTACTGGTACGACCCGCGCAGCGGCGCTGTGGGCGTCGAGCGGAAGTAGCTCCGCCTGGAGGGCGTGATGACCCGGCGCTTGCTCGTCTCCTGCGCGGCGCTGCTCCTGGCGGTGGGGGGCTTTCCCGTTCTTGCGACGCCCTCCGGCGCCGGGCCCTTTCCCGTCCGGGAGGGGCGTTACTTGTGCGCCGACGCCGCCCGCGCGCGCGTGATCCCCGTTCGGCTCTACCTCCCGTATGGCGTTGAGCGTCCGCCGGTGATCCTCTTCTCCACCGGACTCGGCGCGCACACGGATCACTATGCCTACCTCGGACGCCACTGGGCGCAGCGCGGCTACGCCGTCTTCATGGTGCAACACCCCGGCAGCGATGCTGCCATCTTCCGCGAGAGCCGCGCCGATCCCTTCTGGGCCGTCATGCGCGCCGCGCTTCGCAAGCGCAACTGGGCCGACCGGCCCGGCGACCTGCGCCGCGTGCTCGATGAGATCGCCGCGCCCGAGGGGGGCGATTCCCCTCTCCGCCGCGCCGCGCCCGGGGTGCGGTTCAATGCCGAGGCCGTCGGCGTCGCGGGGCACTCCTTCGGCGCATACACCGCACTGGCCCTGGCCGGTCTTCGCGTGGACTTCCCCGGCAGCGGCCTGCGCGCCTTCGGCGATTCACGCGTCCGCGCCGTGGTGCAGATGTCCTTCCCCGGCGACATGGGGGGCGCGCTCGGGGCCGACGCTTTCGAAGGCATCCGAGTGCCCTGCCTGCACTTCTCGGGGACGCGCGACGACACGCCCATGCTCGCCTCGTGGGCGGACGACCGGCGCATCCCCTTCGACCGCATCCCCGGACCCCACCAGTACCTTGTGACCTTTGCGGGGGCCGACCACTTCGCCCTGGCCGACAACGAGATCGGCCTCGACGGACGCCCGATCCTGCGCAACCCGGCAGTCCACCAGCTCGCCCTGGCGATCACCACGACCTTCTGGGACGCCTTTCTCCGCGACGATAGCAGTGCTCGCGACGGACTCCGGCGCGCCGACCTGGCGGGTCTCTCGCGCGGGCTGGGCGTCCTGGAGCGGCGGAACCTTCCGGCGGAGTGACGCGCCGACGCCCTTGCCATTCGCGGGCATTGGGGTTATAACTCCTGCAAGACCGGGCCGTCTTTCGCCGAAAGGGAACGCCGCATGGCCGACGACGCCGTCCGCATCGAACTCAAGCGCGCGCCGGGGACCGAGGACATTCCCGCGCCGCAGTACATGAGCGAACACGCCAGCGGCATGGACGTGCGCGCGGCCGTGGTCGAGCCGCTGACCCTCGATCCGGGAGGGATCGCCCTGGTCCCCACAGGTCTGTTCATGGCCATTCCTCCGGGCTACGAGGCGCAGGTGCGCGCGCGAAGCGGTCTGGCGCTGAAGAACGGCATCATCGTCGTCAACGCGCCGGGGACGATAGACGCCGACTATCGCGGCGAGGTCCGCATCATTCTCGGCAACTTCGGGCGCGAGCCCTTCGTCATCCGGCGCGGCGACCGCATCGCCCAGCTCGTCATTGCGCAGGTGGCCCGCGCCCAGTGGGCGCCCTGTGACGAGCTTTCGGACACGCGCCGCAACGCCGGCGGCTTCGGACACACGGGGGTGTGATGGCCAGGAAGGCGAAGAACGGCGCGGAGGAAACGGGAAGCGGCGAGGCCAACCCGCGGCGCGACATGTATCTGCGCGCCGGCGGCCTGGCGCTGATGGCCGCGGCGCTGATCCTCTTCATGAGCGTCGCCAGCCTTAATCCCTACGATCCTCCCGCCGCCGACGTGCCGGAAATGGACCCGCCGGCGAACATCTGCGGCGTCGTCGGCGCCTACGTGGGATATCTCGTCTTCCTGCTGCTCGGATGGGGGAGCTACCTCGTCATCTTCGCGATGGCCGGCATCGGCGCGTTCATGTTCATGCTGCGCCCGGTGGACGACCGGGCAATGCGCGGCATCGGCGGCACGGTCTTTCTCGCGTCCTTCTGCGGGCTGTGCGCCCTGCTCTTCACCGTCGGGCACGGGCCCTTCGGCGCGGGCGGCCTCTTCGGGTTCCTGATCGCCGACACGCTCCTGACGCCGGTGGGAACGGGGGGGTACGTCATCGCCGTCGTCGGACTGATCGTCGGCGCGCTGCTGGCGGCGGACGCCTGGGTGATGTGGGTTGGGCGCAAGAGCGTCGAAGCCGTCAAGAACCGCCTCGCTGCGCCACCCACGCCTCCTGCCGAGACGGCCTCCGCCGAGCCGGAGCCGGAAAACGGCTCCGATAACCCCCGGCTCAGCATGGCCGAACAGAAGGAACTGCTGCGCAGACGCATCGAGGAACGCCGCGCCGAGGAGGCCGCCTCCGCCCGGACCGAAGCCGCCGACGCCCCGCCGGAGGGGGAGAAGAAGCCCGCCGAGCCGCCGAAGCCCACCCCGACGGTGGAGGAGCGCGCGCAGGCGCCCACCCTCGTCGCCAAGCCCAAGGAGCCGCCCAAACCCAAGACGCGCAAGGCTCCGCGCGAGCCGATCGGTGACTGGCACCTGCCGGGGCTCGATCTGCTCGATCCCTCCGACCCGCCCATGACGCGACTCCAGGATGAGAACATTGACCAGAAGCGCGAGATTCTCGAACGCACCCTCGAGGAGTTCGGAATCGCGGCCCAGGTGGTGGAAACGGACCGCGGGCCCGTCGTGACGCAGTTCGAACTCGAACTGGCCCCCGGCGTCAAGATCGGCAAGATCATCGGCCTGTCGGACGACATCGCGCGCGCCCTCAAGGCCACCGCCGTCCGCGTCGTCGCCCCCATTCCCGGCAAGTCCACCGTCGGCGTCGAGGTCCCCAATACCCACCGCGAGACCGTCCGCCTCCGCGAAGTCCTCGACAGCGGCGTCCTGCAGCGCAAGCGCATGACCCTGCCCCTCATCCTGGGCAAGGACAGCAGCGGCGAACCCCTCGTCGGCGACCTGGCCCAGATGCCCCACCTGCTCATCGCCGGCGCCACCGGCTCCGGCAAGTCCGTCTGCATGAACTCCATCATCATGAGCATCATGCTCACCCAGTCCCCGCGCGAGGTGAAGCTCATCCTGATTGACCCCAAGATGGTCGAGCTCTCCGCCTTCCGCGACATCCCGCACCTGATGGCCCCGGTCCTGACCGACATGAAGAAGGCGACCGCCACGCTGGAATGGGCCACGCGCAAGATGGACGAACGGTACTCCTTCCTGGCCAACGTCGGCGTGCGCAACATCGCCTCCTTCAACGCCCTCGGCGAGCCCGAAATCCGCAAGCGCCTCGACCTTCAGGAGGGCGACGACCTCGAAGGCGTCATCTTCCACATGCCCTACATCATCATTATCATTGACGAACTGGCCGACCTGATGATGGTCTCCGGCAAGGAAGTGGAGAGCACGATCACGCGCCTGGCGCAGAAGTCGCGCGCCGTCGGCATCCACCTCATCGTCGCCACCCAGCGCCCCTCCACCGACGTCGTCACCGGTCTCATCAAGGCGAACCTGCCCTCGCGCATCGCCTTCCAGACCGCCAGCATGGTGGACTCGCGCACCATCCTCGACCGCAACGGCGCCGAGAAGCTCCTCGGCAAGGGCGACATGCTCTTCCTGCCCCCCGGCTCCTCGAAGATGATTCGCGGGCAGGGCTCCTTCACCAGCGACGAGGAAATCCGGCGGACGATTGAGTGGCTGACGTCGCGCGCCAAACCCGAGTTCGAAGAGGAACTGCTGAACCCCGGCGCGATTGACGGGTCGGCCGGCGCGGCCGAGGACGAGCTCTTCCCGCAGGCCGTGCGGATGATCCTCGAAAGCCAGCGCGGGTCCGTGTCCCTCCTCCAGCGCAAGCTCGGCATCGGGTACAGCCGCGCCTCGCGCCTGATTGACCTCATGGGCGAGGCGGGGATTGTCGGCGAGTACAAGGGCAGCGTCGCCCGCGAAGTGCTGATCAGCCTCGAGGAGTGGGACGCGCAGCAGGGCGGCGGCGAGGCCGCGCCCGCGCCCCCCTCCGGCGAGTCGTCCCCGCCGACGCAGGGCGGCGCCTGACCCGCAGATGAGGCGTCCCCGCCCGTCGTCGTCGTGCGTCGTTGTCGTCGTCCGTCGTCCGCCGTCATGCCGTCCGCATCCCATGTCGCCCAGCCCCTCACAGGAGTGCCCCCATGCTCGGCAAGAAGATCCGCCTCGAACGTATCATCCATCGCGAGACCGGACGTTCCGTCGTCGTTCCCATGGACCACGGCGTCACCGTCGGCCCCATCAGCGGCATCGAGGACATGCGCGAGATGGTCAACGCCATGGCCGAAGGGGGCGCGAACGCCGTCCTGGGCCACATGGGCCTGCCGCTCTACGGGCACCGCCGTTACGGCAAGGACATCGGCCTCATCCTCCACCTCTCCGGCAGCACGGTCTGGAGTCCGGACCCGAACGCCAAGGTGCTTGTGAACACCGTCGAAAACGCCCTGCGCAACGGCGCCGACGGCGTCAGCGTGCACATCAACATCGGCGCCGTCAACGAATCGCAGATGCTCCACGACCTGGGCATGGTCGCCGTGAAATGCCAGGAGTGGGGGATGCCGCTGTTGGCGATGATGTACACGCGCGGCGCGAAGTTCAAGTCCGAAAACAGCGTCGAGGGCGTGCGCCACGCCGCGCGCATCGCCGCCGAGGTCGGGGCCGACATCGTCAAGGTCAGTTACACCGGCTCCTCCGAGAGCTTCGCGCGCGTGGTCGCCGGGTGTCCCATCCCCATCCTGATCGCCGGCGGCGAGAAGTCGGAGAACGACCGTCAAGTGCTGCAATCCGTGCGCGACTCCCTCGATGCCGGCGGCGCGGGCGTCTCCATCGGGCGCAACGCCTTCCAGCACAAGCACCCCGTGCGCTTCGTCCGCGCCGTCTGCGCCATGGTCCACCGCAAGGCCGGCGTCAAGGAAGCCCTGGCCATGCTCGAGAGCGATTAGAACCGAGCGCCGCGCGGCGCATTGCTCGGCTTCGGCTCTGCGGCCCCGGCGCGTTTCGCCTATCCGCCGGTCATCCGTCCGGAGTCCCAACCATGTCAAGAACGAACCGTGCGGCCATCGTCACCGGCGGGGCGCAGGGGATCGGCAAGGCCATCGCCCGGCGGCTGTTGCGGGAGGGGGTGTCGGTGCTGCTGGCCGACGTGGACGCCGGGGCGGGGCGCGAGACGGCGCGCGAATTTGCGGAACTGGGCCGGGTGGCCTTTCTCCGCGCGGACGCTTCAAAGGAGCGCGACGCCGTGCGCGCCGTGCGGGCGGCCCAGCGGCGCTTCGGCCGGCTGGACTACCTCGTCAACAACGCCGGGATCGGCGTCTGGAAGCCGATCGAGGAGGCCACGCTGGCGGACTGGGAGCGGATCATCGGCGTGAATCTGACCTCGGTCTTCCTGTGGACAAAGCACGCCGCCCCGGCCTTGCGCGCGGCGCGCGGCGCGGTCGTCAACATCTCCTCCACCCGCGCGGTCATGTCCGAGCCGAACGGCGAGGCGTACGCCGCGTCGAAGGGGGGCGTCGTTGGCATCACGCACGCGCTGGCGGTCTCCCTCGGCCCGGCGGTGCGCGTGAACTGCATCCTGCCGGGGTGGATCGAGACGTGCGAATGGCGGAAGTCGTCGCAGCGGCATCCGCCGAAGCACAGCGACGCCGACAAGGCGCAGCACCCCTGCGGGCGCGTGGGGCGCCCCGAGGACGTGGCGGCCCTGGCGTGGTTCCTCCTGTCGCCGGAGTCCGGCTTCATCACCGGGGCCTCGGTGCTGTGCGACGGCGGCATGACGCGGCGGATGATCTACGTCTGAAGCATCTCCTCGCAGAGCCGCCAGAGGAGAAACTGGCTTCGCGGCAGGTGGAAGGGGCCCGCCCAGCGGTTGCCCTTCACCGTCGAGGCAAGCGACCCGTCGCGGTGGAGGTACTTGAACCACTCGCCGTACTTCGGGTCGGGGAAGTGGCTGTAGGCCCAGTCGTGCAGGCGTTCGTACCAGGTCTCGTACTTCTTGAGGCCCGTCATGTGGTGCGCCAGGAGGGTGGCGTAGAGCGCCTCGTTGTGCGGCCACCAGAGCTTCATGTCGTGCTCGTACTGCTCGGGCGGCTTGCCCTCCACGTCCACGAAGTACAGCAGCCCGCCGTACTTGCGATCCCAGCCGCGCTCCAGGCTCCAGTCCATGATGAGACAGGCCTTCTCCGTCAGGCGTCGGTCGCCGGTGCGCCGGGCCTCCTCGAGGATGAACCACGCCGCCTCGATGGCGTGGCCGGGGTTGATGCAGCGCCCCTCGACGCAGTCCAGCCGTTCGCCCTTGGGCCCCACGTTTTCGAGGACCGCCTTCTCGCGCGGGTGCATGTGGTCTTCGAGCACCTCGCGGATGCAGAAGCGGATCATGTCGTCGTAGAGCGCGTCTTCGCCGATGCGGCGCATCTGCTGGCTGGTGACGATCAGGATCATCGGCATCGCCAGGCCCTTGGCGGCGCGTGTCTGGGGATAGACCTTCGGCGGCAGCAGGTCGGGGTTCTCGTAGTAGCGCACGAGCGTTTGATAGATTCGGCGCGCAGTCTGCATCCGCCGGGCGTCCTTCGCCGCGCGCCCGTACTCGGCGAAGGCGATGGCGCCGAAGGACTCGCTGAAGACGTAGCGCCGCTTGCGCAGGGGGCGGCCGTCGCGCGTGACGCGGAAGAACATCCGCCCGTCCGTGTCAAAGGCGTGCTTTTCGAGGAACCGAATGCCGTGGAGGGAGGCCTCCAGCCATTCCCGGCGCGGCTCGACTTCGTTGTACAGCAGCGCCAGGAGCCAGGCGAAGCGGCCCTGGATCCAGATCGCCTTGTCCGTATCAGCCACGGCGCCGTCGCGGTCAATGTAGTTGAAGTAGCCGCCGCAGCGGCGGTCAAGGGCGTGCTTCATCCAGAAGGGGACGGTGTCCTTCAACAACCCGTCGCGATGGAACGCCAGAAGTTCCTCGATGCGCGCGCGCTTCATAGCCGGCCGGCCTCCACAAGAGAGTCAGGGTCCTTCCTGCGCCGCACGGCGGCGTCAGTCCTTCTCCGATTCCGACACGTCGGCGGCTTGAATGACGGGTGAAGACACTCGTGCGGGGGGGCTTTCGAGCCGCGCCTTCTCGTGAGCAAAGAGAGCAATCGCCGCGCACATCAGCAGCGCCGCGCCCAGCCGGCGCACCAGCGTCCAGACGCCCACGCGCTGCTCCAGGTGGACGTGGCCCCCGTGCGCGATGGCCATGCCGATGAGGATGCTGACCGGCCCGCGCGTGGACTGGACGATGTTCCCGAAGACCGCGCCGATCATCCGGAAGCAGGCGAAGAGGAAGATCATCGCCAGGAACCAGGTGGCGGCGACGGGCAGGGCATCGCGCCATTGCGCGCGCCGGCGGTGCTCCGAGCCGTTGACGGCCACCAGCGTCAGCCCGACCGCCCCCGCGAATACATAGGCCAAGGCGTTCCCGAGCAGAATGCCCCGGAAGCCGCCGTCCGGCGCAAGGGCCTGCGTCAGCGCCACGATGCTCAGGTCCGAAAAAGAGTAGAAGACGCAGGCGCCGAGGACCGCCCCGCTCGCGCCCAGCGGCACCTGGCCGCCCCCGGAGTAGTTCAGCCCGGCGGCCGCCGCCAGGCTGGCCAGGACGGCGACCCATTGCAGGTGCGTCAGCGGCTGGTCGAAGGCCAGCACGGTGATGAGCGCCAGGACCAGGATCTTGAGCCCCAGCAGCGGCGACACCCGCGAGGCGTCCGTCAGCCGCACCGCCCGGAAGAGGCACACCTGGCCGAGGAGGTAGAAGACCACCGAACCCATCAGCGGCCAGAAATACGCGCGGACCTCCAGGGCGCGCTCCGTCCAGCAGAAGGGAAGGAGAACCAGCGCAAAGACACCCATCACCGCGTGCGACAGGGCGAAGAGCCCCAGCGACGTGTTCCCGCCGCGCGTGACGAAGATGCGCGAGAAGACGTAGCACAGCGATTGGCACGCCGCCGCCAGCAGTCCGAAGATGATGCCTTGTGCGATCATGGAACCCGGTCATCCGCCCGCCGTGAACCGATCTTCTCCGAAAGGTCGCCAAGAGGATATCAGGTTCCGGCATTCAACGGAATGGAAGCCACAAGGCGGCAGGGGGGAGGGCGGCAAGAGGCGTTGCGCGGAGACGGGCGCTCCGGCGGCATCCGTTACCAGCGGTTCGTGTGGACACGTTCCGGTGTATAGCGGCTTTTCAAGGCCGGGGTCTCCGCCGGGCGACCAATCGGGATGAAGGCGAAGGGCATCATGTGATCGGGGATGCCGAGCACCCGGCGCAGGCCGCGCACGCGTTCCTTGTGGGGAAAGACGCCGACCCACACGGCCCCGAGTCCCAGCGCGTGGGCCGCCAGGAGGATGTTCTGCGCGGCCGCCGCGCAGCCCTGAGCCCAGAACTCGTCGGTGGACCAGCGCCGCTTGTCACTGCACACCACGATGGCCGCCCCCGCCTCGCGCGCCATGCCGGCATAGGGATGCACTCCCGGGACTTGGTCCAGGAGCTTGCGCTCCGTCACCAACATGAACTCCCAAGGTTGCTCGTTCATGGCCGAGGGGGCCTGCATCGCCGCACGCAGGAGGGTCTCAATCTCATCGGTTCGCAGAGATTCCGCCGTGAGCTTTCGCACGCTGCGGCGCGTCAGCAAAGCCTCGATCGCTTCCATGCGGCGCCATCCCTCTTGCCAGTGGATCATGACATTCCTGTCAAGATTCTATTTGCGACTGCAGCGCTTGGCAATCGGGGATTTTCCTAAACGGCATAAGGGCCGTTGCTGCAACGACTTAGCGCGACCTGTTCACGAATCGCGTCGGTTCGTAAACAAGCCGAGTTAGCGATGCGGCGTCTCCGGCGCGCCTCACGGGGTTCTACAAGTCCTTTAACCATTCCTTGATAATGGCCACTTCGGGGAGTGAGCGGGTGGACTTGAGGTGGTAGCGCGCCAGAACGACCGCCGGGAGCTGGTTCGGCGCGACGCCGTATGAGCCGATGATCTGCGGATCGGTGACCTTGCGCACGGGAATCTCCACGCCCAGTTCCGTCACGGCCCGGTCTATGCGGCTTTGCAGTTCCCGCGTGTCCTGATCTTCGCGGCAGAGGACATAGACGGTGGCCTTGTGCCGCGCGATGTACACGCGCACCTTTTCATTGATGCGGCGCTGGATGGCGGCGATGAGTTCGTCACGCGGAGGAATGCGGCTGACGAAGGTAATCTTGCCGTCAATGCAGATCGTCGGCACGTTGCGGACCATCAGCGAGGTCATAAAGACGAGGGACTCGCGGTGCTTGATCTTGTGCTCGCGCCAGACGACGATCCCCTCGAACTCCGGCGCCACCTTCTTGACGGCATCCACCATGTACTGGCAGGGCGCGCAGGCTTCGGAATCGAGCGTGACGATGTCCACAATGACCTTTTCCGCCTCCCCGTATTCCCCCATGTCCAAGTGACCGCCGACGGCGGTCTCGACGGCGAGGGTCTTGGCGATTTCGCGCTGATAGGCGTCGGCAACCACCGGCGCGATGGCTTCGAGGTTTTCCGGGGGAACGGCGTAGGGCAGGTCGCAGCCCGGCGCCAGCAGGAAACCCCTGGTTCCGCCAATCTCCAGGCACGCGATGGCGTTCTTCTGCGCGTCGGTCGGCTTGCCCAGCAGCAGCACGGTCGTCAACTGCATGTTTCCGCCGAAGCTCACGTTTCTCGGCAGGCAGACCTCTTTGACATACTGCAGGGGGATGTTCTCGTCCACGGAGATGTTGTCCGGCTTGCACTCGCACATGGCCACCACGTTCTGCTGCGCGTGACCGCAGACGAAGAAGGAACCCATCGCGCCGCGCCGGCGAATCTCGTCGAAGACCGGTCGCGCCGCCGGCGTCACCCACTCCGCAAACTGGTCCGCGCTGATCTGGCTCGTCATGGGGTCCACCACGGCCACCACGTCGCAGCCGGCGTCAATGTAGTACCCGGCCATGGTACGGCAGACCTCGCGCGTGAACTCCATGAGGTCGCGCACCTGCTGGGGCTGGTCGAACATCTTCATGAAGATGTCCGTTCCCATCAGGTGAAGGGCCAGCGTGAACGGTCCGGTGATGAGGCCGTAGAGGGCGATGTCGGGGTTCGCCTTGCGGAGCTTGCGCGCCACGGAAAGGGCCAGTTTGATGCGCCCTTCCGTTGCGCCGGGGACCTTGAGGTCGCGCAGGGAGACGCCGGCCGCCAGGGGATGCGAGGTCACCGCCGGGGGGTTCTCCCGCGCCCAGGTCAGCTTGCAGCCGAGCACCTCGGCCTCGATCTGCAGATCGAAGGTCACGGGGATGCCGTCCGGCTGGTAGCGGCGGATGGCCTCCTTGACGCCTTTGAGCATCTTGTCCTCGCGGCGCAGGACCTCCTCGGCGGTTGCGCCGATGAGGGCGCCGGCGTGGCAGCCGACGAAGGGAATCCACGGCGTCCGATCTACTTCTTCGCAGCGCAACGCCTTCAACACTAGTTCGCGCGACGTCATCGCATCTCTCCTGTGGAAAGCGTAACGGCGCGGGGAAGAATGCCCGCCCGCTCCGGCACGCGCTGATATGCTGGGAACAGGGCCGCCGCCCCTTCGATCCCGGCGGTCATGGCGCGTATTCAAGCAGATCGGAGTGTCCGGCGCAAGAGAGACCCGAGACATCGCGCCCCTTGCGCCATCGCCCCCCGCGCATTAGACTTGTCGTCAGTTCAACTGCCGCCACACGCCCCGACCTTGAGAGAGTGCCATGCCCGCGCCGAACCTGCGCAAGCTCTCGGACGAACTGGGCCTCTACGCACAACTGAAGCGCGAATACGGCGCGTCCGGCGTCGAGGGCGTCCTGCGCGACACCGCACGCGCGATGAAGCGCGACCTGCGCCGGCTCAGAGCGCTGCGGGCCGATCCCCGGCGGGCGCGCGCGGAGCCGAACGATCTGGCAGCCATCCGCACACTGCGCCCCGCCGGACCGCGCCGGCTTTGGGCGCGCCTTGACCGGGAGCGCTATCTCGATCGCCTGGAGGGCGCCTTCCTGGCCCGGTGCGCCGGCTGCACACTCGGCGCGCCGGTCGAGGCATGGCCCATCGAGAAGATGGCGAATCTTGCGCGCGAGACGGGCGGCGATTTCCCGCCCACCGACTACTGGACGCGCGTGCCGGAGCCCTATGCCCTGCGCTACAAGGTCGGCCTGCGGGAGGGCTACACCCGCGGCAGGATGAAGGGTGTGCCCGTGGATGACGATATCGTTTACACCCTGCTTGGACTCCTTGTGGCGGAGGAGTACGGCCCGCGTTTCACCGTGGCGCAGAACGGGCGCGCGTGGCTCAAGCACCTGCCCCTGGCCTGCACAGCGGAGCACGTCGCACTCGAGAACCTCAAGCGCGGCGTGCCGGCCCTGCGCGCCGGGGAGAAGGACAACCCGTACTGCGAGTGGATCGGCGCGGACATCCGCTCCGACCCCTGGGGCTACATGGCCCCCGGCTGGCCGGAGTTCGCCGCCGACATGGCCTGGCGCGACGCCTTTCTGAGCCACCGGCGTAACGGCCTCTACGGCGCCCTGTATTTCTCCGCCGCCATTGCCGCCGCCTTTGCGGTGGAGGACCCCCTCGATGCGTTGCGCATCGGCCTGACGGAGATCCCCCGCAACAGCGCCCTGTCGAAGACGGTGCGCTGGGCGTTACGGATGGCGCCGGATATCCGCGACTACAAGGCCGCGCGCGCCGCAGTGGACGAGCGGTTCAAGGGCTACAGCGTGGCCCATACGCTGAACAACGCCTGCCTGACGATCTGGGGCGTGGCCATCGGCGGGCGCGACGTGACGCGCGTGATCGGCGAAACGGTGGCAATGGGTCTTGACAACGACTGCACCGCCGCCACCGCCGGCTCGATCGTCGGCGCCGTGGTCGGGCGCAGGGGGGTTCCGGCGCACTGGACGCGTCCCTTCCGCAACACCGTCCACGCCTACTTCAAGACACACAAGCGCTTCCGGATCAACGACGTGCTCCGGCGTTTTGCCCGGCAGGCCGAGCGCGTTCACGACCTCGACCGGCCCTGAGGCGCGGGTTCAAGCGCCCGTTGCGCTGCCCGTGCGTCGCCGTCATCTCCCGCTTCCGAAAGGACGTCCATGCCTCCGGTCACCGTACACGTCGTCATGCAGGCGCACCTTGATCCGGTGTGGCTCTGGCCCTGGCAGGCCGGCCTCGACGAGGCGCTGGCCACCTGCCGCACGGCCTGCGACCTGCTGGACCGCTACCCCGAAGCGGTCTTCACCGCCGGCGAGGCATGGCGTTACGAGCAATTGCGGGACCTGGCCCCGGAGGTCTTCGAGCGCGTTCGCGCCCATATCGCCGCGGGGCGCTGGGAGGCCGTCGGAGGGTGGTGGATTCAGCCGGACTGCAACTTCCCCGAGGGCTTCGCCGTCGAGCGGCAGATCGAATCGGGCAAGCGGTGGTTCCGAGAGAACCTGGGCCTCTTTCCCGAGGTGGCGTACAACGTGGACAGCTTCGGGCACGCCGCGACGCTGCCGGGCTATCTGCGCGCCGCCGGCCAGCGCTATTACGTCATGATGCGTCCGCAGGAGCACGAAATGCCCCTGCCGGCGCGCCTCTTCCGCTGGCGGGGCTTCGCCGGAGGGCCGGAGGTCGTCGCCTTCCGAATCGCCGGCGGGTACTGCACCGGCGGGGGGGCTGTCAACCCCGATCACGTCCGGCGCGCCTGTTCCGAACTGCCCGAGGGGGTCGCGCACACGATGTGCTTCCTCGGCGTCGGCGATCACGGCGGGGGAATGACCGCGAGCCTGATCGAATGGGTCCGCGAGAATGCCGGACGGATCGAAGGATGCCGCCTCGTCTTCTCCAGCCCGGCGCGCTTCTTCAAGGCCGTGATGCCCTTCGAGCGACGTCTGCCGCGCGTCACCGGCGAACTCCAGATGCACGCCGTGGGCTGCTACAGCGTCGAGCGCGGGATCAAGACGCGCCTGCGCCGCGCTGAACACCTCCTGCGCCAGGCCGAGACCGTCGCCGAGGCCGCCGGGGCCGCGCCGGGGGACTGGGCCGCGCTCGAGGAAGCCTGGCGGCTCGTCGCCTTCAACGCCTTCCACGACACCCTCGGCGGCACGTGCATCCCCTCCGCCTATCCGGCGCAATACGACCAACTCGGCGCGGCCGCCACGGTGGCCGACCAGATTCTCCAAACCGGGCTGCGCCGACGCCTGTGCGCCCTGCCCGACGACCTCCTTCAGCGCATCGTGCTGCTGAACGCCTCCGATGCGCCCTTCTCCGGCTGGGTGGAGCACGAGCCCTGGACGCAATGGCGACGTTGGGAACCGGAGTGGCGTCTGCTCGATGAACGGGGGCGCGCCGTGCCCTTCCAACTCCTGCCGTCGGAGGCCGTGGCCGGACGCATTCCGCGGCTGCTCTTGCGACTCGAGGCCGCCCCCGGCGCGTTGCGCGTGTTGCGCATCGAGCGTGCGGGCGGCGGCAGGGTGCGCGGCGGCGTATCAGCGGACGACGCCGTCGTCTCCAACACCCGCGGGGTCCGCCTTTCGGCGGCAGAGGGGGCGGCGCATCTTCGCGCGGGGGGGCTTGCCCTTGCACCCCGGCTGGAGTTGATCGAAGACCACTCCGACACCTGGTCGCACGGCATGGACCGCTATCCCGAAGGTCCGGCCCGGCGGGCGACGTGGGATGCCCTTTGCGCCGGCGAGAACGGCCCGCTGATGGCCTCACTCCATCAGAGCGGGCGCATCGGCGACAGCGTCCTTCACGCGGAATGGCGAGTCTATGCCGGAGAACCCTTCATCGAGCTGCGCCTGGGCGTTCACTGGCGCGAGCGGCAGAAGGCGCTCAAGCTGACTCTTCCCTTGCAGGGGCGTCCGGCGCAGCGGCGCGACGGGATTCCCGGCGGGAGCCTCGTGCGCCCGAACACCGGACGAGAATGCCCCATGCGCGATTGGACCCTTTGCGGGCGCGGGGGCCGCGCGTTCGGTCTGGTCGCGCCCGATGCCTGGGCCGTGGACGCCACTCCGGCCCGTCTGCGCGTGACGCTGCTGCGCAGCCCCTGGATGGCCCACCATGGTCCCCGGCGCGACATTCCCCCCGGCGCGCGCGTGGCGGACCAAGGCGAACACTTCTTCCGCTTTCGCTTCTTTGCCGGGGCCGGAGTGACGCCGGCCCTTCTCGAAAGCCATGCCCTGGCCCTGCATCGGCCTCCGGTTGCGGCGGACCTCACGCGCGGGATGCCCCGTCGTTGCGAGGCGTAGCATCGGACGCCGGGCGCTCAGAATCCCATCTGCTGCAGCCAGGTGATGCACAGCTCCGGCCAGACGGCCGCGTCCGGCAGTTCACCCGCCAGGCCCACCCCGTGCCGTCCCTTGGGAAAGACGTGCAGCGCAAAGGGACGCTTGCAGCGGCTCATGGCCTGCGCAAAGAGCAGGGCGTTCTCCACCGGCACGCCGCCGTCGTCGGCGGTGTGCCAGAGAAAGGCGGGGGGGGTCTGCGGCGTGACGGACAACTCGTTCGAGAGCGACTGGCGCAGCGCCTCGGGGGCGTCCGGGCCCAGGAGGTTGTTCGCCGAGCCCTTGTGTCCGAAGGCCCCGAAGCTGATGACGGCATAGCAGAGGATTCCCGCGTCCGGGCGGCAGCCTTGCCGCTCGACAGGGTCCGGGGACTCAGGCCGACCGGCGTCAAAGTGCGTCATGGCCGTCGCGGTCAGGTGTCCCCCGGCTGAGAAGCCGAGGATTGCCACGCGGTCGGGCCGCACGCGCCATTCCGCCGCGTGATGGCGCACCAGGCGTATGGCGCGCTGCGCGTCCATCAGGGGCGCCGGGTGCCGGTGCGGGGCGACGCGATACTTGAGGACGAAGCCGTGAATTCCCGCTGCCGTGAACCGGTCGGCCACGGGGATGCCCTCGTGGTCGGCCAGCCGGGCGTACCCGCCGCCGGGGCACACGATGACCGCCCCGCGCGGCTCGCGTCCGGCGGCCGGGCGGGGGATCAGCACGGGCTGGATCTCGGCGCGTACGCCATCGGGCTCCGGCGCGCGTCCGGGCCATAGATTCATCGTTCCGTCGTCGTTCAGCGTGATGGGCATGCTCCTTCCTTTCTGTTCCATCGAGGCGCGAGCGTACGCCGAATGTACACTACTTCCGGGCGGGGACTCAAGCGCGACCGCCGGCCTTGCGGTAGATGCGCACACGGGGCATAATGACACCGCGATCCTATTCGAGGTTGCCACCGCCGACGGAGACCGCGCCGATGAGCAAGAGCACCGATGTGCGCGTTGTGGATTCGTGCCTGTACTTTCTTCCACTGGAGTTTCGCCTGCCGCTGAAGTTCGGGACCGAGACGGTTACACGCGCATCGTGCGCGCGCGTCGGCCTGCGCGTCGAGGGGCGCGACGGGCGCATCGCCGAAGGATGGGGGGAGACGCCGCTGAGCGTCAGCTGGGTGTGGCCTTCGGCGCTGTCCTGCGAGGCGCGCGAACAGGCGCTGCAGGGCCTGTGCCGGGACCTGGCGGCGGCGTGGCGCAGTTTCGCCGAGCGCGGACACCCGATCGAGGTCGGCCACGCCTTCATCGAAGGTCCGCTGCCGGCCTGCCTGAAGCGCCTGAACGCCCAGCGCGCCGCCGACGCTCAGGCTCCCGGACTGGCCGCGCTGGTCTGCAACTCCGCCTTCGACCTCGCCCTCCACGACGCCTACGGCATCCTCCACGACGCGCCGACGTACGAAACCTACAACGCCGCGTGGATGAACCGCGACCTGGCCGCCTGGCTGACGCCCGCCGAGGGCGCGGAGGTCTCCTTTGCGGGGCGCTATCCGCGCGACTTCCTCGTTCGGCCCCGGCCCGCGCGGCTGCCCGCCTGGCATCTGGTGGGGGGCAAGGACGCGGTGGACCCGTCGGAACTCACCGGGACGGAGCCGAAGGACGGTCATCCCGTGCTCCTGCGCGACTGGATCCGCCGCGATGGGCTCAAGTGTCTGAAGATCAAACTCCGCGGGAACGACGCCGCCTGGGACTACGACCGCACCGTGCAGATCGGCCGTGCGGCGATCGAGGAGGGGGTGGACTGGCTGACGGCCGATTTCAACTGCACCGTCACCGACCCGTCCTACGTCAACGCCATCCTGGATCGCCTGGTGATCGAGGAGCCGCGAATCTACGGGATGATCCTCTACGTCGAGCAGCCCTTTCCGTACGACCTTGAGTCGAACCGGATTGACGTCCACTCCGTATCGGCGCGCAAGCCGCTCTTCATGGACGAAAGCGCGCACGACTGGCATCTGGTGCGGCTGGGGCGCTCGCTGGGCTGGACGGGGGTGGCGCTCAAGACCTGCAAGACGCAGACGGGCGCGTTGCTGAGCCTGTGCTGGGCGAAGGCGCACGGCATGACGCTGATGGTGCAGGACCTGACGAATCCGATGCTGGCGCAGGTTCCGCACGCCCTGCTGGCGGCGCACGCGGGGACCATTATGGGCGTGGAGACGAACGCCATGCAGTTCTACCCCGACGTCTCCGCCCCGGAAGCCGCCGTTCATCCCGGTCTCTATCGCCGGCGCGAGGGCGTTGTGGACCTTTCCACCGTGCGCGGGCCCGGGTTCGGTTATCGGTTGGCCGAGATGCGTCGCGTCCTGCCGCCGCCGGCGGCGGCCTTCGGGTGAGGGGAGTCAGTCGGCATCGTCGGGGCGGCGTCGTTCGCCCTTGCGGCGGCTGAGCCGGCGCTTCGACTCGAGGCGTCGCTCCTTTGCCGCGCGCGACGGGCGCGTCCCCCTTCGGCGTTTCGGCGTCTGCGCGGCGCGCCGAATCAACTCCGCCAGGCGCTCGATCGCATCGCGTCGGTTCATCTCCTGCGACCGGTGACGCTGCGCTTCGATCACCACCTCCCCCTCGCGCGTCAGGCGTCCGCCCGCCAGGCGCATCAGGCGCTGCCGAACCGCCTCCGGCAGCGAAGGGGAGCGCGCGGCGTCGAAACGGGCCAGGACCGCCGTCGCCACCTTGTTGACGTTCTGCCCCCCCGGCCCCGAGGCGCCCACAAAGGACAGGCGCACCTCGCTCTCGGCGATCGCCAGCCGGTCGGTGATGCGGATCATTTCATCGGGCGTCCCAGCAGGTCCACGTTCTCGATCTTGAAGGAAAGGGTGAAATCCTTCAAGTTATCATGCAGCAGGACGACGACCTCCGCCTCGGCCGGCAGGTCCCCCGGACACTGAAAGGTCAGCGAACACTCGTCATTGCTCGAAAAGGACCCGTGCGGCTTCAGAGCGATCTCCGCCTTGTGGGCGTCCAGGAAGCGTACGCTCTTGACGGCGGCGTGGTCCACGACCAGGCGCAGGGTCAGTTCCGACGCGCCTTGCGGCCACTGGCTCTTGCCCGTCTTGCTGATCCTGGCGTCCAGCGCTTTGCCCTCCGCGCCGGACTTGAGCGCCATGAGGCCGAGCGCGACCTCCTTCTCGCCGGCGGCAACGGTGTAGGTCAGCGTACCCGAAAGCTCCCGGAGTCCCCGCGCGCCCGCCGGGGGCGGCAACAGGACGCAGTCGAGCGTCACGCCGGTCTTGTCCTTCGTCAGGCGCGGGAAGTTGATCCGCCGACGCCACTCGTTGTCCGGCAAGAGGTTCTCGCCCGTGTCGGCGACGGCGCTCGTCAGTGCGGCCTTCTTGATCGTCAGGACCGACCCCGGCAGCTCCCCGAAAAGGGCCAGGGAGAAGCCCTTGTCCTGCTGAAAGGGGCGGATGTCGCGTTCGCCGTCCGACTCGGTTACCAGTCGCGCTCCGACGACGCGCAGTTGCTTGAAGGCGCCGCCGGCGGCCGGAGGGGCGGGGGCCTGCGCGGCGAGGCCGATGGCTTCCAGCATGGCCTGTTGCGACGCCCGCGCGGCGGCCGTTTCCGCCGCATAGTCGAAGAGCGGCTTCGTCCCTGCCCCGATGACGGCCTGGATCGGTCCGCGCGTGCCGAAGAGAAGGCCGTTGAGGACGTCGCCCTCGGGGCCGTCCTGCGCGCCCGCCCCGGAGGCCGCGTGCGCCTTCCAGAAGGCTTCATCGTCGGCCAGCTTGCCGAGGGCTTCGAGAATCTTCGGGCCGTCGAAGACGGCCGTGACGCCGTTGGCCTGGCCCGCTTCCTTCTGGAAGTTGGTCATCCGTTCCGGCGCGCCGGGAAGGGCGAAGACCCATTCGCTGCGGAACTCATTGAGCATGGCGCCCATCATCGGCAACTGCTTCTTGAACTGGCTGCGCATCGTCTGCGCGCGCTGAGCCGCCTCCGCGTCCGACGGGGGCGGCTCCTTCGGGCGCGACTTCTCGGCCTTGCCCAGCTCCAGAACGTACCCCGCGCCCTGCGGTTTCCAGGAGACCGCCAGGCCCACGTCGGCCGTTGCCGCGAACTTGAGACGGTTCACGTCGCGGAAGTACGCCGTCCCTTTGAACACAAGGGTGTCGTTTCCCTCGGCGCTGAAGGACACGCTCCTCCAGGCGTCCACGCCCTGTGAGTCCGACACAATGCGCCCGGCGGCCTTGAGCGCCTTCCGACGGGGGTCCGGCTTCTCCTCCCCGTCGAAGGACATCATCGGCTGACGCATCTCCACGGTCACCTTGCCGGAGCCATCGGGGTTGAGTGCGTACTCGCGCTTCTCCTTGAAGCACCCGGACATTCCGATCCCCGCCGCTGCGCAGGCGGCCAGTACCCAGTTCAGAGAGTTCACGGCGTCCTCCTTGTCCGGAACTTGTGAAAGCCGGTCGTTGCCCTGGAAGGGCGCATCGCCATAGTCATCATGCCGGCCGGGCCGCCGGAAGCCAATCGGCCCTTGTGCCCGAAGGCGGCGGTATTCTACCATGTGGGCAGACCCTGACGAGGGAGAACGCCATGCCCGCTGCCGAGCCGGACCTTTCGCCCCAGGCCCTTCGCGACTGCGACCTCTGCCCGCGCCGGTGCCACGCCGACCGGGCCGGCGGGCGGACGGGGTATTGCCGCTCGGGGACGGACTTCGGCGTCGGCTCGATCTGCATCCACCGGGGGGAGGAACCCGTTCTGGTCGGCGACCGCGGCATCTGCAACATCTTTTTCACCCGCTGCAACCTGCAATGCCGCTACTGCCAGAACTATCAGATCAGCCGCAACGCCGGAGCGATCGAGGAGGAATCGCTCGACCTGGCGGGCGTCCTGGCGCGGGTCGAGCCCCTGCTCGATGCCGGCGTGCGGCGCGTGGGGTTTGTCTCCCCCTCGCACGTCCTGCCGCAGATGATGCAGATCATCCGCGCCCTCGAAACGCGCCGTCCGAGGCCGGTCTTCGTGTACAACAGCAACGGCTACGACCGCGCCGACGTCCTGCGCGCGCTGGAGGGGGCGATGGACGTCTATCTGCCCGACCTGAAATACAGCGACGGAGCGCTCGCGGCGCGGCTCTCGGGGGCGCCGGACTACCCCGAAATCGCCGCCGCCGCCCTGCGCGAGATGTTCCGCCAGAAGGGGTCCCGCATCAGCCTCGACGCGGCGGGGGGGATCGAGTCCGGGCTCATCATCCGGCATCTCGTGCTGCCCGGCCAGGTGGAGAACAGCCTGGGGTGCCTGCGCTTCATCGCGGAGGAGCTCTCGCCGGGGGTGCATCTCTCGCTTCTGGCGCAGTACCGACCCGTGCCGGACGTGGCGGACGACCCGACGTTGTGCCGCCCGTTGCGCCGCGAGGAGTACGAAGCGGTGCTGGCCGAAATGGACCGCCTGGGCTTCTACCGCGGCTGGACCCAGGAGCCTCCCAGCGTCGAGTTCTACTCCCCGGACTTCCGGCGCGAGCACCCCTTCGAGTGAACGCGCTCGCCTTTCGGGGCTTGCGTCCGCCCGGCCTGTAAGGGTGACGGCGCGTTTCCCGTGGTCACTCTGACGGGCCCGCGTCAGTCCGGCAAGACCACGCTGGTGCGCTCCGTCTTCGGCGACTACGCGTACGTGTCGCTCGATCAGCCGGACCACCGGCGCTTCGCCCTGGAGGACCCGCGCGGCTTTCTCGGCCAGTTCAAGAGCCCCGTCATTCTGGACGAAGCGCAACGCGCCCCGGAGCTCTTCTCGTACATCCAGACGATTGTGGACGACCGACCGGCGCGCCCGGGGCGCTTCATTCTCGCGGGCTCGCAGAACTTCCTGCTCCTGGAGAGCATCGCGCAGTCGCTGGCGGGCCGCTGTGCCGTGCTCCACCTGCTTCCTCTCTCCTTGGCGGAGCTTTGCGGGCGTCGCCCGCTCCTGCTGGACACCCTGGGACGCCGCCTGCCGAAATCCGCTGTGCCGCCGGCGCGCGGCGTGTTGGAGACGCTGCACGCGGGATTCTATCCCCGCATCCACGACCGGGGCCTTGCGGCGCGCGACTGGCTGGCCGGCTACTACCGGACCTACGTTGAGCGGGATGTCCGCCAGGTTCTAAATCTGGGCGACCTCGAAACCTTTGGGCGTTTCACGCGCCTCTGCGCCGGGCGGTGCGGCCAACTCGTCAACCTCGTCGGTCTGGCCTAAGACTGCGGCATCTCGCATACCACCGCGCGGCGGTGGCTCTCGGTGCTGGAGGCGGCCTTTCTCGTCACGCTCCTGCGCCCGCATCATCGCAACTTCGGGAAGCGCCTGATCAAGAACCCCAAGCTGTACTTCCTTGACCCCGGCCTGCTGTGCTATCTGCTGGACATCCGGTCCGCCGCGGAGTTGTTGCATCGCGCGGAGCGCGGCGCGGTCTTCGAGAGCTTTGTGGTCTCGGAGTTCTGCAAGAACTACCTGCACCGCGGGGAGACACCCCGGTTGCACTTCTGGCGCGATTCAGGCGCGCACG
Organism: Planctomycetota bacterium; assembly: GCA_022705425.1. GTDB lineage: Bacteria > Planctomycetota > Brocadiia > CAIUPP01 > CAIUPP01 > JAKJEM01. The sequence continues at coordinate 194,202 of JAKJEM010000002.1, forward strand.
AAGTGGACCTTGTGGCGGACCGCGGGGCCGAGTGGGTGCCGGTCGAGATCAAGTCCGCGCAGACCGTCGCGCCGGGATTCTTCGACAACCTCGCCTGGTGGCGGAAGCTGGCCGGGCAGGAGAACGGGCCCGCTGCCCTGATCTACGGCGGCGATGACATGTACCGCCGAGGGGGTGTGTGCGTCTATCCCTGGCGCGTCCTCTGAAGCGGTTCCGCGTCGTCTCCTACAGCTCCGCCCGCGTCGCCACCTCGACGGCGGCTTCGACGGCCGGATCCTTGGCGGCTTCGGCGGCGAAGCGCCCGCGTTCGACCAGTTCGATGATGCGCTGGCGCGCGCGCTTGGGCAGGTCGGAACTGCCGGCCAGCAGCTCCATGGCGTCGAAATACGCATTGGCCTCCGCCTGACGGCCCAGCTTCTGCAGGCACAGGGCGTGGTAGTAACGGTGGTTCCACGCATTGAAGCTGTAGGCCGGCTCGTAGCCGCTGAAGTAGGGGAGTTCGACGGCCTTGAGCCACCAGGCGCGGGCTTCGTCGAGGTTCCCGCGCTTCTCGCAGATGCAGCCGATGTGGTAGTAGCGCCGGTCCGGTTCCGTATCGCCGGGCAGTTCTGCGCCCAGGTTGCGGGGCATCTCCGGGAAATCCTTCAGGATGGCGAGCGCCTCGTCGAGCTTCCCGCCCCCGATGAAGAGGACGGCCTGCTGCATCCAGCGGCGGACCCAGAGGTGGTGCGGGCCGGGAATCTGCCAGTTCGCCGAGAACTCGAAGCCGGGCAGCAGGGCGTCGAAGCGGTCGAAGTCATTTTCGTCGAGGTAGAGGGACAAGAGGTCGTGGGCGATGCGGGGGCTGGCGTGGACGGCGTCCAGGCGTGCTTCGAGATACCGGCGGGCTTCGGCCTTGCGTCCGAGAGCGCGCAGGGTCTCGCATACCTCATGCGTCACGTACAGATCGGACCCCGGCGCAGCTTCGGCCTTCTGGAAGTACGCCAGTGCGCGCGCCGAATCCTTCGCTACGTTCTTCTCGTAGTGGCCCAGGTTGCAGAAGAGCAGGTAGTGCTTTTCCCCGAGCTGCTCGGCCTGCCGCCAGAGAGCGACGGCCTCCTCCGTCCGGCGGCGCGCCATGAGCAGGTTGCCCAGGTGCCAGGCCGGTCGCGGGGCCTTGGGGAGCCGCGCGCACGCCCACCTCAGCGCGACAGCCGTCTCCGGCTGCCAGGCGTGATGGTAGGCGGGATCGAGAGTGCACGCGCGGCGAAGCAGCGCAGCGGCGGCCTGAGTGTCGCCGAGGCGATCCTTCAGGTGCGCGAGATGGAAGCAGACGATCGGCCCGGCGCCGGGGATGGACTCGAGGACGACGATCGCCTCCTCGACGAGCCCTGCGGCGAGATAGTCGAGCGCCGCTTCGTAGAGGGGGTGTTCGCTTCGTCCGACCTGCTCGATGAGTGCGCGCAGGGGCGCCGCCGGCGGCTTCAGGCGTCCGCGCGCGCGGATGAACATCTCCTCAAAGCGCAGGAAGGGGTCCTGCGCGTCCACCGCGCGCGCGGCGGCGATTTCCGCCGCCGCTTCGCCGAGACGCCCGAGCTTGCGCAGACACGCCGCCCGGAGCCCGCGCGGGCGCGTCAGCAGCGGGTGGGACTGCGCGAGGCGGTCGAGGTGGGTGAGGGCGTGCCACCAGTCGCCTTCGCGCATCCGCATCTCCGCCAACCGCGCGCGGGAGCGCGGTTCCCAGTCGTAGCGCGTCGCGAGTTCAAAGCACTGCCGCGCGTCTTCGGTCCGCCCCGCGTCCAGCAGCGCCAGCCCGTGGAAGTAGCGCAGCTCCAGCGAATCCTCGTCGCGCTTGCGGGCGGCCTCGAAGTGCCGCACCGCGTCCTCCGGGAACATCTGCCAGAGGGCGAGCTTGCCGAGTTCCCGCCGCGCCGGGCTGAAGTCCGGGTCCAGTGCCAGCGCTTTCTCGTAGGCCGCCTTCCGGTCGTGGTTGTTCCAATCGCGCGCCACCCGTTCCGCCTGCTGATAAAGCTCTTCCGTGCCGACGGGCTTGACCTCATGAACGACCTGATGGACCTCGCGCCAGCAGTCGCGCTTGTTCGGATGGCGCAGGCGGCAGAGGGCCAGGATGCCCTCCTGTGGGTCGGTCAGGAGCACGCGCGTGCGCTGCTCCGGGCCGATGCGGCCCTTGAGGATAAGCCGCCGCGTTACGGCGCGGCGCGGGTCGAGCGGCAGCGGCTCTTCCACCGGCGGGCGCCCGTCGGAAAGAACGCGGAGGACGGCGCGCGGGTAATCCGCGTTGCCCATGACGTTGACGATCAGCTCCGAGCGTTCGTCGGACACGGCAGGCGTTTCCGCCCGCAGGGCCGCACCCGGTCCGGCGGCGTTGAAGGCGCCCGTGCCGCGCACGGGATACCAGCGTTCCGTCCACTGGCACTCCGTCTCGGGCGGGACGCGGTCAAGGTGCTCCTGGATCACGATGCGCCCGCCCTGCACTTCGCCGTACACCTCGTTGAGGGTGTGGTGGGTGCGGCGGTAGCGCTCCATCATGGCCGGGTCCGTGCCCCAGGTCCAGTATTTCTTTCCCGGAACATCCGCCAGGTCGGCATAGTGAACGAGACCGAACTCGTCGTCGTGGTCGTAGTAGCCGAAGTAGGGCTCGCGGGCGTTGAGGTAGTAGAGGCCCAGGGCCTGCGGCGGAATGTCGCGGAAGAGGCTCATGTCGTGGCGCCGCCACAAAGGCCAGCTGAAGGTCGTGTCCTCCTGGCCGTGCATCGCGCCTTCGTCCTCGGGGAAGATGAAGCGGGTGTTCGGGCGCAGCACGAAGCCGCAGTTGTTCCAGTACATGTAACGCGTGTCGTGGGGGGTACGGTTGTAGAGGCGGACGCGCTGCTCGACGTAGGCGCGGCCGGGATAGAGGCGGTAGGTCATCGCCCAGCGCGTGCGCCAGATGCGGTCGTATTCGCTCATCACGACCGCCGCGGAGCCGTCGGGGTAACGCTCGTAGCAGGTTTCGCGGGGGAGATTGGTCGTGCAGGAATGGGCGCGAGGGTAGTTCACCTCGATGCCGCCGGTGGTGTAGTTGAGGCCGAAGCCCGCATTATAGGAGCGCACGCCGGTGTTGTAGTTGGCCAGGTGGCGTCGCCCGATTTTGTCATACACGTCCCAGATGCGCCCGCCGATGTCCGGCGCGATCGTCACGCGCAGGTACTCGTTCTCCAGCGTCGCCAGGCGATAACGCCGCGGTTCCGGGCGGCGGTACATCGAGCCCCAGAAGGCGTAGGGGTAAACATCATAGGTGGACCACTGGGGAAAGACCGGGTTGGGATTGAAGGGGTCCTGGGAGTGGTACTCCATCGTGACAACGCGCTTTGTCAGGCGAACGGGGGTCATGAATACTCCTCGGTTGAAGGGTTGGGCGCAGGAGTCGTGGCCCGGTGGAGCGGCCCTAGAGCGACATGGCGCAACGGAAGCCGCACTTGCGGCTGCGGCGCAGGCGCTTGCGGAACTCGACGCGCCAGCACCCCGATTCCGCGCCGGCCTCCTCCCAGGAAACGCCGCAGACGGCGCGTCCGTCCGCATCGCCTTCGGGCGTGGCACCCTCATCCTGGCACCACTGGACGACGTTGCCGATCATGTCCGAGCAGCCGTAGGGGGACAGGCCCTTGGGATAGCGCCCGGCGACGGTGAGATCGCCGATGCCGCTCTCGGAGGTATTGCAGCGGCGCGGATCGAAATCATTCCCCCAGGGGTAGCGTCGCCCGTCCGTGCCGCGCGCAGCCTTCTCCCACTCCGCCACGGTCGGCAGGCGCTTGCCCTTCCACTCCGCAAAGGCCCGCGCCTCCTCCCAGGTGATGTTCACGATAGGATGGTCAGCCTGACCCTCGGGAATCTCGCGATTCAGCCAGTGCGCCGGCGTCGGGGCGTTCGGGACCGACTTCAGAAACTTGAAGTATTCCGCGTTCGTCACCAACTGCGTGTCAACGTAGAACGCCGGAACGTCGGCGGTCTTCTGCGCTTCGGGCGGGCCGGAGATGAACTCGCCGCCGGGAATGTACTTCATCCCTGCCGGCGTGCCGAGGGCGTCTAGCTTGGCCATGTACTCGGACACGTCCGCGCCCAGTTTCGCAGCGTTGCGGAACTCACGCCGGGCCAGGGCCGGACGGTTCTCCGCCAGAAGCAGCAGCCCGTACTTCAGCAACGTCTCCGGACGGGTTTCGTCGAGGTTTCCCCGCAGAAGGCGCACGATGGAGTGGGGGGGGACGGACTGCTCGGCGGCGACGCGGTGCGCCAGGTTGCGGATTTCCGCCAGCTCCCGAACGGCCTGGATCTTCTTCTGGATGCGCGCGTGGGTGAGGGCGCTCTGCTTGCGCTCCTGCTCCGTCAGGCGGGCCGGGGGAATCTCCAACTGCACCACGGAGGACTTCGGCGCCTGACCGCTGAGAATGCGCTCGATGTCCGCCGAGAGTTCCGCCGGCATCTGGTAGCGCTCCGACGGCTTCTTGGCCATCATCTTGGCGATCAGGTAGCAGACGTTGTCCGACAAGGCGGGGTTGTGGTCCTTGGGCCAGGGCAATGGAGCGCGGACGTGCTTTTCGAGGATCTCCGGCTTGGTGGGAGCGTCGAAGGCCGGCTTGCCCACCACGGCCCGGAAGAGCGTTGCGCCCAGCGAGTAGATGTCCGACCGGCAGTCCACGTCGAGCTGCCCCATGGCCTGCTCGGGGGAGATGTAGAAGGGCGTGCCGATGGCCGCGCCGCGCAGGCTCTCGTCGTCCTCTTCGTGCGCGCGGGCCAGACCCAGGTCGCAGAGCTTGGTCACGCCCTCGCGGCTCAGCATGATGTTGCCGGGTTTGATGTCGCGGTGGACGATGTGATGGACCTGGGCGTGTTCGAGCGCGCGGGAGACGTCGAGGGCGATCTTCAGCGCCCGCTTCTCGTCAATCACTCCGTCGCGGAGCATCTCGCGGTGCATCGTTTCGCCGTCCACGTACTCCATGGCGAAGTAGTAGTAGCCCCCCTCCTCGCCGGAGTCAATGGCCTGGACGACATTCGGGTGGTTCAGTTTGGCGGCGGCCTTGGCCTCCTCGCGGAAGCGCTCGATGAAGGATCGGTTGCGGGCCAGGGCCGGGCGGAGGATCTTGACGGCGACGATACGGTCCACACTCAGTTGGCGGGCCTTGTAGACCGTGCCCATGCCGCCGCGCCCCACGCGCTGCAGAAGTTGGTACCCGCCGACGACCGCCGTCGTCTTCTCGCTGTCGCTCTCGCGAGTCTTCTCCACTCTCACCGCCATAGTTCTGCCTCACCGCCCCGCTCACTCGCCATCGAACGTTCATTCCGGCAGATTATAGTCTTCCCGGCGAACTTCTCAAGCGGATTCCGGCGCCGGGGCGGACGGCGGCACCGGGGAACCGCGGTCGCCGAAGTGCCGCTCGATCACCGCCGTCAGCGTTTCGCGCACCTCATCCACGCAGGAAGGGCGTTCCACCACGTCCTGCCGCACACAGCGCAACACCAGCGCATCCAGCGCCGGCGGGACGGACGGGTTGAAGTCGCGCAGCGACGGCGCGGACAGATTGCGCCCCGCGATAAACATCTTCGAGGACCCCGGCTCGGCCATGAGCGCCGGCACGTGACGCCCGCTGAACAGAAAGTACATCGTCGCACCGAAGTTGAAAAGGTCGGTCTTTTCCGTCAGCGGACGCCGGTCCACCTGTTCCGGGGCCATGTAATCGCGCGTGCCGCGGATCGTTTGCGGGCAGGCGCCGGTCTCGCAGCAGAAGCCGAAGTCCACCAGCACCGGGCGGCCTCCCTGCGTCACGACGATGTTTTCCGGCTTCAGGTCGCCGTGGATCAATCCGCGCGCGTGAATGGCCGACAGGGAGGTCGCCACGCCGAGCATCATCTCCGCCAACTGCCCCAGGGGATAGCGCCGCTCGCGTCGAAGGTCGAGTCCGTCCACATAGTCCATCACCAGCGCCACGCTCTTGCGTTTGCGGAGGAAGCCGTTCTTGATCAGCCGGTGCGCGCGCACCACCCCCGGCGGATGCCCCTGCGGCCCCGACTCCAGCGCCTTCAGCCGCGCGTATTCGTTCTCCGCGTGACGCAGGTACTTGTAGCTCTCCGCGCTCTCGACGCTGAGCCACTTGATCGCCACGACGGCCTTCGACAGCCGCTCCACGGCGCGGAAGATCATGCTCTCCGCGCCTGCCCCGATACGCTCCTGCAACTCGTATCCGTCAATTTCCACTTGCGGCGGCATCACGTCTCCTGCGCTGCCCGGACCGGAAAGAAGAGGGGGGCGCCGACTGCCCCGTCGCTCCATCTACTGACTCATTATAGTCTTGCCCCAGGAGACAGGCAAGGAAGCTCGCGCCCGTGCCCGGTTGTGATTCTCCCGCGCCTCCGCTAGAATGTCGCCTATGGAACACGTCGAGGAAATCCTGGCGGCCTTGAAGGATCCGGCGCGCCTGGTTCGGCTGACCTTCTCGGGGCCGCGCGATCCCCGCAGCGCGCTCTGGCAGCGTATCACCGTCCGCCCGGTGGAGATCGGCGGCGCGCGGATGCTGCAAGCCGTCCGGCAGGGGCAGCGCAAAGAGGAGTCCTTCAACTTCGCTCCGGCCGAGGCCGCCGCCCGGCTCGACGATTTCCTGGCCATGCCGTTCGAGCACATGGACCTGCAATGCGCCGACGGGGACCTGCACGTGCGGATCACCCGCAAGGGCAAGGCCCTCGTCTCGCGCGGAGCCCCCTCCGCGCCCGGCGCGGCCCCCGCGCGCCATGACCGCGAGAAGCGTTATGCCTTCCCCGCCGACGCGCAGGACCCCTTCCTCGAACGCATGGGCATTATGCATCGCGGCTTCGTCGTCGGCGCCATGCAGGACAAATTCCGCCAGATCAACCACTTCCTCGAACTGCTCGGCCACACCCGCCTCTTCCGCGATCCGCCCAAGGACGGGATTATCCGCCTGGTGGACTGCGGCTGCGGCAAGGCCTTTTTGACCTTCGCCGCGTACCATTACCTGAAGGACCTCAAGGGCGTTGCGGTCTCCGTCACCGGCGTGGATGCCAACGCCGAGGTCATCGAACGGGCGGAGGAGATGCGCGAGCGCCTCGGCCTGCACGAGGTGCGACTGGTCCGATCTCGCTTCTGGGACTACGAACCGCCGGAGCCGGTCAACGTCGTCTTCAGCCTTCACGCCTGCGATACGGCCACCGACGAGGCCATCGCCCAGGGCGTCAAGTGGGGCGCCGATCTCATCGTCTGCGCCCCCTGTTGCCAGCACGAACTCCATCAGCGCATCGTGCGCCCGGAGTTCCGCGCCGTCCTGCGGCACGGCATTCTCCGCGAGCGCCTGGCCGATACCCTGACCGACGCCCTCCGCGCCGCCGCGCTTCGCGTTGCGGGATATCAGGCCGAAGTCATCGAGTTCATTGACCCTGAGCACACCGCCAAGAACCTCATGATTCGGGCGGAGCGGACGCCGAACCTGCCCAGGGCCGACGCCGCTGCGGAGTACTTGCGCCTGCGGGACTTCTGGCGCGTGCAGCCGAGTATCGAGATGCTCCTCGAAGACGAGATGGAGGAATGGCTCGCCAAGGCGTTGCCGGGAGGGGCGGCGCCGGGCAAGGCGGGCGCGTAGAACCCTCTGACCGGACGGAGGCCGTCTGGCGCAGCGGGCGTACAGCCAGGATTTGACTTTTCCACCGCCGGCTGGCACACTACCCCACATAATGTATCGCGGACGAGCCCTATCCCCCAAGGGATTGGGCGCACTCAGGCATAGAATGCGCGCGGCAGGCGGCCTGCCGTGTGGAATTGCGGCCATCGGGCCGGGGTTCTTTAAGGAGGCAGCACGTGAAGTTGCTGGTCAAGATCATTGTCGTCATCGTGGCGTTGCTGTTCATGCTGTTGATGGGCATGGCGAACCAGGACCAGGTGACCTTCCGCATGGCGCTCTTCAACGTTCAGACCAATCCGATTCCGAGCGCGCTGATGTACTTCATCTTCTTCGGGGTCGGGCTGATCACCGGCGGCGTGCTCGCCCTTGGCACCGGCGGCGGCAAGGCCTCGAAGGGGGCCTCCTCCTCGGACAAGAAGTAACCTGTTCCGATCTCCGGGCCGCAGCGCGGTCCGGCGCGCAGTCCTCGGGGCGGCCCAATGGGTCGCCCCGCTTTCTTTTTGCGGGAGAAAGGCGGTCATGGAGAGTTTCGGAGATCGGCTGACGGAGGCAATGGAGCGCAAGAGCAGTTGTGTGGTGGCGGGGCTGGACCCCCGAACGGATGCGCTGCCCGATGAGTTCCGTGCGCGCGCAGGGCGCTCGCGCGCCGATGCCGCCCAGGCTGTCCTCGACTTCAACCTCCACGTCCTCGATGCCGTCGCTCCGCACTGCGTCGCCGTCAAACCCCAGTCCGCTTTCTACGAGGCGCTCGGCTGGGAGGGCGTGCGCGCCTACGGCGAAACGGTCCGCGCCGCCCGCGAGCGCGGCCTTCTCGTCATCGGCGACGTCAAGCGCGGCGACATCGGCTCCACCGCCGAAGCCTACGCCGAAGGGCACCTCGATCTGTTCGACTGCGATTCCGTGACCGTCAATCCCTACCTGGGCGCGGACGGCATCGCCCCCTTCCTCAAACGCGCCAGGGCCGGCAAGGGCGTCTTCGTCCTCGTCAAGACCTCGAATCCCTCCTCCGTGGAACTGCAGGACCTGGACTGCGGCGGCGGGCCGGTCTATGAGCGCGTGGCGGCGCTGGTTCACGCGTGGGGGGAATCCAGCGTGGGGCGCAGCGGCTACAGCGCCGCCGGGGCGGTCGTGGGCGCCACCTTCCCCGATGCGGCTGCCCGGCTGCGCGGCCTGATGCCACGCGCCGTCTTCCTGGTGCCCGGCTACGGCGCGCAAGGCGCCACCGCCCGCGATTGCCGCCCCTGTTTTGATGCGCGCGGGCGCGGCGCCGTCGTCAACTCCTCGCGCGGCATCCTCTTCGCCTACGGCAAGAGCGGCGGCGTCGGCTGGGCCGAGGCCGTCCGCGACGCAGCCAGGAAGATGCAGGAGGAACTCGAGACCGTCCGCCGGGCTTGAGCGAGGGCGCTTCCGCCTCCGCCGTCCCTATTTCGGCGCGTCCCCCCAGTCGGGAACGCTGAGGCGTTCGCCATCTCGGAGGGCGGACTGGTGGGCGGCCACGCCCATCGCCATGTAGCGCACCGATTCCCAGATATTGATCGCCGGCAGGCGGTTGTGCGCAACGGCCTCCACGAACTCATGGACGAGGTAGGCGTGCGAGCCGCCGTGCCCCCCGTATTCCACGCATTCCTTGCTCGTGTTGTACCAGGCCTTGAGCACCTCCTCCGGCAGCGGGTCGCGCATCTCCTCGGGAGTCAGCTTTGCCACCGCCAGCGGCTTCGCCGTGCCCGGCGTCGTGCGGAAGTTCTCCTTCCACTGGAACTCGACGTAGCTGCCGCGCGTGCCGAGCACGCGGAAGGTTTCGTGCCCGGCGATGCTTCCGGCCACCTCGCGGAACTCGCAGATGCGCGCGCACGCCCCGTTCGACATCTCGAAGAAGGCCGTCTCGTTGCTGAAGGCGCAGTCCCGGAAATAGGGATCGTCATTCCGGTTGCGGTAGCCGCAGGCCGTGACCTTGAGCGCGTGGGCGTTCATCACGCAGACGGGGCCGCAGGTGCTGTGCGTGGGGTAGTGCATCGGGCCGCTCCTCGCGCCGCGCCGGCGGTACTCCTCGCGCAGGGCGATCCACTCGCGCCCGGCGGCGCTGGCCTCGCGCGAGCGCTGCACCTCGCGCAGGTTGCAGCGGTCGTCCACGTCGTGGAAGTACTCCCCCTCGGCGTAGATGAAATCGCCGAAGGCCCCCTCGCGCGCCTTGCGGCGGCAGAACATGGCCTCGGGGCGGTAGTAGGTCGTTTCGCCGAGCATGTAGTGCCGACCGGTGCGCCGGCAGCTCTGCACGAGCCGGTCGCACCAGTCCAGCGTCTCCCGGTCGTCCGGCAGGCTGATGATCGGAACGGCGCTGTACACGTGCTTGCCGGACTCCAGCGCCTGGATGCACTGCGGCGCGTGGAGCCAGGGCTGCGTGATGATGACGAGCGCATCGAGGTCGCTGCGGCAGATGGCGTCGAGGGAGTCATACGCGTCGCGCGGGTGGAACTTGTCCTTCCAGTCCTCGCGCCCGGCGAATTTCCGGATGCGCTCCGGCTCGCGGTCGCACAGGGCGATGCGGCTCACCAGGGGGTGGCGCTTGAAAAGGTCCGCAAAGGCCGAGCCGAAACTGCCGAGTCCTACCAGCCCGAGACGGATGCCCATGTGCGACAGCCTCCTATTCGATGAAGTTGCGGTACTCGGCCACGGCCTCGCGGATGCGGGTGCGGGCGGCGTCGTCGAGCGTCTGGTTGACGGCCACGGCGTCGTGGTCGAAGACGCCCAGAAGCTTCAGGGCGTACTTCTGCCCCATGATGTTCTGCACGGGACGCGAGAAGCGGTTGTACACGCGGGCCAGGAACATCGCCTTGGCCCGGTCCATGGCGAGGGCGTCGGCCAGGCGGCCTTCGCCGGCCTTGTCCCAGATCTGGCGCACCCAGCGCCCGGTCAGGGCGCCGCCGCCGTGCAGAACGCCGTCGTACCCCATCAGGCGCGACACCGGCGTGCGGTACTCGACGCCGTCGAGCAGGCGCGCTCCCAGAGGTTTGAAGTCCGGCGCCGTGATGCCTTGCGAGACCAGGGCGTTGCCGCTGGAGTCCTTGCAGACCTTGATGTTGCGGTGGGAGAGGATGTCCAGCAACTCGTTGAGCACGAGCGCCGTTCCCGTGTTCTCCGGCGTCTCGTAGTATGCGCAAGGGGCCGGGCAGGCGTCGGCAACGGCCTTGACGTCCGCCACAGCCTTAGCCGGCGGCGCGTTGAACCCCGGCAGGCAGAGCACCACGCAATGGGCGCCCATGCCGGCGTAGCGCAGGGCGCGCTCCTGCATTCGCGCGCGCGAGGTGTCCGCCGCGCTCACGAAAACCGTCACGCGGTCGCCGGCTTCCTGGAGCGCCAGCTCGACGAAGGCGTTGCGCGTTTCGTCGGTCAGGTAGGGGCCTTCGCCCATGGTGCCGATCAGCAGTACGCCGTCAATTCCCTGCGCGACCCAGCGCTTGCAGAGCCGGCGGGCCGACGCGGCGTCGAAGCCGCCGTCCGGCTTGAGGGGTGTGGGGGTGGCGATGTTCACGACACCGACGCGCAAGTCCGACATGGAACCTCCCCGGCGGCTCCGGCCGCCTTCACGTGCGGGAAATGAGGCCCGTGGCCCGGACGATCTCGGCGAGTTCGTCCTGCTGCTTCGCGGTCAGCGCAATCCCCGCCATCGGACGGGGCGGGCCGCCGCAGAACCCGGCCAGGTCCATGGCGAACTTGATCGCCACGGTGTTATTGTTCGTTGCCGCCCAGGAGCGGCGGTAGGGGAGAATCCGGTCGAGGTGTTCCCGCGCGCCGGCAAAATCCCCGGTCAGCATCTGCTCCACAAAGCGCCGCTCCGGCCCCGGCGCCCACTGGCCCGTGCCGGTCAGGGAGCCGACGGCGCCGCACTGATGGGCGTAATACGCCAGCTCGCCGCCGGCCCCGGCCATAACGCCGAGCCGGTCGCCGAAACTGTCGCGCAGGAGGGCATACTGCATGAAGTCGTTCGTCTCCTGCTTCATGGCGATGACGGCCGGGACCTCCAGCACGCGGCGCAGGGTCTCGATGGACTTCGGGCCGACGAGGTAGCTGTGATAGACGAGGGGGATGGACGCCGCGTCGGCAATGGCCCGGTGGAAACGTTCGGCGTCCTCCGGCGACATGGCGGGCGGCTCGGTCTTCACGACCATGAGCGCGTCGGCGCCAAGGTCCGCACAGAAGCGCGCGAACTGGATCGTCCGCCCCAGCCACCAGGGGCCGGTGCAGGCGATCACAAAGGCCCGGCCCGCGACGGCCTCGACGGTGGTCCGGGTGAGGGCGCGGATTTCCTCCTCGCTCAGGGAGGCGAAGTCGGACGTGCCCGCCGTGAGCATGATGACGGGGACGCGGTGCGCCAGCCAGCGCTCAATGTTGTCGCGCAGGCCGGCGTGGTCCACCGCCAGGTCGCCCGCCCGGTACGGGGTGGGCTGATTGAGGACCAGGCCGCGAAGACGCGCCCTCGCCGTCTCGTAGGTTCCGGTCACCGTCCTCCTCCGTTCGCGCCCGCCGCGCGGTGACTACACCGTCCGCGGCGCCACGTCCGCCGGGACCTCCTGCCTGGCGGCGCTCGCCGCCTTGGCCGCGATCTCGCCGGCCGCCGCCTTGCGCGCCATCTCCTTGATAAAGCGGGCGTAGGCATTGCCGTTCAGGGGGAGCGTCACCGGCTTGCGGGTGATGCCGGCCAGAGTCATGGCGTTGCCGAGTTCGAGCTGCGCCACGCTGTCGGTGGCCGGGGCGATGAGCGGCGCGCCGGTGGTGATGGCCTCGATCAGGTTCCGCACCATGTCCGCGTGCCGGCCGCCCTCGCCTTCGATCGGGATGACCTGCGTGTTCACCTTCGGGCCGCGGAAACGTTCGGTCGTCGTCGCGCAGAACTCGGCAACGGAGACCTCCGTTTCGTCGAAGGCGAGCGTGCCGCCCTCGATGAGCAGCCGCCCGCGGTCGCCGGAAATCTCGAAGCGGTTCGATCCCGGCCATTCGCCGGTCGTGGCGATGAAGTGGCCCGTCGTTCCGTTGTCGTACTCCAGCAGCGCGCTGAGGTCGTCCTCGATCTCGACTTTGTGGTACTTGCCCAGACTGGCGACGGCCGTGACGCGGTTCGGCATGCCGATGAGCCACTGGTAGATGTCGAGCTGGTGGGGACACTGGTTCAGAAGCACGCCGCCGCCCTCGCCCGCCCAGGTGCCGCGCCAGCCGCCGCCGTTGTAGTAGTGCTGCGAGCGGAACCAGTCCGTGATGATCCACGTGGCGCGGTAGATCTTCCCCAGACGCCCCGCCGCGATCATCTCCTTGGCCTTCTTGAAGATCGGCGTCGAGCGGAGCTGGAAGTTCACGCCGAAGCGGACGTTCGGGTGCTGCTGCGCGACCTCGGCCATCTTGCGGGCCTCGCGCACGCCCACGGCCATCGGCTTTTCGCACAGCACGTGCACACCCCGCCGCACGGCATAGATGCTGATCTCCGGGTGCGAGGAGTGGGGGGTGCAGACGCTGATGGCGTCCACCTCGCCGGAGCGGATCAGGCTCTTGTAGTCGGCGAAGACCCGCCCGCCGTGTTGCTGTGAAAACTTCTCCGCGCGCTCCGTGTCAACGTCGGTCACGGCCGTCAGCTTCGCGCCGACAGCGGCAATGGCGCGCGCGTGCGCGTGGCCGATGCCGCCCGTTCCCACGATACCGAATCGAATCGCTTCGCTCATGGTCCTCTCCTGCTCTTTCGTCTTCAGTGACCGGCCCCGTCCGTCCGGGAAGGCTATCTTGTATCAGATTGCCTCGTCCTTCACAAGATTCGCGCCCAGGGTCAAACGAAGACCCCCGCCGTCCCCGAAGAGGGACGGCGGGGGTCTTGCGTTCGGCCGAGGATCAGAAGTGTTTCAGCGCCTTCACCTTCTCGATGGACTGCTCCACCTGCCCGCGCAGCTTGAAGTCCGGATGCTCCTTGATGCAGCGTTCATAGCATTCGATGGCCTTCTCGGGCTGCTTCTTTTCCTTGTAGCAGTCGCCCATCCGGACGAGGGCGTTCGGGGCCTCGGGGTCCTTGGCGTTGATGGCCAGCGCGGCCTCGAACTCCTTGATGGCCTCATCGTACTGGGAGCCCTGGTAGAGCGTCTGTCCCTTGTTGTAGTGATAGGAGAAGGTGTTCTGCGTGTCGGCCTGCATCTTGCCGACATAGCCGCCCTTCCAGATGAAGTAGCCGATCCCGCCCAGCACCGCCAGCACAACCACCAGGGTCGAAACGCGCATGGCCCGGCCTCCCAGCAAGATAACGCGAGTACCCGCGGACTCCTATCATTATTGGCGCGTCACTGCGCCGTGTCAATTCCCGCGCGCAGGGCCGCCTCGCGGACCTCCGGCAGGGGGGCCAGGAAGGCCTCCGCCACCTCGCGCAAAGCGTCGGCGTCCTCCCCCTCGAAGCGCAGGGTGATGCCCGGTTCGGTAATGGACGCGCGCAGAAGCCCCCATCCCCGGTCGAAGCGGACGCGGATGCCGTCAAGGTCCTCCACGCGGTCGGGCGGAAAGGCCTCCCGCACGCGCGCCAGAAGGGCCGCGACGCCCTCCGAGGCGGCGGGGAGCCGGATGTCCGGGGTGATGAAGCGCCGCGGGACCTCCCGGCGCAGGGCGCTCAGGGGGCGTCCCTCGGCCTGCAAACGCCGCGCCACGAGCATCGCCGTGTAGAGGCCGTCGTCCCCGCCGGACAGCTCCCGCCAGAAGTAGTGCCCGCTGACCTCGCCGCCGAGGGCGGCGTGCTCCAGGATCATGCGGCGTTTGATGAAGGCGTGGCCGCTTCGTTCCATGAGCGGCTCCGCCCCCTGGCGGCGGGCCTCGCGCGCGACGATCCAACTGCACTTGAGATCGTACACCACCTTCTCGCCGCGCATCGGCGGCGTCGGGGCGCGCAGAAGAAGGACCAGCATCTCGTCGGGGTGGAGCACAACGCCCTCGTCGTCCACAAAGGCCACGCGGTCGCCGTCGCCGTCGAAGGCCACGCCCAGGTCCGCCTTGCGCTCGCGCACGCGCGCGCACAGGTCCGCCAGGTGCGCCGGGACCGCGCAGTTCGGGTCGCGCCCCGGAAAATAGCCGTCCGGCAGGCAGAAGAGCTTCTGCGCCTCGATTCCGGGCAGGCGGCCCATGAACTCCGGCCCCCACTTCCAGAGCGTGCCGTTGCCGGCATCCACGATCACGCGCAGCGGGCGGGGAGCGGAGAGGGGGGGGGCCGCCGCGTCCAGGAGCCGCTGCAGGTCGCGCTCGTATTCCTCGGCCAGCTCCGGCCAGTTGAGCGCCGTGGCGGCGTCGCACCTCGTGGGCGGGGGGGGCGCGGCCACAAGCGCCTCCAGCCGCTGAAGGTCCTCCGGCAGCACCGGCAGCCCGCCAAGCATGAACTTGAGGCCGTTGTGGTCCCAGGGATTGTGCGAGGCGGTGACGATGGCGCAGGCGTGCGCGCCAAGCCGGCGTTTGGCGAAATAGACTGCCGGCGTCGGGGCGACGCCGAGGTCCACGACGGACTTGCCCTCTTCCGACAGCGCGCGCACCAGCGCCGCGCGAAAGGCCGGGGTGCTGACGCGCAGGTCGCCGCCGACGACGATGCGGCGCTGCGAACCCATCATCGCCGCCAGGGCGCGCCCGAAGGCGGCGTAGGTCTCCGCCGTCAGGTCCTTCCCCGCGATTCCCCGGACGTCGCAGGCCTTGTAGAGGCTCATGGCATCCCCCGGTCCCGGCATTCCCGCCGGAAGGCGGCATAGAGCTCGTCGCAGCGGCGCGCGCGGTCGGGGCGCGGCTCGAAGCGGCGCTCGACCCGGACCATCGCGCGCGCGGCCTCGGAAACACCGGCATGGAGGGTGCGCGACGCCGCCAGGACGGCGCTGCCGAAGGCCGAGTGCGGCGCGCCCGTTCGGACCACGGCGCAGCCCAGCACGTCGGCGCGCAACTGCATCCAGACGTCGCTATGGCTGCCCCCGCCGGAGGTGAAGACCGTCCCGCACGACGAGCCGCCAAGGTCGCGGATCGTCTCGTACGCCCATCGCTCCACGAAGGCGACGCCTTGCAGATACATGGCGAAATGCTCCGCGACGCTCTGGGGCGTCGCCGTGATGAATCGCTCGGCGTCGGCGCACACGGCGGGGAAGCGCTCGCCGCGCCGTGCCAGGGGATAGCACAGTTTGGCGACCGGCAGAAGGCGCCCGGCCCGGTCGTCGAGGGCGCTCAACTCCGCGCCGGCGAAGTGTGTTGCGGCGTACTCCCCTCCGCAGTTGCTTGCGCCGCCCGGCAGCCAGTGGCCCTCGGCGTGGCGATGGCAGTAGAGCCGACCCAGCGGATCGCGCACGAGATCGCGGCTGACCGACTTGACGACCAGCGTCGTGCCCAGCGTCGTCGCCGCCTCTCCCGGCGTTGCCGCGCCGGAGGCGTAAAACCCCGCGACGCCGTCGGTCGGTCCGGCGGCCACCGGCGTTCCAGCGGGCAGGCCCGTCGCCTTCGCAGCGAGGGGTGTCACAGCGCCGACGATCTCCCCGCTACGGCCCACGCGCGGCAGGCGTTCCGGGGAAAGCCCGACGTCCTTCAGCCACTCCGGCCAGCGCCTCTCGATCAGGTCATAGCCCATCTTCAGCGCGTTCGTCTCCTCGCTGACGCACGCGCCGCACAGTCCGAGGGTGAGGAAATCCGCCGGGCTCATGAAGCGCGCCCCCGCGCAGCGCGAGCCTTCGTGCCGGAGGAGCCACAGCGCCTTCGGCAAGCCGTACGATGCGTTGAAGCGGTAGCCCAGGCGCCGCGTCAGTTCTGCGCCGACGTCGTTCAGTTCGTCGGCCTCGGCGGCGGCGCGAGTATCGTTGTACATCACCGCAGGACGGAGCGCTCGTCCCCCCGCGTCCGCGGCCACCACCGTTCCGGAGGTCGAATCCACACAGACCGCCGCCGGCGCTCTCGCTCGGTGCGGCAGCGCTTCAAGGCAGCGTCGCGCAGCGGCGGCCAGCGCGCGCGACCAGGCCTCCGCGTCTTGCTCCGACCAGCCCGGTTGCGGCGCGCGCGGCGCAGCCAGCGGTTCCTCGGCGGAGGCGAGCATTTCCCCCCGCGCGTCCACCGCTACCGCGCGCACCCCGCTGGTGCCGACATCCATGCCGACGACGTAGTCCCCGGGCACGGTTCCTCTCCATCAAGCCTGGCGCGGCAGCCCCGCGCCGGAAGATTCTAGTACCCCGAAGGCGCTCCCGCAACTCTCCGTCGCAACTTGCGCGGAGATTGTGCCCGCGCGCCCTTCTCATTACAATGTGCCCGCCGTTTTCGCGCCGGTTGTCGCAGTTCCTTTCAGGAGTTCGCCCATGCTGGCCTGGCACGTGGACCTCAAACGCGCCATGTGGCGTCCGGAGTATCTGCTGGAGATGGTCGCCCGGCTTCGCGACTGGGGTTACGACACCCTGGTCCTTGAGATCGAGGACAAGTTCCGCTTCACGAAGCACCCCCGGCTCCGGCATCCGGAAGCGCCGACGCACGCACAGTGGCGCGACCTTGTCGCCCGCTGCCGCCGCCTGGGGGTCGAGCCTATTCCCCTCTTCCAGACGCTCGGCCATGCCGAGTCCGTCGTCGGGCTTCCCGAGTACGCGCATCTGCGCGAGCGGCCCGACGTGGCCGACCAGTACGACCCCACCTCCACCGAGGCGCAAGCCTTTCTGCGCGGGGTGATTGACGACATGATCGCCGTCCTCCGTCCTCGGGAGTTTCTTCATCTTGGCGGTGACGAGACCTGGGCGCTCGGCCAGAGCGAGAAATGCCGAGCCATCGTCGAGAAGGAGGGCATCGGCGGGCTCTACCTGCGCCACATGCTGCCCCTTTTCGAACACGTCCGCGCGCGCGGCCTGCGCCCGATGATCTGGGCGGACATTGTGCTGAGCCATCCCGGAATCATGCGCCGCGTCCCCTCCGACGTGGTCATGGTGGACTGGGACTACCGCACGGACGCCGCCCGGCCGACGACCATCTACATCTGGGGCACGCACCCGAACGGACGCCGCAACCCGCGCGTCGCGTACCCCGAATACGCTCCGTACGCCACGCCGGAATTCCGACGCCATCTCGGGCGTTTCGCGGTGGACGCGCAGACCCGGCGCGACGGGACCTTCCGCCCCTTCTACTGCACCGATGCCCTCCGCGCCGCCGGCTTCGACGTGATCACCGCTCCCGCCGCCCGATGCGCGGGCGACATGGCCGGCATCGGCTTCCAGAGTCTTCACATGCCGAACTGCTTCTTCGGGACGCAGAAGGGACAGGCGGGGTTTGGCGCGCTCGTCACGTCGTGGGCCGTGCGGCACAACCATCCCGAGGTGGGTCTTCCGGCGGCCTATGCCGGCGCGCTCGGCGCGCGTCCGGGCGTCGCCTTCGACCTGGAAGCCGTCCTCGGCGAGTTCTGTCGCGCCTTTCACGGCGTGGCGCTTCCGGAGTTCGCGGCGGCGTTGCGTCGGGCCGAGGCGCGCTTCGACCTGGGCCAGGCGGCCGTGTTGGAGCGCGAGGCGCGCCGCGCCCGCGACGGCGCCGATGTCCTGGCCGAACACGCCGCGCGCATGGCCGAACAGTGCGGCTCGCCCGAGGCCGCCCGCGCCCGTCTGCGCGAACTGATTGCGGGCTACGAGTCGGCCCGTCGCGCCTTTGCGGCCATGAAGCGCCGCGCGCGGAGGCGTCGGGAGGTCTTCGACTTCTGGGTGGAAGGAGTCTCTTTCCAGGGCCTGCTCGCGCGGACGTTGCTCGCGTCGGCAGAGGGACGCCTGCCCGCCCGCCGGGCCGCCCTCGCCGCGCGGCTGCGCCGTTGCCGCGCCGCCACGCGCCGTCTCTTTGCGCGGACCTATCCGCCCCGGGGCGTCGAGCAGGAACTGACGGTGCGCTACGGCCTGCTCGCGCACGTTCTGCGCCCCGCGGCAAAGGCTGCGAAGCCCTCCGCGTCTTCCCGCCGTCGAAGGAGCGACCGATGACGCGTCTCCTCGACTACGCCCCGGCCCTCGAAACGCTTCGCAAGACCACCGGCGTGGTGATCCCCGTCTTCGTTCCGCCCACGACCGATGTCAGCTTCGCGCAGCAGATGATCGTAGAGACCGCCGGCGCCTTCGCCGGCGTCGTCGGCGACCCGGCGCGCGTCTGCCTGAGTGTGGACGGCTCGCCCGGCGGACTGGCGGCTGCCCGCGAGGCGGCGGCGCGCCTGGGTGTGCGCGTCACGCACGACGACGTCAACCGCGGCAAGTTCTTTGCTCTGCGCCGGGGTATGACCCTCTTGCTGGAGGACCCCGCCGTGACGTGCCTGGCCGCCGCCGACCAGGACGGCGACCATTTTGCCAACGAACTGGTGAACCTTGTGCGCGCGGCGCGTTACACCGCGGAGACCTCCGGCGTTTCAGCGGTGGTCGTCATCGGCCAGCGGCTCTCGCGGCATCACCCGATGGGCCTGTTGCGCGCGGAGTTGGAGGAACTGGCCGACCGTGTGCTGCTGGAGGCTCTCCGGTATCATGCCGCCGTTGCGGGGCGCCCGCTCCGCCTCGAGTACGCGACCGTTCAAGGCGAGTTCCCCGATTTCCACTCCGGCTACAAACTCCTGACGCGACCTGCCGCGGAGGCCGTCTTCCGCCCGGAACCGCAGGACGCCGGGCTTGGCGCAGAGGCCATGTCGCGCCACGCCGTCGAAGCCGTGATGACCGTCGAGGCGCTCCTCTCCGGCGCACTCCTTGCCCTCGTCCGCCGCAGCACCTTCGACGAACAGCCCGTGACGGCTTTCGGCCTCCTCAACCGCCGGCGCATGACCGCCGATATGATCCTCTGGCCGTGCCGCCGACTCGGAGCGCCCGCCGCCTTTGTGCGGCAATGGATGGACAACTGCCTGCCGGCTCTTCCGCTGGGTACCCTGGCCCCCCAAGGGCGCGAGGAACTGCTCGACGTGCGCCGGATGGTGCTGGAAAACTACGGAGCGGAGAAGGCCGACGACCGCCTCCTCCGCCCACGTTTCCTGTGAGAACCGTCGCGTCTTACGACCCGCGCGGACGTCCCGGCTTCGCGGGGGGCGGCGGATTCTTCTCGATCTCCTGCAGCATCGCCATGATCTCGCGCCGGCTCAACTGGCGCAACTGGATCATCTTGCGCCGCATCTCCGGGCGGGGACGCACACGCCCGCTCTCCCAGAATCCGATGGCGCTCAAGCTCACCCCGCACAGACGCGCGAACTGCGGCTGGCTCAGGTGGAAGCGCTGGCGAAGCTTCTTGATGAGCTTCGGCGAGAGGCGGTTCTCGTTGAACTCCGTGTCGTCCAGCGAGATCGGCGCCACCACCGGTTTGTCGCCCGGAAGGGCCTTCAGGATGGCGAACCGTTGCTTAACCGCACCGAGTTCACGTACAATCACATCAAGCTTGCGGTTCATGCGCGCCATGTCCGCCACCAGCTCCTTGCGGACGTCGGCAACGGCCCTCAACGCGACGCGCTCGATCTCCTCGCGCAGGACGTTTTCTACCTTTCCCAAGGCTATTTCCTCTCTCTGTAACACACAAGACACGGGAACCAAACAACCCCTACTTATATTCAGTGTAGAGCAATCGGCGCATAATGTCAAGCTGCAACTGTCACAGTGTGACACCTGCCGCGCTTGCCGGGCCCGAGGACTATATAGCAGTCCGCTGTGCCCAAAAACCGGTCAGGCAATAGCGTAACATGCCTTCAAGCATTGAGATACGCGCGGCACTGCGCCCGGAACTGCTGGCCCCGGCGGGCGGCGCGGAGGCCATGCGCGCGGCGGTGAAAAACGGCGCAGATGCCATTTATTTCGGTCTCTCGAAGTTCAGCGCCAGGGCGCGCGTCGAGAACTTCTCGGCGGAGAGTCTCTCGGAGACGATGGACTTCCTGCGCGATCACAACGTGCGCGGATACATCGCCCTGAACACGCTCCTCTTCCGCGACGAGTTGTCGGAGGCGGCTCGCTACGTCGAGGCGGCGGCTGAAGCGGGGGCGGACGCGGTGATTGTGCAGGACCTCGGTGTGGCGCGTCTCATACGCCGAATGGCTCCGTCCCTGCCGATCCATGCCTCGACGCAGATGGCCCTGGCGGAAACGCGGGACATCTTTCAAGCGCGCAAGCTGGGAATCTCCCGCGTGATCCTGGCGCGTGAACTGCCGATCGAACGAATCCGCCGTGTGATCGCTGTCGGGGGTTTGCCTGTCGAGGTCTTTGTGCATGGCGCCCTGTGTGTCGCACGCAGCGGCTTGTGCCTCGCCAGCCTGGCCATCGGCGGGCGCAGCGCGAATCGCGGGCAATGCGCGCAGCCCTGCCGCCTGCCCTACGACTTGATTGTGGACGGCGAACCGCGCGACCTTGCCGGACGGCGGAGGCTGTTGAGTCCGCACGACCTCTGCGGCGTCGCGCGCATTCCCGATCTCCTCCGGGCCGGGGTGGCCGCCTTCAAGATCGAGGGGCGGATGAAGAACGCGGAGTACGCCGCCGCCGTCACGCGCCTCTATCGCCGGGCGATTGACGATGCCCTCGCCGGGGCATGGCGCGGACCTGACCCGCAGGCGATGGCGCTCGTGGAGGAGTGCTTCTCGCGCGGAACGGGTCCGGGGTATCTGGATGGCATAGACCGCGCCGGGCTGGTGGATGGCCGCACCGAAGGCGGACGGGGGGTGCGCCTGGGCGTGGTGACGGGAACGACGCGATGCGGCATCCTTCTCAAGGCGGACCGCGCGGATCGCTTGCCGCGCCCGGGGGACGGGCTGGTCATCGTGCCGCCCGCGGATGAAGAGGCCGGACAGGGCGGGCGTGTCTATGCGGTGCGGACGGCGTCGAGAACGGGCGAGGTGGAGGTGGAGTTCGGCGGGGGGGAGGTGTGTCTGCGCGAGGTGACGCCCGGCGCCGTGGCGCGGCGGACGGACGACCCGACGCTGCGGCGGCGCATCGAGTCCGGGGTCGAGCGGCGCGGCGCCTTTCACCGAACGCGCCTGGACGTCCGCGTGACCGGTGGCGCGGGCGGGGCCGTGAAGGTTGCCGCCACCGCGTCTGACGGCGGCACGGCGGAGGTTCTGTGGGCCGGCCCGGCGCCGCGCGCCATCACGCGCCCGGCCGATGAGGCGCTGCTGCGCGATGGCCTCGCGCGTCTCGGCGACACGCCCTACGAACTGGGCGTCGTATCGGCGAATCTGTCCGATCCCTTCCTGCTGCCCAAGAGCGTCCTGAATGACCTGCGCCGGCGGCTCGTCGAGAGCCTTCGCGCCCAGCGGCAGG
>JAKJEM010000030.1:0-16091 GCA_022705425.1 Planctomycetota bacterium
CGGGCGGGGCGGTCGAAATCCAGACGGCTCCGGCGGGGACGGTCTCCGCGAATCGGAAGAACCCGCTGAAGACGGGGCTGCGGGTGGACACCGGCTACGCCGAGGCGAACGCGACGCCGATGCTGCTGTGGGACAACGCGGCCGGACGGCTCAAGCGCGTGCGGGTCGGGCCGCCGGACAGCGGCGGGCCGGGGTTTCGCGCGCTGGTCGTGGAGAACTGACGGACGAACCTGGAGCGGACGGGCCGGGAAAGGAGTCGGAATCATGTCGAAGCTTGGCGCGTACCACGCGGCGTTGGCGGTGAACAAGGGGGGCGCCGATGTCCTGCGCGAGGAGTTCCTGGATTACATGACCTTCCGGCGCAATGACCGGCCCCTCTTCGACGAGATCTGGGGACCGCTGGTCGGCCTGAAGGAGGAATGGGCGGCGCAGGGGGCGCGTCCGGAGGAACTCGATCTTTCCGCCTTTCGCTATCGTCGGGCGACCTTCGCCGGCGTGCGCGCGTCCGCCGGCTGGGTCGGCGGCGGGGAGGAGAGGATTCTCGAGGAGACCGCTGAGCACATCATCGCGCTCGACCGGATGGGCCGCCGGGTGAAGCTCTGCAAGGGGGCGGCGACGATCGCCCTGCCGCTGGATTACCCCGTGCGCGACATGGACGACTGGCGTCGGGTAAAAGCGCACTACGAGTTCCGGGAGGACCGCCTGGCGACGGGATGGGAGAAGGCGGCGCTGGAGGCGCGGGCGTCCGGGGCGGTTCTCGCGCTGCGCGTCCCCGGCGGTTTCGACGAACCGCGCCAGCTCCTGGGCGAGGAGCGTCTGTGCCTGGCCTTCCACGAGCAGCCGGAGCTTGTCCAGGAGATTCTGCGCACCCTGGGAGACACCGCCTTCCGGGTCTTAGAGCGCGTGACCGCGCGTGTTCCCGTGGATATGCTCGACGTACATGAGGACATGGCCGGCAAGAGCGGTCCGCTGGCCGGTCCGCGCCAGGTGGCGGAGTTCATCGGCCCCTATTACCGGCGGCTCTGGGACCTGGCGCGGGAGCGCGGGGCGCGCCTCTTCCGGCAGGATTCCGACGGCAACATGAATGCCGTCATCCCCGCCTTCCTCGACGCCGGGGTCAACGTCATGTACCCGATGGAACCGGCGGCGGGGATGGACATCGTCAAGGCGCGGGAGAGTTACGGCACGCGGCTGGCCTTCATGGGGGGCATTGACAAGCATGTCCTGCGCCGCAGTCGCCGGGAGATTGCGTCCGAACTGGCGTACAAGATCCCGCCGATGCTCCGCACCGGCGGTTGTGTGCTTGGACTGGACCACCGCATTCCCAACGGCACGCCGATCGCCCACTATCGGTATTACATCCGCGAGGCCTGGCGGCTGATGGACTCGGCGGCGGCGGTCTGAGTTCTTCGCCGACGGACGGCGGGGCGACCGCCGCCGCGCCCATTGGAGGCATCACCATGCCCGACTTCTGCGCCGTCACCCAGACGCCGGTGTACCGGCGGCTCACGTCGGCGATTGACGCCCTGCCGGCGGTGGACACGCATGTTCACCTGAAGGCGTCGGACCCGCTCGCGTCGGACCTGGCGGAGATTCTGGGTTATCACAACTACGCGGCGGAGCTCTTCGGCGCGGGGGCGCCGGCGGGGCCGGCCAGAGACCCCGAGGCGCCGGCGGCGGCGCGCGCGCAGGCGCTGGCGAAGGAACTGCACCGCAGCCCCTCTTCGACGCACGCCTGGATGCTGCGGGAGACGTTGCGGGCGGCCTATGGAGTCGAGGGACCGTTGCCGCTGGTGGACTGGGGGCGGGTGTTCTCGGCGGCGGAGACGGCCCGGACGCGTCCGGGACGCCTGCGCGACATCTGCCGCCTGGCAGGGATCCACCGCATCCTCGTCCATGCGCCGCCGCGACCGCTGTCCGACCTGGGGTGGGACGAGGAGGTCTTTGTGCCGCTGAGC
Source organism: Planctomycetota bacterium (assembly GCA_022705425.1). GTDB lineage: Bacteria > Planctomycetota > Brocadiia > CAIUPP01 > CAIUPP01 > JAKJEM01. Next base: position 1,959 of record JAKJEM010000030.1, read on the forward strand.
GACCTGGTCATCCCCCGGCGTCTCTCGCGCAAGACGTTGAGCGACCTGGAGGAGCAGACCTCCGCCTCCATTGCCGGCCCGTCGGACCTTCAGGGGGCGGTCACGGCCTATCTCCGCCGCGCGGCGGCGGCCGGGGCGCGCGGCGCGCGGGTGAACCTGGACCCGGACATTCCCCTGGCGCGCGGGAGCGCCGGCGCCATGGCCGCGGCCTTCGACCGGGCGCTGTCGGACGCGCCGGGAGACCCTGCGCCGATGAATGCCTTTCTTCTCGACGCGGCGGCGACTGCGGCGGCGGAGGCCGGCATGACGCTGCAAGTCTTCATCGGCGGGCGCACCTGGGCGGGGGTGCATCTGCCCCACGCGCCGGCTGAACTGGCGGGCCGGTTGCTGGAGTATGTCGCGGCGCACCCGGCGGTGAACTTCGAGGTCTACTGCCACGCCGCCGGCCTGACGCAGGAGCTTTGCGTGGCAGCGAAGTATCAGGCAAATCTGCATCTGGGCGGGGCGTGGTGGTTCGCGCAGTTCCCGGAGTTGATGCGGACGATGCTTGCGTTGCGCCTGGAGATGCTCTCGCCCCTGAAGTGGACGGGATTCTTCAGCGATGCCTACGTGGCGGAGTGGATCATCGGCAAGAGCGCGTTGGTCCGGCGCGAACTGGCTCGCGCGCTGGCGGCAAAGGTGCTGGAGGGGTATCTCAGCGAGGAGGAGGCGCTGCCGCTGGCGCGGGCGGCACTGCACGATAACGCCTGCCGGCTGTACCGCATCGAGGGGGCGGCGGAGCCGGCGGCCGCCGTTCCCGTGGCGGACGACGGCCTGGCGCCGCCCTACCGGCGCAAGGTGGATGACCGCGGCGGGATCGCGGTGTGGGAGGTGGACGGCGGCTACGTGCGCAAGCACCTGGACCGGGAGTTCACGAACTTCGGCCAGCACTATCGCTTTCCCTTCATCCCGAAGGATGAGTTGTGGCTCGACCGCGAGGCGGACCCCGACGAGGAGCAGTTCTTCATCGAGCACCTGCTGGTCGAGCGGCGGCTGATGGCGAAGGGAAAGGCCTACGCCGAGGCTCTGGCGCAGGCGAACCGGGTGGAGCGCAAGTACCGGCGTCGGGCGGGCGACCTGGCGCGCCTGACGCAGCGCGGCAAGCGCCTGCCCAACGGCGCGCAGGCGCACAAGCGGCTCTGGAAGGCCCTCGACGGCGGGGTGAGCGTGTGGATCGTGGACGGGCGCATGGTGCGCAGCGTTTTCGACATTGATTTTACCGCCGGCGGGCACGACTACGTCTATGAGTTCGTTCCGGAGAATACCGTCTGGATTGACGACGACGTGGAGGAGGAGGAGCGCGGCTACGTGCTGCTCCATGAGTTGCACGAGCGCAACCGGATGGCGAAGGGCTGGACCTACGAGCGAGCGCATCATGATTCGAGCCGCATCGAGTACCATTGCCGGCAGCACCCCGACGAACTGCACGATTGGCTGGCGCAGGAAGGATGGGCATAGGCGCCCGGCGGGTATGGTTTGCGGCAGTGATGAGGCGCTGTTATAATCCGTGCGATGGCGGCCCAGGCCGCCAAGGATCGGAGGGTTATGTCGTCTTCGCGCATCCTCACATCCGGTAATGAAGCGGCGGGCGAGGCCGCGGCGCGGGCGGGATGCCGCCTGTACTTCGGCTATCCGATCACCCCGCAGAACGAGTTGACCGCCTACATGGCCAAGCGCATGCCCGAGGTGGGGGGCGTGTTCATTCAGGCCGAAAGCGAGTTGGCGGCCATCAGCATGTGCTACGGTGCGGCGGCGACCGGCGGGCGCGTCATGACCTCCTCAAGCAGTCCCGGCATCAGCCTGAAGATGGAGGGCATCAGTTACGCGGCCGGGGCCGAGCTGCCGGTGGTCATCATCAACGTCATGCGCGGCGGGCCGGGGCTGGGCAACATCGAGCCGGCGCAGGGCGACTACTTCCAGGCGACCAAAGGCGGCGGACACGGCGACTACCGGTTGATCGTCCTGGCGCCGTGGGGGCCGCAGGAGTTCGCGGACATGACGGGCGAGGCCTTTGAACTGGCCGATTTCTATCGCATCCCCGTCATGGTGCTGGCCGACGGGCTGGTGGGGCAGATGATGGAGCCGGTCGTCTTCCGCGACCCGCCGCGGCGGGAACTGCCGCCGAAGGACTGGGCGCTGACGGGCGCGGAGGGTCGCGCGGCGCGCCGGGTCGTGTCCTTCTACATCGGCGCGGGGGTCCTGGCCGAACACTGCCGCAAGCTGCGCGCGAAGTACGACCGGATCGAGTCCTGCGAAACGCGTTGGGCGGAGACGGACGTGACGGGGGCGGACCTGGCGCTGGTGGCGTACGGCACCTCGGCGCGGGTGTGCATGGAGGCGGCGCGTCTGGCGCGGCAGGAGGGGATGAAACTGGGCCTGATCCGTCCGCAGACGCTCTGGCCCTTCCCGAAGGCGGTCGTGCGCCGTCGGGCCGAAGAGGGTATGCCGATGCTGGTGGTGGAGATGAGTCAGGGGCAGATGGTGGAGGACGTTCGGCTGGCGGTCGAGGGGCGCGCGCCGGTGGGGTTTGTCGGCCGCGGCGGCGGCGGCGCCCCGGCGATAGCGGAGATTCTCGCGGCGGCCAGGGCCTTGCGGAAGAAAGCATGAGCAAGGGTTATCATCGTCCGGCGGTGCTGACGGCGACGCCCACGCACTACTGCGCGGGGTGCGGCCACGGGATCGCCCACAGGCTGGTGGCCGAGGTGATTTCGGAGCGCGGCGCGCGCGGGCGGACGATTGCCGTGGCGCCGGTGGGTTGCGCGGTGATCGCCTACGACTACTGGGACTTCGATTGCTCGGAAGCCGCGCACGGGCGCACGCCGGCGGTGGCCACGGGAATCAAGCGGGCGCTGCCCGATCGGCTGGTCTTCACCTACCAGGGCGACGGGGACCTTGCGGCGATCGGGATGGCGGAGATCATCCACGCCGCGAACCGGGGCGAGAACTTCACGACGATCTTCATCAATAACACCGTGTACGGCATGACGAGCGGACAGATGGCGCCGACGACGCCGGTGCACATGCGCACGGCGACGACCCCCCACGGGCGCAACCCTTTGACGGAAGGATGCCCGATCCGCGTCTGCGAGCTCCTGGCCACGCTGGAACGGACGGCCTTCCTGGCGCGCGGGGCGCTGAACACCCCGCGCCGTGTGCGCGAGGCCAAGAGGTTTATCGAACACGCCTTCGACACACAGGAGCAGAAGAAGGGGTTCAGCCTGGTGGAGCTCCTTTCACCGTGCCCGACCTACTGGCGGATGACGCCCGAGGAGGCGATGGAGCACATTGACAAGGAACTGACCCGCGTCTTTCCCCTCGGGACGGTGAAGGACTGGAAAGCGGGGCCGGCATGACCGAGCGGATCATCATTGCGGGCTTCGGCGGGCAGGGTGTGATGACGATGGGCAAGCTGCTGGCCGAGGCCGTGATGTGCAGCGACCGCCAGGTGGCCTTCATCCCCAGCTACGGCGCGGAGGTGCGCGGGGGTACGGCGAACTGCTCGGTGGTGCTTTCCGACGAGACGATCCACTACCCCTTTCTGGCCGAGGCCGATACCCTGATCGTGCTGAATCAGCCTTCGTACGACAGGTTCCGGTCGCGGCTGAGGCCGGAGGGGCTGCTGGTGCTGAACTCCTCGATGGCGGCGACGGACGAGCGCATCGAGGCGGGGGCAGGCCGGGCGGTCCTGTTGCGCATCCCGGCGACGGAGGCGGCGAACGACATGGGGAACGTTCGCGTGGCGAACATGATCATGCTCGGCGCCTATGCGGCGGCGCGCGGGGGGGTGACGGTGGAGACCGTGGTGGGCATCTTGCAGGCGGAACTGACCGGCGCCCGGGCGCACCTGGTGGACGTGAACCGGCGCGCCTTCCTGAAGGGGCAGGCGCTGGCGAAGGCGTAGGCGGACGCGCCGCCGGCGGGGCGTCAGCGCGTTTCCGATTCCTCGATGCGGATGGGGTAGCGTCCGCGCTCCTCGACCAGTTCAACCAACTCGCGGATTCCCCGCGGCGATACGCCGACGTACGTTTCGCCGCCGATGGCCAGCTCGAAGCCGCCGCCGGGTCCGGCCAGGCGCAAGGCCGCCAGGGCCTTTCGGCGCGCGGCGTCGGAGAGGGGGCCTGTGCCGTAGAAGTCCTTGCAGTTCAACCCGCCGTAGATGTGCACCTTGCCCTTCATGTCGCGCACGGCGTTGGCAAGGTCGCTGAAGCCGCCGATGTCCATCGAGGTCAGGCCGACTTCCTCGGCCAGGATGCGGAAGTGCTGGTCGTTCGGGCCGTCGGTGTGGAGGCTGAACGACTTCAGGCTGTAGCGCTCCTTGAGCTTCAGGTAGTAGGGCATCTGCCACTGGCGGAAGGACTCGCCGGAGATGAAGGAGATGTTGTCGTCGGCGAGGCCGAGGGCGGTCACGCTCTTCGGGTCGGCCAGGCCGATTTCGCGATAGGCCAGGAAGGCGGCGAAGCACTTGTCGAGTGCGGCGCGGAGCTTGTCCGGTTCGGTGAACATGGCGGTGCAGACGACAACGGGGTCTATGACGGCGCAGAGGAAGGAGAGGGGCGGATGGACGTGGAGGCTGTCGGCCTTTCGCACGGGGAGGGTCACGCCGAGTTTGCGGGCGGCGGCGGTGAAGCGGGCGACGGCGCGGGCTCGCTCGCGCAGGCGGGGGTTGTCCTCGGGGCGGGGGATGTCGAGGGCGAGGAACTCGTCGAGGTCCGCGCAGCGGTGGACGTAGCGCGGCGAGGTGCCGGCGGGGCGCTCGACGTCGCCGCCGCAGACCACCCACTCGCCGAGCGGTCCCATGTCGTAGCTGAGGGAGGTCTTGACGCAGCTGTCGGCGCGGAGGTACTCGTACTCCCACTCGATTCCCTTGATCTGGACCTCGACCTGCATCTCGGGGTTGGCGTAGTACTCGCCGATGGGATGGTTGAAGAGGCCGCAGTAGTAGCTTCCGCCGATGCTGAAGCCGACGGGGACGCGGTCGGGCTCGCGGAAGGCGGCGGCGGTGCGGAGGCGGGCGTTGCGGGCGTCAATGTCGCGGCGGTACTTCTCGATGTTCAGCGGCATGGCGGCGCTCCTTGTCAGAGGGGGTCGGCGCGGACATTGTGCGACACGGCGGCCTCGGATGCAAACGAGGGCGCGGTTTGCCCCGTTTCGGCGCGCCTGATACAATCGCCCGGCAGACGCAGTCCACTCGGCGGAAAAGCAGGAAACGGCAAGGCATGCAACTCTTCTGGCCCGTGGCGCTGTTCATTCTGGGGAGCATCTTCGGAAGCTTCCTGAATGTGTGCATCTATCGGTTGCCCAGGGACAAGTCCCCCTGGAATCCGAGCCGGTCCTACTGCCCGCACTGCCACGAGAAGATTGCGTGGTACGACAACATCCCGCTGGTGAGCTGGTTCGCGCTGGGGGCGCAGTGCCGGCACTGCGGGTCCTACATCAGCCCGCGCTATGCGGTGGTGGAGTTCCTGACGGCGTCGGTCTTTGCGCTGACGTACCTGGTGATGAGCGGGCGGGGGGAGCCGGCGCCGGTCATTGCGGTTTACCTGGGGCTGATGTGCCTGTTGATCCTCTCTTCCTTCATAGACCTGGAGTTGCGGATCATTCCGAATGAGATCACCCTCGGCGGGGCGGCCCTGGCGCCGGTGGTGAGCGTCTTCATCCCCGAGCTGCACGCGAACCCCGCGCTGGGACGGGCCTTCGTGTTCAACCACGAGAGCCTCTTCTGGGGGCCGCTGTGGGCTTGTCTTGCGGGGATGGCGGCGGGGGCGCTTGTGACGTGGCTTTCGGGCGTGGCGGGCAAGGCGCTCTTCCGGCGGGAGGCGATGGGCTTCGGCGACGTGAAGTTCATGGCGCTGATCGGCGGCTTTCTGGGGTGGCTGCCGGTGCTGATCATCTTCTTCCTGGCGGCGCTGCTGGGGGCGGTGGGCGGCGTGGCGCACCTGCTGCGCACGCGCGAGCATCACATTCCCTACGGCCCGTTCCTGTCCGTGGCGGCGGCGGTGGTGATGCTGTGGGGGGACAAGGTGCTGGCGCTGCTCAAGTGGGCGCAGATCGGCGGCGAGTGACGAAGAGGCTCTCTGCGTAAAGGGTTGAAGGATGCCGAGACTTCGAAACGCAAGCGCGTGCAACCGGGCGGTGGAGGCGGCGGTGGAATGGCTTCGGCCGCTCTTCGGGAAGGACGACGAGTGGACGGCGACGTCGCATCCGCTGTTGACCTATCACAAGGTGCCGTATCTGATGCTGGTGCGCGGCCGCCAGGAGGAGTGTCGGCGGGCGCTCCTCTGGATCAAGGCGAACCTGATGACGCGCGAGGGGGACTTTCTGGGCGCGCCGCGCGAGGAGGGGCGTGAGCCGATGGCGGCGCACACGCGCGAGAAGTGCTGGGTGGCCATTGCGGCGCACCTGTCCGGCCGGTACGACGTGTCCTTCCCGGCGGCGCGTTTTCAGGCGGGCCAGCAGGGCGGCAGCACGGGGGGGGTGTACAACGTGGACGCCGCCGGCCGGCGCGAGGACACGGCCGATGTCCGGGCGACGGCTATTGCCGGGGCGCTGTTCATCGTAACGGGGGACCTCTTCCGGGCGCGCCTGGCGGCCCGGTTTCTGGCACGGGCGATCCAGATGCAGTCCGAGCAGGCCCGTTTCTTCCTTCACATGGACGAGTTCGGTCGCACGGCAAGCCACTTTCCGCGCGACCAGACGGCCACGCGCGTCATCAGCACGTCCAGCCGCGGGCCGCAACTGAGCTACCTGGCAACGCCGGTGGTCTTCCTGACGCGCCTCTGCCTGGCGACGGGGGAGACGGAGTGGCTGGAAACGGCGATGGACTACTACGCGTTCATGCAGCAGTTCCGCGACGAAGCCGTGCTGGGAGAGGATAGCGCCGCGCTGGCCTGGGCGGCGGCGACGCTCTACGGCGTGACGCGGCGGCGCGTGTACTACGACGCGGCGGAGCGTGTGGTGGACTCCTGGATCGAGCGGCAGCGCTCCGACGGGAGCTGGCGGAAGTCCAAGGATGCCGCGGCGGCGATCGCGCTGACGGCGCAGACGGCGATGTGTCTTTCGGAGAGCCTGCGCGAGGCCCAGTAGCCCCGCCGGCGCTGAGGGAGGGAGCACGCATGAAGGTTCTGGCGATCAACGGAAGCGCCCGGGCCGACGGCAACACGGCGGTCCTGTTGCGGGCGGCGCTGGCGGAGATTGAAAAGGACGGCATTGCGACGGAGCTGATCCAGCTGGCGGGCCGGCCCCTGCGCGGGTGCGTGGCGTGCTACCAGTGTTTCCAGCGAAAGGACCGGCGCTGCGCGGTGACGGACGACGCGGCGAATGAGTGCATCGCCCGGATGGAGGAGGCCGACGGGCTGTTGCTGGGTTCGCCGACCTACTTCGCCGACTGCTCGGCGACGATGCGGGCGCTGATCGAACGCGCGGGGTTCGTGTCTCGGGCGAACGGGGACATGTTCCGGCGCAAGGTCGGGGCGTCGGTGGTGGCCGTGCGGCGCGGCGGAGCGATCCACGCCTTCGACTCCATGAACCACTTCTTCACGATCGGCCAGATGATCATCGTCGGCGCGAACTACTGGAACGTGGGGGTGGGGCGGGAGCCGGGCGCCGTGCTCAAGGACGAAGAGGGGATGAAGACGATGGAGACGCTGGGCAGGAACATGGCCTGGCTGCTGAAGAAACTCCACGGCTGACGCCGGGGCGGCGCGCGGGCTACTTGCCGCCGAGTTCGGCGCGCAGGCTCTCGACGAACTCCTGGACGCCGGCCGCAAGGGCGGCTTCGCCGGCGCGGGCCGCGTCGGGGTTGCCGGAGTGGGTCTTGGGCGACCAATCGAAGGAGGGCGAGGCCACGATCCGGCCGGTGTCCAGGTCCACCAGCATGGCCTCGGCGCGGGCGCGGCAGAAGTGCATCAGCGTCTGGCCGATCTGCTGCGCGGCGGTCTCGCGGACGCCGAACTGGGCGATCAGCGCGCCGTTGAGTTGGCCGCCGACGAGTTCCTTGATCTGCGGGGCCGTGCGGCCTTTGAGGTCCTGGAAGGCGGTCTGGGGCGGCGGGGGAACCTTGACGGTGGTCATCCCCAGATCGCGCAGGGCGCGGGAGAGGTCGCCTTCGAGCGCGCCGGCCGGGGCGGGATTGCCGCCGACGTCGAGAAAGACGATGGCGCCGATGCGGACGCGGTCGGTGACGGCGGCGGCGTCGCGCGCCAGCGCGGTCATCTCCTCCTCGGTCGCCGCAGAAGGATCGGCCACCAGACCCTTGGCAATACAGCGCAACTGGGCGCGATAGGCCAGCAGGCCGAGGGACTTGCGCGTTGCCAGGTTCAGCGCTCGCGACGCCTGGAAGAGGCGTCCGGCCTTGGCGTCCTCGCGTCCCATGTCGGCGTCCTTGCGGATATCCTGCAGGAGCTGGTTCATGCGGTCGCGGATGACTTCGCCGGTGGCCTTGCGATCGAGGACGGCCAGCGACCAGACCGTGCCGTCGGCGGGATCCGTCCAGCGGTCGGCGATGGAGACGCCGTCGAGGACGATGTCCACGCGCGAACGGAGTTGCTCGACGACGCGGCTGCTGCTCTGCGATTCGGCCCTGCCTTTGCTGATGCGGGTGTAGTCTTCGGCCACGGCGGTGAACTCGGAGTTGATCTGGACGCGGACTTCCTTGGCAAGTTCGGCGCGCGCGCGGTCGTCGGCGAGGGCGCGGATGTTGTCGCCGCCGACGGCGGAGGAGCCGACGCCGAGGATGTGGAGTTCGCGGGGGTAGCCGGCGGCGTTGACGTCATCCACCCATCGGGGTCGGGGGCGGGGCTTGGCGGAATCGGCGCCCTTGGCGGGGCGGGCGGCGTCGGCGCGCGGTCGTTCGCCGGAGGCAACAGGCGCGCGTCCGTCCATTTCGGCGAAGGCGCCGTCGCGGCGGGCGCGGAGGCCGTCGAGGTCGGGCTTCTCCTTCGGCGAGGAGCAGCCGGCGTCGAGGACGATGGCGGCGGCCAGAAGCCCGAGGACGATGGAGAAGGGGGCGCGCATGATTCGACTCCACAGAAGTTCCGCGATGCCGGAAAAGAACGCGGAGCGCGTTGGGGGCAACGCGCTCCACGGAGCCTGCGACAGCGAGGGAACGAAGGAGGACGGCGCAAGAGCGACGTGACAGCTACTTGCCCTGAGTGGTGGCGCGCTGCTTGTCAATGATCTTGTCGAGTTCTTCGTGGGCCTTGGCGGCATCCACCTTCAGCCGGCCCTTCTCGACCTCGGCCATCCGGTCCTTCAATTGCTTGGCGACGGAATCGAAGGAGAGGCGGACCAGGGCGTAGTAGTCCTGCGTTTCCTTGTCCTTCCAGAAGGCGTGCGGCTCGGTGCCGGTGAGGGTCTGGTCCACGATCGAGCGCGCGGTGTTCTGCACCAGGCTGTCCATCGAGCCCTTGTCCATCTTGTCGGAGAAGGCGGCTTCCTGGTAGTCCTTGAAGACGGCCTGGACGGTGATGCTGATCTGGCGGGCGATGTCCTCGCGGGCGCGGTTCTGGGCGGTGGTGCGCCGCAGGGAGATGCCGGGGATCATGCGGGCTTCGGCGATACCGACGCCGTAATAGGCCTTTCTGGCGTCTTCGGGGAAGGCGCGGGCGCCCTTGGTGACCCAGTCCGGTTCGTCGCTGGCGGCGGTCATCTTGGTCGAGGAACACCCGGCGCACAGCGCCAGGGTCACGACGCCGACAAGCACGATCATGAGCGTCTTGCGCATGACAAGCCCTCCTGAAAAATGAACGCGTGCGATTCCTCAAGAAAACTCTAGCACGGGTTGGGTCGGAAAACAAGGGGCGTCGTCCGTGCCCAGGGCGCTACATCTCCTCGGGCGCCTTCATGCCCAGCAGGGCCAGTCCGTTGGCCACGGTCTGGCGGACGGCGTCCACCAGGGCGATGCGGGCGGCGGTCAGCGCCGGGTCTTCGCCGAGGACTTTGTGCTTGTGGTAGTAGGTGCTGAAACGCCCGCAGAGGTCGAGGAGGTACTGGCTGATGACGGAGGGCTCGTTGGCGTCGGCGGCGCGGCGGATGGCCGCGTTGAAGACGGACAACGCCTTCAGGAGGGCGAACTCCTCCGGCTCGCGCAGAAGGGTCCAGTCGGGCGCGTCCGCCACGGGCAACCCATGCTTGCGAAGAATGCTGCACATGCGCGCGTGGGCGTACTGGACATAGGGGCCGGTCTCGCCCTCGAAGCTGAGGACGGCGTCCCAGTCGAAGTCCACGTCCTTGATCCGTCCGCGCTTGAGGTCGTTGAAGACGACCGCGCCGATGCCCACGGCGGCGGCGATCTCCTCCTTGTTGGGCAGGGCGGGGTTCTTTTCGGTGACCGCCTTGAGCGCGCGCTCGACGGCCTCGCGCAGGACGTCGCGAAGCATGACCACCTTGCCCTGACGTCCGGACATCTTCTCGCCGCCAAGGCGCAGAATGCCGAAGTGGACGTGGAAGCAGTCCTTTGACCAGGGGTAACCCATCAACCCGAGAACGGTGAAGATCTGGCGGAAGTGGAGCTGCTGTTCGCCGCCGACGACGTAGATCATGCGCGCAAAGCGATAGGTGTTCCATCGGTCCTCGGCGGCGGCGACGTCGCGCGTGTCGTAAAGCGTTGCGCCATCGGACTTTCGGAGGAGGACGGGCGGCATCTTCTGTGCGGAGAGGTCCACGATGAGCGCGCCCTGGTCCAGTCGGGCCAGCCCGGCCTTCTCCAGCCGCTCGATGGTCTGGGGCATGTGGCGGTCGTATTGCGATTCGCCGCTGAGCACGTCGAAGCGGACGCCGAGCAGTTCGTAGACCTTCTCGAACTCGGCCAGGCTGATCTGTCGGAACTGCTGCCAGAGGGCGACGGCCTCGGAGTCGCCGTCCTCGAGGCGCTTGAACCACGCGCGGCCTTCGTCGCGCAGGGCGGGGTCTTCCTTGGCGGCGGCGTTGTAACGCACGTAGAGCGCATTGAGGTTCGAGACGGCGTCGCCTTCGAGGGTCGTCGCGTCGCCCCATTTGCGGAAGGCAGCCATGAGGATGCCGAACTGGGTACCCCAGTCGCCGAGGAAGTTGATCGAGACGACCTTGTAGCCGAGGGCGCCGTAGATCTTGACAAGGGCGTTGCCGATCATCGTGCTGCGGATGTGGTGAACGCCGAGGTGCTTGGCGATGTTCGGCGAGGAGAACTCGACGATGACGGTCTTTCCGACGCCTTCGTCGGACCCGCCGAAGCGGTCGCCCTCGGCCCGCGCGCGGGAGAGAATCCAGCGGGCGAAGGCCGGACGGTCCGCGAAGAAGTTGGCGTAGGGCCCTTCGGCGCGCGCCGCAGTGACGAGGGCGCCGGGCTGGAACTTCGCGGCCAGGTCGGCGGCGATGTCCGCCGGCTTTCGCCGCAGCGTCTTGGCGGGAAGGAAGCACGGGAAGGCGTAGTCGCCCAGGGCGGCGTCCGGGGGTACGGTCAGGGCGTACTCGATCTCCGCCGGGGAAAGCCCGGTCAGCGGCGCGACCTGCGCGGCGATCTCCGACACGAAGGGGTTCTTCATTGCGGTCTTGTATCCTCAGAGGCTCCGCCGGCGTTCTGCCGGAAGGGTTCGAGCGTGCGGTGTCGCCTTCCCTTCCACAGCGCCAGCGCAATCAGGCCCGCCGCTGCGGCGAGCGAAATGCCGGCCCCGACGTGGACGGCGGCCTTGTACAGGGGGTCGGCGCGTTCGATGATGTGCGCCTCGACATTGAACGGAAAGCCGTCGGTCGAGCGTTCGAGCAGCATGACCGACCAGCGCACGGAGTGATTGAGCAACTCGAAGGCCAGTTCCGCCAGGAGCAACAGCGCTACCCACGGAGTATGGCGGAATCGAGTCAGTCGGTCAAGGGAGGGCTGAAGGCGCAGGACGGCGAGAACCAGAAGGATGACGAAGGGCATGATGATGAAGCGCGACGAGCAGCGTTCGGAGTTCAGCAGCGGCAGGGGCAGCCGCGCCACGAAGGCCCAGAAGTAGCTCAGCGATGCGATGAAGAGGATCAGGAGGGGGTAATCCAGTTCGCGGTAGCGTCGCGCGGTCGACTCCGGGGCTTTTCGCCACGGCGCCGCCAGTCCGAACCAGAACAGGAATCCCAGGCCGATCACGCCGACGTAGAGGTCGTATTCCCACCAGCCCTGGCGGCCGAAGATGCCGCCGATCTTGAACTCGCCCGCCTCCTTGATGCACACAAGAGCCTCGAAGAGGTCCCAGAGGGACCGGTAACCGCTGATGAAGGAATAGCCGCCGCCGGCGTACTCGACGGCGGGCGGCAGGAAGCGGAAGGCCCCAAGGACGGCGGTGAAGAGCAGCGTCAGCAGACAGGGCTTCCAGAGGGCTCGGTTGAACGCGGCCAGCAGGGCGACGAGGAGCAGGCCGTAGAGCATGATATGGAAGCACCCCTGCAGATGCATCAGCGCCAGGACGAAGGCGAGCTTGATCGGCAGGACGACGTCACGCCGGCCTTCGAGCAGTTCCAGGATGAAGAGGGCGAAGAAGGAGAGGAGGAAGTACCCCTGCCAGGGATGGCCGACGCCGAGGTGCGCGGTGATGTGGCCGTTGAAGTTGAAGAGCAGGAAGAGGGTCGTGAAGGCGGCAGGGGACAGGGCATAACGCCGGCGCAGAAGGAGCAGTCCGACGAAGCCGGCGGCATAGAGCAGCAGGGTATGTGCCAGCAGGAACTGACCGAAGGTCATCTTCGGCAGGAGGGGGAGCAGGGGAAAGGCCATGACATCGGGGATGGAGAAGAAGCGCGTCGTGCCCCCGCCGAGGGCCGCCGTGGACATATGGTAGGGGATGCGCCCTTCCTCGACCGCCTGCTTCATCACGCTCAGGAGCACGTGCTGGGCGGGCCAGTCCTCGTAGGTCAGGCGCAGGTTGCCGCCGTCCATGAAGCCGACCCAGTGCAGCCCGCCGGCGACAAACAGGGCGGCGAGAAAGGCGGCGTGGAAGGCGCGCCCGAGGCCGCCGGGCTGCGGCGAGCGGCAGAACCACGCGCCGAGCCGATCGAGGAGCAGCAGGATGCGTTCCATCGGGCGCTATCCCTTCCAATGTCGGCGAAGGAACTCGACGGCGCACGCGGCGTCGGGTTCGATGCGCGCCAAGCCGCCGCACGCCGCCTGGCCGGCGTGCGGCCGAACCATCATGTCGTACAGGGGACGCCAGAAGTCGGTGAGGAGGATCAGGGGGCGCGGCGGCATCAGTTCCTTGAAAAGGCTCTCCCACGTCATGGCGACCTCGGCGAGCGTGCCGGTGTTGCCGGGGAGGGCGATGTACGCATCGCTCTTGTCGAGCATCCACTGGATGCGCTGCCAGAGATCGGCGGCGCAGTGCGTTTCGTGCGAAAGCGCGTTGTGCCCCCGTGTGAAGGCGGCCAGGGTGACGGCGATCACATGCCCGCCGGCCTCGCGCGCGCCGCGCGCGCCGGCCTCCATCGTGCCGCCGTAGCCGCCGTTCAGCAGCGTCCAGCCGGCGGCGGCAATGCGCCGTCCGAGGTCATGGGCGATTTCGTACTCCGGCTCGCCCCGCCGAGGACGATAGCCGCCGAAGACGCCGACCACCTTCATCGAGAACCTCCCGTTGCGGCCCGCCGCCGACGCGGGCGCAACAGAATCATACCCTCCCGTTCCGCGAATCGCGAGCGCCGGATTCCTGCGACGCGCCCCCGGCCTGCACGCGCCGGAGGATGAAGAACGCCGCAATGCCCAGGGCCGTGAGAACCGATACCGCGGCTCCCGCGACGAGGGCGCTCTCCGGAGCGGCCCACGGGCGGGCGACGATGCGGATGTCCATGTCCGCGGCGATGAAGGCGTGCTCGATGCGTTCGAGGGCGCCGACATTCCAGAGCGCGGCATGATTGACGAGGGAGAAGGCCGTCTGCGCCAGGCCGATGGCGACCAGCGCCCTCAGCCCGGGGCGTTCCTTCAGGCGGTCGAGACCCTCGCGCGCCCGGGCGCAGGCGAGCACGAGGAGGAAGACCAGCGGGATGATGAGAAAGCGGGAGGAGACGCGCTCGACGTTGGCGAAGGGGATGGGCAGCCACGCGATGACGGCGTAGAAGTAGCTGAGCGAGAAGAGGAACATGCCCGCCAGCGGCAGGTCG
>JAKJEM010000030.1:16101-38398 GCA_022705425.1 Planctomycetota bacterium
GAGGGTCTCATAACGCAGGCCCTCCAGCCGCCAGGAGCGCAGCCGCCGCACGACCACGCCGAGGAAGAGCAGTGCCGCCAGCGCGCCGAGGCCGATGTAGGCATTGTACTCCCACCACCCCTCCTCCCCAGCCAGCCCCCCGAGACGCGGCGCGTCATATCCCCGGAGGCTGACGAGGGCCAGCAGAAGGTCGTAGAGGGAAGGATAGCCGTTGCGGAAGGTGTAACCGCCGCCGTAGAGGGCGACAAGGCCCGGCAGCAACCGGAAAGCCGCCAGTCCGGCCCAGAGGAGCGCCGCCTGGAGGACGGTCCGGCGCGCCGCCCGGCAGAAGAGGAAGAGAAGGGCCAGGAAGATGAGGCACCATGCCGCCAGGTGGAAGGAGGCGTTCAGGTACATGCCCAGCAGGACGAAGGCCAGCCCCACGGCATGCGACACGCGGGCTTCGCCATCGGCCGTCCGCAACACCAGGAGGCAGAAGAAGGGGAGGAGGAAATAACCGTACCACTGATGTCCCACGGCGAGATGCGAGACGATGTGGCCGTTGAAGTTGAAGATCAGGAAGAGGAAGATGAAGGCCGGAGCCGGCATGGCGTAGCGCCGTCGCAGGAGCAGGAGTCCCAGATACCCGGCGGCGTAGAGGAGCAGCACGTTCATCAGGACGAATCGCCCCGGAGGAAGCCGGCGGAGGAGCAGAATCTGCGGGGAGAGGATGATTTCGGGGATGGCGGGGAAGGCGTCAGTGCCGTAGAGGTACCGGGAGACGCGCCAGGGGAGTACGCCGGTTTCCAGTGCCTGCCGCTCGACGCTGAGGTACATGTACTGGCGGGGCCAGTCGTGCGCGGTCAGGCGCAGGTCGCCGAAGTTCAGAATCCAGGCCCAGAGCAGCGCCCCGAGCAGGAAGAGCAGGATCAGCGCGGCGAGGCGGAGGCTTCGTCCCCCGGCGCGTTCCGGGTGAAGGAAGGCGGGGCGTTCGATCGGGGCCGGGCCGGGCCGGGGGGTCATGCCGCGTGCTCCTCCGAGCGGTCGTACTCGGGGATTCGGATGAACAGCGCCAGGACGGCGGCGACGAAGAGGGACAGCGCGCCGATCTGCAGGACGAGGGTGATGGCCCAGACCTCGACGCCGAGACGAGCCGTCCAGTAGTCGCACAGCCACCCCATCGGAATGAGGGCGAGACTTCCGATGCCGTAGGCCAGGCCCATGACGATGCCGGAGGCGGCGCCCTCCGTGTGCGGCGCCAG
Organism: Planctomycetota bacterium; assembly: GCA_022705425.1. Classification (GTDB taxonomy): domain Bacteria; phylum Planctomycetota; class Brocadiia; order CAIUPP01; family CAIUPP01; genus JAKJEM01. The sequence goes on from JAKJEM010000030.1 coordinate 17,343, forward strand.
GCGCTGCGCGGCGGCGATCTGGACCGACATCAGGGAGTAGGCGAAGAAGGCGCCGGCACAGAGGAGGACGTAGTAGGCCGCCCCCCAGGTCAGGGGCGCCAGGAAGAGGCTGACGGCGGCGCAGGTTTCGCTGAGAACGACGAGAGCGCGGTGGCGCACCCGTCCGGCCGCCCAGCCGCCGGCCAGCACGCCGACGCCGCCAGCGAGCATGAAGGCCGCCAGCGGACGCCCGGCTTCGATGTTATCCATGCCGCGCAGTTTGTTGTAGAGGGGCAGCAGGGTGGCGAAAAGGGTTACGGGCATGAAGCGGAGGATCACGTCGAGGAAGACGGGCCAGACGCGGCGAAAGACGTCCCACGCCTCGGCGGGGTGCAGGCGCACGGCGCGCGCGGTGGGGGGCTTCGGTTCGTCGCCCCGGCGCCAGAGCCACAGGGCAAAGGCCAGCCCCGGCAGGGCAAGCAGGGCGAGGGCGCGCAGGTTGTACTGCGCCAGGGGTGGCACGATCAGCGGGGCGAGCATGACGCCCAGGTTGCCGCCGACCATGTAGAGGGCGATGGCGGCGGACTTGCGCGCGCCGCCGACCTGCCCGGCCAGCGCGGCGCCGCAGGGATGAAACAGGCCGACGCCAAGGCCGGCGACGACCAGCAGCAGGGCGATGGCCGGTGTGTTGACGCCGAAGCCGAGACCGCTCATGCCGATGGCGGCGCCGGCGATGCCGAGCGCCAGGAGTCGTCGGCGTCCGAAGCGTTCGCCCAGCAGGCCGAAGACCGGTTGCAGGAAGTTCGAGGTGACGCCGTAGACCGTGGCCAGCGTCAGGGCGGCAACGACGGAGAGGCGCAGTTGATCGCGCAGGATGGGGATCAGCGGCCCGTAGAAGGAGGCGTAGAAGTCGCCCAGCAAATGCGCGAGGAGCAGGAAGAGAAAGGGGATGTATGAGGGGGCGCTCACGGTCCTGAACACCGATGGACGGCGACGGGGCAGACCGACCGGTTGACGGGGTGCGACCGGGAAGAACCACGCCCGGAAGGCTGGGGCCTTCCGGGCGTGGCGGCGCGTTGCGACGTTGCGATGCGGTTACTTCGACTTCTTCCTGGCGGCCTGGGCGTCCTCGATGGCGGCGTGGGCGGCAGCCAGGCGCGCAATCGGGAGACGGAAGGGGCTGCAACTGACGTAGTTCATGCCGACGCGGTGGCAGAACTTGACGGACTCGTAGTCGCCGCCGTGCTCGCCGCAGATGCCGACCTTGAGCTTGGCGCGCGTGGCGCGTCCGCGCTCGATGCCGACCTGGATGAGCTGGCCGACGCCCTTCTGGTCGAGGCTGCCGAAGGGGTCTTCCGGCAGAATCTTCTTCTCCAGGTAGTCCGGCAGGAAGCCGCCGATGTCGTCGCGGCTGAAGCCGAAGGTCATCTGCGTGAGGTCGTTCGTGCCGAAGCTGAAGAACTCGGCCGACTCGGCCATCTGGTCGGCCAGGAGGGCGGCGCGCGGAATCTCGATCATCGTGCCGACCAGGAAGTCGAGCTTCTTGAGCTTGAACTTGGCCTTCACCTCTTCGGCGACCTGGTCCACGATCTTCTTCTGGTCGTCGAGTTCGGTCTTGGCGCAGGTGACGGGGATCATGATCTCCGGCAGGACCTTCTTGCCGGCCTTGGCGAGTTCGGCGGCGGCTTCGAGGATGGCGCGCACCTGGAACTCGGTGACCTCGGGATAGGTGACGCCGAGGCGGACGCCGCGGTGCCCCATCATGGGGTTGCTCTCGTGGAGACCTTCGGCGCGCTTGTTGAGCTGCTCCAGGGAGATGCCGAGGGCTTTGGCGAGTTCCTGGAGGCGGCCGGGGTCGCGCGGGACGAACTCATGGAGGGGCGGATCGAGCAGGCGGATGGTGACCGGGTAGCCCTTCATGGCTTCCATGGTGGCCTTCATGTCGGCCTTCATGAAGGGGAAGAGCTCGCTCAGGGCCTTGCGTCGTTCGGCGACGGTGCTGCTGGTGATCATCTTGCGCAGCAGGAAGAGGGGCCGGTCGGAGCCTTCGCCGTAGAACATGTGCTCGGTGCGGAAGAGGCCGATGCCCTCGGCGCCGAAGGCGATGGCGCGCGCGGCGTCCTTGGGGGTGTCGGAGTTGGTGCGGACGCCGAGCTTGCGGAAGCCGTCCACCCACTTCATGAACTGCTTGAGATGCTTGTTGCGTTCGAGATCGGGGTCCACCAGGGGCAGGCGTCCGGCGTACACGGCGCCGATGGTGCCGTTGAGGGTGATCCATTCGCCTGCCTGGATCTCGCGGTCGCCGACCTTCATGCACTTGCGTTCCATGTCAATCTGGATGGCGCCGCAGCCGACGATGCAGCACTTGCCCCAGCCGCGCGCGACGAGGGCCGCGTGGCTGGTCATGCCGCCCTTGGCGGTGAGGATGGCCTGGGCGACGTGCATGCCGTGGACGTCCTCGGGGCTGGTTTCGTTGCGGACGAGGATGACCTTTTCGCCCTTGGACTTGACGAGGTGGGCGGCTTCGTCGGCGGTGAAGACGACCTTGCCGGTGGCGCCGCCGGGGCCGGCGGGCAGGCCCTTGGCGACCGGCTTGTTCTCGCGCTCGGCCTTGGGGTCCACCATGGGGAGGAGACACTGCACGATGGCGTCGGCCTTGACGCGCATCACCGCTTCTTCGGGGGTGATGAGCTTTTCGTTGACCATGTCCACGGCGATGTTCACGGCGGCCACGCCCATGCGCTTGCCGACGCGGCACTGGAGCATGTAGAGCCGGCCTTCCTCGATGGTGAATTCGATGTCGAGCATGTCGCGGAAGTGCTTTTCGAGCTTCACCTGGATGTCGTGAAGCTGCTTGTAGGCCTTGGGCATGGTCTTCTCAAGGCTGGGGAGCTTCCGCGTGTGTTCGGTCTTTCCGGCCTCGTTGACCGGGAGGGGGGTGCGGATGCCGGCGACGACGTCCTCGCCCTGCGCGTTGGGGAGCCACTCGCCGTAGAAGATGGCGCGCCCGGTGGCGGGGTCGCGGGTGAAGCCGACGCCCGTGGCGGACGTGTCACCCGTGTTGCCGAAGACCATCGTCTGGACGTTGACGGCCGTGCCCCATTCATGGGGGATCTTCTCGATGCGGCGGTACTCGATGGCGCGCTTGCCGTTCCAGCTCTGGAAGACGGCGCTGATGCCGCCCCACATCTGTGCCATCGGTTCGTCGGGGAAGGGCTTGCCCAGGACCTTGAGCACGCGGGCCTTGAAGAGCTCGCCGAGTTCCTTCAGGTCGTCGGCGGAAAGGTCCGTGTCGGACTTGACGCCGCGCCGATGCTTCATTTCGTCCATGATCTCTTCGAGCTGCTTGCGGATGCCCTTGCCCTCTTCGGGCTCGAGGCCGGCGGCCTTCTCCATGACGACGTCGGAGTACATCATGATCAGGCGGCGGTAGGCGTCATAGACGAAGCGCGGGTTGTTCGTCTTGGCGATGAGGCCGGGGATGGTCTGCGTGGTCAGGCCGGCGTTCAGGATCGTTTCCATCATGCCGGGCATCGAGGCTCGGGCGCCGGAGCGGATGGAGACCAGCAGCGGATCCTTGGGGTCGCCGAACTTCTTGCCCATGAGCTTTTCGACCTTGCGGAGGTTGTCTTCCACCTGCTTGACCAGCGCGGGCGGGTAGCCCTTCCTGGCGTAGTGGTCTTTGTAGTACAGGGTGCAGACTTCGGTGGTGACGGTGAAGCCGGGGGGGACGGGCAGGCCCAGGTTGGCCATTTCGGCCAGGTTGGCGCCCTTCCCGCCGAGCAGGTTCTTCATGTCCGCCTTTCCTTCAGCCTTCCCGCCGCCGAAGAAATACACGTACTTCGCCATGACAATCTCCTCTGAAACAGGGCCGGAGCGGTTACAGAAGCGGCACGCACGCCGGGGAGGCGGGCGTTGCGGCTTCAAGCCCATGGAAGATAACAGAATATGGGCCGGAAAGCAATCTGCGGACGGTGAGAAAGCAATGAGGACGGGGGTCGGAAGCGGTCCTTTGACTGCCCGGAGGCTTTCTGATACACTCGCGACGCATGAAGGGCGTTTCTCCGCGCGGCGGAGGCGGCGGCGCCTCGCCGGACAGGTGAGGGCGCCACCGGTGTCGGTTATCGGGCGGGGGAAGGCAACATGAAGAAGGGCGGACGCGAGTTCTTCGAGGTCTTCCGGCGCGCGCCAGAGTCGGACAAGTCGCGGGCGTGGTGGACGGGCAAGGGCGACGGCGACGCGGGCGCGGAGGCGACGCCGACGACGCAGGAAGCGCCTGCCGCGACGGCGAAGCCGAAGATGGGCCGGCTGGCGAATGACACGACTACGCCGCCGGGACGCTTGACGCTGACGTTCAGCGCCGAGGCATTGATCATCGGCGGGATAGCGCTGGTGGGCGTTCTGATCGGGTCGCACGTGTGGGGATACAGCCGGGGGGTGGCCAGCCGCGCCCCGCGCGAGGAGGCCCGCGCGCCCGCGCCCGGCCCGGCGCCGTCGCCGACGGTGGCGCGTGCGACGCCGTCGCCCACGGTGGCGATGGCCCCGCGAGGCGGCACTGCGACGCTGGCCGTGGGCAACCCGGCCGCGCGGACGACAACCACAACGGCGGCGCAGGTCTTCTGGACGCTGCGGATCATGCGCGACGTGCCATCGGCGGTGCGCGCCAAGGAGGTCGCCGCCGACTTGCGGGCGAAGGGCTATGACGCCTTCGTCATCAAGAGCGGCAGCCAGTCGTACACGGTGAATGTCGGCCGCTTCGCGGACAACCGGGCGGCGGCCCTGCTGGACCTGAAGGAGAAGTTCGACGTCATGCCGTACAAGGGTGTCCGTGTGTTCAAGTCATGCAGTTCCGTGAAGGTGACGGATCCAGGGAGTGTTGAACCATGAGCGTTGACAAGAGCCTGAAGTTGCAGAGCACCCTCCAGCGCACGCGCAGCGTCCTGACGCGCGCCGAGCGCCTGGCGGAGCTTCTGGAAGCGGGAAAGCGCAAGGACGAGGACTCCGTCTTCGGTCTGCCGAAGGTGCGGGTGCGCCGCGTGAAGCGGAAGGCGAAAGCCGCGAAGGCCGAAGAGGCCGCCGCCCCGGCCGCCGGAACGCCCGCCGAAGCCGGCAAGGCCCCCGCCGCCGCTGCGGCCAAGTCGCCCGCCGCCCCGGCAGCCAAGGCTCCGGCGAAGAAGTAGTTCGTTCCACTCCGACGACGACGCAGGGAGGCGCGTGCAGCCTTCCTGCGTCGGGCTGTTTCCGGCCGCGCGGCGCGCGTCGCTCTTCGATGCGCGGGCCGCGCCCGTCCTTTTCGGTCACCGTTGAGATTGCCCCGGCGGCCTGTCGGGCGTCGGCGGCGGGAGGGTCTCCATGATTGCGCGACGCATGGCCAAGCTCGATTCTTCCGGCATCCGAAAGGTTTTCGACCTGGCCGCCGCGATGCAGGACCCGATCAACCTTTCCATCGGCCAGCCCGATTTCGACGTGCCCGACCCCGTCAAGGACGCGGCCATCCAGGCCATCCGCAACGGCCACAACCGATACACCGTCACGCAGGGCATCCCGCAGCTCCACGCCGCGCTTCGCAAGCACATTATCAAGCACAAGCACTTTGATCCGGAGTCGCTCCTCATCACCTCGGGCGTCTCCGGCGCGCTGGTGCTGGCCTTCCTGGTGCTGATCAACGAGGGGGACGAGGTGCTCATTCCCGACCCCTACTTCGTTATGTACAAGCACCTGGTGAACCTGTGCCACGGGGCGCCCGTTTTCGTGGATACATACCCCGACTTTCGCGTGACGGCGGAGCGCCTGCGTCCGCACATCACGCCCCGGACGAAGATGCTGCTGCTGAACTCTCCGGCAAACCCGACCGGCGCCGTCACGGACCGGGCGGAGCTGGAGAAGATCGCCGCGCTGGCGAAGAAGCACAACCTCCTCATTATTTCCGACGAAATCTACGACTTCTTCAGCTACGATGCGCGGCCCTTCTCCATCGGCTCCATCTATCCCCACACGCTGGTGATGGGCGGGTTCTCGAAGTCGCACGCCATGACCGGCTGGCGGCTGGGTTATGTGACGGGGCCGCACGGCATCGTCGGCGAGATGACGAAGCTCAAGCAGTTCTCCTTCGTCTGCGCGCCCTCCTTTGCCCAGATCGCCGGCGTCAAGGCGCTCGAGACGGACACCAGCCATTATTGCGACCAGTATCGGCGTAAGCGCGACCTGATCTACGAAGGGCTGCGCGATGCCGGCTACGAGGTCGAGAAGCCCGGCGGAGCGTTCTACATCTTCCCCAAGGTCCCCTGGGGGACGGATCAGGAATTCGTGGCCGAGGCGATCCGACACAAGCTCCTCATCATCCCCGGCTCCGTCTTCTCGGAACGCGCGACGCATATGCGCATCTCCTACGCCGCCACGGATGACACGATCCGGCGCGGAGTGGCCGTGCTTAAGGCGCTCATCCGGCGCGGACCGGCGAAGTAGGTTCCTCGTCGTGAGGGGGATTGGGCGATGGCGGAGACCATCCGACCGCTGCAAGCCGGCGACCTGGCCGATTTCGCGGCCCGGTGTTTTCCCGAACTCCCTCCGGAAGAGGTTGAAGAGCGTCTGCGCGACGACCTGGCGGCCGAAGCCGGCGGCGAGGGGGTCACGCTGGTAACGGAGGAGGGCGGGCGCGTGGGGGTGACGGCGAAGCTCCTGTGCAGCGGCGACACGGGGTGGGTGTTCAACGTTTCGGCGCATCCGGACTGCCGAGGACGGGGGATGGTGCAGCGGCTGCTGCTGGACTTGGCGGCGCGGGCCGCAGCGCGCGGTTTGGGGCGGCTGGCGGCGCATGTGCGCGAGGATAACGTCCGCGCGCGACGCGCCTACGAAAAGGCCGGTTTTCGTTGCGTGGGGCAGGAGGGAATGCGCGGGGCGCAACTCCGCTACGAGATGGTTCTCAACGCTCGTCGCTCCCTGGAACCCAGCGGATGAGACGCCGCAGCGCCAGCGCGGCGAGCGCGGCCAACAGGAAGGCCGCCAGGTACGCGTTGCACCAGTGCCGCGTCTCGGAGGCGTGCAACGCCTGCAGAATCGCGCCGACGAGGATCATCCCCAACCCCAGCGCCCCCTGATTCGCCACCGGCAGCACCGCCAGATAGGTCATGGACGCCTGGGGCGGCGTCAGGCGGAAGGCGTGATGCGTCAGGCCGACGCTCACGCTGGCGAACCCCAGTCCGTTGAGCGCAAAGGCCGCTGCGGCAAAGACATATCCGATCTCGGGCGACCGGAGACCCCATACGGCGACGGAAACGGGCGCCCACAGCGCATAGCCGGCGGCCAGAAAGGAGAAGCCGATTCGGTAATTGTAGCCGGCGCCGAAGCGGTCCGCTGCGCGACCCCAGAGGTGGAATCCCGCGGCCGCTGCCAGCATCCCGATCGCCACGGCGAACATGATGGCGCGGGGGGAGTACCCGCCCAGGCGGAGGTAGAGGACTGCGCTGGGGGCCAATGTCGAGGATAGGGCCGTGCCCAGGGCATGCAGGAGAAGATATCGCCGGAAGGCGCGGTCGGCCAGGATTGCACTGAGGCGGTCGCCCAGTCCGGCGCGCGCGGGGGGAAAGCGCGCCACCAGCCACGTGCGCGCCGCCGAGATTGCGATCAGCGCACCCAGCACCCATTGCATCCGCCACAGAGGCGTGTCCGGTCCCAAGGCCGCCGCGCATCCCAGGTAGATTCCAAGCACCACCACCTGCCAGGTGGAGCGCAGACGCCCGAAGAAGCGTCCGACTTCCGAGGGGGGCACAAAATCCATCAGCGCGGGGAACCACGCCGAGGTGAAGGCGCCGATCGCCAGCCCATAGGCCAGCAGCGATGCGGTCATGAGGGTCAGCCCCGCGTCGGCGGAAGAACGCTGCGCCACCCACGGGACGGCCAGCAGCGGCAACACGGCAAGCAGCGATAGGGCCTGGGCGGACACGAGCACCGCGCGCTTGTTGTATCGCTGGGTCAAAGCCGGCGTCCAGAGTCCCACGACCGCGCCCGCCCAGAGCCCGCCATTGAGTATTCCCACGAGGAGATCACGCGCGCCGAAACGCTCGGCGTAGAGCGTTGTCAGGCCGCCGGTGGTCAGGGTGAACATCAGCGGCAGTCCGACGCATTGTGCCAGCACGGCGTTGCGCATGGCGCGACGCGCAGCCTCGGGTGCAAGGGCTTCGTCGGCGGTACCGACGCGATCGGACGGTGCGGCATTGCTCATAGCGGTTCTCGTGGCGGGCGCGCCTTGCAGGGCGATAATGGAAGGAGGCGGACCCGCTTGCCGGGGTCCGCCTCGCTCGACGCTGCGTCCAAGGGACGACCGGACGGCGGACTCAGCCGCCCGCTTTCGCCAGCAGCGCGTCCAGCCCCTTGTCCTGCTGGAGACCGACGGCGCGGGCGACCTCCTTGCCGCTCTTGAAGAGGACGAGAGTGGGAATGCTCATGATGCCGAACTGCGACGCGACGTTGGGCGCGTTGTCAACGTTGAGCTTGACGACAGCCACCTTGCCCTCGTGCCCGGACGCCCATTTCTCAAGGATTGGACCTTGCGCCACGCAGGGACCGCACCAGGTCGCGAAGAAATCAACCAAGACCGGGACGGGGGACTTCAGTACCTTTGCCTCGAAGGCGGCCTCTTCAATCTCCGCTGCCATCAAATCACTCCTCCTAACCGGGGTTCACCGTATCCCATGCCACACTGCTATGATACTTGAGCGGGAGCGCGATGACAAGCAGGAAGGAAAGCGGAGGATCGTCACTCTCCGGTCTGAATCGGACGGCGCACGGGGGGTGATGGTTCAACGGCGCGTCGCCATGAATGCGCAGGGGGTCACATGGCGCAACGGTGAGTACGTTGCCCCAGAGATGCCGAATCACCGCCGCCGTGTCATAAGGCCATGACAAATGGCATGTTAGCGCCGGGTGTGTTCAAGACGCCGCATCGGCGCTCCCCGGGTGGCCTGGGGGGAATGGTGGCGGTGGATGGCGGGCCTTCCCGCTGGGGTGAGAAAGGGGGCGGACTGTGGCATTGGAAGAGCGTTACGCGCCCGCTTTTTTTTCGACGGACAGGACGGCAAGGGCAAGTACGCGCGCCTCACGCAGTCATAACATACTGTTATACAATGGGTAACGGCTTCCTGGCCTGGACGACATGGGTACCGGAAAAAGCATGTTTCTGGACTTGACAGGGCCGGAGGATGTGGTATAATGACAAAGCCTCAACGATGGGGCGACGCAAACTGCTCTTTGAAAATCGGAACTTGTCTGCCTGTGGCAGGAAGCTGAGCTTCTTGCTACAGGTAGAGCCCACAGAAGCCTTAAACAGCCGAAGTGACTCAAAGACTGTAGCACAAAGCCAATCAACCCATCTCGGAAACAGAAACCTCCGAACGTGGCCCTCGGTGGTTGCGGTTGGAGTGTCTTCAAATTTCAAGTGAAGGGTATGATCCTGGCTCAGAGTGAACGCTGGCGGCGTGTCTGATTCATGCAAGTCGAACGCGAAAGGGGCAACCCAAGTAGCGTGGCGAAAGGGCGAGTAATACGTGGGTAACCTACCCTCAAGATGGGGATAACTACGGGAAACTGTAGCTAATACCGAATGATGTGCCGGGAGCGCATGTTCCTGGCACCAAAGGCGGGGATCCGCAAGGACCTGTCGCTTGGGGAGGGGCTCACGGCCTATCAGCTTGTTGGTGGGGTAATGGCCTACCAAGGCGATGACGGGTAGCCGGCCTGAGAGGGTCTACGGCCGCACTGGGACTGAGATACTGCCCAGACTCCTACGGGAGGCAGCAGAGGAGGATCATTCGCAATGGGCGAAAGCCTGACGGTGCGACGCCGCGTGAGGGATGAAGGCCTTCGGGTTGTAAACCTCTGTCAGGAGTTATGAATGGCGGGTGCGCTAACAGCGCATCCGCGTGACAAAGGCTCCAAAGGAAGCCACGGCTAACTACGTGCCAGCAGCCGCGGTAATACGTAGGTGGCTAGCGTTACTCGGAATCACTGGGCATAAAGGGCGTGTAGGCGGATGCGCAAGTCCGGTGTGAAATCCCCCGGCTCAACCGGGGACGGCCATTGGATACTGCGTGTCTCGAGTGCGGGAGGGGAGAGTGGAACTCTTGGTGGAGCGGTGAAATGCGTAGATATCAAGAGGAACGCCGGTGGCGAAAGCGGCTCTCTGGCCCGTTACTGACGCTGAGGCGCGAAAGCTAGGGGAGCAAACGGGATTAGATACCCCGGTAGTCCTAGCCCTAAACGATGGATACTAGGTAGGGGTGGCTCCGATGCCGTCTCTGCCGCAGTAAATATGGTAAGTATCCCGCCTGGGGAGTACGGTCGCAAGGCTGAAACTCAAAGGAATTGACGGGGGCTCGCACAAGCGGTGGAGGATGTGGCTCAATTCGAGGCAACGCGAAGAACCTTACCTGGGCTTGACATGCTAGTGGTACGGACCCGAAAGGGCGAGGACTTCCGCAAGGGAGAGCTAGCACAGGTGTTGCATGGCTGTCGTCAGCTCGTGTCGTGAGATGTCGGGTTAAGTCCCTTAACGAGCGAAATCCTTGTCACTAGTTGCCAGCGGGTAATGCCGGGTACTCTAGTGAGACTGCCGGTGTCAAACCGGAGGAAGGCGGGGATGACGTCAAGTCATCATGGCCCTTATGTCCAGGGCTGCACACGTCCTACAATGGTCGGTACAGAGGGAAGCAAACCCGCGAGGGGGAGCAAATCCCACAAAGCCGGCCTCAGTTCAGATTGCAGGCTGCAACTCGCCTGCATGAAGCTGGAATCGCTAGTAATCGCGTATCAGCTATGACGCGGTGAATATGTTCCCGAGCCTTGTACACACCGCCCGTCAAGCCATGGAAGCCGGGGGTACCTGAAGTCGTCTACTCAACCCGCAAGGGGGAGAGGCGCCGACGGTAAACCTGGTGACTGGGACTAAGTCGTAACAAGGTAGCCGTAGGAGAACCTGCGGCTGGATCACCTCCTTTCTAGGGACATATAGACCTGGGCGCTCGGCAACGGGTGTCCTTGTAATATCGGCAGTTTCCTGCCACAGGCTGACAAGTTCCGAGACCAGACTGGCCCGCAGATGGCGCCTCCTTCGACCGATGTCGGCATCTGGGCGGAGGCCCTGCGCTGAAGAGGCGGTGGGGCCCATAGCTCAGTTGGCTAGAGCGCGTCCCTGATAAGGACGAGGTCATTGGTTCGATTCCAATTGGGCCCACCATTCTTTGTGTGTTTGGGGGACGTAGCTCAACTGGGAGAGCGCCGGCTTTGCAAGCCGGAGGTTGGCGGTTCGATCCCGCTCGTCTCCACCATATCCGGGCCGGGATAAATTGACCGCACCCGAACGGGGGGCGGATCGCTCTTTGACATGTGAATAGTGGAAAGTGGCAATCGATTCTTCCTGAATCGGCCCCACGCAAGTGGGGTTATTGACGTGATTCCGTCACAGGCGGCGCGAGCCGTCGGTGATCAGAATTGCGGTCAAGCTACTAAGGGCGTACGGTGGATGTCTTGGCGCCAGAAGGCGATGAAGGACGCGGAAGGCTGCGATAAGCCTCGGGTAGCTGTCAAACGAGCCTTGACCCGGGGATCTCCGAATCGGGAAACCGTTCATCCCTAACCGGATGAAACCCGTATCTGAATCCATAGGATACGGGAGCCAACGCGGGGAACTGAAACATCTCAGTACCCGCAGGAACAGAAAGAAAATCCTCGATTTCCCCAGTAGCGGCGAGCGAAAAGGAAACAGCCCAAACCGTCCGTGCTTGCACGGGCGGGGTTGCGGGAAGCATTCCGGGCGCAGCCCGGAGAGTTACAAAAGTCCGACCCTAGCTGAACGGATTGGAAAGTCCGGCCACAGCGGGTGATAGCCCCTTAGGCGAAAGGGCGGACCCTCTCTGGAGTGCTCTCCCAAGTAGCGTGGAGCTCGTGGAACTCCGCGTGAATCCGGGTGGACCATCACCCAAGGCTGAATACTCTCTGGCGACCGATAGCGTAATAGTAGCGCGAGCGAAAGATGAAAAGCACCCTTGTTAAGGGAGTGAAATAGCACCTGAAACCGTATGCCTACAAAGCTGTCGGAGCACTATGCCCATCTTCGGATGGGAATGTGTGACGGCGTGCCTTTTGCATAATGATCCGGCGACTTCATGTACGCGGCAAGGCTAATGGCCTCAGGCCAGGAGCCGAAGCGAAAGCGAGTGCGAAATGCGCGACTGAGTCGCGTGCATGAGACCCGAAACCAAGTGATCTACTCATGGCCAGCGTGAAGCTTCGATAATATCGGGGTGGAGGCGCGAACCCACAACCGTTGAAAAGGTTGGGGATGAGCTGTGAGGAGGACTGAAAGTGTAATCAAACTTGGAGATATCTGGTTCTCCCCGAAATAGCTTTAGGGCTAGCCTTGCGCCACTACATCACGGAGGTAGAGCGACTGAAAGGACTCGAGGGCCCACCAGGCTACTCATTCCTATCAAACTCCGAATGCCGTGATGACTATCGCAGGAGTCAGACTGTGGGGGATAAGCTTCATAGTCAAAAGGGAAACAGCCCAGATCGCCGGCTAAGGCCCCAAAACCTTGGCTAAGTGAGAAAGGAAGTGGAAGGGCTTGGACAGCTGGGATGTTGGCTTAGAAGCAGCCATCATTTAAAAAGTGCGTAATAGCTTACCAGTCGATGTCCTTCTGCGCCGATAATGAACGGGACTCAAGCCAAGTGCCGAAGCCGCGGATTCTCGGAGAGGGCGTGCTCTCTCCGGGACTGGTAGGGGAGCGTTCTCGAGGAGTGAAGGCAGACGGTGACGACTGCTGGACCGTCGAGAAGTGATTATGCCGGAACGAGTAGCGATAAAGGAAGTTAAAATCTTCCTCGCCGTAAGCCTAAGGATTCCTGGGGAAGGTACATCCGCCCAGGGTTAGTCGGAACCTAAGTCGAGGGCGAAAGCCGTAGACGATGGATAACCGGTTAATATTCCGGTACTTCCTGAAGGCGTTACCAGCGATGGCGGAGAGGGAATGAAGAGGCCAGCTAGCCCTATAGCTCCGGGTAGTTCAAGCCCGAGGAGTCGCGCCAGGCAAATCCAGCGCATCAGACTCCAGAGGTGATGACGGGGCCTTTGGCCCAGAAGTGGTCCGATCATTCTCCAAGAAATACCGTCTAGCGAGTCTTTCGGGAACCCGTACTAAAACCAACACAGGTCGGCAAGGAGAGCATCCACAGGCGCTCGGGAGAAGGCTGGTGAAGGAACTCGGCAAAATGTCCCCGTAACTTCGGAATAAGGGGAACCTTCTGAGGTCAGCAGGTTTACCTTGTAAGCCTCGGGAGGTCTCAGGGATCGGCCCCTGCGACTGTTTACTAAAAACACAGGACTGTGCAAATGCGCAAGCGGAAGTATACAGTCCGACGCGTGCCCGGTACCAGAAAGTTAAGGGAAGAGGTTAGTCTCTTCGGAGGCGAAGCTTTGAACCGAAGCTCTGGTGAACGGCGGCCGTAACTATGACGGTCCTAAGGTAGCGAAATTCCTAGACGGGTAAGTTCCGTCCTGCACGAATCGCGTAACGACAGGGGCTCTGTCTCCACCGGTTACCCGGCGAAACTGTAGCTGTGGTGAAGATGCCACATACCCGCACCTAGACGAAAAGACCCCGTGAACCTTCACTGCAGGATGATATTGGGTTTCGACCTAACCTGCGTAGGATAGGTGGGAGGCTGCGAGGCCGAGCTCTCGGGCTTGGCGGAGCCAACGGTGAAATACCACCCTTGTTATGTTGAAATTCTAACCTCGGACCGTGAATCCGGTAGGGGAACAGTGTTATCCGGGCAGTTTGACTGGGGCGGTCTCCTCCAAAAGAGTAACGGAGGAGTCCAAAGGCATACTCAGCGCGGTTGGCAATCGCGCCTTGAGCGTAAGGGTAGAAGTATGCTTAACTGCGAGACCCATAAGTCAAGCAGATGGGAAACCAGGGCCTAGTGACCCAAGGGTGCCGTATGGAAGGGCCCCTGATCAACAGATAAAAGGTACTCCGGGGATAACAGGCTGATCGCCCCCAAGCGTCCATAGCGACGGGGCGGTTTGGCACCTCGATGTCGGCTCATCGCATCCTGGGGGTGAAGAAGCTCCCAAGGGTTCGGCTGTTCGCCGATTAAAGCGGTACGCGAGCTGGGTTTAGACCGTCGCGAGACAGGTCGGTCTCTATCTGGTGTGGGCGGAGGATACTTGAGGAGTCCTGACCCTAGTACGAGAGGACTGGGTTGGACGAACCTATGGTGTACCAGTTGTCGCGCTAGCGGCACGGCTGGGTAGCTATGTTCGGCACGGATAAACGCTGAAAGCATCTAAGCGTGAAGCCAGCTCCAAGATGAGGTATCCCTATCAGACCCGTCGAAGACCACGACGTTGATAGGCCGGAGGTGTAAGGTCCGTGAGGACTTAAGCTGACCGGTACTAATCGGTCGATCGGCTTGACCGCATTTCTGACCGCTGACGACTCGTCCTCGTCGGCATTCAGGTTGAATCCGTTGTCCGCTTTCCACTGTTCACAGAGTTTTCCGGCGGCCCATAGCGACGGGGCCACACCCGTTCCCATTCCGAACACGGAAGTTAAGCCCGTTGCGCCGATGGTAGTGGATTAAACCGCGAGAGTAGGTAGTCGCCGGGTTTTGCTGCGGAAGCCCGTTCGCCCGAGGAAGGCGGACGGGCTTCTTGCGCTTCGGGAGGCGGAGGTGCCAGGCATGGCGGAGGAGAGAGGCGTTTCGCGAAGGATGCTCGTGTGGCTGTGGGTTGCCGCCACGGCGCTGGCGGCGCCGGCGTCCGGGTTCCTGATGCGCGGGGGCTTGGGGATGGAGGTCGGCGTTGTTGCGTGCGTGCCGGGCGCGTTGGCGGCGGGCGCCTTGTGGGGGCTGGCGTTGTGGCCGTCGTGGCGGTTGGGTCGCCGGGGATTCCTGGCGTTTGTGGCGGGGGCCGGCGCTCTCCATGCGTTTGTGTGCGCGGGGGCCTTGGCGCTGGGCTGGGGACGGCAGGTCCGCTGGGGGGCGACGTGGACGCTGGGGGCGCTCTTCGAGTTCTATGCCGTTCTGGTCTTTGTGCTCTTTGCCGCTGTGGTCGGCGGGTTGCGTGTGGCCGGCGAGAGACGGGTGTGTCGTGCGCTCTGGCTCAGGCCGCTGGTGCTGGCCGGGGCCGTTGCGCTCGGGGGCGTAACGGGCGCTGGAATCGCCTATGGCCTGCTGGGGTTCAGCGAAAGCCGTTTGCGTGCCCTGACGACGGCGAATGGGGCGTATCTGAAGGCCACGGGGGAGTGGGCGCCGAGTCTGGAGGGCTTGACGCCGCAGTACATCCCGAAGATTCCCATGCCGCCGTGGTACTTGGCTGACCACCGCCGTGTGCAGTACGGGCATCTGCCGGGGTCCACGCACTACTGGCTGAACTGGGGGGGCTGGCAGGTTTGTCAGAGCGCGCCGGTCGGGGGAGGAGCGGTGGAGACGGAGGTCTTTCGGTACGCGCCGGCGGAGTACGGTCACGGGCACTCTGCGGAGGGGTTGCGGTAGCGGTGGTGTGTATGGCGGCGAAGGCATAGGGACGTGTTCAGATGATCAGCGACTCGGAAATCCTGAAGTTCACGCGCAACCGGCGGTACAGTCCAATGACGGTGGACCAGATCGCCCGGAAGCTTGGGGTACGGAACGAGGAGCTCGAGTCCTTCCTCAAGCTTGTGCGCGATCTGGAGCTTGGGGGGGAGTTGGTCGAGGTGAAGGGGCGTTGCCTGGCCGATCCGGCGCGCGTTGACCTGGTGGTGGGGACGCTGCTCTGCCATCCGCGGGGATTCGGCTTCCTGAAACCGGTGCGGGCGGAGGATGGCGAGGACCTGTACATCGGGTCGGAGAACATGAGTTCCGCGCTGCACGGGGACTTGGTTGTGGCGCGGGTGCCGCCTTCGGCGCGGCGGGGAGACACGTACATTACGCGACGCCACGAGGCGCGTCGGCCGCTCCGCCGGCGCGTTCCGGCGGCGTCGTCGGAGGTGAAGGTGGTGTCCGTGCTGCGGCGGGCGCGCACGGAGATCGTCGGCACCCTGCGCCGAGAGGGGGGCGTATGGTTCGTTATCCCGGATGATCCGCGTCTGTACCGCGACGTGCTGGTGAGCGACGGGGAGATCGGCGGGGCGCGGGCGGATGACAAGGTGGCGGCGCGGATTGATTCGTGGCCGTCGCGCCACATCAACCCTGCCGGCGCGGTGGTGCGCGTCTTCGGGCCGCGGGGGCAGTTGGAGGCAGAACTCCTTTCGGTGACGCATGAGTACGGGCTGCGGCGCGAGTTTTCGCCGGAGGTGCTGCAAGCGGTGGAGGCTCTGCCGGATCAGGTCCGTCCGCAGGACCTGCTCGACCGTCGCGATCTGACGGGTGAGATGTGCTTCACCGTGGACCCCAAGGATGCGCGCGATTTCGACGACGCGGTGTCGCTGCGGCGGCTGCCGGAGGGGGGATGGGAACTGGGCGTACACATTGCCGATGTGGCCCATTACGTCGCTCCGGACGACGTCATTGACCGCGAAGCCCGCGCGCGCGGTACCAGCGTCTATCTGCCCGGCCAGGTCATTCCGATGCTTCCCGAGCGCCTGTCGAACGGGCTGTGCAGCCTTCAGCCGGGCGTCATTCGGCTGACGCGGACGGTGCGAATGAGCTTCGATGGGCCGGGGAACTTGCTGAGGGCGGAGGTCTTCGCCGGGTTCATCCGCTCCTGCCGGCGGTTCACGTACGAGGAGGTGCAGGCGGTCCTTGACGGGGGGGAACTGGAGGCGGGCGAGGAGGCGCTGCGCGCAAAGCTCTTGGAGATGAACGATCTGGCGGAGCGGCTGCGGGCGCGACGGCGCGAGCGGGGGATGCTGGAGATGGACATTCCAGAGCCGCACATCCTGACGGACGAGGAGGGCCGCACCTCGGGCGTGGAGCTGCGCCGCGGCGATCCGTCGCACCGGTTGATCGAGCAGTTCATGCTGGCGGCGAATGAGGCGGTGGCGAATCACCTGTTGCGCCGCCGGCTGCCCTACCTCTGCCGGGCGCACGATGAGCCCGACGCGGAGGCGCTGCAATCCTTCCGGCAGATGGCGCACATCCTGGGCCATAGCTTCCCCGCGCCGGGGACGCGCCAGCAGATTCAGCGCTTCCTGGAGCGCCTGAGCGGACGACCGGAGGCGCACCTGCTGAACTACCTGCTGCTGCGTTCGATGAAGCTGGCGGGCTATCAGGCGGAGGACGCGCCGCATTACGCCATCGCCGCGCCGCACTACCTGCACTTCACCTCGCCGATTCGGCGCTACCCGGACCTGCTGGCGCACCGCATTCTGCAGGAGGCGGAATCGGGGCGGCTGGACTCGCCGGGGCGGCGCGACTACTGGCGCGAGGGGCTACCGGCCTGGGTGCAGCGGGCGACGGAGATGGAGCGCAACGCCGACGCTGCCGAGCGGACGTTGACGAACCGACGGCTGATGGACTTTGTGGCGGCGCGGGGGGTGTCCTTCGACGCGCTCGTGACGGGGGTGGAGAACTACGGGCTGCGTGTGCAGTTGACGCGGTACATGCTCGATGGCGTCGTGCGTTTCTCGGCACTTTCGGACTCCTTCTACCGGGTGGACCGCGAGCGCGGCACGGCCTCGGCGCCGGGGCGGCGGCAGTTCAAGGTGGGGCAGATGATTCACGTGCGCGTTCTGCGGTACAATGAGTTCAAGCATCAGATGGAGTTCGAGGTCGTTGGCAAGAAGAGCTAGGAGGAACCGATGGTCTGGCAGGCGGCGGAGAACCGATACGAGGCGATGAAGTACAACCGTTGCGGACGGAGCGGGTTGATGCTGCCGGCGATCTCGCTGGGGCTGTGGCATAACTTCGGGGGGGTGGACGTTTTCGAGAACGGCCGCGCCATGGCGCGGAAGGCCTTCGATCTGGGCATCACGCATTTCGACGTGGCGAACAACTACGGTCCGCCGCCGGGCAGCGCGGAGGAGAACTTCGGGCGGATTCTCCGACTGGACCTGGGGGCATACCGTGACGAACTCGTCATCTCCACCAAGGCCGGTTTCCGCATGTGGCCGGGTCCCTACGGCGAATGGGGCAGCCGGAAGAACCTGCTGGCCAGCCTGGACCGGAGCCTTCGCCGGCTGGGGCTGGAGTACGTGGACATCTTCTATCACCACCGTCCGGACCCGAACACGCCGATCGAGGAGTCCATGAGCGCTCTCGATGCGGCTGTGCGGCAGGGCAAGGCGTTGTACGCCGGAATCTCGAACTACTCGCCGGAGGGCGCGGCGGAGGCGGCGCGGATTCTGCGCGCGCTGGGCACACCGTGCCTGATTCATCAGCCTTCCTACTCGATGCTGCGGCGCACGGTGGAGGAGGGTTTGCTGGACACGCTGGGGCGCGAGGGGATCGGCTGCATCGCCTTCTGTCCGTTGGCGAAGGGATTGCTGACGAACCGCTATCTGAACGGCATTCCGTCGGACTCGCGCGCGGGCAAGGCGGGAACCTTCCTGAAGGCGCAGGATGTTACGGAGGCGATCCTGGCGAAGACGCGCGCGTTGGACGCGATTGCGCGGGCACGGGGTCAGACGCTGGCGCAGATGGCGCTGGCCTGGGTGCTGCGCGATGTGCGCGTGACCTCGGCGCTCATCGGCGCGAGTCGTCCGGCGCAGATCGAGGAGAATGTGGCGGCGCTGAAGAACCTGTCCTTTGCGCAAGAGGAGCTTGCGCGGATAGACGCCGCGCTGGCGATGCCGTAACCCCGCGCGGGGAGGCGTTCGTCCCCCGCAGCGGCGGACCGGCGCTCCCCGGAGGAGATCGGCGGCATGGCGCAGGAAGGTGCGACCCTCGCTGGATCGAGACGGGCTCCCGGAGGTCGAATCGCCGGGGTGGCGGCCTTGGCGCTGTCGTTGCTTTGCGCCGGGGTCGTCTGGGGCGAGTCGCCGATCTGCCGTGTGGCGGCGATATCGCTGCCGATATCTTCGGCCCCATCTGGGGAGGGGGCGGCTGAAGGCGGAGTTTCGGAGGGCTCCCTTCCGGACGCCCGCGCGTCATCGCGGTTGGCGGCCTTCGTCGCCTGCGCGAATGCGCATCGAGTGGACGCCGTGCTGCTGCTGTGTCCGCCGTCGTGGGCGGGTTCGGAGGGGGACCTGGCGGACCTTCGGGCGCCCCTCGAAGGGGCCCACGCTCCCGTGCATCTCTTGTCATCGGAGCGCGCCCTGGCCGGCGAGGGTTCGGCGCGGATTGGGCGGGCGCTGCCGGGCTGCCGGGTGACGGCCAGGGGCGTTCTCGACGTGAAGGGGGCGCAGTTCGTGGTCGCGGGGGCTGTCGAGCGGGGAATTCGCGGAGAGCGGGCGTTCCTGTCATTCTTGCGCGAGGCCCGCGCGGGGATGAAGTCGCCGCGCGCGGTCTTGCAGATAGGGGGTCCGATATACGGACGGCCGGCCCCCGTGGGGGCGCGCTGGGGCGCGGAGTACTGGCGGTGGGTGGAAGGGGCGGGCGTGGCGGCGCGACTGACGCCGGCGCACGACCTGATGCCGGAGTATGCGGGGACACTGCCGGGCTATCCGGTTCCCTTCCTGGGTTGGGGGCGTTCGTGCGCGGCGGTTCTCATCTCCGTGTATCCCGACCGGGTCGAGTTCGCTCAGGCCGCGCACGAGGCCGGCCAGCCGCCCCGGACGCTGAGCATTCCGAACCCGCTGGGCGCGCCGCGCTGGCTGCCGGTAGAGGCCGATCCTTCCGGGTCGCCGACCTGGAGCCGCGACGCCGCCCTCGGCCCGGAGCTGAGTTTTGCGCATCTTTCCGATTCCCAGTTCGACGATCAAGGCCTTCCCAGGACCGGGGCACGCTACCTGAGCGCGGACCGGTTGAACCCCGCCGCCGTCGAGGAGGTCAACAGGCTGAAACCGGCCTTTGTCCTGATGACCGGCGACCTGGTGAACAAGAACACGCACACGGAATGGCGGACCTTCCAGAGCATCTACGGACGGCTGGCGATGCCGCTCTACGCGCTGCCGGGGAATCACGACCGGCTCGGCGGAGAGGGTGACGGCGACCCGGGGGGAGACTTTCGGGCCATTGCAGCGGCAAATCGTGCGCACGCGGCGCGGCTGGCGCGGGAGGGATTCGCCGGCCCCCTGGCACTGTTCCAGAAGTACACCGCCGGGCTGGCCTCCGGTGGGCGGACGCGGTATTCCTTCGAGCGGAACGGCAGTGTGTTTATCTGTCTGGACACTTCGTCGGGCGCGATCGAACCGGAGCAGGTGAAGTGGCTGGAGGAGGAGTTGGAGCGCGCACACGAGGCGCGGCATGTCTTTGTCGCGGGTCACCACCCGCTCCTGCCGGTCTTCGAAGAGGGCGTGGTGGAGGGGCGCGACGAAACGCTGGCGCTGCTGAAGAAGCACAAGGTGGCGGCCTATCTCTTCGGGCATTGCCACGACCGGAGCTACCGCCTGGAGGAGGGTACGCTGCACGTCATGGGCGACTGCCTCTGCTGGGACGAGCGGCGGGGTTACTGGGTGGTCCACGTCTTTGCCGACCGGATTCTCTTCGGGTGGAAGCCGCTGGGACCACGGGCGGGGATGTACCCGCTTTATGAGAGCGTGGAAGTGCCCGAACCGCGTGCGGCGGGGCGTTGAGGGGGGCTCAAAGCGACATGGGGATCAGATAGACCTGGCCGCAGCCGGAGGCGTCGGAGGTGTAGAGGATGAAGCGTTCGCACGGACTCCACGAGGGGTGCGTGTGGGCAAAGGCGCCGTGTCCCGCGGTCACGCTGCTGTTGGGCCAGCAGAGGATTTCTGCGCGGCCCGTGGCGGTCTCGATCAGGATCAGGGGATTGCGCCCCGGTTCCTGAACGTCGGAGACGAGCCATTTCTCGTCGCGGGTGCAGTAGCAATGGCCGAGCTTGTGGACGTCGTCGCGATAGATCTCGCGGTGGCGGCGGGTGGCGCGGTCCACGGAGTTGATCCAGGTGGGGGTCCAGGTGGGGCGGGTCTTCTTGTGGTAGTAGAGCCGTTCGCCGGCGGGGATCCAGAAGTCGTGCGTCGCGGTGAAGGGCTCGGGCA
>JAKJEM010000031.1:0-5459 GCA_022705425.1 Planctomycetota bacterium
CACAACCACGCACACCGTCAGGAACAGCACCGCGTAGTAGAAGAGCTGCAAGTGTCCCGTGTGGAGACACAGCGCCCCCGCCAGCGCCGCACAGACCAGCCCCGGAAGTCCGGGCCTGTCCAACAGATACAGCACCGCCGCCATCAGCAGCGGCACAAAGACCACCCCCGGAATCACCGGCAACCACCCGCTGAAGTGAATCGCCAGCAGTTTGAAGTTGAACATCCCCGCCAGCCCCATGACGAACCGCGCCGGATACCCCAGCCCCAGCGCTCCTCCGAGCACCCAGAAGACCAGCCCCGCTGCCGCCAGGTGCAGCCACAGCGTGGGGCCCAGCGCGCGCTCCGGCGGCAGCACCAGGTACAGCGCGTGCAACGGATAGGTGTACAGCGACTGCGGGTGCGTCAGCGCCGGAGTTCCCGAGAGCTGGTCCTCGCGCCAGAAGGGGATCCCGTGTCCGCCCTGCAAGTTCCGCCACAGCACGCTCTTGGTCGCGTGATGCTGCGCCACGATGTCGGAACAGACCGACTGCCCCTCCGCCGCATGGAACCACACCCCCCCGAACAGCGCCGCCGCCACCGCCACGAGGGCGAGGGGGCCCAGCACCGGCCAGCGGCGGGCAAGACCTTCCATGATTCACTCCCCTTGCGCGACCCGGTCACGACCCGTCCGGGCTCGACGACGCCCCCGGCGCATCGGTCGCAGGCATCCGTCCGCGTCTCCGGCGCAGCTCATCCGCCGCAATCCACCGGCCCGCCAGCGCCTCCGCCTCGTCTGCCGTCAAGTCCGTGTCACTCCCCAGCGCGCGGCGGCGCGCCGTCGCCCCTGCGTGGATCGAGATCGCCGCCGCCACGGACACATTCAGGCTTTGCGAGAACCCCGGCATGGAAATCTGGTAGCGTCCGTCGCACGCCCGCAACAACGCATCGGAGAGACCGTCGCGCTCCGCCCCGAACACCAGCGCCACCCGGCCGGTGAAGTCCAGCGCCTCGATCGGACACGCCCCGCGCTCCGGCACGGCCGCCCACAGCGCGTAACCCGCGCGCCGCAGCGCCGCCACGCACGCCTCCGCCGTCGCGTGCCGGTGCAGTGTCAACCACTTCTCGCATCCCATGCTCACCGCCCGGTTCGGGTCGGCGCTCAACCCGATCAGGTGCACATTCTGCACTCCGAACCCTTCGCACGAGCGCAGGACCGCGCTGATATTGTGCGGGTCGTGGACGTTATCCAGCGCCACCGTCAGCCCGCCCAGCCGACGCGAAGCCACCCGGCGCATCCGCGCCTTCCGCCGCTCCTCCGGCGCCAAGTCATCCGGAAGCCCCTCCGGCACCGGCACACGGTGGCCGGCAAGGGGACGGGGCGTCGGCGTCATGGGGCGCTCCATTCTTCAGGGGTCGGGCTGTTGCATACGCCGTCATTCTCCCGGTCGCGCCCCGCCATGTCAACCTCTCTTGCTCTCGCGCTCGACGCGCGAATTGCGCCTTGCACTCCCCGCCCCGCCAAGGTATCCTTGAATCACCGACAACACCCGCACCCAGGGAGGGCGACATGGCCGACAACAACACCGCCGCGCCGAAGACCGGATGGGAACTCGAGGACTGGGAACGCGCGCTCACCATTCACGTCGGCGCCGCCTGGCGCTGCACCCGCTGCAAGAACCTCGTCATGGTGACCCGCGGCGGCGTCGGCGTCATGGAGCTCAAGTGCTGCGGCGCCCCTATGGAAAGGGTCGCCCCCGCTGCGGAGGGTGAAGCATGACCACGCCCGCACGCGGCGTCGTCTATCTCTGCCCCGTGTGCCTCGCGGAGATTCTGGTTCTTGCCCCGCGCGCCGGCGATTTCCATCCGCGATGCTGCAACCGCGACATGGTCCCGGTAGCGCGCCGCGTCCACTTCTACGTCTGCCCCGTCTGCGGCTCCGAACTCGGCGTCCTTCACAAAGGCGAAGGCCCCTTCGAGCCGCGCTGCTGCAACCGTCCCATGCTCCCTGAAGCCGCCTGACCGCCGCCACACTGCCGTCGTCGTCCGCCGTTCATCCAAGGAGTCCACCATGCCTACCGAACTCAAGCCGGGCCTGCACTGGGTTGGCGTCATTGACTGGGGCATCCGCCACTTCCACGGATATGAGCTCTCCACCCATCGCGGAACCACCTATAACTCCTATCTCATCATGGACGAGAAGATCGCCCTTGTGGACACCGCCTGGACTCCCTTCCAGGAGGAGTTCATCCGCAACATCCGCGCCCTCGTGGAGCCCGCCCGCATTGACTACGTCATCGCCAACCACGCCGAGGTGGATCACTCGGGCAGCCTGCCCGCCCTGATGCGCCTCTGCCCCAACGCCGAACTTGTCGTCTCCAAGCGCGGACACGAAAGCATCGAAGGCCACTATCATCAGCCCTGGAAGTTCCGCCCCGTCGCCACCGGCGACAGCCTCTCCCTCGGGCGCAACAAGCTCGTCTTCGTCGAAGCCCCCATGCTCCACTGGCCCGACAGCATGTTCACCTACCTTACGGGGCTCAACGTCCTCATGCCCAACGACGCCTTCGGCCAGCACTACGCCACCGCCTTCCGCTTCAACGACCAGGTCAACCAACAGGAACTCTACGAAGAAGCTCTCAAATACTATGCCAACATCCTCACCCCCTTCAGCAAACTCGTCCTCAAGAAGATCGAAGAAGTCGTCGCACTCAACCTGCCCGTGGACATGATCTGCCCCAGCCACGGCGTGCTCTGGCGCAAGGACCCCCTCCAGATCGTCGCCAAGTACCAGGAATGGGCGCGCCAGACCCCCGAGCGCTCCGCCGTCATCCTCTATGACACCATGTGGGAAGCCACCCGCCGCATGGGCGAAGCCATCGGCGTCGGACTCGCCGCCGAAGGCGTCCCCTACAAGCTCTTCCACATGGCCACCTCCGACCGCAACGACGTCCTCGCCGAGGTCTTCAAGAGCAAAGCCATCCTCGTCGGCTCCCCCACCCTCAACCAGGGACTCCTCCCCACCCTCATGCCCGTCCTCGAAGACCTCCGCGGCCTGCGCTTCCAGAACAAGATCGGCGCCGCCTTCGGCTCCTACGGCTGGAGCGGCGAATCCCCCCGCGTCATCGAGGAGCACCTCGCCGCCGCCAAGATTCCCCTCGCCGCCGAATCCGTCAAAGCCAAGTGGCAGCCCCGCCCCGCCGACCTTGCCGCCTGCGAAACCCTCGGACGCAAAGTCGCCGCTGCCGTGAAAGCCGGGTAGCCCCGGCCCATCGAAGGACCGCCCATGATCGCCATGAGACAAATCCGCGATCTCAGCCGTCGCATTGCCGGCGAGTTCAACCCCGAACGCATCATCCTCTTCGGCGCCTATGCCTCGGGCAAGCCCGCCGAGGACTCCGACGTGGACCTCCTCGTCGTCCTCCCCCATCGCGGACTCGCCGCACGCAAGTCGGCGGAGATCCGCCTCCGCCTTCGTCCCCGCTACCCCGGCGCATCGGCATCCAAGGCCGACGCCATGGACGCGCGCCTTCGCTGCCGCCGCGTGCGACGCGCCGTTCGTGCCGTCCTCCTTCCACGCCCCACGAAAGGCTGAACCGGGTGTCCAAGACCCGAATGGACTACGTCTGCCAGCAGTGCGGCGCACGCCAGCCCCGGTGGGCCGGACGCTGTCCCGCCTGTCAGGAATGGAACACCCTCGTCGAGGAGCGCGCCGCCCCGCGGTCCCGCGCCGCACAGAACCGTCCCCTCCTCGCCCCCGCACAGGCCCTGCCCATCACCCGGATAGAACCCCTCGACGCACCCCGCATCGGCACCGGAATGGACGAATTCGACCGCATCCTCGGCGGCGGCGTCGTCCTCGGCTCGGCCGTCCTCGTCGGCGGAGACCCCGGCATCGGGAAATCCACCCTCCTCCTCCAGGCCGCCTACCGCGTCGCCGCCGCGGGAACCCGCGTCCTCTACGCCACCGCCGAGGAATCCCTCCTCCAGACCAAGCTCCGCGCCGACCGCCTCCACGTCGCCGACGACGAACTCTACCTCCTCGCCGAAACCACCGTGGACCGCATTCTCGAGGAAATCGAGCGACTGCAGCCGGGCCTCGTCGTCGTGGACTCCATTCAGATGGTCTTCCTCCCCGACCTCCCCAGCGCGCCCGGCAGCGTCGGCCAGGTCCGTGAATCCGCCGCCCGGCTCGTCCAGCACGCCAAAGCCGCCGGTTATCCCCTCTTCCTCGTCGGCCACGTCACCAAGGACGGCGCCCTCGCCGGACCCCGCACCCTCGAACACATGGTGGACACCGTCCTCTACTTCGAAGGCGACCGGCACCACGCCTTCCGCCTGCTCCGCGGCGTCAAGAACCGCTTCGGCCCCACCAACGAAATCGGCGTCTTCCAGATGACCCGCGAGGGGCTCCTGCCCGTCGCCAACCCCTCGCGCCTTTTCCTTTCCGACCGCAACGGCCCCGCCACCGGCGCGGCCGTCGTCCCCGCCATCGAGGGCACCCGCGCCCTCCTCGTCGAGGTCCAGGCCCTCCTCGCCACCGCCCACTACGGCTCACCCGAGCGCAAGGTCAGCGGCGTGGATTACGCCCGCGCCTGCGTTCTCCTGGCCGTTCTCGAACGCCGCGCCGGACTTCAGCTCAGCGGACAGGACGTCTTTCTCAACGTGGCCGGCGGCGTCCGGCTCGACGAACCCGCCGCCGACCTCGCCATTGCCTGCGCCATTGCCTCCAGCTTTCAGGAGTTCCCCATCCCCCGCGAGACCATCCTTCTCGGCGAGATCGGCCTCGGCGGCGAGGTCCGCGGCGTCAGCCATCTCGAGACTCGCCTCCGCGAGGCCGCCAAACTCGGCTTCCGCCAGGCGTACCTCCCCGCCGACACAGCCCCGCTCCCCGTCGTCGGTCCTGACCTCACCCTCCTTCCCGTCCGAACCCTCCCCGAAGCCCTCGACAAACTCCGCTGACCCCCGCCGTCGTCCATTGGCCCGCCGAACCCTCGGCGAAGGCGGGCTGTCCGGCCTCCGTCGTCTGTCGCGTCGTGTCCGAAAATCGGTCCATGCGTAAGCTGAGGCAGGAACGGGAGTTGTGATATCCTTCCGAGTCTCCATGCAGGCGGTTCTTCGGAGATCGAAGGACGCAGAACGCCATGACGACTTCGAGTTGGTCCCGCTTGCCGGTCATAGCCACCGTCGCGGGGCTGCTTTGTCATGAACTGACGCTCCAGGACGAGTACCTGCGCGCCGAGAACAAGGCGCTGAAGCCGAAGATCAAGGGACGGATTCGGTTCACCGACGAAGAACGACGCACCTTGGTCTGTGCGGCCCTGGCGATGGGCCGGAAGCTGATGCAGGAAGCCGTGACCATCGTGAAGCCGGAGACGATTCTGGCGTGGCAGCGGCGGCTGGAGCGGGAAAAGTGCGATTACTCCATGCGCGAGCGGCGTGGTCCGGGCAGGCCCCGGACACCGGGCAATATCGAGGCGG
>JAKJEM010000031.1:5469-35939 GCA_022705425.1 Planctomycetota bacterium
TGAGAATACCTGGGGCTACCGCCGCATCCAGGGCGAACTCTTGAAGCTCGGCATCAAGCTCTCCAAAGGCGGTATCGCCGATATCCTGCGCCGGAACAACCTGCCTCCCGCACCCGAGCGTAAGGGACTGACGTGGCGAGAATTCCTCGCCCGACACGCCGAGGTCATGCTGTGCGCGGACCTGTTCACGAAGGAGATCTGGACGTTCTGTGGTCTCAAGACAGCCTACGTTCTATTCGTCATGCACATGGAAACACGAAGAATCCTGCTGGCGGAGGCGACGTTCTGTCCGCACAATCGCTGGATGGCTCAGATGGCGCGCAACCTCCTGATGGAATGCGAGGACGCGGGTATCCGTCCTCGGTTTGTGCTCCACGACCGTGACGGCCTCTTCATCCACAGCTTCGATGACACACTGAAGGCTGCTGGCGTCGAAGTGGTTCGGACGCCCTTCCAAGCACCGAATGCGAATTCACACGCGGAACGCTGGGTGCTGAGCGTGAAACAGGAGTGTCTCGACCACCTGGTGCTGTTCGGCTTGGAGAGCCTGCAACACACCCTGGACGTCTACCGGACGTACTACAACGACTTGCGTCCGCACCAAGGGATCGGCCGGCAAGTCCCGGCTGCGATGGCCGACGCACCGTCCGCAACGCCACCCAGGAACGCAGACCCGCGGCAGCGGTCCTCGCCGCTCGTCTGCACGCCGCTCCTCGGCGGTCTGCTGAAATCCTACTCACGCCGCGCCGCCTGACGCCAGCAAGGCGTCCGTCGCAGAGACCGTGGCCGCCAGGGAGCGTTGCACTCCTTGCAGGCATTCCGCGCCGAGGATCGTACCTGAACGCCCGCGTCTGCCCATCGAACCACTCCGGCAACGCGTTGATCCCACCTTCAGAACCACTGCCCCCCCAAGCTTCACGCTCTCTCCGTCGCAGAACTCCAACTCGCGGACCACGGACGAGTTTTCGGACAGGACGCCCACGGACAGACTTATCTTGGACAGCAGTGTTGTTGCAACAACACCTATGCCGCACCGGAGGGCCTTGCGCAAGGCCGGGGGTGAGACATGCGGGTTAGGGTCTTCGAAGCGCCCCTTCATTGCTGCCGATAGCTACGGTACATTTCCTGTACGCGCCAATAGGATTCCTTGGGCCGTCGGAAGCGGTCGAGAAGTCCTTTGTTGTTGAAGGTGCCAGGGCGGTTGCGCCAGTATTCGCGGATGGTGCGGATGTCAGCGAATTGCCAGATGAAGACGCCGGCGACGTCTTTGTGGGGGAGGAGGGTTCTAAGGTGCTGTTCGAGGAGGCGTGCCTGGAAGGGCTCGGACCACTTGCGGTCCTCGAAGGAACGGTCGCCGTAAAGCCCGGCAGCCCCAGTTTCGGTGATGAGGATGGGGACGCCGGGTCTGCCCATATGGTCGAGTTTGGCACGGATGCCGGCGAGCATCTCGGGCCATGGGGTGAAGCGGGCTTCGTCATACCAGCCAGGATAGGAGTTGATGCCGATGACGTCGACGGAACGGAGGCCCTTATCGGCGACGCCGTGGTTGGAGGCGTAACCGATGGGCCGGGTGGGGTCGAGAGCGCGAACTTTGCGAACGAGGCGGGCGGCGGCGCGAGCGCCTTCGGGGATGTTGGTGGCGGATTCGTTCTGGACGCTCCAGAGAAAGACGGAGGGCCGGTTACAGTCGCGGCGGACCATGGATTCGAGGGCCTGTTCGGCGAGGGCGAGATACTCGGTTCGTCCGACGACTTTCGGCCAGCGGGCGTAGAAGGGAATCTCCGACCAGAAGAGCAGGCCCATCTCGTCGCAGAAGTCCATGCCGAGCGCGGTGATGGGGTAGTGACAGCGGACGGCGTTGCAGCCGAGGTCACGGATGAGTTGGAAGTCGCGGCGGAGCATGTCGGGGGGGACGGCCCAGCCGCAGTCGCCGTACTCGTCGTGGCGATTGACGCCGAGGAGTTTGAGGGGCTCGCCGTTGAGAATGATGCGACCGTTGCGGGCGGCAAGGGAGCGGAAGCCG
Organism: Planctomycetota bacterium; assembly: GCA_022705425.1. Classification (GTDB taxonomy): domain Bacteria; phylum Planctomycetota; class Brocadiia; order CAIUPP01; family CAIUPP01; genus JAKJEM01. The sequence goes on from JAKJEM010000031.1 coordinate 7,493, forward strand.
GTACGGTCGGCGAGGTCGTCTCCGGCGCACTGAGCGCGGAGGATGTGGAGGGCCGGGGAGTCGGGGCTCCAGAGAGCAAGGGCGCGGGGCGGGAGTTCATGGCGAATGACGGCGGTGGCGCTCGGCGGCAGGAGGACCGGGATGCGCGCGACATCAACGCCGTTGAGTTCGAGGATGAGCTCATCGCGAAGTTTGCGGCGTGAGAGGTTCTCGATGACGACTTCGGGAGCGAGGCGGATGTTACGGCCTTCGAGGGTGTAGTGGGCGCGAAGTTCGCGGATGCAAAGGTCGCCAAGAAGGGCCATTTCAGCGGAGCGGACGATCCCGCCGTAGTGGAACCAATCACAACCGTAGGCCGGGAAGACAGTTTCAAGGGGTTTGGAATTGTTGATCTCGATGACAACGTGGTGGGAACCGGGGGCGACGGACTTGAGGAGGACTTCAAAAGGCATGGCCGTGAGGACGCTGCGCCCGGCGGGCTTGCCGTCGAACCAGAGTGTGGCGAGACCGCCGAAGCCTTCGAAGGTGAGGAGGAGGTTGCAGCGGACGGGGACGTGAAGGCTGCGACGATACCAGGCTTTGCCGTGGTAGTCGTAGTACTCGGGAAGAGAGTCCCAACAGCCGGGAACGGCCATGCGCTCGAATCGGGATGGGAAGGTTCGGTGCCACTGTTCGCGCCGGCCGTGGTCTTTGCGGTCGGGGAGGAAGTCCCAGAAGCCGTCAAGGGATTCGGTGCGGCGAAGGCGGTGGACCTGGAAGAGTCTCTTCATCACTTCTTCTCTGGCTTGAGGGCCTTTTGAATGTCGAGGATTGCAGCGGCGATCTGTGCGCGGCATTCGAGCACGCGCGAGAACTCAGGGGCATAGTCATTTAGGGTGGGGAAGGTTCCGGCCCAGATGTTGTCGAGGACAGCTTGCGCCTTGTCGGCGGCGACGGGAAGGTCCTCCCGGCGCGCTTCGGCGATCTTGCGGCGGAGGAGGTTGACATACCAGGCGTCTTCCATGCCGTCGCGGATGTGCTCCCATCGGACGGAGTCAAGGGGGGCGGAGTCAACCCAGCCTTTGCCTTTCTTGACCCAGGGCCCCTTGTCGGGGTGGGACGGATAGACGACGGAGTTCCAGTGTTCGTAGCGGTTGGTCCACACGCGGGTGTGACCGTACCAGCACTGGATACCCCACCAGCAGACGATGTCGAGGTCGGCCTTGGCGGCCTGCCAGAGGTAGCTGCGGAGTTCGGAAGGGCCGGTTCCAACGGAAGTCTTGGGGGGTGGTCCGCAGTTGTACCAGGAGATCTTCGCACCGGCAGCGCGGGCCTTCTTGAAGAAGTCAGCGTCGTAGAGTTGGTAGAGGGGCTGCCAGCAAGCGACCGTACCGAGACCTTTCTCCGCGTCGGCGTAGTCAATGTTGTTGAAGGCGGTCATGATGGGAAGTCCCGCGGCGCGGGCGGCGGTGGTCTGCTCGTTCCACCAGTGATCGAAGCCGGGGGGCTCGTCGCCGACCTTGAAGACGACTCGTTTCATGAGGTCGCGGGCTTCGAGGTGCTTGCGCAGGAGCGTCGCGAGTTCCTGCGAGTAGTAGTCCTGGCCCCAGTTGCCCTCGCGCTTGGGTTTGTCGGCGAAGCGGTTGGGGAAGGCGCGTTTGAACCGGGTGTGCTGCTCGTCGGCGCCGGTGAGGAGATGGTGATTGTAGATCATGAAGCTGACTTCGTACGGTTTGGCGGCGGCGGTGACCAGGTCAATGAGGATATCCAGTCGGTGGCTGTCGAGGGCGACCATGCCGTCGTCACTGACGGTGAGCCAGTCACAGTCCTTGCCTTTGTATTCGCCCTTGGGGCTGAGGTGGACGCGGAAGAGGTCATGGGCGTTGAGATGGATGAGACGCATGCCGTGCTCGACCATGTTCTCAATGAGTGCGCGGACGTGACGCTCATAGAGTACGCGAGTGTCGTCGGGAGGAAAGGCGGCTATGTGGATGTAGGGCTCTCCCTGGAGTCCGTCGCGCGGGAGGGTGAAGTCCCAGACGGTGAGTTCGACGGGGATGGTCTTGGTTTCGCCGTTGGCTTTGCAGGCGACGGTGCATTCATAGCGGCCGGGTTGCGCGTCGTCGGCAACGATGAAGGTGAGCCAGACAGCTTGGGCGCGGCCCATGTCCAAGCGACTTTCGCCGCGTTCGAGGAGGGGGTCGGGGTAACCGGTCCAGCCGCCGTCCGGCTTGACGGGGAAGAAGTTGACCCAGCGGACCCAGATGGGCCCGTTGCGGCGGCGAAAGGGCGTATCGTAGCGTTTGGAGATTTCCTTCTTCGTGTCGGCATGGATGAGGGGGGAGACGGTGACTTCGACATCCTTGAGGTTCTCGAAGGCCGTAATGACGACCTGGGCGGACTCGTATTCGCCTCGCGCAGCGAAGATGCGGATGCGGTCGCCGGAGGGCTGGACGCGGGTGGTGGGATAGACCTTGAGGTCAATGCCGGCGGGCCAGAAAGCGAAGCCGGCGAGTGCGGGAGGGTCCTTGATCATCTTCTCGCGAACGTACTGAAGGGCGCGGAGAGTGCCGTTGGGGTCGCCCCCGGCGATGAGGAGAACGGGCTGGCGGGTGGACTCGAAGTTGGGATAGGCAATCACCACACCGCGGCCGGGACCGGGCCACTGGGCGTCAACGGATTCCTTCAGAATGCCGATGTCGCGGACGGTGGCGCTGTTGACAGGGTTGCCGATGACGATGGACTTGCCGACCGGTTCGGTCCAGAGGGGAACCATCTTAAGGCTGCTGGCGAACGCGCGGACCGCATCGCGCTCGACTTCCTTGGAACTCCAGTCGCACTGGACGGTGAAATCGCGAGCGGCGACCATGGCGGCGAGGACCTCCGCGGCGTCGGGGGAGACGTAGACATCTCCGGCGAAGGCGGGGCGGGCGCGGGGCGTTGGGGCAACACGGGGATCAGAGAGAACGACGGTTCCGGCGGCGTCGACGGCGCCCATCTGCGCGCCGGTACGGTCGAGGGCGATGATCTTCCAGACGCCGTCGCCGACGTCGGCCTCCAGCGTGACGGCTTTGTCGGGGGAGGCGGGTCGCTCGATGGCGGTCTTCCCGCGCGCGTCAAGGATGCGGAGCTTGCCGGCGAAGAGGGGGATGATTTCGCCGGTCAGGGCGCCCTTCTCGACGACGACGGGCGTGGTGACGACGTAGAGGGGCGTGGCGGCGACGATCTTGCGGTCCTTGGCGCCGGTGAATGCGCCGATCCACGCGGTGCATTGCCAGCTTTCACCTTTGTCGAGGGCGAAACTCTTCATCACGGGTTCAAGTGTGATGCCGGGGCAGTTGTAAAAGCCGAGGAAGTTGTCAGGACTGAAGGCAAAGAGCATTCCGTCGCCGTGGGCGCGGTTGACCCAGGCAGCCCAGGTCTGACGCAAGGACGGCGTCTTGAGGGCGGCAGGGTTCACCCAACTTCGGGCGGGCTCCTGCGTGCGGGCGACGTTGAAGAATGTGGTCCCCTTGTACCGTGCCATGTAGTCGGCCAGCTTCAGCGACTGGTCGAGTTCCTGCAGTCCGGCCTCCGTATCGAGGAAGATGGTGTCGTCCTTGCGCTGGTACTTGCCGCGCGCGCCGGGGCTGGCGGCGCCGTGGAATCGGAGGGAGACGCCCACGGGAGCGCCGGCAAGGTTGGTGAGGCGGTAGCGGGCCTCGAGGGTGAGGAGGTCACGGCGGAGGACGAGGGTGCGTTCGAGGGCGTAGTCGCCGCGAGCGGTCTGGCGCAGGACAAGTCCGCTGCCGTCGGGGGCAACGCCGGCGAGTTCGGTGGCGTAGAGTGAACCGGTGGCGGGTGTTCCGGCGAGGGCGTTCTCCACGGTGGTCGCGTCCCACTTCTCGCCAAGAAGGTGGCCCCGGACGTAGTCGGTCTGTCCGTAGAGGACATCAACCATTTCGGCGCCGGTGGGCTTGAAGAGCCAGGACTTGATGCCGTTGGCCGGGCCGGGGCGGTTGCTGACGGTGAGGGCGATCCAGTCGTTGGCAAGTCTGTACGTGCCGTCGGGTTCGGCGGTGAGACCCTGTCCGCTGGCGGCGGCAACTACAAGGAAGAGCGCAAGACAGACGCACACCGCACGCCGCAACATGGCTCTGATCATCTGACTCTCCTTGCCGAGTGAATCCATTGCAGGCCAGGGTTGAGTATGGCGGACTGCTCCTCCGCGTCGAAGCGCACTATCACACGACGGGGCCGCCTGAGATTGAAGTGGATGCTTTCGACGGCGCGTTCGGCCGGTACGACAAGGAGGCGGCCGTCCTTGTCCTCGACGCGGCAATTCCAGGCGGAGAGTTCGCCGCACTCGCGCTCGAGGACGCACGCCGCAGCGAGGATGGTTTCGTCCAGGCACTTGAAGTGCTCGTGGACGTCGTTGTCGCAGCACCAGCCGGGGTAGACGTCGCTGATCATGCCGACGTACTGCTCGCCGATGACGGGGTGTGCGGCTTCGCGGCAGCCGGGACGGGCAGGGTCTTCGATAAAGACGCGCTCGGGGACGAGGTCCATGCGCCAGTGGGTGCGGGTTCCGAACTGCTCGGCGCGGACGTAGGGATCGGGGACGAAGCCCCAACGGAGACGGCCGGTGTCGGCGTCAATGACCTGCACACAGGCGCCGAGTGTGTTCATGGTCTGCACAAGATACTCCTCCTTGCCGGTGAGGAGGTAGAGGTACCAGGTGGCGTAGGTCTTCCAGGAAGTCCAGCCGTGCGGGCTGTTCATCATGTTTGGCAACAACAGCACGTCATACTGCGCCTCCCAGAAGCGCAACGTTCCGCCGTTCATGCGGCAGTCGGGGATTAGGATCTGCTGAAGACAACGATGCCGTCGCAGAATGTACTCCGCCGCCTCCGCGTAGCGCCGCCGCTCCGCCGGGTCGTCCTGCAACAGCGCAAAGAAGGCCAGTTGCGCCGCGCTGCAGGAGATCATGCCGTCTTCAAAGGTGATTTCGCCTTCGGTGCTGATATTGTCCTTCTGGCGGACGAGGTCGTCCATGGCGCCTTTGGCTCCGGCCCAGTGGCGGGCGCATCGCTCCGCCCAGACGGGATCGGCAGCGAGGTTCTTCTCCTCGATGCAGACTTCGAGGATGGACTTGACGGGGTAGCCGACGCAGGTGTAGTGAACCTCGGCGAGGCCTCTTCCAGCGTTGCCGAGAAGGGCGCCGGAGGGAGCTTGGAATCTGAGAACATAGTCACAGAATCGAGCGGCGGCCTCGAGGTCTTTGAGATGGCCGGTGCAGCGGTAGCGGGCGGCATAGAGGCCGGCCATGTAGGCGATGTTTTGGACGCGGGTCTTGACGTAGATAGGTTCGCCTTTGGCGGTGTCGAACATCCGGGGAACGATATCATGGAAGACCGCTTCGGCGCGAGCGTCGAGGACGGCGTCAGGGAAGCGGCGTCGGGCGAGCATCTGGGTGTAAAGGCCCATCCAGCTTTCGTTGTGGGTGGAGGCTTTCTGGGGAATGCGAAGGGATTCGCTGCGAGCCTGTTTCATGTACCAGGACCACGGACGACGAAGAAAGAGCAGGGCCTCGGAGGTCTTGTGATCGGGGCCTGCGGCGCGCAGGGCGTAGAGGCCGCAGAGGTCGTGCGCGGTGGTGTTGACACTGTACCTCCCCTCGGGTCCGCTGGGGGCCAGGTCGCACTTCTCGCCTGCGGGGTTGGTGAGGGTGACTTTGGCGGGGCCGGAGGAGAAGATGGAGACGGTGGCGCACTCGCCGGGAAGGAGAACCAGGCGGTCTATGTCAACCATGGGTGCGCCGCAGAGAGCGGAAGCGACGGGCTTGACTTGGGCGAGGTCCGTGACGGGCTTCAGGAGGATGTGCCAGACGCGCTCTTCGCCGGGCCAGAGTTCGTCGAGGTGGGGATGGCGGGGCGGGAGGGGAAGGGCGTTCATGAGGTCGAGGTTGAGGGTGTAGATGCGGTGGCCGTAATCACCGTAGCTGGCGCGGTTGTAGTTGAGACTCCAGGAGGCAACGGGGTTGGGAGAGGCGATAACGAGGAGGGTGCCCTCGGGGCTCATGCAGTAGCCCCAGAAGTGAGTGCGCTCGCAGCGAAGGAGAGTTGGAAAAAGCTTGCCGTTCCAGTCCGGGTACGTCTCCATGCAGGTGTCCAAGCCGAGGCGGAGACCCGCTTTGACAGGGCGGAAGGGGGTGGTTCGGTCGTTTCGAAGGCGAGCGATGATGGCGAGAGCGTCACCCCCGGCGTACTCGATGCCGAAGTGAAGGCCATCGCAGACGCCTTCGAGGCCCAGCCCCCCTGCCTCGGCGAGGGCGACGGAGCGAAAGAGACCGTCCCATTCGCCGTACCAGCGGGGACCGGCGTAGACATCGGAACGGAAATCGAGCCGGCGGGGTTCACCGTAGAGAGTCGTTTCGATGAAGCCGATGCACCCGTCGGCGGCGAGTTGAGCACGCCAGCCGGGCCCGTTGAGACGGTCCGTCATGTTCACCCTCGCGAGAGTCAGCTTCGCGCGCGAGTCCGTCGGAGACGTCGTCGTGCGCGGCGGACGACGCTTGCACAGACCTTCGGGGGACGATGCAACAGTCCCCCGATATAAAACCGTGCTGGAGACCAACGAAGGGAGCGTGGCCGTTGGGCCTACTCAAAGTCAAGGCCGTTCGCGTTGTCGAAGTAGTGCCAGACCAACTGGGGCGTGCCGATCGTGGTCGGGTCACTCTGCATCTCGGTGTGAGTCTTGCCGTAGGGGCTGTAGTTGGCATAGTAAATGTTGTTTCCCAGGGTGTTGTGGCTCCTGAAGGACGCTCTCACATTGTTGCGGCTGCCCTGCGGATGCCAGAGAATCTGTTCATCAAGATCGCTGTAAGCGGCCACATGCCAGTCGCCGTAGAGCGCATGATAGGCCTGCCGGTGCGCCCGGACTCCCATGCCCGTGATCGTCCTGCTGGTTGCCAGTCCGGCGGAGATTGTGTTGTGAAGGGCCGAGACATCGCGGTCGGCTCCGTCGAAGTCCCCCCCCTTGCTGAAGGTGTCCACGACCAAGGCGCGACTGCCAAGTTCCTTGGGCGTGCGGAAGTCCGGCGCCAGGTTTCCGGCGAAAACCTTGGGCTTCGTGCCGGAAATCCACGTCGTGGCGGGGTCGCGCCCCCGGTCCTGGGCCATGCACCAGGGGTTCTGCGAGTGGTGGACCACGTTGCGGTAGTCATAGGTGCAGAGCATGGCTTTGCTGCCCGTCAGGAAGGTCCACTTGCCGTAAAGCAGCGTCTCTGCGCCGAACCCGCCGGCGTACTTCCACTGGTTGAGGTTGACGCCGACGTAGCTGGAGCTGGTATAGACAGTCTGCCCCGTCGGGAAGGTGTAACCAGAGTTCATGTCAAGCGCACTGGGGCAATAGAAGAGGCGCGCGTCGGCGAGGTAGCCGGAGACAAGGAGGAACCCGATCCCGTTGGGGGCAAATTGCAGACGCTGCGTCGCTGTCCGACTCCCATAGGCGATGCAGCGGTAGTGGGACTGGAACTGAGCGGTGTTCATGTTTGCGTTGAGGTTCGTCGCGCCGAGGTAGATGATTCCGGCCCCTTCCGCCGCCGTCCATGTCCCCGGAACGAACTCGATGCTGTGGATACCCGACCCCGGCACTCCTGCACTGCTGTGATATGTGGAGCCGCCATTGTACGTACAGACATCGCACCCGTTGACGGGCACACCCTTGGAAACTCCGGAGCAGGGGTTCAGCACCCCCAACGGCGCATAGGACGGGAAGTATCCGCCGTAGTCACCGAGGTAGCTCTCAAAGGCTTTGCCCATCTGGTTGAGGTTATTGGCGCAGGCGGAGCGGCGGGCCTTTTCGCGGGCACTGGCGAGGGCGGGAAGGAGCATCGCAGCGAGGATGGCAATAACAGCAATCACGACGAGGAGTTCAATCAACGTGAAGGCAGACCCACGACCTCTGCATGTCGTCTCCATACGCGTCTCCTTTCGAGCAGAAGACCGTCCGCTGTCCCGGAAGTTATGGCAACGCTGCGTCGTCGGGCGCCCGCAGACACGGGCCGGTGCTTTGACGCACAATGAGGCGGCAGGGCAACTGGAGCGACTCGAAGGGCGCGTCAGGCGCTTCGGCGACGCGGAGCAGAAGTTCGGTGGCGGTGCGAGCAAGGACGCGCCAAGGCTCGCGAACGGTAGTAAGCGGAGGCCATGCGCCGGCAGATGCGGGGAGGTCGTTGAAGCCGACGACGCTGAGGTCCCCAGGGACACGCAGGCCGGCTTGGCGGGCGGCGTCGAGAAGGGCGAGGGCAATGGCGTCGGTCTGGGCCATGATGGCCGTAGGCAGGGGCCGACGTTTGAGAAAGGTCCTCACGGCGTCGGCGGCGCGCTCGGGTTCATCGGTGTGGAACTCCATGTAGTCGGAATCGGCAAGGTGAACGCCGGCATACAGGAGCGCGCTGCGGAAGCCTTCGTACACTTCGGATTCGAACTGGGAGGTGCCGGCGCGCTTGGTTCCGATGTAGCCGATGCGGCGATGGCCGAGGTCGAGCAGGTGCATGGCGGCGTCGAAGGCGCCTTTGACTTTGTTGGCGGCGACGCTATGGTGGGGCGGGAGGTGGTCGCTGCGGTAGATCTTGTGGGCGGCGACGACGAAGGGGATACGACGGTCGCGGAGCCACTCGATGACTTTGGGCTGGTTGAAGGCGTGCATGAGGAGGCACCCCTGTCCGGCGTCGGGGAAGACGGGTGAGAGAAGAGTCTCGCAGGCGTCGGGACGCTCGGGGACGACGACACGGAGTTTGGCGCGCGAGTGTTCGAGGGCGTCGGAGCAGCCGGCAAGACTCTCGGCGTGGCCGATGCGGAAGACCTCCCCGCCCCAGTTTTCGTGGAAGAGAACGTTGACGCACTGGAGGCGGGTGGCGGGGACGGAGGCTGCGGCAGCAAAGCTTTCAGAGCGAACGAAGGTGCCGCGGCGCTTCATGCGATGGACGACGCCGGACTCATCGAGGAGGTCCATGGCCTTCTGGACGGTGGAGATGCTGACACCGTAGCGCTTGCTGAGTTCCTGGTAGGAAGGCAACGGTTCATGGGTGCCGGGCTTGCGGATGGCGAGCATGCCCTTGATCTGTCCGGCCAGTTTGACGGGTGCGGCGCACTTCTGCTCCATCGGGCTGGCTCCAAAGAACTCCGTGGCTGCCGGAACTGCAGTACACGGAGGAGCCGAGAAGTATACTATGCTGCGCGCATACTTGCAGTATAGTACCATGCGCGCGAGAGGATGTCAATGACCTTCTTGAGGAGGGCACTCTGGCGGTACAGCCCTGGCAGACGGAATCGTGACAGGCCGGGTGCGCCAAGGAAATGTCCCGCTGGGACGCGACGAAACGACGGTGCTGGCGCCGGCAAGAGGGGGGTCAGTGCAGGGAGAGGCGCAGGTTAGCGATTTCGAATGGGCGCAGTTGCAGACGGATTTCGTGTCCGGAGAAGGTGAGGCGTTGGTCGGGGAATGGCGCCCCGCGGAAGTCGGTTCGGGTGCAGCGGATGAGGTCGCGGGCAGTGGCGAGGGTGACCTGACACCGGACTCCGCGGCTCTCGTGAAGTCGCAGTTCGACATCGGAGCCGAGTTGGCGGAGGCCCATGAGTTCGGCGCCTTTACCGTCAAGAGAAAGGAGGGACGGGACGTCGGGGGCGGCGCAGCCGGCGGGGGCGGTGAGGAGACGAAGGGGCTGATTGAAACGAGCGGCGAGACGTTCGGGGTTGTAATCGGGATCCCGAGGGTCGAAGGGGGCGAGGGCAAATTCGAAGTGATGCTCGACGCCTTCTTCATACCAGGGACGGCGGTCCATGCTGTCCATAGCGACGGCGCGGAAGAGGGAGAGCATCATGATGCCGCCGGTGACGTTGGCGCCGGGGAGGCCGCGGTTGAGGAGACAAAGGCCCTTCCGCTGATCGGCGTAGTCAACCCATCCCTGTGCGGCGTACTCTCCTTCGGGGCGGGTGAGAAAACCACAGGGGATGCTGAAACGAATGCGGCCGCGGGGCACGCCGGTGGGAAAGGCCACGCGCCAGCGATGGTGGCGTCCGTACGGGGTGAGACGTGTGGAGAAGCGGAGCATCTTCTCGCCGGCGCACAGGGAGACGCGGGTGACAAGTCTGGGGGTGCGGCGGGCGATTTCGAGGGTGGCGCGCTCGGGGCCGGATTCGACGAGACGGATGACGGGGAGTTCCATGGCCTCGGCGTCGAGGGCTTTGGAGGCGACGCCGCCGCGCCGAAGGAGTTCGACCGACGAGGGCGGCATGGGGTCGCGTTGGGGGGCGGTGTAGAGGAGAGAGCCGTTGGCAGGACGGCAATAATGAGACCAGAGGTCGCCGCCATCGGGTTGGCGGAAGAAGTTGAGCATGCCGGGAGCATCGGGGCAGGAGTCAAAGGGGCTGAAGGTGATGCCGGTCTGCTTGTCGAGAAGACGACGGATGGTGCCGTCGGCGGCGAAATCGGCGCAGAGCAGGCGGTTTTCGAGGGAGTCTGGGCGCGCGGTGAGGTGGTCGCGAGTGGAGGAGGCGACGGCGCAGGAGAAGAGCGGGACAACGGATGCGGGTGGCACTTTGACGCGCAGGATGGATTCTCCCTTCCCTCGGGAGGGGGGCAGTTCGATGACCTCCTCGCGGGGATAGGGCAAGGGGTTGAAAACGGAGAGCCTTCCCCCCTGCCGTCGGCGGACGAACCGGGCGCAGCGCACAGCGGCGCGCTGGAGGGCGGCTTCAGCGCGGCGCTCGGCCACCTTGTTCCTGCGCAGGGCTTCCCGATAGGCACGGTCTTCGAGCGTGCCGCAGATGATGTCGTGGAAGGCGTTCCAGGCAATAGCTTTCCAGAGGGCGTCGGAGTCGCGGCGCGCGGCGGCGGACGGGTGCGCGAGGGTGAGGATATCGAGGGCGAAGGCGAGCGATTCGAGACGACGGTGGGCCTGCTTGAGGCGGATGCGGGAGGAGTTGACACCCTGCATGAGGGGGTTGAAGTCGGCGCGTTCCTCGGCGATACAGGGGTGGGCGCGGGCGAGGATGTCGCGGAAGTGGGTCTCGGGGGAACGGAAGCGGATGTGGTAACGGCTGCGGGTGCGACTGTATCGCTGAAGGATGGCTAGGTCGGCGGGGCTGGGCTTGCGAAAATCGCCGCCCATGGCGCTCAGCAACGGCATACCGCCGGGCGAACGCTCTGCGAGGGGATCGAGCACCGTCCGCTCCGTCCGATCGAAGGCCGCGCCATCACCGCGCAGGAGAGGATACTCCGTCAGATACAGCCCGATGCCATAGTAGGTGTCAACCTCCCACTGCGTGAGGATGCGCGTGCCATCAAGGCCGCGCCACCAGAAGAGGGCGTCTTCGCCGCCGGCACGCCCGCGCTCGAACATGTAGGCGTCGTAGCCGCAGAGACGGGCGAGTTGGGGAGTCTGGGGCGGGTGACCGAAGATGTCGGCCATCCAGCAGAGCTTCGGTTCAACCCCCATCTCGCGCCGCAGCCACTCCCGCCCGATCTGGAAGTTCCGGACAAGACACTCCCCCGAGGGGATGTTCAGGTCCGGCATGGTGAACATGCCGGGCGCGAAGACGAGACGCCCCTCCTGCGCGAAGCGTCTCATGCGGGCCTTCCGGGCCGGTCGGCGGCGCAAGAATTCGCGCGCCAGAATGACCTGTTCGATCACAAAGACGTAGTCGCGCCGCGTCTCCAGCAGCCGTAGCCCCGACTCAAGAACGGCGAAGGACTGCTGCAGATAGCCCTCGAAGGTCTTCTGATACGCCACGTCGTAGTGAAATGCGCCGAAGGTGTCAACAACCCGCCGGTTCATGCCGTTCCTGCTCCGGAAAGTGCCTTGCCGTCATTGTCGCGACTGCCGCCGGCCGACGAACCGATCCCGCCCCTAGCGCGTGTACAGCGCGCAGGGCTTCCACAACCCGCCGAGGCCGTACTCGTCGTTGCCCATGACGACAACGACGTTCTCATCGCCGGACTTGAGATGTGCTGTGACGTCTATCTCAAAGGAGGTCATCCAGTCCAGCGGGTGAAGATGCTTCCGTGAATGCACGAGGACACCGTTGAGGTAGATGTCGCCTTCGTCGTCCAGCGCGCCGATGCGCAGATAGACAGCCCGGCCCTTGGGGAACTCCGGCGCTTTGAAACGGACGCGGTAGCAGAAGGCGCCGTCATACCAATCGAAGCCCTGACGTTCGTAGAAGTTCCACGTGGAAAGAGACGCCCAAGCCGCGTCATCGAACTCCGGAGCGGTCCATCCGGCCCGAAGCCCTGTCCGGAGCACGTCCGCGCGGAACTTCCAGACTTCGGGGAGGTAGAAGAGGTTGGCGAGCGTGCCCGGTGGTGTGTCGCGCGCGAAGAGCTCGCGCAGGCGTACGGCGTCGTCCGCTGCGGCGAGGTCCTTTGAGGCGGCGGGCCGAATCTCCAGCGGCATCTTGCGCAGCTTGTTCTCCACAAAATACTGATCGGTCTTGCGGATCCAAGGGGAGCAGGTGGTATCGAGGTCGCGCTCGCGCCAGAAGTCGAAGAAGGCCTCCCACGCGCCGAGGGCGGCGGCCAGCGCGTCCGGGGTTCGCGCGTTCATGGCGTGGTAGGCCGCCCGGCAGGCCAGAGCGCGGCGCGAGAGCATCTCAAAGGTTTCCCGAAAACGCGCCAGGCGCTGGGCATAGCGCCCGTTGACCCGGGCGGCCCCCGCGTCCAACGACGCGCGCCCGGCAGCGATGACCTCGTCCGACAGGATGGACTGCGCCACGCCCATGCTGCCCAGGATCATCTTAGGCAGCAGGCGCACGCCCGTTTCCATGGCGCGCAAGGTGTCGCGGACGTTGTCGCCGGCGGGGCCGTAGTATCCGGCGCAGAACTCATCGAGGAGGGCGTCCGGGGCGCTCGAAGCGTCCCAGGCCATCTGCGCCTGGACCCAGGCGACGATGTTGCGCTGCTCGTCGCGCCCCATGCTTTCGGTGTGATACCAGACATACCCGAGGTCGCGGTACGTCTTGACCGAATTAAGGATGGAGAGGGGCTGAGGGCACCCGGCGTACATGGTGTAGTCGTAGCACCCCATTTCCGCGCCGGTGGCCTTGATCTTGAGGAGGTGGTCGTAGTATACGCGATTCCATGGGCAGCCGGGGTTCACGATGTCGGCGCTGTTGGACTGGACGTGGCAGGCGACGGCCACGACGCCCGGTTCGGCGCGCGTGCCCTCCGGGGGGTGGGTCATGCCGCCATAGCAGGCGTAGAAGGCGATGCGTTTCTCGGGCAGGCGTTCGCGCAGTCCGCGGGCGACGGCGTTCTGAAAGCTCCACACCAGGCGGTTCGGGTCGGGCGGGAAGAGACCGCCATTGGCCCGGACGCACTCGGCGCACTCGCAGATACCGCCGTGGTCTTCCAGGGAGGTGGGAAAGGTGAGCATCTGCGGGCTTTCCGCGAAGAACCGGAGGGCAGCCTCGATGGTGGCTTGGACGTTGGCTGGGTGGGTGAAGCATATCTGCGCGCCGTCGCGCGGCAGGCGACGCCGGGTCTCGCCGCTGCGCGTGACGAGCGCGAAGCGGTCCGGCTCCTGCTCGATACTGACGTTACGCAGGATGCGCGAAACGTTGTGGTGATTCCGTTCCCGACTCTGGTTGAAATCAAAGGGCTCGCGGCTGATGAAGCGGGCGTAGTGGAGCTTATTCCGGACGAGCCAGAGGGCGTAGTCGCGCATCTGCGCTTCCTGGCGGTCGGCGGCAAAGTGCCATCCGGCTTCGCCGGAATAGTCAATCTCGCGGGTGCGGAAGGCCGGGCGCGAGACAATCCGACGGCCCGGCGTCAGCGGGATCGAGGCCAGCGCCGGAACATTCTCGCCAAGTTCGCCGGGCATGAACCATCGGACGCCGAGACTGTGGAGGTACTCGTAAACCCCGTAGAGGACCGCCACGTCCGATCCCCCCGAGATGACCAGACGGCCGGCGCTCTCCTCGATGGTGAAGACATCCTCGCTGCCGTCGGCCGAGGTCTCGCGCGCAGGGTCCACCCTTGGCTGAAGCAGTATCTTGGACGTCCGGCGATACGCGGGCATCTTCTCGGAGGCGTACCACTCGACGGGCACGTCGGCGCCGGTGATCTTCAGCAGGTAGTCGTGGAGTTCGTTGGCCGCCAGGATGGTCGCCTTTCCCGCGACGCGCGGCAGGAAGATGGCGGCGCGAGACTTGCCCTCCTCCACCAGAAAGGTCGGGGCGGGCGGGGCTGCCAGGGCGGAAGCCGCAAGGACGACAACGGCAAGGGCTGTCCGAAACAACATGTGTTCCTCCTCGACGATTAGAGCTTGGCGGCTCGACAGGCCAGATCGTAGAGCGCCTCACGCGCCTTGTGCCAGGGCTCCGGCCTGTTCGGGTAGCCGTACTTGTAGGGCACAACCGATTCGATAATCTTCGCCAGTTCGGCATCGTGGGCGTCCGCGGCGGCGGCACGACCGCGCGCGCGCGCGCCGGCCGTCCGGTCGCGCACGTACTCGATCAACTTCAGATCGTGAATACCTTCGCTCTCGAGTTCCCGCCGGGTTGTATCCAGACACTGCCCGTCCGCCAGGAAGACGATGCGATGATCCATGCCATGCTCATAGCGGAAGGGCACGGGCATGACGTAGTCGCTGGCGTGCATGGCGGCGTAGTTCATGGCGCCGTCAAGCCGCCACTTGGCCGTTAGCCAGTAGAAAGGCAGGTTCTCAATCGGCGAGCCGGTGAGCCGTGTCGCCGGCACACCGCAGCAGTACCACCAGAAGGCGTCGCCGGCCTTCTGGCGGTCGCGGAAGAAGGGCTTGAGGACGTTGTGCTGATAATTCGGGCACCACGGGTCCATGATGCCGATGGCGACGTCTATGTTGGGGTAGCGGTCGGAGTGGCAGGTCATTGTGCGGAGTCCGCCATCGAGATAGGGCTTGGCGGAGGCGGCCCAGACGGCGATGTCCGCCGGTTCGTCGGCTACCTTCAGGTAGAAACGGTCGGCGCGTCCGGTACGCTTGAGGTGCGCGGAGAACTGCTCGGCGAAGACGCGCTGAATAAGCGGGGGCGCGTTGCCGCCCTCGTCGAAAAGATCACGGTCAACATGGCGCAGGTCGGGGGGCATGGCCAGGAAGGCGGGCAGGGGCTTGCCGACCGCGCGGTACTCCTGCTCGAACAGGTCGAACTGCCGGTCAATGCGGGCGAAATCAACGGCAAAGGGCCACGTGCGGGCGGGGTCGGTGAAGGCGCGGGCAGAGACGATTTCGAGCTTGTCCTTGCCCTCGTTGGTGAGACGCCAGAAACGAGACTCGATGCCCTTTGCTTCAAAGCACAACGCGCGGGCCTGTTTGGCGTCGGCGGGAATCGGCAGGGTGGCGATGCGTTCGCCGGGCTTGGCTTCGGGGGCGGAGTCAAGGGCGAGGGTGGAATCCTTGGCGGTGGCAACGGTGACGTAGAACTGATGAGCGGCGACGGGGATGTCGAAGTCCATGAGGAGCGACTCGCGGGGGGCGATGGCGACGCGCTTGGCGTTGCCCGCGGGAAGCCAGGCGGGCTTGCCTGCGCCGGCACCGGCGGGACCGACGGCCCAGCGGACAACACCGCGCGAGGGGGCGTAGGAAACGGCGACGGCGTCGCGCAGGCCGGGCTTAACGATGTTGACGCCGTGGACGGCCTCGTTGCGGGCCAGGGCGCGAAGGGCGACATCGAAGGGACCGGAGCCGTCATGGAACCAATAGGGTACCCCGGCGAAGCTGTAGAGCGCGGTCTTGGGCATTACGGTCTGGGCGATGGGCTCGACGAGCACTTCAACGGGAAGTTCGCGGCGGAAGGTATCGGAGGAGACGGCGAGCGTGCCGCGGTAGAGGCCGGGCTTGGCGGTCGCGTCGGTGACGACGGTGAGCCAGACACCCAGGGCGGTGTTGGCGGGGACAGGGAGCCTGGGGCGGTCAACGAGGAGGTTGGGGAGACGGAGGTCGCCGAAGAACGGCACCCACTCGTAGAAACCGACGGGACGGATGACCGGGGCGGCGAGTTCACCCCCCTGTTCGGAACGCAGCGGCGAGCAGATGAGGTCAAGCTTGGCAAGTTCGCGGTCGGCGGCGAGGCCGAACTGGATGGAGCGGCGGTCGCACTGGGCCATGCGGAGTCTGAGGGAATCGGGGGCTTTGCGATCGGGGTGGAGCTGCCAGGCGTAAACCATTTCGAGGATGTCGGAGGAAAAGAGTCGGAAGGGCGCTTCGGGAGCTTTGCGCTCGTGAATGCGCGCGAGGAGACGGTCGGCAGCGCGGCAGACGGCGTCGCCGGTTTCGCCGGTGACGAAGAGGTAGGCGGGCGCGCCGTCGGGGCCGCGCTGGACACCGATCACGCCGTCGGCATCGGCAAGATAGGCGGGCGAGGTCCAGATGTGGCGCATGGCGTTGAGGAGGCGGACGTAGCGATGGGTGAGGGGACGTCCGACGGAGAGGACGAGGCCGGGGTAGAGGTTCAGTCCGATGTCATCGGAAACGAGATAGAGGCCGGCGCGGTCGGCGATCTTCTTCGCGGCCTCGTATTCGCGGACCGTCCCGGTCTTGGCATAGGCGACGACGACCCGACGGTCACGGACCAGACCGGCGACGAGGTCAAGCTCCTCGGTGAGCGGAGAGGGTTCGTCGGCCAGGTCGGCGAGTTTGGCGGGGGTCGCTCCCGTGTCAACATCGCTCCCCTGCTGCGCGGTGACTTGGAGTCCGGTGAGGGTGGCGGAGATCGAACCGCGCACGGAGCGGGAGTCGAAAACAACGGCGGTCTGGAACTGCGTGGCGTTATCGGCAGCCTTGGCGGTCGAGCCGGCGGGATGGGCGAGCAGGGTCCAGGGCCCCCACTCGCCGCGTGCGGAGGCGAAGCGCACGGCGACGGAGGCGGTGGCGCGGCCTTTGATCTTGAGACCGGCGAACTCAAGGTTGGAGGGGCCGAAATTATCATCCGCGGCTTCGAGCGCGCCATTCTGGAGATTGAGGAGGTGGCGACCGTCGGGGAGGTTGTCGGCGAGGAGGTGCTCGGTAATGGCTTTGTCGCGGTGCTCGATCACGCCGGACTTGGCGGCGTCGAGTGTCCAGGTGACCTTGCCCTGGTCGGCCACAAGAAGGGTGACGGACGCGCCGAAGAACTCGATGGTCGTATTGCCGGCCAGCAAGCGCAAGGGCGTCTGCTTGGGGAATCGCTTCCAGGGCGTGCGCCAACGCAATGCGGGCCAGGGACTGATCCATTCGCCATCGGCCTGGAGAACGGTTTCCTTTTCGGGTTGCTCGGCCTGCCAGGAGACGGCCACGGCGCGCGCGCCGGGGGGGAGGGGTTGGGCGGGCTGGAGGGCAACGGCGCGGGCGGGGAAGGCGGTGGAGTAGGCCTCGACTTCACGGAGTCCGCCGAAGGCGCCCATAGCGTTAATGAGGTCGAGGCGGACGTAGCTGACACCGGAGACGGGCGGCACATTAAGGGTGAGGGTTTCCGGGGCAAAGAAGTCGGGGGTGATGTACTGGTCCCAGAAGTTCCAGACGCGGTCGAACCGCGCGAGGGGACGGCCTTCGGCGTCGAGAAGACTCACGAGCAGACCGGAGGGTTCGACGGTCTTGACGACGATCTTTGATACGGTGGCGCGTTCCTTGAGGGCAATGACGGCGGCGGCTGGAAGAGCCTCAGGCTTCCAGAAGGTGTCGGACTTGCCGTCGGTGATGTTCTGGGCGGCGATGCCGCTGCTGACGGAAGCGCGTTGGCCGGCGGTGAGGCTGCGAGCGGGGTCGAGCTTTCGGAGGGTGTAGAGGCCGCTGGCGAGGGTCACATCCTCGGCGGCGGCGGGCGCGGGCGGGAGGACGACGGCGGGCAGCGCGTCGTCCCTGGTCAGGAGCGAGGGCGCGCGAGAAAGGGGCGATTGCTCAACGGAGAGCTCGCCTCTAAGGAAGGCGGCGAGCCAGGCGGCGCGGGCGGAGGCGTAGGAACCGGGGCAGGCGGCGGCGGCGCGATCGAGAACATGGACAGCGCCGGGGCGGTCGGTGTCCTGGATAGCGACGCCGAGTTCCCAGAGGTAATCGGCTTCCTTCTCGGTCGAGCCGATGCGCCGCATGGCGTCGGCGGCGGTCTTGAGGGCGAGGCGGCGGAGGTCAGAGTCCTTCTTGACAAGTTGCGAACGGCGAACGACTTGGGCGCAGCGATGGTGGTCGCGGTAGCGGTCGTGGGCGTTGCGGGCGATCCAACGGAGAGCGGCCTCGGTCAGCTCGCGCTGGGCGAGGAGCGAGGACTCAGCGGCCATCTTCATCAGGTCTTCGGCGGTCTGGCCGAAGGGCATGGTGTCAAGGGCGACGACAAAGGCGCGGACCTGCTGATCGGGCGTTCCTCTGGCGGCCTCGCGGACGAGAGCGGTCATTAGAGCGCTGTCGGCGCAACGACGGGGGAGCGTACGGAAATCCTCGGCGCGGCGCAGGGCTTTGTCGAGGTCGCCGACCTTGCGGGCGGCTTCCACGTCGCGGCGGATGATGTCGGCCTTCTCGAAGAGAGCGGACTCGGCCGCGGCGAGTTCCTTCAGCTGCTCGGCGGCGCCGGGCTCGCCTTTGCGGACGCGCGTCTGGAGGAGATACTTGCGAGTGGCGATGTTTTCGTCACTGCCTGCGGGATAGCGGGCGAGGATGCGCTCGCATTCGGCGATGACTTCAGCGGGCTCGGCGGTGCGGGCGTAGGGCTCGAAGGCGGCCCAAAGGTACTGCCAGGCGTAGGGATAGGCGCCGCAGGTCTCTTCACCTTTGCGCGCAAGCGTGAACTTCTCGGCGGGGGTGAGCTTCATGGCCGCGAGGGTGTTGCGGGTGAGGTGCAGAACCCAGGAGCAGTCCTTGCATTGGAGGGCAAGTCCTTCGAGCAGCTTGCGGCGGACGTCGTCGGGGGTTGCCTTGTCGTTGGCCATGCGGGCCATAGAGTAGGCGAGTTCGGCCTGGAGATGACCGTACATGGGGTACTTGGCGCGAAAGACTGTGACGGCAGCGAGGAACTCGTTGACAGTCTGGGGCTGGGCGAGGGCACGGATGCGGTCGCACTCGATGTCGGCGGCGACCCAGAAGCCTGCGTAGGCGCGTACGGCCCAGTCCTGGCGCGAGGCCGTTTCCTGAGGCGAAGGCTTGCCGTATTGGAAAATCTTCTCCTTGACGTCGCGCGCCTGCTGGGCGGCGGCAAGGGCAGCTTCGGCGTCCTGAGCGGGGGTCGGGGCCGAAAGGGTCGCGGTAACGAGGGTTGCGAGAATCCACTTGACGCCCGCACTCATGGTTCTTCTCTCCACAACATGGGCCGCGCTTCTACGACACCATCAACCACTGTTGCTCAACGCCGCTGCGCATCACTAGGGACGCCTGCCGGGCAAGGGCGATGGGCGGTTTGCCGGTCTGCTCGTGCGTCAGTAGGAGTTCTCCATCGGAGGACCATTCCCCGACGCGCTTTTCACCATAGCCGGGATCGGACCAGAGAATGTGATTGACACAATCGGGACGGCGGACAATCACGCCGATGCCGCGACCTTCGGGGATGGGTTCGCCGTCACCGGCGTTGTACCAGAGGATAGGGAGGCGCTCGATCTGCCACGCAGCGTGGAGTTCGGTTCCAGAACGTATGGGGCGAATGAGTGCGGCCACGTTGAAGCCGAAAGCAGGGGTGGCGGAGAGGCGGGCGACGGGAGCGTTGATCCAGGAGAGGTAGGTAGTGGCGAGGAAGCCGGTCTCCCGGATTACGTTCCAGTCAGGCCCACAGGCAAAGTCGAGGGCGAGGTTCCAACCGTCGCCGGTGGTCCGGACGGCGCGCTCGGCGAAGTGGGTCTGCCGGTCGGCAGGGAGGTGCCAGAAGAAGTCGCACTGCCGGACACCGCGGGCGCGAAAGTCGAGGCGGTCGAGAACGAGGAAGGCGTCGGGCTTGAGGAAGCAGACGGCGCGGCGGTGGAGGAGACCCTCGTGGGCAAGGGAGAGGCCTTCGGCCCAGTCGAAATGGGGGGCGGTGTGCCAGCGGATGTCTGCGGCGGGTCCGGGGCCCTGGTTACGGCCATCCACGACGAGGGCGTTGTGAGCGCAGGTGGCGCGGGAACGCTCGCGGTTGGCGCCATAGTCAATGCAGCCGGAGTCGGGAAGCAGGCGGACATCGCCGGCTTGAACCTCGAGGTGCAGGAGGTCGTAGTGGTCGTGGCCGTAGTGGAAGCCGCGGAGATTGAAACCGCACCAAAGGGCGTCGCGCTGCCAGCCGCTGCGCATGACGGCGTAGCGCATCTGTGGCAGGAAGAAGGAGTTGCAGGCAGGCCATTGGGCAGGGTCGTCACTGACGACGCCAAGGGCCATAGACGAACCGAAGACAGTGCCGTACCGCTTGAGGGCGTCGGCAACGGAGTGAGGCCAGCAGTCGCCCATGGGGGGAAGGGTTCGTCCAGGGGTGGCAACTTTGGCCCAGAGTTCAAGGGCGGCGAGGCGTTTGCGCTCGTAAACGCGGCGGAAGTCATCGTCGAGGCTGAGGCCGGCGAGACGGGCCGCGTCAACGACGCGCTGGGGCCAGAAGGCATAGGCGGCGTGATAGCCGAGGGCGCCCTCGTAGTTGGCGCCATCGCTGAGGATAGCGCCGCGCAGCGCGCCGGCGAGACGCTGCTGGGCGGCGCGCTGCCACTGCGGGGCGTTCTTGAAGCAAGGGAAGCAGAAGCCGAGTTCGCCGAGTGCCGAGGGCTCGAAAAAGACGATGTTGTGGCAGCTCTTGTGCCAGAATTCCATGTTGCGCTCGCCGCAGAGGTTGAGAATCTTCCAAACGAGCAGACAGGCGTCCGGGCGCTCGGAGAGGGACTGGAAGGCCGTACCGGCGATGGCGGCGATATTTTCGGTGCGGCTGGCGACATCGAGAGCGTCAACGCCCCAGTGGGTGCGGCAACCGGTTCCACCACAGCGGTTGATGACGTTGCCGGGGATTTCCCAAGTGAGGTCACTGAGAAGTTCGACGGCACCGCGCAGGTAGCGTTCGTCGCGGGTCTGGACGAAGGTGCGAGCGAGGTGAACCATCGGGTGGAGGCGCAGGGCAACGACGACGACGTTGTCGTCAATGCCGGAGTCCCCGGAAAGCCAAGTGACGGCACCGTGATGGACCCAGACGCCTGGCTTTTCCTTGCGGGAGAGGTCGAGGGTCAGGAGGCGGTCGGCGTAGGCGATAGAAGCGTCGTCGGCTTCTTCGGAGAGGAGATTGTCCTGGGCGAGGCGGGCGCGAATGGTGGCGACCTGCGTGCAGGTCCACTGCGCGAAGGCGGCGCGCGAGGGAGCACGGACGAGATCGGGAGGCAGAGCGATCCGTTCGTAAAGCCAGCCGTCGTCGAGGAACATGGCGCGTCGCCAGCCCATCGCGCGACGGAAGTCAAGGCGCTCGCCGGGAGTGAGAACCTCCCAGCGGCTGAGAGTGTTGCGCAGGGTCTCGAAGCGAACGGGCGGCAGGATGCCGGTAAGGGCGCGCTCGAGTTGGCCGGCAAGGCGGGCACAGTCCTCGTGGTTGTCGGGAAGTGGAATGAAATCGAAGCAGATACCTTGCTGGTCCAAGTGTTGAAACTCCGTGGGGGGTGTTCCTAGAGCCGATAGTCGTGCGACAACTTGCCCTCGATCCGGGCCTGGAGACGCTGCTCATGGATGCGAGGGTAGGAGAGGAAAACGCGCGAGTTGTGGTGGCCGTCGAGAATAGGCATCATGGTTTCGCACCAGGCGATGAGTTTGCGTTCAGCTCTGACGGCGGCGTGAAGATCTCCGGCGCGCCAGGCGACGTGGCCGGCCCAGGCGAGGCGGAGGTAACGGACCCAGAGGCGATAGCGCCGGGTCCATCCGGCGGTTCCGGCGCGACGCACGACGGCATCGAGCCGGTCGAGGGCGCGGTTGGGATCGGTCCCGGCGTCAAGGAGGTCGCGGACGCGCCGGACGGTCCGACACAGGGCGGGGCCGTGGCGGCGAGCGAGTGCGATATAGTAGCGCCTTTCGAAGGTGTCGGGGTCTTCGTCGCAGTCCCAGGTGGCGCGGGCCGCGCCGAGCATGTGGACGGCGTCCGGCCACGCGCCGAAGGAGGAGCACATATACATGTAGGCCACGCCGCGGTCCCGGTACCAGCGGGCTTCATCGAATCGGATGGTGTTGCGGGGATGATAGAGGAATCGCTGACGGTCGGAGCGGAATGTTTCATCATACCACTTGGTGCCGCCGTACTCGAAGATGCCCGGCACGTTCCGCGTCTGTCGCCAAACCTTCTGGAAGCGCCGGAAGACCTCCCCGTACTCGCGTTCGTCCACAGGATTCACGAGGTCGGGTTTCGGATAGAACGTTCCGAGCTTCAGTTCGGGTCCGCCGGCATCGTAGATACGGTGTCGGTAATGCCGCAGATAGACGCAGAGCATGCTGATGATTCGCTCGCACGGCGGCAGGCGGCGACGCGGCAGGGTGAGGGTGTTTGCGTAGGCGATCAACTCGATCGGCAACCGCCCGGGCGTCTTCTTTGCCACGGCAATGGCGATGGAGTACATCATCTCGTAGGGCGTCCGCCGCAGGCATTTCGGACATTGGCACCAGTTGTTGACACCGTCATGCGGCCAGATCGAGAAGATCTCGATTTCCGGGTGGGCACGGACATGCGCCGCCATACGGTCGGAGAGAAACTCGACAAGTTCGCGATTGGACAGACAGGGCTGAATCGGCAGTTCGGCGTTCAGGTGGGGCGCCTCCGGCAGTTCGACGAAGCCCTTACGGACGCGGAGTCCGTCGCGCATCCCGAACCAGTCCGGGTGCTTCGTGAACTCCCCTTCCGGCAGGAAGTAGTGCATCGCGTGATAGCCGACGACGATGTGCATTCCCCGCGCTCGAAAGAGGGCGAGGATTCGCGCACGCTCGGCGTCCGACAGGCCGGCCCACCCGTGGCTGGCATAGACCCGTCCGCTGTGGCGCGTGCGGCTGAGCCAGAGGAGGAACTGCTCCTCGTCGCCGCGCGTCGGTCCGCTCCCGTCGCGGAAGCGATAGGGAAAGCTCGGCGTAACAACACCGCGCGGCAGCGGACGGCACGGGCCAAAGAGAGTGTCCTCCTCCTGGACCCCTCCCCAGAAAACGCCCGTCAAACGCTCAAGTGCCTCGTCCACCCCGTGTACCGCCCCTTCGAGGCCGCCGGCGACAACCCAGAGCGTTCCGCCGCGCCGCAGGAACTGGAAGCTCTGGCGCTGCGTTTCCCAGGCGCACCGCTCGCGGAAGCGTGCAGATGCCGGGGGGCGGGGTTTCACAACCGCATGTGGCGGAATGCCCGGCACGGGCTCCTGCGCGTGTTCCAGTGACACGACGCGGAACTCCACGTGGGGCAGTCTCACCCTCCGCTGCCGCGCAGCGCGAACAACCACCTCGATGTCGCCGCGCAGCGACGCAAGCGTGGCGTCAGGAAGGTTGCCGGAGACGATCCGAATCATTGCCCGTTACCCATCCTCGCCGCTGGTTGGTCCGCGCCTCGCGCGTTCATCCTTCCGGCTCCCCCATGATACCGCGCAAGAGCAGATCACACTTGAGCGCCACGCCGTCCACGCGCCGCGCGTCGCCCCCAAGCGCCAGCGCCCGTACAGCGGCCAGGCCCGCGGCCTCTCCTACGGACGACATCGTCGGCATGATCCGAAGGCTGGCATGGGCTTCGTGCGTGGCGCTCAACGCCCGGCAGGCGACCAGGAGGTTCGCCGGCCCCCGGGCGGGCAGGAGGCAGCGATAGGGAATCTCATAGAACACGCCCGGTGGGAGCGGGGTATTGCGCTTCGGCCGGTCAGGTCCCGGGGGATGAACGTCAATCTCGAAGGCGCACCGGGCAATGCCGTCCTCAAAATGACGCCCGCCGAGCACATCCGCTTCGCTGAGCGTGTATTGGCCGCGGAGGTGGCGCGTCTCGCGCACACCGATCTGCGCGCCCAGGCGCGCCGCGTAGCACGACTCGAACC
This sequence comes from Planctomycetota bacterium, assembly GCA_022705425.1. Lineage (GTDB taxonomy): Bacteria > Planctomycetota > Brocadiia > CAIUPP01 > CAIUPP01 > JAKJEM01. Next base: position 31,421 of record JAKJEM010000031.1, read on the forward strand.
CCGGCACGAAGCGCCGCAGCGCCTCGACGATACCGCGCACGAGCCGCCGGCCCTCGACCTCCGCGCGCGAAAGGTCCGCCTCGTCGAGCGCATTCCGACCTGCGACGTAACCCGCGTTCACCAGCACAAGGTCCGGATGCGGCGTACGCCAGAAACCAAGGGCAAAGATGGGGCTTTCCCGCCGGTCGAAGGCGTCCTGTAAGCGCCGGTTGATATCAGACCTTGGCGGAAGCCGGGCAGCATCCACCCCGCCCAGAAGGAAGGTGGGCGTCATCGGCTGGGTGCGCCCCTCTTCGCCGCCCACGTCATACGCCACCCCCGCGTGGTGAGCCAGGTCGCCATCGCCGGTTGCATCAATGAAGATGCGCGCGCGCAGATCGCGCAGGCCCGACTTGCCGGCGCAGATCACTGATGCCACGCGGCCTTTTCGAACGACCGCGCCTGCGAGAACGGTATGCAACCGCACCTCAACGCCCGCTTCACCGGTCATGTCGTCGAGCACGCCGCGCAAGGCGATGTCGTCGAAGGCAAACGGCCGGTCGAGCATCATCCCGGCGGCCTTGAGCCTTCGGACGGTCTCGCCGAACAGTCCCTTCACCAGTTCACGGATGCGCCCGTCGCGCGTCATCACGTGGTACTGCATGAAGAGGGTGACGGGGACGAGGGTGGCCATGCCACCCAGAAAGCCGTACCGCTCGATGAGAAGGGTTCTGGCTCCTTCGCGCGCCGCCGCAATCGCCGCAAAGGTCCCCGCCAGTCCGCCGCCGGCAACAACAACGTCGTGGTCGGCGCCTGTGTCCGCCATAGCTGGTTTCACTGCAAGTCAATCTCGGCGGCGTTGTCAAAGGTGTGCCAGATCAGCACCCCCGAGCCGCGCGCGTTCGTGGCGTTCTTGTCAATCAGCCCCGCATGCGTGTGTCCGAAGGGGGTCCCGGCGTTCGTCTGATAGCCGTAACCGGAGCCGTAGTAGTAGAACGCGCCCAGAATATTATGCGTATTTGACTGCCCCTTGGCGACATCGCGGAACCCTTGGATGTGCCAGACGAGCTTCTCCTCCCCGTCGTTGAAGACCCCGACGTGCCCATCGCCGTAGAGGACGTTGTACGCCCGGCGGTGGGCCTTGATGCCCATACCGGCGATCAGACAGCTCAGCGTGACGGGGGAAAGGCCGTTGATCGGTCCCGGGGCGGCGGAGCTGCCGACGAACATGCCATTGGCGTCGTAATCGCCCCCTTTGCTGAAGGTGTCGGCGGCGATGGCGCGTCCGCCCAGTTCTTTCGGCGTACGGAAGGCCGGTCCCAACTCGCCCACGAAAACGCGCGGCTTGGTACCCGAAAGCCACGTGCGATCCGGGTCGCCGCCGCGGTCCTGCGTCTGGCACCACGGGTATGCCTGGCGGTAGGGGATGTTGCGGTAGTCGTAATGCGAAAAGATGGCCTTCGGGGCATAGCTGTTCCCCCAGTTCCCGCGCAGCATCGTGTCGGCATCGAATTCCGCCCGATTCTTCCCCGCGGCGCGCTTCCAGTGCGAGAGGCGGAAGCCGGTGACGTAGACTGCCCCCGTGCCCTCGCTGGGCGTCTCGCCGGTGGGCATCCCGTCGGCGCTGGGGCAGTAATACACGCGCGCCTCCGGCAGGTGGTTCGAGTAGAGCAGTGTGCCCAGTCCAACCGGCCCCAGTTTCGGGTCGGCCGCCGTCGTTGCCGGCGCCGGGGGGCTCACGCGCGCATAAGAACCGTAGGCGATGCAGCGGTAGTGGCCCGAGAAGAAGCTGGCGTTCCCGTCGTTGCAGTCCGGCACGCCGTTCATATAGACGGGCTGGCGCCCCGGATATAGATAGACCGGCGCAGTGATGGTCGAGTGCGGGTTGTCATAGCTCGAGGTATGCACCAAACCGCCGCTGTAGGAGCACAGCGGCAGGCCGTTGGGCGCCACGGCCGTCGCGTGCGGCGTCGTCGAGCACCAGGGCATTCCCATTGACGGGTAGCACGGATAGTACCCGCCGTAGTCGCCGAGGTAGCTCTCCAGAGCAGTGCTGACCTGTTTGAGGTTATTGACGCAAGCCGCCTGGCGCGCTTTCTCGCGCGCGCCGGCCAGGGCGGGCAGGAGCATCGCCGCGAGGACGGCAATGATGGCGACGACGACGAGGAGCTCGATCAACGTAAACGCGGCTGACCCATCCCATTTCCTTCGCATGGCCGTTCTCCTTCCGACAGGAACTCGTCCACTCGCCGCCTCGTCCGGGCCACTCGGATCGGCCCGTTTCAGGGATTCCGCATCGCGCCTCCGGGGCTACCCATGGAACCGCGATCAATGAAGCGCTTGGAGATGTTGATCTGGATGACGGACTGCGGGTCTTCGTGACAACGGCGGGCAACGCGGAGCAGTTCGGTGGCCAGCTCGTTGTGGGGTTCGGCGAGGAGGCTGTAGGGTTCGTCGTCTTCGACGCAACCACTGATAAGTATGCCGATGTCAACGCCGGGCTTGAGGCCGCGGGAAGCGATGGCCTCGGCGGCGCCGCGGGCGAGGAATTCGTTCCAGCAGTAGAGGGCGGTGGGCGGTTCGGGGAGGGCCAGGAGAGCAAGGGTCTGCTCGCAGGCGAAACGGCATTCGGCCTCGATGGTCAAGTCTTGGGAGATGGTGAGGTCCTGCGCAAGAGCGGTCTCGACGCGGTCGAAGACGCGCCAGTACTGGGCGTAGTCGTAAACGCAGCGGCGACTGGCGAGAGCGGTGCAGAAGGCGCTCCAGTTCTTCTCTCCTGCGCCGCCGATGGAAGGGTTGATGACGAGTGCGCCGATGCGCCGGTGGCCGCGGTCGTGGAAGAGCTCGACCATCTGTCTGAAACCGGCGACAGTGTCGTAGTCAACATAGGAAAGCCCCTGGTCTTCGAGCTGACGGTTTCCGGAGATGATGGGGATACGCCGACGGCGGAAATCCTGGACGGTTTCGGCGCTAAGCGGGACACCGAAGCTGACGATGCAGTCGGGGTGGTGGGCAAGGACACGGTCGAAGTCGAGTTGGCAACGGGTAGTATTGGGAATCCAGATGAGGGCGGTGTCGTGGGTCTGGGCTTCGCAAATGAGGCTGTGGTAGATGCCACGCCAGTAGGTGTCGCGCTGGATGGCGGAGCGGTTCGTGAGGGCATCGGAGCCATAGCCGACCATGGCAACGGTGAGGAGCCGCACGGCAGCCGGGCGTTCGCGAAGGTAGATGCCTTTGCCGGGAATGCTTTCGAGGTGGACGTCTCTGGCAAGCTGGCCAAGGGCGATGCTCACAGCGGCGGGGGAAAGGTTGAACTTGCGGGCGAGGATGTTGCGGGAAGGGAGGGAGTCGCCGATGCGGATGGCCGAGCGGTTGATTTCGCCCAAGAGGTACTCTTTGACCTTTCCGATGCGGCTCTGGTCGGCTGTTCGCACGCCGCCCTCAACATTCACAGGCATAGCATCTACTCAGACTTACCGGTCATATAACTGGACACTGACCGGATAGTAGCATCTTCTGCGCCGGTTGTCAAGTTACATTAGCGCGCGGGAGTCCGGTGACCATATACGCCTGAAGTTTGCCCGACTCGTCAGAGTTGAAGAAGGCGGCGCGTCCGTCCGGTGAGAGGAAGGGGTGGGCTTGGCAGGGGGAGCGGGGGGCCGTGCGCGTGTCAAGGAGGCGCGTGAGGCGAAGGAAGGGGTCGCGCCCGGGTGTGCCGAGTTCGGCGAGGATGAGTTCGGTGCGGCCGTCGCCCCAGAGGCCATAGGGATCACCATAGTCGGTGACGAGGCGGTTGCCTTCGGCGTCGGTGGCAAAGTGGTAGAAACGGGGGGCGGGATGCCCTCGCGTAAGAAGGTTTCGGATGCCGCCGGGGCTGTCCGCGCCGAGATGGCCGGTGTGGGGGACAGGAAGGCTTTCGATCATGTGCTGTTCGTGGTGGGCGTCAGTCCAACGCCAGCCGGGCTTGGCGAGGGTCTTGGACTCGTAAGCACTGAGGCTGGTGATGGCCCATTCGGTGCGTCCACGCCAGCATTGATGTCCCTGAACGTGTTCACGTTGGGTGGCGCCCCAGGGGAGGTTCCGGAAGTGTGTACCGTCGTCGCGCAGGACGTGAATATCGAGTTTGAGGGTCTTGCGATAGTCCAGGACTTCGCCGGTAAGGGAGTGAATGAAGTTGTCGGCGTTGTCCTGAACCATGATGTCGTGCAAGGCGCGCGAGTCGGTGGAGCGGCAGTATTGGGGGTGCATGTTGCCGTATTGGGGACCTTGGAGCGGAAGGGTGACGCGTCCGTTCTCGAGGTCAAAGACGAGGAGGCCGAAAGGGGCATCCTTTTCGAGTCCGTCGCCAAGGAAGGCGGAGACGGCAAGAGCTTTGCCGTCGGAGCGGATGGTTGAGAGGGAGTAGATCTTGGTGGGGCGTCGCCGAGTGCCGGGGATGGGGGTATCGAGGGTGAGGAGGGTCTCGCGTTCGGCTTTATCGAGACGGACACGTCTGAGGGTGAGTTGTCCGCCTCCGGGGCGGGTTTCGTCAATGAAGTAG
>JAKJEM010000032.1 GCA_022705425.1 Planctomycetota bacterium
GGGGGAGAAGGCACGCCTCTACACCGGCGAACTCCGGGCGGCGTGCCGGGCGACCCTGCCGCCGGAGGATGTCGTCCGGCGCTTCCTGCGTCCCGGTGGCGGGCCGTACCTGAATCAGTTGCTGCGACTGGACCTGGCGACGTGGCTGGCCGACGATCTGCTGGTGAAAGTGGACCGCATGACGATGGCGCACGGCGTCGAGGCGCGCGTGCCGTACCTGGACCACCGGGTGGTGGAGCGCGTGATGCGGATGCCGCCGGCCTGGAAGCTGCGAGGGCTTGCGGGAAAGCGCATCCTCAGGCGCGTCGGAGAGACCCTGCTGCCGCGCGACATCGTCCGCCGCCGCAAGACAGGTTTCGCCGTGCCGGTGGGGGAGTGGGCGGGCGGCGAAATGCGGGACATGATGGTGGACTTGATCGGTCCGGAGGCGATTCGGCGGCGCGGGTTCTTTGCGCCGGAGCCGGTGGCGCAGTTGCTGTCCCGGACGACACTGAGCATGTTCGAGCGACGGCAGCTATGGACGCTGGCGACGTTGGAGCTGTGGTGCCGCGAGTTCCTGTAGTTCAGGGTTCGCGCCGGAAGGCGGCCAGGGCGGCAGCCATCACCTCGCGGAGGGGCACGTTCTTCTCGCGCGCCAGACTGCGACAGTCCTCGAACTCCGGGGACGCGGTCATCGTCCGCCCGCCCAGGGCGCCGACCTTCACCCGCACAGGACCGTAGGGGGTGGTGACCGTACGGTGTTCGGGCGTCAGCTTGCTTCGCTCCGCGCGGGTGCGCCGAAATCCGAAGGTCGTCGTCTCCCGGAAGAAGGTCTCCTCGACGGCAGGGCGCGCGCGGTCCTCGGCGATGGCGCTCAACAGCCAGGCCGGGCGCGATTTCTTCATCTGGATCGGCGTCGCCCAGGCGTCAAGCGCGCCGGCGGCCAGCAGCCGCTCGATGGCATGGGCGCAGACCTCGGGAGTGGTGTCGTCCAGATTGCACTCGATGACCCACACCGTGTCGGCCTCCGCGCCGCTCAGAAGGGGTCCGATGAAGAGGCGCAGAACGTTCGCGTGGCCGGGGAATTCCTTCGCGCCCGCGCCGTAGGCGACCCGATCATGCGCAAGGCGCGGCGTGGTGTCCTGGCGTCCCAGGGTGGTCAGGATTGCGGCGCCGGTGGGCGTCAAGAGCTCGCAGGGGACCGGCCCCATCTCCGAGACGTACCCGGCGATCAAGCGCGCCGTGGCGGGCGCGGGAACGGGCAGATCGCCGTGCGCGGCGCGAACCGTTCCTCCGCCGAGACGTAGCGTGGAGAAACGGACCTCGGCGACGCCGAGATGTTCCATCGCGGCGGACGCGCCGACGATGTCCGCGATGGCATCGAGCGCGCCGACTTCGTGGAAGTGGACGTGGTCTATCGGACAGCCATGGACGGCTGCTTCGGCCTCGCCCAGACGGGTGAAGATCCGCACGGCTCGCTCTTTGACGGTCTCGGGCAAAGCGGCGGCGTCAATCAGCGCACGGATATCGCTGAGTCCGCGGTGGGCGTGTTCGTGGGGGATCTCGACGTGCACGCGCGTCGCACGGATGCCGCAGCGGTGGACCTTCTCCGCGCGCAGGCGGATGGGGCCGCAGGGCAGCGCGGACAGGTCGCGGCTGAGCGCGTCCAAGGAGACGCCGGCATCCACCAGCGCGCCAAGGATCATATCGCCGCTGGCGCCGGAGAAGCAGTCGAAGAAGAGGTTTTTTTCGGCCATATCCGGGGCTCCGGGACGGCAATCGAGGGAGGCGGGTCAGCGCTTCTTGAAGAAGGTCATGCCCATCTGCACGAACTTGCCGGCATTCTGGGAAATCTGGTCGAGTTTGGCGATGAGACGGTTCATCTTGTACGCCAGCACCAGGACCAGCGCGAGCAGCAGAAGCTGCGCCAGGGTTGTCATGATCACCAGATAGATGATGAACCATGGCAGACTGGCGAGCGACTCGCGATCCAGCCATCCCGGAAGCATTCGTGGCCCTTGACCCGTAGAGAATGAGGATGCCTCCGCGCCGGGAAGACACCCCTTGTCATGCCGTGGGATAGTAGCACAGGGCGCTCTGAGGTGTCAAGGAAGCGCTCGACATGCACGGGCGAGGCCCGGTCAGCGCGCCGATTCGGTGACGTCCGTGACGACCTCGGAGCCGGCGTACATGGGAATGCGCCGGAGCGCCGTTGCCGAGAAGTCTATGCGGTTGAGGTCAATCTTTCGCAGGCTCTGGTTCTCGTACGTCTTGAAGTAGATGACGCGATGGGTAAGGTCGCGGAAGGTGACCCACTGCGTGGATTCCTTGAGGACGGTCTTCTTGTCCGGCATCGTGTCCGTAACCATGCCGAAGGGGATGGCGAAAGTATTGATGATGTGGTGGGCCAGGGTGAGTGTCCTTCGCGCATCGGGCTGCTTGTCGGCAAACCGGGTGAGCACCGCGAGGCGCACGAACCGGCTCGGCGGCGTCAGGTCGCCGGGCAGTCCGAACATGCCGGCCCCGTGGCCCGTGGCGGGGAAGTTGAGGCCGGCGACCTGGAAGGCCTCCGGCTTCTCGCTGGTCATGCCGACGTACTGGCGCAGGTTGGTCATGTGCCAGGGGAATCGGGGGGCATTTGTCATGATCCCAAGGGGGTTTTCGTGGATGCGGCAGACGCCGTCCTCGTACTCAATGACGATACAGCCGCCCGCGGCGTCGTACACGACGAAATGCACCGTCAGGGCCATGCGCGTCGCCGGGTCGGTGTAGTTGAAGACGCGGGCGCCGGCGATCTCGCGCTTGACCTCCTCCACGCCGGCGAAGCTCCCGAGTATCCAGTCGCTGATCATGCTCTGGGCCAGGGCGCGGCGCATGTCGGAGGGGGGAACGGTCGGCCACTTCATGTCGGACTCGAACCAGAGCACGCCGACGGCGAGCCCCCGCTCGTTCATGCCGTCGGAGACGCCGTACTCCTGTCCGAGGCAGGCAACGCCGACGTAGCCGTAGCGTGTCTTCCAGGAAAGACCCTCCTTGCCGTCGGGGGCGGGACTGGTGTATGCCCTGTTCCGGGGGACCACGATCACGTCATACTTCAGGTCCACGGCGAACTCCATGGATCGCGCGACGAGGATCGTGCCGTCATCGGCCGCGAGCCGGAAGGCCGTGCAGGCACCGGCGGAAGTCGAAAACAGGGCCAGCGCGAACAAGGTGGCAATACCGGCGCTGAAGACAGCCTTCATCGGGCACTCCTTCTCCATGCATTCGAGGTGATGCGCCGTCCGGCGTCGAGCGCCGGACGGCGTGTTCTCCGCGCCGGAGCGTGTCCGCGCGCGGTGATTTGCGAACGTCACGTTCCCCACGGACGCCCCTGCTCATCCACGTCGCGCGTGCGCGCCACAGCCTGGTAGCCGAGGTGCATCATCAGGTGGTCGAGCAGGATCACGGACGTAAAGGCCTCGGCCACAGGCCAGACGCGGGCGACGATGGTCGGGTCGCGGCGGGTGACGGCGGCAAGGCGAGCGTCGGTGCGGGAGACCTTGTCCACTGTCGTCTGCGGCTTGGCGATGGTCGGGGTGGGCTTGACGGCCAGGCGCACGACAATGTCCTGCCCGGTGGTCAGGCCGCCGGTGATGCCGCCGGCGTTGTTCGAGCCGAAGGCGACCTTCCCGTCCTTCATGAACATCTGGTCGTTGCAGACGGAGCCGGTCATGTCCTTGACGGCCATCCCCGCGCCGATCTCGACGGCCTTGACTGTGCCGATGCCCATCATGCGTCCGAGTTCGCCGTCGAGCTTGTCGAAGACCGGCTCGCCCATGCCGGCCGGAATGCCGGTGGCCACGACCTCGACCAGACCGCCCGAGGAGTCGCCGCTCTCGCGGATGGCGATGATCCGGGCAACCATTTCGTCGGCGGCGTCAAGGTCGGGGCAGTTCATGAGCGGATGAACGCCGTAGCGCGCGCGCGCCTCGGCCAGATCGAACTTCTTCTTCTCCTGGAGGTCGGGGATCATCTTCTCGATCTCGGCCAGGACGGCGCACTTCTGGAAAAAGCGCATCTCGGGTGTGATGCGCCGGTCGCGGTAGAGCATGGCGTAGAGCAGGTCGTAGTCGCGGCGCAGTTCCTTGTAGGCGGCGACGCGCTGCTTGACGGTGGCCAGGTCGAGCTCGCGGGCGCGGACCCCGGCGGCCTCGCGCACGTATCCGACGACCTCGATGCCGTGCAGCCGGAGGACGCGCTTGGCGACGGCGCCGGCGGCGACGATGGTGGAGGTGTAACGCCCGCTGAAGAGTCCCGCGCCGATCGAGTCGTCGCAGGGACCGTATTTTTCGTAGGAGGCAAAGCTGGCATGGCCGGGACGCGGGGTGCGATTCGTCGAGCGGTATTGCTCGATGTGTTCGAAGTGGCGGTCCATGTTGGGAATGAGGATCACGACCGGCGTGCCGTTGGTGACGTTGGCGGTGTGGAAGCCGGACATCGTGTCCGCCGCGTTGACGCCGCTGTAGAGGATCGGGACGTCCGGTTCGCGGCGGGGGCTGGCCAGCTCGCCCTGGCCGGGTTTGCGCAGGAGGAGGTCGGCATAAATCTCGGCTTCGGAGAGAAGCAGCCCCGGCGGCACACCTTGGAGATTGGCGGACAACCCCTCCTGGTATGAACCGCCGGCCACGGTCACGCGGAACATCCGACCCAGTGTGCATCCGATCATACCTGGAGCCTCCCTTGGGAGACGAGCGAAGTCGCAGCGGCCTGCGATGTGGGGCGGGATTCTAACGAAACACGGGGGCGTTCGCAACCGCGAGTTGTCAAAAAATAGGATCCGGCTGCTGGAAATGGCATAGGGCATTCGGTATGATAGGGACGCGTGGATGGGGCGGCGGCAACGGAGGAAGGAGGTCTGGCGGTGAAGACCGACCTGTGGGGAACGCGCGCGGTCCTCTGCGACGCGGAGATCGAGCGCATTCACGCGGCGTCGTTGCGCGTGCTCCGGGAGACGGGGGTGCGCGTGCCGGTGCGGCGGCTTCAGGACGCGGCGGCGGCGCTGGGGGCGCACGTGGACAGCGGGAAAGGGATCATCCGCTTCACGGAATCGGCGGCCAAACGGCGAGCTTGGGCCGCGCGCCCGAAACCTCCGCCGCGCGAGCCGGGACGCAGGGTGCGCGGGATACTCTCCGGTTCGGCCGTCCGCACACTGGACATGGACACGGGACTGGCGCGCGACGCCACCTGTGCGGACCTGGCGGACTCTGTGCGGCTGGCGGACGCGCTGGACTGCGTGGAGGTGGGCAGCAGCCTGGTCTTGCCCCGCGACGTTCCCGCCGGGACGGAGGACCTTTGTCAGTTCTTCATCTCGGCCAAGGTCGGACGCAAGCCGGTCGTTCCCACCGTGCTCAACCTCAACTCCGCCGAACCGATCCACGACATGCTGGCGGTCCTGCTCGGCAGCCGCGCGGCGCTGAAGGCGTCGGGCCGCTTCTTCGCGCGCTGCTACTGCACCTCGCCCCTGACATACAGCCGGGACGGAATCGAACTGGCCCTCAAGATACTGGACATGGGATATCCGGCGGTCTTTGGCGCGCCGATGGTTGTCTCGGGCGCCTCGGGGCCGGTGACGGCGGCCGGAACGCTGGCGCTGTCGAACGCGGAGGCGCTGGCGGGCATGTGCCTGACGCACGCGTTGGGACAGGAACCCCACTATGGGGCCGTTCCGGTAGTGATGGATCAGCGTAGCGGCCAGGCCTGCTACGCGGACCCGCGCAAGATCGTCCTCTGTATGGCCAGCCGCGACCTGACGCGCTGGTACGGCTTTCCTGAGCCGGGGTTCCACGTTGGGCTCGACGCCTGGCACCCGGGCATCCAGGCGGCTGTCGAGCGCACCTTCACCAGTCTGATGGGCCTGTTTCTCTATGACGTCCCCCTGAGCGTCCGCCTGGGAATTCTGGGGCCGGCCGGGGCCGTCTGCTCCCTGCCGCAGGCGCTGATAGACGTTGAACTCGTCGGCTTGCTCAACGCTTTGATGGCCGGGGTGGATGTGAATGACGAGACGCTGGCGGAGGACTTGATTCGCTGTACGGGGCCGGGGGGCTCCTACCTGGCGCTGGACCATACGGCCGAGCATTTCCGGCAGGAGATGTGGTTGCCGAAGTACTTCGAGCGGCGCCTCCCGGACTCGATTCAGCGAGCAGACATGGAGGGGATCATGCGCCGGGCCTCCGAGGATGTCCGCAGGATTCTGTCCGCGGAGGAGGCGTCGCCGCTGGACCGGGAGCAGGAGCGGGAGTTGGACCGAATCTTCATCTGTGCGGGCGGGCCGGAGCGCCTCTGTCGCGTGCGCGGCGGGGGACAGAATCACTGAAGGACTCCTTTCCCTGATGGGGAGTCGCCGATGGCCAAGGCGGTGCTGTGGTTTCTCGTGGCGGCCGGTCTGTGCGCGTTTGCCCAACGGGTGACGGCGGAGCCTGCGACCGTGACGGTGGTCGGGCCGAAGGTGCGCACGGTCATCATCATCGGCGAGCAGCCGCGGTACCAATACCCGTATTGGGGCGGCCACGCCATCGTTCAACGCAACCTGCTGCTGATCACGCGCGATGCGGACGGAAGGGGCGGCATCAACGTCCCCATCGTCCAGGAGAAGGACCTCCGCGGCAAAGACCTCGACGCCGCGTACGACTTCCGCATCTGGGTCGGCGACCAGCCCAGGGTGCAGGAGATCCTGGGGCCGGCACTGACGAAACTGGACGATGACGGGTTCATCCTGCGCTGCACGGGACGCGACCTCTACCTCTGCGGCAAACATAAGTGGGGTACGCACTGGGCGGCCTACGACCTCTTTGAGCGTTACGCCGGATGCCGCTGGTACATGGAGGGGGGAGTCCGCTTCTGGATGCCGAAGGAGGACGGCATGATCGGGCTCGGCGACGTCATCCCCCGGCGGGAACGATGGGAAATCCCGAGCGCCTTCGACATCGTCGAGGAGCCCAGCTACAAGATGCGCTGGTTCATGACGGCGCCGGCCCACAGCTTTCGGTTACGCTATCGGGACCGGTTCCATCACGCCCTGGTCAACATCCTTCCCCCGCAGAAGTACGGCGCGGAGCACCCGGAGTACTACCCGGAGTTGGACGGCAAACGCCATGTGCCGCAGCCGCCGCGCGAGCAGGATTTTCAGCCGTGCATCTCGAATCCGGAGGTGGTGCGCCTCGTGGCCGCCGCAGCCATCGAGCATTTTGACAAGAACCCGGCGGACACCAGTTTCAGCGTGGGCATGAACGACACGAACAAGTTCTGCCGCTGCGCGCGCTGCCAGGCGATGGCGCCGGCCGCCATCACTGAACCGGGTGCGCGAACGGCGTACGCCTTCTTCCGTTTCTACAACGAGGTGGCCGAACAGGTTGCGCAACGCCATCCGGACAAGCGCCTGGGCTGCCTGGCCTACGCCGGGATCAAGGGCGTTCCGGCCGGTTCCATCCGCCTCCATCCGATGCTGGTGCCATACCTGACGGTGGACAGCGCGCAGCTCTGGGACGAGCCGGTCCGCGCCTCCTTCCGCGAGAACGTGGCGAAGTGGAACAGCCTTGCCACGCGCATGGGCATCTACGAGTACATCTACGGGCGCGAGTTCATCGTGCCGCGCATCTACAACCGCCATCTCCTGTCGAACATCCGAGAGCGCTACGGCGTCGGCGTGGACGGCTTCTATGCCGAGTGCGGCCCCAACTGGGGCCTCGACGGTCCGAAATACTGGCTGATTGACAAGCTCCTGTGGGATCACCGGAAGGACCCGGAGGCTCTGGCCGCGCAGTACTACTCGGACATGTTCGGCCCGGCGGCCGGAGAGATGAAAGCGTACTTCGACTTCCTTGAACAGACCTGGTGTACGCAGCCCCTGAAGAGCGCCAAGAGCAACTATCGCTGGATGGGGGACGTCCGGCAGCTTGAGATATTCCCCCCGGCAAAGTGCGACGAGGCGATGCGACTCCTCGGCGCGGCCGAGACCAGACTTGGCGCAGCGTCACGCGCGGCGGCCGACCGGCGCGCGGAGTTGGCCGAAGCCGCACGGCGGGTCGAGTTCTTCAAGACCTCCTTCGCATTTACGCGCATGATGTCCTATCGCTACGCGGCGTGTCAGGCGCTCGAACGCGGGGCCGCCATCCAACCACCGGATTGGGCGCAGATGTTGAACGGACTGGAGACGTGGCTGGAGTCCGGATCGTTGCGGAACAGCTATGAAGCCGTGCGGAACCTGAAGTTCGCCATTGACACGGTGTCCGGGCACGGCGCCAACCTGGAGAGCTTCCGCTATCATTTCGACGGCAACCCCGGCCCGGCACGGGCGTTGCACGCGCTGTCGCAGGAGATGGTGAAGCGGGCGGCGGCCCAAGGCCCGGTTCGGAGCGCGGATGAGATGCGCCGGCGGATTGCGCTTGTCCCGGCGGAAATGACGGCGGGCCGGGAGGAACTTCGTGCGCCGAACGCCGTTCGATTTGCCGTCGAACTGGCCGGCGAGAGTGGATTTCTCTTCATCCGCCGTGCCGCGCAGCCGCCCACGCTGGACGGCACGATCGAGGCGCACGAGTGGGGCGCGCCGGCCTATTCCGGGCGTTTTCACGAGGGGTACGTCATCGAGGACCGTGTGCCGCACCGAACGAACATCTACGCCGTGGCCCACGACAAGACGCTCTACCTGGCCTTTGACTGCGAAGGGGATCCCAAACTGATCGGTGCCTCGGTGGAGGGCGTCAACACGGACACCTCCGCCTACCCCGCAATGGCGCGGGATGATGCAATCGCTCTGAGTTTGCTGAACGCGGGACGTTCGGCCATGCGTGTGCTGGTGAATGCCAACGGCTCCATCCAGGATGAGAAGCGCGGCATCTGCCAGGCCAAGGTCCGGCGCACGGAGCAGGGGTGGCAGGTGGAGATGTCGTTGCCGTTGAGCGTCATTGGCAGCGGCGCCGCGATTGCGCGCTACTCTCGCGTGGCCGGTGGACCGAAAGAGCATCGAACGCAGTTCTCGACCATCGCGCCAGTGGCGCGCGGGGTTGGGAACGTCATCGGAACGGGCAATCACGACGCGTGCATGTGCTTCGTGTGGGGGCCGCGATGGGTGCAGGAGGGGCCCTGACCGTCGCCCGGTCGCGACAGACACGCACGTAGGGTGCCTGAGGGGCGCTTCTGCGTCGCAGATTGCGACGGCGAAGTGTTCCGTTGTGCAACGCACGAGACGCCGCTGAGGGTGCTACTCGTAGCTCATCCACATCGCGCATTCAGTCTATCCATTGAATCAGCAAGGCTTTACGGCACATTGCCGGTCAAGTGTGTATGTCGCGGTATGCAACATGCTCTGCGATTAGCGGAAGATTAGGATTCATAAGGAGACGTGCCATGAAGAACAGGAGCTACGGCTTCAGCCTCGTCGAGATGCTTGTCGTTATCGCGATTGGGGCGGTTCTGAGCCTGCTCCTCATCCCGATGGTCTTCAAGACACGCGAGAGCGCGCGCGCCGCTGTCTGCGCGGACCATCTGGGCAAGTTGGGGGCGGCCTTGGCCGTGGTCATGCCGCAGGACGGCGGTCGGTTCTCGAACGTTTACTACGATGCAAAGGACTTCGCCGGGGGCGGGAAGTGGTGGCTGGATTCGCGAACGGGGGGTGAGCGTGATGCGTTCCTTTCCGAGCCGGTGAAGGATGTGCTCGGTTGCCCCAGTGCGCGGGGATACATGCGTGTGCCTGTGCGCAGTGCAGGGGGCCAGATGATCAGCGCCATGGCGAGCTATGCGCACAATGTCGAGATGCCCCTGATCGCCAAGGTGATATCGCGGGTGCCGGATCCGGCTGACCGGGTGATCTTCTATGACGGCGTCCCGGCGGCCGTGCTGGGGATGTGGGAGCATTCTGCGACATGGGCGGATGCGACGATTGTGCGTCGCCATGCGGGAGAGGCGAACTTCCTCTTCCTTGACGGGCACGTCGAGCGCAGGGGGGAGTTCAAGGCAGGAATGTTCCACGGCGCCTGTGGGATGGATTCATCCCTGCTCTTGCAGGGGCTTGCCGCGAAGGACGAGAAGGAAGGGGAATGGAACCCCTTCCTGGGCGTGACGGCGACGATTCAGACGCAGAGCAACAACGTGAATAACGAGGGGCAGTACATCCACTGCGTTCTCACCTTCGGGCCGGAAATCGGAAGCGGTGTGGACCCGACAAGCGTGTATCTTCTGGGCACGTCGTCTGTCGCCTTTGAAACGCCCGTGCCGATGATCCCACCGATGAAGACCTCGATAGACAAGGACGGCAAGCTTGTCTGCAAGGTCACCTTTGACCGGGGGCAGTTGTACAGCGAACTGCTCAAGCTCAAGCAGCTTGGCTCAGAGGTGGCGATCCGCGTGGTGGGTGTGATGACGAACGGGCGTCCCTTCACGGGCGAGGACGCCAACGCGTACTTCCTGCCGGGCGAGAAGTAGGCAACGTACACGGCGGGTGTCGCACGGACCGGGACGGGGGGGCAGCGTCCCGGTCTCTGTGGGCGTCCGGCGATCCCATCCGTAGTATCCGGGCTGTTCCGTGCCCCTGCCCTTTGCGCTAACACAATGTTGCATTTGCCTTGGCGGGGTGTATAATGCTTGGCCAAACGGCTCTCGATGCCGGGACGACCAGCAGAAGGTACGGGACCGTCGTGGTCCGGATCATTTTCTTCGGGAGGTGGAGAGCATGAGACTTGCACAGGTGTTGACGGGGGTGGCGGTCGGCGCGGCGCTTTTCGGGCTTTCGGGTTGCGTGGTTCTCAAATCCACGTACAAGGAAGACCTGGCGACGCAGGAGAAGCGGATTGAGATTCTGAAGACCGACCTCAAGAAGGCGGATGCGGAGAAGAAGGCGGCTCAGGACCAGGCCGCGAAGGCTGCCGAGGACCTGAAGGCCGAGCAGAAGAAGTCGGCGGCGATCAAGACTGCCGCGGATACGGCGGCGATGAACGCCAAGGCCGAGCAGGACCGGCTGAAGGTTCAGTTGACAGCGGCGGAAACGGCCAAGAAGGGCGCGGAGGCGAAGGTCGCCGAGTCCGGCAAGTTGGCGGCGGAACTGAAAAAGCTCAAGGACGCTCTTGAGGCGAAGGTGAAGTCCCTGGAAGCCAAGGTGGCGCAGCTTGAGAAGGAGAAGGCTGCTGCCGTTCCGGCCCCGGCGCCTGCCCCGGCCCCGGCGGGGAAGTAAGACCCACGTCAGGACGCAGACACAGCCTCAAACACAAAGGCCGTCCGGTCATTGCGGTGCAGACCGGACGGCCTTGCCGTTTCAGGGGCGAGGGGAGGGGTTACCAGTAGATGTAACGCTGGAACTCCGCGCGCTCGTCTTCGTCAAGAGCCTCGACGTCGGGGATCAGGTAGCGGTTGTTGTCCAGGTCCATCAAGACCTTGCCGCGCTGGCCGTAGTCCACGGCGCGATCGGAGGACCAGCGCATGAAAAAGCTGGCAGGTCCCTTGTCCGTTTCCACGTCCATGGCGATAAGCCCGTACTTCCACCCGATGTTGACGATGCGCTTCACAATGTGAACGAAGTAGCGGCGTCGGAGCGCCTTGCGTACCAGGTCGGCGGCGTCGGCCGGAAACTCATCAAGGTTGCGGATGAGGCCGATCTCGAAGTCCTTCTCTCCGGCGGTGTAAAGGAGGGAGATGTACCCGTTGGGATGGGCGACGGGGAAGGCATACGCGGCGTAAACGCCGCCGTAGATGCCTTCGTTGAGGACGGTCACGTGCAGGGCGCCCAGGTTCCCCAGATGGATGCGGCACATGTTCGGGGTGAGGAAGCGGACCTGCGTCTCCGTCTTCGGGGGAGGGGGGTTCTTCAGAAGCGCCTCGGACGCGGGGGCGTCCGGCGCGGCGGGGGCGTCGGTCATGGCAAGACCCTTACTTCTTGACGAGGTGAATGGTGTCCACGTTGGCTTCGCGCGAGAGTTCGGTCTGGATTTTGACGAGACGGTAGTAGAGGCCGCCCAAGGCCAGGAGTTCCTCGTGGGACCCCTGCTCGATGATGCGGCCTTCTTCCATCACGATGATGCGGTCGGAGTTCTTGAGGGTGCTGAGACGATGGGCAATGGCGATGGTGGTGCGCCCGGCCGTTACGCGGAGCAGGGCCTCCTGGATGAGTTGCTCGCTTTCGGTGTCCACGTTGCTCGTCGCCTCGTCGAGAATGAGGATCTTCGGATCGTAAAGGAGCGCACGGGCGATGGAGATGCGCTGTCGCTCCCCGCCGGAGAGTCCCGCGCCGCGCTCGCCGATGTAGGTGTCGTAGCCCAGGGGATGTTTGATGATGAAGTCGTGCGCGTTGGCGGCCTTGGCTGCGGCCAGCACCTGGTCGGGGGTGGCGTCCTGCCGCCCGTAGGTGATGTTGTCGTAGATCGTGCCGCGGAACAGGAAGGGCTCCTGCAGCACGATCCCCACGCAGCGGTGTAGGTCGTCTACGTCCAGGTCGCGAATGTCCACCCCGTCAATCAGGACGCGCCCCTCGTCCACGTCGTAGAAGCGCCCGATGAGGTTGGTGATGGTGGTCTTTCCCGACCCGCTCTTTCCGACAATTCCGACACGCTCGCCGGGCTTGATGGCGAAGGAGACGCCCTTCAGAACCGGCTCGTGCCGGTTGTAGCCGAAGGTGACCTTCTCCAGGGCCACGGCGCCCTTGGGGTTCGGGAGGCGGATGGGATTCTCCTTCTGGACGATCTGGGGATTGGTGTCGAGGATCTCAAAGGTGCGCTGTGCGGCGGTGAGGAACTGGGTGAACCAGTCCGTCAGCGTGGTCATGTGCGCCAACGGGGCGTAGAACATGCCGAGGTAGGCGAAGAAGGCCATCAGGTCGCCCAGTGACAGGCTGATGCCGTGGCTGGTGAGGACCTCCGCCCCGCCGAAGAGCCACACGATAAGACCGCCCAGCCCGAAGATGAGTCCCATGGCGGGGTTGAACAGACTGGTGGCGTATTCCACGCGACGACCGCTGTCGCGCAGGTAGCGCGTGGACTTGGCAAAGCGGCGGTCCTCACGATCCACCTGGCCGAAGGCTTTGACGACGCGGATGCCGGAGAGGATCGAACTGACGGAGCCCAACATGCGGCTCCAGGCATCCCAGACGCGGAAGTAGCGGGGATAGACGCGCCGCCAGTAGAAAATGCTCGCGGCGATGACGAGGGGCGCGGGCAGCAACGTCCAGAGCGCCAGTTTCCAGGAGATGCTGAAGAGCATGATGCCGGTAATGATCACCATGAGAATCTGCGCCAGGAATCCCTGGGTGGCTTGGCGCACAAACTCGCGCATGGCGCCGGTGTCCTGGCCGATGCGGCTGATGAGATTGCCGACGCTGTGACGATCATAGTAGTCCACGCTCAGGTGTGTGAAGCGCGAGAAGATGGCGTTGCGCAGATCGTAGGTGATCTGGGTGCCGACGTAGCTGTTCAGACGACCGTTGATGCTGTTGCCGACGGCGGTGAGCAACTGCACGGCGAAGAGGGCCAGGACCAGGTACATGAGGAGGCGAAGAGGCTTGGCCAGTTCGTCCTTGGCGGCGGCGCGGACGATGTACTTCTGCGACGCGCTGAAATGGGGGGCTATCTCGTCGGTGGTGATGTCGCCGGCAATAAGGGCGTGGCGCTTCTGGAGGGCCATCTCCACGTTGAGGTGTGGGAGGTCACGCTTCCGCGCCCAGAGCCGCACGTTCTCGGCCACCAGCGGGGGGCAGCCGGGCAGGATGACGACGGCGTCGGCGGGCTGATCCCCCAGTTCCGACAGGGGCACGGCGTAGAGAGTGGCCGCGTTTCGCGTAATCAGGTACACTTGCTGGTCAGGCTGTGCGGCGGCAAGATCAAAGGAGTCCGACTTCGAGTAGGGGATGATCACGTCGTCCACGAGAATCTTGGTCAGGCGGGGGGGAATCATGTGCAGCGCGGTCACCACGAAGAGCACCACCAGCATCAAGGCGGCGTAGCCGGCATAGGGGCGCATCATCTTGAGGACGCGTTGAAGGACGGCCCCGCGATCCACGCAGCGGTGGCAAATCTCCCCCTTGAACTCAAGGGTCATATTGCACTTGGCACACTTACGCGGGTCCTGGTCGTCCTCGGGCCCCGTGGTTACGGGGTGGTTCTCAATCCAGAGCTTGAGCTTGGCAACCACCTTGTGGAAGTTGTCCGCCTTGGCGTTGGAGTAGGCGAGGACCTCGACGAACACGCCCTCGACCAAGGCATCTACGAACCCGCCGCCGACGCCCTGGCGTGCCCGGACCTCGCGGATGCTTTCCTTCTTGAGAAGCAACCGAACGGCCTTGGGGTTCTCCGCCGTCGGCATGGCTGCCTTGACGAGGCGGTCGCGCTCCACGAGGAGAAATATCTCCTCGTATGTGCCTTCAAGATTGAGGTCCGTAGCCGTGGACAGCCACGCATCACCGGGGTTGACGCCTTCCTTCTGAAGGAGGGTGGCAAGCGCCTTGGGAACGGGGCGGTTCAGGAGGCGGGAATGGGAGTGCGATGACATGACAGAGTGCTCCTCCATCGGCGCGTCAAGGGGAAGAAGCGGTGCACATGCCCCTGAGGCAGACGACGTCTGCGTTGCTGACGAACAGGGCGCAATCTATGAGACACCCAACACCGGTTGGGATGGCGTTCAAGCCTGTGCCGCTCATCAAACCATCGCGAGGGGGGCATAACTGCCGATTCGGGGGCCATCCTCACGACGCCGGGGATTGTAGCGGAAGAGGGGCAGGAGCGCAAGTTTGAACGAAACCGAAGGCGACAGGCGCAGTTGGACGTGTGATGCTCTTGGACAGCAGGGGGGGCGGTTGCGGTTCGTCTGGGCACGCCGGACGGCCCGGAGACAGCATTTGACGTCGTTGCTCTTCGATGGTAGAATCTCTGTAATGTTGCTGCCCGAGTGGCGGAATTGGCAGACGCGCTAGGTTGAGGGCCTAGTGGGGTCAAACCCATGCTGGTTCAAATCCAGTCTCGGGCACCATCTGTAACCCAAGGCCGAACGGCGTTTTATGCCGTTCGGCCTTTGAGCTTCTGGGGTAACGGCGATCGGTGAACGGGGAGGGGTGAGCACAGGACGTCCATGGAAGAGCCTGTGTCCGCAACGGCGGTCCCGCTGCGGAAATGCGCACGAGAAGCCTCTCATTGGGGAAGAGGGAAGGCTTGCGTTTACGCCTTCTATCCCAGCATCCCCTGAAGGCCGGAGATCATGAAGACCTTTTTGACAGGGGGCTTTGAGTTGACGATGGTGAAGCCTTCGGCGCCGGCGGCGCGGTGGGCGGCGACGCAGAGGCGGATGAAGGCGGACGCGACGTAGTCAACCTCTTGAAGGTCGAAGACGATGGAGCCCTTGTATCCGTCAAGGGCTTGACGAAGCTGCGGCTCGACGCGCCCGCTGTTGGACGTGTCCATGAATCCCTTGAAGGTGCAGAGGAGCTTGTTGCCGTCCTGTTTGATCTCGATCATGGCATTCCCTTCCATTGGAGTCCTTGTGCCGCGGGGCCGGGGCGGCCCGAGAGCCGTCGGCGCAGCGGGTCGCGCAAATCCTAGAGATAGTTGCGGTCGTATTCCTCCTCGATGGAAGGAAGCGCGCGGGTCTCGTCGAGCCAGGCGGCGACGTTGAATCGCGTGAAGCACTGGTTCTCGCGCCGATAGGCAATGCGCTGGATATTCAGCAGGTGCGCGGCGGTGACGTTGTCGGTGGTGATGTTCTTTCCACCGGTGCCGCAACCGAGCGTAAGGGAGGGGCTGAGGGTGTTGAACATGCCGCCGACGCCGCCGTGGGACGAGGGCTGGTTGACCAGGATTCGACCGGCGTTCATCATCAGCGCGAACCGCGAGATCTTGTCGCGGTCATTGCTGAAGATGCTGACGGTGTGGCCGATGCCGTTGAAGTAGTTCAGGTCCAGGCAGCGGTTGACGGCGGAGGAGAAGTCCTCGGTGACGTAGAAGGCGATGACGGGGGCGAGTATCTCGCCGGAGAGGGGATAGCGGGGTCCGACGCCCTCCAGGGGGGCGAGGAGAAGGCGCACGTCTTCGGTAACGGGCAGCCCGGCCAGGCGCGCAAGCTTGGCGGCCGGCTGACCGACAGAGGCCGGGTTCATGCGCGCGCGCTTTTCGTCCAGGACGACGGCTTCAAGCTTGGGGATTTCCTCCGGGCTCAGGAAGTAGCCGCCGTTGCGGCGGAACTCCTCCATAAGCGCCGGGGCGGTCCTCCGCTCGACGACCACCGCCTGCTCGCTGGCGCAGATGGTGCCGTAGTCGAAGGTCTTGGACAGGAGAATCTGCCGCACGGCGAAGGGGATATCGGCGGTGGCCTCGACGTAAACGGGAGTATTCCCGGCGCCGACGCCGATGGCGGGCGTGCCGGAGCTGTAGGCGGCCTTGACGAGGGAGGGGCCGCCGGTGGCCAAAATAAGGGCCAGAGACTTGTGGGACATCAGCTCCTGGGTCTGCTCATGGGAACAGGAATCGAGACACTGGATGCAGTCCTCGGGAGCGTCCTCGGCCAGGGCGGCTTCGTAGCAGACGCGCGCGGCCTCGGCGCAGCACTTGCGGGCCTTGCCGGAGGGGCTGATGACGAGCGGGTTGCGCGTCTTGAGGGCGATGAGGACCTTGAAGAAGACGGTGGAGGTGGGGTTCGTCACGGGAATGATGGCCAGGATGGGGCCCATGGGCTGGGCGATCTCGACGATGCCGCGCTGGGGGTCCTCGCGAATGATGCCCACGGTCTTGACGGACTTGATGTCGTTGTACACGAGTTGAGTGGCGACGACGTTCTTGAGGACTTTGTCCTGCCACCGCCCGATGCCCGTCTCCTCGGCGGCCATCTTGGCCAGGGCAACGCGGCGGGCGAAGGCGGCCTTGCAGACGGCGCGGACAATGCGGTCCACGCGCTCCTGACTGTACTGGCTGAAGACCCCGGCGGCGGCCACGGCGTTCTGCATGATGCGGTCAATCTCGACACTCATCGAAGACTCCTTGGCGATGATGACTGGCGGGCCGTGTCCGTGAGGGATTGTACCAAGGCGCGGCGGGGAGTCAACCCGAGACTGCGACCAGTTGAATGGGCGCCGGGACCGGTCGGCCTCGGCCCCGCGGCGGCGTCGGAGAGTCGGCGGCCGGCTGTTGGGACGAGGCCAAGGGGTTTCCCGCGAGCCGCTGGAAATAATTCTGCGCTCCTAGTGGACAATGTAAACGGACTATGTTATCCTAATGAAAGGATAGCGCGTTGGGCTGTTGCAAGCGTCACGACAATGGGCTGGGTGGTCCATCGGGTGGAGGAGTGGGCGACGCGTGACGACATGGGTTTCACGCATCCTACCTCAGACATGTTCCCTTGCGGAGCAGGACGCATGAGCGTCATTTCCCGAATGGCGTTGTCGGCTCGAGGCTGTGCCTCGGGCCGCCAAGTCGGGCCGGCTTGAACAGGAGGGCGGGCGTCATGTTACGGTCAGTTCGTGTTGGGGGGCTTGTCGCGTTGTGCGCATTGATCTTGTTTGTGGGCGGGGTGGTCTGGGGGGTCGAACGCTTCACCGGAGTTCTTCCCGAGGAGACACTTGCTTCGCTGACGGGAGGTAGCTGGTGCATGAAGGAGGACTGCCCCAATCCTCCTTACACCTCGCGGTGCCCGGTGGACACCTGCAAGAATGCGCGGGAGGGGGACGAGTGCGACGACTGCACGTCAACTCAGACCTGGGTCACATGTGCCGTGTTGACGTCCTGGCCGGACTACTGCATTGATGATGCACCGGCGGGCAAACGATGTGTCGGCACAGTCAAGGGGGTGTGCGTCACCAACTCCTGTGTCGGGACAGCCAACTACTATCGCAACTGCTCTCAGGCGACGTCGGTCTATTCGGTCTGCTGGTTCTGAGAGACACCTGTCATGGAAGCGGAGTGCGCATCACACGCGCGCCGCTCCGAAGGAGACTATATGTCCGGCAAGAATGGACTCATGTGCGCACGGGGTGTCGTTGCGGCCACCCTATTGGGGCTGTGCCTGACCCCTCTGGCCTTGGGTGCCGGCGTTGCGGCGGGCCCAAGCTCGACGGCGCCGGTCGAAGCGGTTCAACAGGCCCTCATCTTCTACATCGAGTCCACCCGCGATTTCGAGTCGCACATGACCGAGACGCACCGAACTTATCGCGAGAGCGACAACACGATGGTCGGCGAGCACCGAGGAAGCTTTGTCTACGCGCGAAAGGGCGTCAAGGAGTACGTCTCCTCCTATGTTCAGGGGGCGCGCCATGCCGACGAGGCCGCCTTCAACGGCACGAAGTATGTCACTCGCATGACCCTGCGCGGCACGGATGAGGAAAAGGCGAACATCATCATTGCCGCTGACAAGGATTCGAAACCCTTCGCCGCCTTTCTTGGGAGCAGCCGGGGGTTCGGACGGTGGATATTCCAGACACCGATCGAGAAGCTCTTCGGCGACGCGCGAACGCTGAAGCTGAGAGCGGCAACCCCTGTTGTGAACGGTTGGCGCTGCCGCGTCCTCGAGCTGGACAACAAGTCCGGCGCGATGTCCTACGTGTTGTACTTGGGTGAAGATATCGGCTTCGCCCCCGTCAAGTATGAGGTCTTCGCTCCAAAGCACGGCAGCGACGCGCGGGTCGTTGGCGAGGCTGTCCGTATGGCCGAAGTGGTCAAAGGGCACTGGCTTCCGCTCGAAGCAAAGACCACGTTCCGCCACCCCTTCTGCGAAAAGGGCCACTACGAGGTCTCCACGGTCGCGGCTGATGCGACGGCCCTTCGCATGGGCGACGCCGTGAGTGACGCGATCTTTGAGATAACCCCGGCGGCCAACTCGCGCGTCTATGACCTGACCACCGGGGAGACCTACCGGGTCTTCTCCAAGAAGGAGGTCACCAAGGCCGGCAGCCTGAGTAACGAGTCCTTGGACAGAGTCGTTGAATACGTTCAGTCCGCTGTGACGTCGCCGGCAGCCTCTGCCTCGGCTGGGACGGCACAGTCTCCCGCGTCGCGCTGGTCGCCGTGGTGGGTCGGTGCGCTGTGTCTGGGCGCTGTCGGAGTCTCCGCGACGGGTTACTTTGCGTTCCGACGAAGAAAGGAAAACTCGTCATGTCGGCGACCCGGTTTCTGACGTGGGCGGCGGCGCTCTCTGCGATGGCCGGGGCAACGCGCGACTTGCAGGACGTGAACGGGTCTTGTCCCTGACGTTCTCCATCTTCGCCTTCTGCCACCGTTCCACCGCAGGGCCGCCTCGAAAACAAAGGCGCTGCAAAGGCGGCATGACGGGGGGGCGCCCCTGACATCCACGTCAAGGCGCAACGCTCCGGCGCAGGGCGGGGGCCTTTCCCAAGACTACAATCGCTTCTTGAAACCGCAGGCGAGGCGGGGTAACATCTACCGGCATTTCCGGCGCGGACTCCGCGCATTCCACGGGTCATTCTGAAGAAGGGAAGGGCAATGGCAGGCAGGATGCTGGCCGGGCTTCTCGCGGCGGCGGTGTTGTGGGCGGTTCCTTTGGCGGCGGGGCAGGGGGAGCCTATCAAGGTGGGCGCGATCCTTTCGGTGAGCGGGCCGGCCTCCTTTCTGGGCGCGCCGGAGAAGCGCACGGCGGAGATGCTGGTGCAGAAGATCAACGCCTCGGGCGGGCTGTTGGGGCGCAAGATTCAACTGATCGTGAAGGATTCCGAAGGAAGCCCTGAGAAGGCGACCTCCTTCGCCAAACAGTTGATCGAGGAAGAGAAGGTGCTGGCGATCATCGGGCCTTCGACGTCGGGGGAGTCGCTGGCGATCAAGAACCTGTGCCAGGAGGGGAAGACGATTCTGCTGTCGTGCGCGGCGGCGGAAAAGATCGTGGACCCGATTGCACCGTATGTGTTCAAGACGCCGCAGAAGGACAGCGACGCGGCCCGGTGGATCTTCCAGACGATGCGGGAGATGAATATCCGCCGGATCGGGGTGATCGTGAGCAACGACGGCTTCGGGATTGCGGGCAAAGCGCAGATCGAGAAGATTGCGCCGGAGTACGGATTGCAGATCGCCATCGCCGAGGTGTACGACAAGGGCGCCACGGACCTGACCGGGGTGTTGAACAAGATCAAGGGCCAGAACGTGGAGGGGCTGGTGAACTGGTCCATCGTGCCGGCGCAGGCGCTGGTGGCGAAGAACATGAAGCAGATCGGCTTCCAGGTCCCCCTCTTCCAGAGCCATGGGTACGGCAACATCAAGTACGTACAGGCCGGTGGCGAGGCGGCGAACGGAACGATGTTCCCGGCCAGTCCGATCCTGGTGGCCGATCAGTTGCCGGCCAAGCACCCGCAGAGGGAGCTTCTCCTGTCGTACAAGAAGGACTACGAAGCGATGTACAAGGAGGAAGCCAGCGCCTTCGGCGCCTATGCCTATGACGCGATCCTGATCCTGGCAGAGGCGATTCGCAAGGCAGGCACGACCGACCGCGAGAAGGTGCGCGCGGCCATTGAGGATCTGAAGGGATTCGTGGGGACGTCCGGAATCTTCAACTACTCCAAGACGGACCACAGCGGGCTGGATATGTCGGCCTTTGAGATGCTGACGGTGAAGGACGGGAAGTTCGTCCGGCTGAAGCCGTAGCCGCCCGCGCGCGTCATTTTCCGGCGGAGGGACCCCCGCAGAGGCGGGGCGTCCCTTCGCCGTTCCCAGGAGCCTGATCGAGCCGCCATGTCTGCGGAGCAAGCGCTGCAGTATTGCCTGGCCGGCGTTACGGTGGGAAGCATCTACGCCATCGTTGCGATCGGCTTCAACATCATCTACAACACCACGGGGATCATCAACTTCGCGCAGGGGGAGTTCGTGGTGCTGGGGGCGATGACGGCTATCAGCCTGCACACGGTGACGCCGCTGCCCTTGGCCGTGGCGGGGGCGGTGGCGATTACGGCGGCGGCGGGGGGACTGATCGGGGCGGGGCTGACGCGCGCGGTGAAACGCCCCACGGTGTTGCGGTTGATCATCGTGACGATCGGCCTCTCGATTGTTCTGCGGGCGGCGGTGCTGCACATCTGGGACGAGAAGGTGCGCGCGTTGCCGTTCTTCACGGGCACGGAAGTTTCATCTGTGGGCTTCTTCGGGGCGCGGATCACCCCGCAGGCGCTGTGGGTGTTGGGAATCTGCGCGGTGACCGTGGCCGGGCTGACGCTGTTCTTCCGCCACACCTTGACGGGACGGGCGATGCGGGCCTGCGCCGCGAACCGCACGGCGGCGGGGCTTTGCGGCATTCCCGTGGGGCGTATGGTGACGCTGTCCTTCACGCTGAGCGCGGCGATCGGGGCGTTGGCGGGGTGTGCCATCTCGCCGGTGACGCAGACGCAGTACGACATGGGCGCGCCGCTGGCCATCAAGGGGTTCACCGTGGCGATCCTGGGCGGGATGGGCAACAGCCTGGCCGCCGTGGCGGCGGGGCTGCTGCTCGGGGTGCTGGAGTCCTTCAGCATCTGCATCTTCCCGTTGGCCTACCAGCACGCCGTATCCATCGCAGTGCTGCTGGCGGTTCTGGTCTTTCGCCCCTCAGGCCTTTTCGGCAGCCGCGACGTCAGCGCGCTGAAGGAGCACTGATGGAGGGGCGACGCTACATCCCGATCGTTCTGCTTCTCCTGGCCGCGGTCGGCGTGCAGTTGACGCTGAGCGCCTGCGACGCGGCATACTACCTGACGCAACTGACGATGTCGCTGTACTACGCGATCGTCGCCGTGGGGCTGTCGCTGCTGATGGGCTATGCGGGGCAGGTTTCGCTGGGGCACGCGGGTTTTTTTGCGATCGGCGGCTACACGGCCGCCGTGCTGGCCACGCGCAATCTGGCGGTGGAGCCTGGGGCGATGGCGCGCGCCCTGGGGGCGATGGGGCTGCTCCTGCAACGCGAGGACTTGTACGGGCAGACGATCGTCTATTTGTCGCCGTGGGTGTCGCTGGCGGCGGCGATTCTCCTGACGTCCGCGGTGGCGTGCGTGATCGGGGTGCCCGTCATTCGTCTGAAGGGCCACTACCTGGCGATGGCCACACTGGGTTTCGGGCTGATCGTGTATTACACCGTGCTGGGCGCGCCGGGGTTGGGAGAGGCGGACGGCTTCTCGGACGTGCCCGGTTTCCGCCTGGCGGGGCCGTTGGAGGTGAACGGGCGCAGCGCCTTCCGGGTGCAGAACTTCTACATCGCCTGCGTCCTGGCGGCCGGGGTCATGGCGCTGGGGGGCAATCTGGTGCGGTCGCGCATGGGACGGGCGTTGCGGGCCGTCCATGAAGGGGAGGAGGCGGCGCAATCGCTGGGGATTCACGTGGCGCGCGCCAAGTTCGGAGTCTTCCTGCTCAGCGCGTTAATCGCCGCCGTGGCGGGCTTCTTCCTGACGCACTACAACGGGGGGATCGGCCCATCGGAGGCGACGGCGCTGAAGTCGGTGCGCTACCTCGCCATCGTGGCGGTCGGGGGGATGGCGAATCTCTGGGGTACGCTGATTATGGGAGTGGGGCTGAACTTCCTTTCGTTGCGCGGAGCCTTCGGCAGCTTCGACGACGCGGTCTTCGGGGTCATCCTGATCGCGGTCATGGTTCTGGCGCCGGAGGGGGTGTTCCGGCGGTTACCCTGGCCGTTCCGGCGGAAGGGGGGGGACGATGCCGCCGCTGCTTGAGGTCAGGGGTCTGAACCGGCGCTTCGGCGGACTTCACGCCGTGCGCGACCTGGAGTTCGACGTGGAGGAGGGGCGCATCCAGGCGCTGATCGGGCCGAATGGCGCCGGGAAGAGCACGGTGTTCAACATGATCGCCGGCGCCTTGTCGCCGGACGGGGGGGACATCCTCTACCGGGGCGCCCGGATCACAGGCCGCGCGGCGCACGCCGTGGCGGCGATGGGTATCGCGCGCACCTTTCAGACCACGCGGCTCTTTCCGCAGATGACGGTGCTGGAAAACGTGCAGGTGGGCCGGCACATACGATCGAGCGCCGGTTTCCTGGCGGGCCTGTTTCATCCGCCCTGGTCCTGGCGAGAGGAACGGGAGATCCGCCGCTCGGCGATGGAGACCCTGGAGAAGCTGGGGTTGGCCGCTCTGGCAGGGACGACAGCGGGAACGCTCTCCTTCGGCCAGCAACGCCTGGCGGAGTTCGCGCGAGCGCTGGCGATGGAGCCGAATCTGCTGCTGCTTGACGAGCCGGCGGCGGGGCTGAACATGCACGAGACGGCTGCCTTGGCAACGCTCCTGACGCGCATCCGTGAGTGGGGGATCACGATCCTGATTGTGGAGCACGACATGTCGCTGGTGATGGACATCTCCGACCACATTGTGGTGCTGAACCAGGGGGCGAAGTTGCGGGAGGGCAGGCCTGCCGAGATTCAGAGGGACCCCGAGGTGATTCGGATCTACCTGGGGGACGACCATGCTTAGAATCCTGAATCTGGAGACGGGTTACGGGCGGCTGCGCGTGTTGAAGGGGGTGTCGCTGCACGTGTCGTCGGGGGAGATCGTGACGCTGATCGGCGCGAACGGCGCGGGGAAGAGCACGCTGCTTTCCTGCGTGGCGGGGGTGGTGCGCCCCTGGGCAGGGGAGGTGGTCCTCAACGGACGCCCGATTACGGGCCTGCCGCCGGAGCAGGTGGTGGCGTCGGGATGCTCGCTGTCGCCCGAGGGGCGACAGGTTTTCGGGCCGATGACCGTGCGCGAGAATCTGCTCATGGGCGGCTATGTCCGCCGGGGCGAGCGCGGACGCGAGGAAACGGAGGCCGCGTTGGAGGAGGTGTACGGGCTGTTCGAGGTGCTCCGCCAGCGGCGCGATCAGTTGGCCGGGACGCTCTCCGGAGGCGAGCAGCAGATGCTGGCGATCGGGCGGGCGCTGATGGCGCGTCCGCGGCTCGTGATGATGGACGAGCCCTCGCTCGGCATTGCGCCACGCGTGGTGCAGATGATCTATGAAACGCTGCCGGAGTTGAAGCGGCGCGGCATGACGCTGCTGCTGGTGGAGCAGAACGCGCGGGCCGCGCTGCGCGTGGCTGACCGGGGATACGTCCTGGAGACGGGCCAGATCGTCTGCGAAGGGGACTCGGAGGAGTTGCTGGGGAACCGCGAGGTGCAGCGCGCGTACCTGGGCAAGGACTATCGGCGGATTGACGAATGAGGAGCGGGCCATGCTGTATAACCCAAAGTACGAGCGTCTGACGCGCGGGGAACTGGCGCAGGTGCAGATCGAACGCCTCCAGTCCACACTGAACCGCGCCTACCGGAATGTGGCCTTCTACCGCCACCTGTTCGACGCGAACGGCGTGGACCTCGAGGGCGTGAAGAGCGTCGAGGCGCTGGGGCGGCTGCCGCTGACGACGCGCGAGGACCTGGCGCAGAGCTACCCCTACGACATGTTCGCGGTGCCGCTGCGCGACATCGCGCGCATTCACTCCATCGCCGGGGCGTCGAGCGCTCCCGTGGCTGTGGGCTACACGCGGAACGACCTGAAGCACTGCACGGAGTGCACGGCGCGCGCCCTGACGGCGGCGGGGGTACACGCGGGGGACGTGGTGCAGATCGCCTTCCCCTACAACCTCTTCCTGGGCGGCTACGGCTTTCATCAGGGGGCGGAGCAGGTTGGCGCGTCGGTCATTCCTTCGCTGGCTACGGCGTCCGTCGAACGCCAGATCGTGCTGATGCGCGACTTCAAGACGACGATCCTGATCTGCACGCCAGGATACGCCCTGCAACTGGCGCACGCGCTGGAGGAGCTTCAGGTCCATCGCGAGCGCCTGCACCTGCGGGTGGGCATATTCGGCGGTGAACCCTGGCCGGAGGGCGTGCGGCAGGAACTGGAGCAGCGCCTGGGGGTCGTGTGCCTGGACGCCTACGGGCTGTCGGACGTCATGGGGCCGGGCGCGGCGGCGGAGTGCGGCGAGCGACAGGGACTTCATGTCAATGAGGACCATTTCATTGTGGAGGCCGTTCACCCGGAGACGCTCTGTCCCGTGAAGCGCGGGGAGGCGGGGGAACTCGTCTTCACGACGATTGCGCGCGAGGGGTTCCCCGTGATTCGCTATCGTTCGGGGGACATCGGCGCGCTCGATGAGGCCCCGTGCGCCTGCGGACGGAGCTTCGCGCGGATTCGGAAGTCGGCGCGCCGGGCGGATGACCGCTTCTTCTTCCAGGGGGTGGGAATCTTCCCGGCACAGATCGGGCGCATTATAGACGACGTGATGGGATGGAAGCCGCGCCGGCAGATACTTCTGGACCGGCACGAGGGGACGGACGCGATGGAGGTTCGCCTGGAGGTGACGGAGGGGATTGCGTCGTTGG
This sequence comes from Planctomycetota bacterium, assembly GCA_022705425.1. Lineage (GTDB taxonomy): Bacteria > Planctomycetota > Brocadiia > CAIUPP01 > CAIUPP01 > JAKJEM01. Next base: position 25,239 of record JAKJEM010000032.1, read on the forward strand.
ATGAGATCCGAAACCTGGAGCATCTGCGCGAGCGGGTGGAGAAGCGCATCGAGACGGTGCTGGACGTGCGGGTGAAGGCGTGTTTCGTCGAGCCGGCGTCACTGGCGGATGCTGAGGCGAACCCGGTCGTTGACCGCCGCCCGACGTAGAGCGTTCAGCGCGCGATCATGCCGGGGCCGACGATGAGGCCGGTGACGACAATCAGCACCCTCAAGGCGATGCCGGCAAAGATGCCCGCCAGGACGTCGTCCAGGATGACCCCCCAGTGACCGGGGATATCCTCGATCTTGCGGATGGGGAAGACCTTGGAGACGTCGAAGGCGCGGAAGAGGAAGAAAGCGACGGCGACGTAGCCGGCGGCGGTGAGGGGCGGCAGGGGTTCCACGGTCTGTGCGCCGGGGAGAAGGCACAGCGAGGGGATGAAGAGGAAGGTGATCCACTGGCCGACGACTTCATCGAGGACGTAGGCGCGCGGATCGGCCGCCCCGAAGTCCTCCGCCGCGCGGGCATAGCACAACGCGGCGGCAATCCAGACGATCACCGTCAGCCCGATAACAAGGGGGCCGGCCAGGTCCGGAACGGCGCGCCAGAGGATGTAGAAGATGACGGCGCTTAGAAGAGAGGCGTAGGTGCCTGGGGCGCCGCGCAGCAGGCCCACGCCGCCGAAACTGGCAATCCATTTCCACATCATGGGGACGGACTCCGTCAGAGCCGGCCGCTGCGCCAGATGGCGACGGCCAGGAGCATTCCAAGAACCCCGGCGAAGAGAAAACCGCACAAGCCCAGGGCGGAGATCTCCGGAAGGTGCGCGGCAAAGAAGCGTCCCAGTGCGCCGGGGAGCACCGTTTCGACCAGGGGCGGCACCTTGGCGTGCAGGAGAACGCTCGATCCGATCACGATGGCGGCGACAAGAATGCTGAAGGCCAGACGGTTGGTGGCTCGGTCCAGCTCCCGCAGCACGCCCTCAAACTCGCGCAGATGCAGGGTGACCTGCAGGGAACCGTTGAGGAGCTTGCGCGTGAGGGAGCGCATGTCGCGCGGGAAGCGGCGCAGCATCTGACCGACGTACCAGCCCTGGCTGGCGATGTCGCGCCCGACGGCCGTGGGGGAAAACTTCGCGGCCACGAGGGAAAGGGCGTATGGTTTCGATATTTCGGCCAGGTCGAAGTCCGGATCGAGTTCCTTGGCCATCATCACCATTGTGACGAATGACTTCCCGAGGAGAACGAAATCGCGCGGCAGCAGGACGCCGTGGACACGGGCCACGCGCATGGCATCGGAGAAAGCCGCGCGCAGGTCCAGACAGCGGATAGGGATTCCATAGTACTTGTCGAGAGCCTCCTGAAGGTCGGACTTCAGGCGCTCGACGTCGGTATCCTCCGAGAGCGCGCCGATCTCGAGGTAGATGTCGGTGATGATGTCCAGGTCGCGGTTGGTAAGGGCGATGAAGCTGCTGGCAAGTTGCGCGCGCAGGTCGGAGGTCAGGCGTCCGGCCATGCCGAAATCCACCAGGGCGATCCGGTGGTCGCGGGTGATCAGCAGATTGCCGGAGTGCGGGTCGGCGTGGAAGATGCCGCTCTTGAAGTACTGGTGAAGGAAGACCTCGGCCAGGTCGCGGGCCAGGCGGCGTCGGTCGAGACCCATCCGGGCCAGTTCCTCGCGCCCGTTGAAGCTGACGCCGTCAATCCGTTCAAGGACAAGAACGTTGGAGGTAGTGAAGGCCCAGTGAACCTTGGGGATCATGACGCGCGGGTCGTCGGCCAGAGCCTCGCCGATCTTGGTGGTGAAGGATGCCTCGGAGACAAAGTCAATCTCCCGCATGAGGGAGCGCCGAAACTCGCCGACGATCATCGGGATGCGCAACGGGCGCAGTTCGTCAAACCGGTCGGCGAGGGGGGCGAGAAGTTCCAGGCGGTCGAGGTCGGCCAGGACCTTCTCCTCGATGTCGGGGCGGCGGACCTTGACGACGACGGGTTCGCCGGACTTGAGCCGGGCATGGTGCACCTGGCCGATGGATCCCGCGGCGACGGGCGTGTCGGCGAACTCGGCGAAGAGATCGCCGATCGGGCGCTTGAGATCGCTCTCGATGATGCGCCGGGCTTCGGCGGAGTCGAAGGGCGGGACGTGTTCGGTCAGGTTGCGCAGTTCCTCGCGCCAGGAATCGGGCAGGAGGTCCGCACGCGTCGAGAGCATCTGCCCGAACTTGATGAAGGTGGGGCCGAGTTCCTGGCAGACCATGCGGAAGCGGCGCGGGGCGCTGACGAGTTCAAGCGCGTCGGGGCGGGCGAGGCGTCCGGGCAGGCCGGCGTGCGAGCGGAAACGGGTCACATAGTAGCCGAAGCCGTGACGGATCAGGACCCCACCGATGGGGGCCAGCCGGTATCCGGAGCGCGCAAGGTTGTACAGGGGGAAACCCATGTGAACCGGTCGCTACAGTCCGATGAGGCGGGCCAGAAGTTCGCAGTTCGAGCGCACGCTTTCCGCGGAGCGGTGAAGGGCCTGAGACTCCTCGGGCAGGAGCTTGAAGGAAAGCACGCCTTCGACGCCCCCGGCGCCGAGACGGGTCGGGACGCCGACGAAGACGTCGCGCAGGCCGAACTCGCCTTCGAGAAGCACACAGGCGGGAAGGACGCGCTTCTCATCGCGCAGGACGGCGGCGACCATGGCGACGGCCGAGGCCGAAGGCGCGTAGAAGGCGCTGCCGGTCTTGAGCAAGGCCACGATCTCCGCCCCCCCGTCGCGCGTGCGCTGGACGATCCGGGCGAGCCGGTCGTTCGGAATGAGTTCGGTTACGGGGACGCCGGCCACGGTGGTGAAGCGCGGCAGGGGGACCATCGTATCGCCGTGGCCGCCGAGGACCATGGCGCGGATATCCTTGACGGACAGGCCGAGTTCCATGGCGATGAAGGCAGACATGCGAGCGGAATCCAGCACACCGGCCATGCCGATCACGCGGCTCTTGGGGAAGCCGGTCTTGCGCCACGTCAACCACGTCATTACGTCAAGGGGGTTGCTGACGACGATGACGACGGCTTCCGGGGCGTGCTGCCGGACGGCCTCGGCAATCCCGCCGACAATGGCGGCGTTCTTCTGGAGCAGGTCCTCGCGGGACATGCCGGGCTTGCGGGGAAGGCCGGCGGTAATGACGACCACGCGGCTGCCGCGCATGGCGGCAAGATCGTTGGCGCCTTCATAGGCGGCGTCGGCGCCGAGGACGGGGGCCGTCTCAGCCAGGTCCAGAGCCTTGCCCTGGGGCATACCCTCGACGATGTCAATCAGCGCGACGTCGGCCAACTCGGCCTCGCCGATGCGCTGCGCGGTTGTTGCGCCGACATTACCGGCGCCGACAACGGTTACTTTTTCGCGGGCCATGTGAACTCCGTAGGAAAGGGCAGTGGCGTCGGAGGCTGTGCCGAAGAATCAGGCTGGAATGACGCCCTTGACCTCGGGCAGAGCCTGCTTGAGGATGCGTTCGACGCCCATCTGCAGGGTCATGCGCGCACCGGGGCAGCCGCTGCACGCGCCCTTGAGCCGGACCTTGACCATGCCGTCGGCCGCGACATCCACCAGTTCAATCGCGCCGCCGTCCATCGCCAGGCGGGGGGCGATCTGTTCCTCCAGCACCTTCTGTACCTGTTCGCGCGTCAGCATGTTCCGCTCCTGTTCGCTGAATTGACGGAAGACCGTAACAAACCTCATCTTATCAGGAAGGGCGTGAGAGGGTCAAAACTCAAGGTCGCCATTCGGCAAGCTGCACGAGGCGTTGCAGAAGCCAGCGACGGCTGTCGCGATAGACTCCGTTCGATCCCTCTTCGAGGGCGCTCAGAATCCAGCGTCGGAGGCAACGCATCTCCCATCCCAGCCAAAGGGCCTTGGCCTCGGCGAGGAGCTCGCCGACATCGCGCGGCGCGTTGGGGGCGGGGCCGAGGGAATCGAGATAGGCGCGCGCGAGTTCGCGTCGGCGATCGGCAAGAAGAGGGGTGGCGTCTTCCGGGGCGCCGAGGAATGGAGCAAGGTCGAAGAGGCGCGGTCCCCTCTGCGTGTAGAGCATGTCTATTACGAGCCACTCGCCGGTGTCCGCTCGGACGCCGACATGGCGGGGAAAGAGGTCGCCGTGGATGAGACCGACGGGCATGGCGCGCAGGCGCCGGACCAGGGCGCGCAACTGTGCGGCAAGATGGGCGGCGGAATGCGGCCCGCGGGTGAGCAGCCGGCGCACGTCCGTCCCCAGCCCTCCCCGCCGCCCGTGGGCAACCAAGGTCCGCAGGGCGGGTACCGCATCTTCGAGTATGCCGGGCAGGTCCGCCAGGGGAAGTTGCGCCAGATAGCGTGTGGGTGGCTGAAGGGCATTGAAGCGGGCGATGAGGCGGACGAAGGCTTCATAGCGGCTATCTTCGGGCGGCAGAGACTCGTCGGTGAAGCCCATGTGGAGGTGTTCGAGGAAGAGAACTTCGTGGCCGTCGGCGTTGCTCATCCATCCATAAAGAACGGGGACGGGCGCCCCGGCGGGCGTGAGGGCGAGGTAGTGCCAGGCCTCGTGGTAGCGCGGGTCGTTCAGCTGCTTGACGAAGAGGCGGTATCGGGGAGGGATTGTGGCCGCGCTCTCAAGAGGGGCGACCTCAAAACAGTCGCTCTGGTCGCCGGCGCGGTCGGGGTTGAGGGACGCAGGGTGATAGCGGTCGGGTGTCTGCCCCTGCATCTGCTCCGCCCGACGGAGAATGCGGTCCACGTGGCGGCGTTGCAGGCGGGTTCGGGTGTGAAGCCAGTCGAGTAGTCCCTCGCGGGAGAGGGCGGGGATGGCGGTATTGGGGACGGCCGTTCGGGCGCTCATGAGGTCAGCCTTGTGCGAAGGGCATGTCACGCCCGTGTCGGAGACTCGGCGGCGGGCAGGTCAAAGCGTATGGCGTCCTTCTCGCGGCGGCAACTGCCGCCCTGGGGCCGCAGCACGGCATCGAAAAAGCGCACGTGGCGGATTTCGAGATCGGCGGCGGCGGACGGCGGCTCGGAACGGACAGACAGGATGACCCGCCCGGAGTGCGCCGTCGCGTCGAAACGAAGTCCGGCGACACCTTGGGCGGCCAGAATCTCGATCAGTGTCGTCATCTGTTCGACGATCCGGTCGGCTTCAACGTACACGGCGGGCAGATCGGCGGGGATGAGATTCTCGAAGGCGACGTCCGCCGCCGCCGGCTGTTGCAGGATGCGCCGTCCCAGGGCGCGGGCAAAGGCTCGCTCGTCTTCAAGGCTGCCGTCGAGATCCCCTTCGGCGCGACCGCCGCTGCGGGCGAGGTTCTGCGCTTCCGTGAGGATATCATGGACGGAGGCGGGCCGAAGGGCGTCGGGGCGGCGCATACCGTACAGCGTGTGGACGAAGTCCGCTATCATGCGGCGGGTCCGCCGAAGCAGAAGGGGGGAGACGTAGGTGGCCAGGGCCGGCTCGCTGAGGACGCCATCGAGGCGGAGAATGACGGCCATTCCCTTGTGCGGCAGAGACAGGGGCAAAGAGCGTCCGTCGAGGACGGCGGCCAGGTGCTCGGAGAAGGAATCGAGCGCAGCGTCCACGGCACGGGGATCGAGCGCGCGGAGGGCTTCGGCGGCGGCAGCCCGTTCATCGAGCGCTTCCAGGTGGAAAGCGGCCGTTTCCAGTCGCCCGGCAATGACGGCCAGCGCGTCGCCGGCTTCTGCGACAAGCCAGCGCGTGTAGTCGGCCAGCAGGCGCACCCGCTCCGCGTCCACGCTCTCCAAGTTGGATAGTGACTCGACAGTAGCCAGGGTGCGTTCGAGCATGGCGGCGGCGGCGGCGGCGGACAGGGAATAGCCGTGCCCCGGCGCTAGAACGGCCAGATCGCCGCCGCGCAGGAGGGGAACGACGCCGCCCAGGGAGGCGATCAGCGCCGGCTGATCCCAACCCGGCGCTCCGGCCACCAGGGGTCGCGCTGCAACGGTGAGGTCGCCGCAGAAGATCACGGCGCCCGCGCGAAGGGCCACGCTGTCGGGGCTGTGGCCGGGAACGTGATACATCAGGAAGAAATCGGTCCCGACCTGAAGGCGTTCGGCTCGAAGGGCGGCATTGCCGGGAATGGGAGTCACTGTCAGTGAATGCCCATGTCCCAAGGCGAAGGGGCGCAAGACCGCGGAGGCCGCGCCGGTGGGAAAGAGCGGGACATGGACTTCGCACCGGGGGGCGTCTTCGTCGTAGATCTCGGCCATCGTCAGCGCGCGGTCCCCTTGGGCCAGCGCGCGAGCGGCGGTCTCATGGGCCAGAACCCAGGGTGGCGTGCTGGATTCGAGTGATCGGACCTCCCGGACGTGGTCGCGATGACAATGGGTCAGGAGAACCAGCACCGGACGGGGTCGTTGTCGCAACGCGTCGTTGACGACCTGGCCAACACGCGTAATCTGGCGGCGGTCCGCGCCGGGGTCCAAGACAAGAAGGACGTCGCGCCCGCGCAAGACGTAGGTGTTGCAGGAGAGGAGGTTAGGGCGGGTTTCAAAGGGAAAGACCTCCAGGTCGGGGGCGCCCGGAACGGGCTGCCAGCGCTCGGAGAGAAGGACGGCAGCTTCAGGACTCATGGCGGTTGATTTCCATGAAGGTGTCGAAACCGCAGCGCCGGAGAATGGAGTACACCTCGGGCCGAACGTCGCTCAGTCGCAGGGAGAAACCCTTCCGCGCGGCAGCCTTGGCGGTTACGGCAATGGCGCGCAAGCCCATGCTGGACACGTACTCGACGCCGGAAAAATCGAGCCGAGTAGCGTGGTCGGCCTTTCCGACAAGAGAAAGCACGGCGTCCTGAAACTCCTGTGCGGTCTGCGCGTCGAGGCGCCCGGTGACACGGGCAAGGGGTGCGGGAGAGACCGAGACCACCTCTACGCTGATCATCAAGGGCTCCTTTGTCCGTCTTCCGTGCGCCCGGGACCGGCGCTCAGTTGAAGGGTATAATACACTACAGGGAGGGGCGTCGCCAGTGGAAGACATTGTTCGTCCTGCCGTTGACGTCGGTTCAAGTGCCGCAGGGTGGGTTGAGGCGGTCGCGCGTCCGGATATCGCCTTGACAGCACAGACAAGGCGTGATATACGCCGTTGGGCGTAGGGCGGCACGCCGCGCCGGGGAAGAGGCCGAAGGGAGAATCGTCCATGACGTTGCGGAATCGGCTGCTGGTCTCGTTCGTTGCGCTCATGGTGGCGGCGCTCGGTGTCAACTACGTGGTCATGCTGAACGTTGCGCGCCGGCACAGCCGGGAGGAACTCAAGGCTCGCGCCATGAGCCTCGCGGAGGTGCTCTCGGTCGTGGGGCATTACGCGACGAAGGTGGAGGTGGTGGCCGACGACATCATCGGGCGGCAGATGCTGGCGCAGGCGACGCTGTCGGCGCACCTGGTGGACATTGCGGAGAACCGGGCCAAGATGCCCACGGCGGAGTTGATCGCTCGGCTGAAGAGCATTGCCCGGGATTCCGTCATTGACGAGTTCTGGATTACCGACGAAAAGGGGCACGCCTACCTGCGCACGGAGGATGCGATAGATTTCACCTTTCCGGCCGAGGGGGAGGCATCCGGAACGCAGGCAGCAGCCTTTTCCCCGCTGCTGCGCGACCGGACGCTGAAGGTGACGCAACTGCCCCAGGAGCGGTCGTACGACAAGAAGATCTTCAAGTACGTCGGTGTTTCTGGGGTGGACAAGCCTCGGATCGTTGAGATCGGCGCCGAGGCCGAAACCCTGGCGAAGCTTACGGGTTCCATTGACCCGACGGCGCTGGTGAAGACGCTGGTGGGCAAGGGCGGGATCATGGGGGCTGAAATCCTGCGACAGGACGGTGTGGCTGAACTGGCCGTTGTGGGGGGCGGGGTGTCGAAGACAACGCTCTATCGGGCGCGCTCGTTGCTGGAGAAGCAGGTCGCGCAGAACGTGGAGCATCTGACGGCGGACGCCTACATGGAGGGGAACTGCATGGCGGTTCTCTCCCCCGTCCTGTTGTACGAAAAGCGCTTTGCGCTGCTGATCTACTTCGATATGAGTCGGGCGAACGCCACGATCAGGAATGCGACGGTCATCATGACCGGTATTGCCGCCATCGTTTGCCTGGCGGCGCTGCTGATGGCGGTGCGGATCAGCAGAGGGATTGCCGCGCCGATCCAGCAACTGGCGGCGGAGACGGTGGCCATCGGTCAGGGGCAGTTGGAGCGCCGGGTGGCCGTGCGCGGCACGCGCGAGGTGGAACAACTGGGCGCGGCCTTCAACCAGATGATGGAGGCGCTGCGGCAGCACATCGAGGACTTGCAGCGCACCACGGCGGAGAAGGAGCGGCTGGAAAGCGAAGTCAAGATTGCCGCTGAAGTGCAGCAGTCCATGTTGCCGCGCGTCCTGCCGCGCGCGAAGGGGGTGAGCATTGCGGCCAGCATGCAGCCCGCCAAGGTGGTCGGGGGGGACTTCTACGACGCGGCGGCCCTTGCGGGTGGAAGGCTGGGGGTGTCGGTGGGGGATGTGTCGGGCAAGGGACTTCCCGCGGCCCTCTTTGCGTCGCAGTCGCTGAGTCTGATGCGGATCGTGGCGAAGGAGAACGTGAGCCTGGACCGGATCATGGATCTGGGGAACAAGCTGGTGCTGCTCTCAAACGAAACGCACGGGTTCTTCATCACCATGTGCGCGGCCGTGGTGGACCCCGAGTCGGGAACGATCCGCATCGCCAACGCAGGGCACCCGCCGCCGGTTCTGCTGCGTCCGGGACAGGCGCCCTCCTTCCTGTGCGATGCCACCGGGCCGGTGCTGGGGCTGATGGACGAGGCGGTTTACGAAACCCGGCAGTTTGAACTGCACCCGGGAGACGCCGTGGTCTTCTACACCGACGGCGTCACGGAGGCGGCCACGGAGGACAAGCAGCTCTTCGGGGAGGAGCGCCTGCTCGCATGTCTGGAGGGATGCGAGCGGATGAACGCCGAGGAGATCGTGGCGCGCGTTCACCGCGCGGCGCAGGACTTCGCGCATACGGAGGAACCGAGCGACGATCTGACGCTGCTCGTGGTCAAGATGGGGTGAGGGCGTCGGACGTTACGGCAGGAACTTCTCCGGGTGCTTCAGCTTGGCCGGGAGGTACTTGGTGACGACGTACTCAAGCCCGTGCTTGGCAAAGGCCTGCTGCTCGACGCGCTTGCCCATCTTGAGCATGACGGCGATGGCCTCCTGCCACTTTTTGTGATGAATCACGAAGGGATCGTTGCGCAGGGCGTCCTGGGCGCGCTTGATGTCCACCGCCTCAAGGGGATGGGTGCAGTCCTTCAGGTCAAAGGTATCCACGTCGTACGGCGTCACGCCCAGGTAGCGGGCCTGCGGCACGCAGAAGAACTCGTTGAGGTGCGCGGCGTTCCCGGAGCCGACCTTGAGCGTGCGGTAGATGTTGAAGTAGCCGTAGGGGTCGCCGTCGGTGAAGACGTACACGGGGATGTCGTGCGTGTCGGCCAGGAGGCGCACGAAACGGCGGCAGGCGCGGCTGGGGACGCCGCCCATGGCCACCAGGACGCAGTTGGCGGTCTGGAAGTAACTTTCCTCGACGAGCCGCTCGAACGTGCCGTTGGTCTCGATGCAGAGAATGAAACGCGCCTTGGTGCGGAACTCCAGGTGCTCGACGACGCTGGGGACGGTGTAGCTGCCCGAGCCGAAGCGCGAGCAGTCAATTTCGAGACGCTTGCCGGTCTTGCGGTCCTTGTCTATCACCACGAGTTCGCCGGCCACGCTGCCGCCGTGTTCGTCGGCGCGGAAGTGGATCTGCTCGCGGTTGACGCGGAGCATGGCTTCGACGTCGTCCATGATGGCGTCGGATTCCGGCTGCTCGCTGAAGCGCGCGTCGCCCCAGTTCTTGCTGATGTAGTAGGCCTCCCGCTTGGAGGAATGCTTGCGCGTTTCGATGTGCATCTTGGCGAGAGCCATCATGCGCAGTGTCTGCGCGAAGGTCTTGACAGTGTTGACCGTCAGTGTGCGCTCCATCATGGCGCCCTTGAGGCGGAAATAGCCGTCCCTGGCCTTGTAGCTGACGTTTCCCAGAGAGCGAACGGGGACGTTCATGTTCGGTTTGCGCCCGTCGAGGACCTTGCCGCGGACATCGGCGGCAACGCCACGAATCTGCTTGACGACGGCGGCGCCCTGCTCGGGCGTGGCGGCTTTGCTCATTTCGAACTCCGAAGGATGGGGATCACTCGGAAGGCCGTTCCGGCTACTTCCCCTTCAGGAAAAAGGTCAGGGCCATAACTTGAAGAACCAAGGCAGCCAGGAGAAGATTCTGCGGGTTCTCCTGCCACTGCATGAGGGCGATCACAAAGACGGCGGCAGCAAGACACTGGGCGACAATGGCCAGCACGTTCCAAGGCGACGTGCGCTCGAAGAGGATAGCGCGCCGGATGGCTTGTATCTCCTGCTGGATGGCCGAGAGCAGGGGGGCGGGGTCGGGAATA
>JAKJEM010000033.1:0-257 GCA_022705425.1 Planctomycetota bacterium
GCCGTCTGCCCTTCACCATCGGCAATCCCCCTTTCCACAGGAGCCCTGAGTGACCGCCGCCCCTTCCTCCGTTCCAATGGAACACCGTCTTCTCAAGAACGGCCTGACCGTCAGCGCCGTTGCCCTTGGCGCGTGGGAGCTTGGCGGCAGCGGGCCCGGCGCCACGGCCGACCAGGCCGTGGCCGATGAGATTGTCCGCGCCGCCCTCGACGCCGGCATCACCCTCTTCGACACCGCGCCCGGTTATGGCGGAGGCC
>JAKJEM010000033.1:267-34749 GCA_022705425.1 Planctomycetota bacterium
TTCCGAGACGATGCTCGGGCGCGCTCTGGCCGGGCGCCGACACGGCGCCCTGATTGCCACCAAGTACCGCAACGTCGAGCACTGGACCCGGCACGAAATCCTCGAAAGTCTCCGCGCCAGCCTTGTCCGGCTGAACACCGACTATGTTGACCTCCTCCTCATGCACTGGCCGAAGAAGAGCATGACCGCCGGCGACGCCGACGTCATGACCGACGCCTTCGCTGAAGCCGTTCGCCTTGGACTCGCGCGCGCCGTCGGCCTCAGCAACTTCCGCCTGGCGCATCTGCAACTCCTGCCCCCTGAAGCCCTTCGTCTCGTCGTCGTCAACCAGATGCCCGCCTCCCTTCTCAACCGCGTCTGCGACAGTGACGGCGCCGCCGACTTCTGCGGTCGGCACGGTATCGCCCTTCTCGCCTACAGCCCCCTTGAAAGCGGCCTCCTCAGCGGCGCGTACACCCTGGAGCGCCGTCCCGACCAGGGGCTTCTCAGCGGCTCGCCCTGGCTCGCCCCCGACAGCTATCCCCGCGCCATGCGTGTCGTGGACGTCCTCCGCGCCGTCGCCGCCGAATGTCGGCGCACCCCTGCGCAGGTGGCCCTTCGCTGGCTTATGGACCGGCCCGGCATGGCCTCGGTACTCGTTGGAACTACAAAGGTGGAGCACCTCTGCAACAACCTCGGCGCTCTCGGCTGGCGGCTGACCCCCGAGCAGCGCGCCCGCCTCGACGCCGCCGCGCCCGAACCCCAGGCCCCGCCCGCGCCGAATCCCTGACCCTCCGTGCTCCGTCCGTTGTCCGCCGACGGACGTTCCCCCCTCACAACTCCGTCACGTACACCTGCATCTCCCCCGAGCAATCGGAGGTTGCCGCCACCAAGCGGCCTGTGGCGCTCATCACGGGTCCGCCGTCCTGCGCGCCTCGCGCGCGGCAGGCCATATTCCGCCACCACAGCGTCTCCGCCTTCCCCGTCTCCACGTCAATCAACAGCAGTTCATTCGGGTGTCGGAAATCGTCATTATCCGACACCACCCGCCGTCCGTCCGGGGTACAGATCGAGTGGTTCAACTGCTGCGTCTCGCTCATGAAGAAATCGGTCTGCCGTCCCGTCTGCCGGTCCATGTAGCTCACCCAGCAGGGGACCCAGCGCGGGGGCGACCAGATGTCGTCCACCTGGCGCTTGTGAAAGAACATCCGGCGGCCGTCGGGCGACCAGTACTCATGCGTTGCCCGGAACCCCTTGGGCGCGATCAGCCACGGCCGCGCGAAGTCCGCCTCCAGGTCCACCATCCACGCCCGCGCCCGGTGGTTCTCCGGCAGCGGCGCGTGATTCTGGTAGTCCGGCCACGTCGCAAAGGTCAGCAAGTCTGCCGATGCCGGGCAGAACATCACGTGCTGCATGTCCTCATTGTGCAGATAGACGCGCCGTCCCTCGGAGCCGTCGCACGCCGCCCGTCCGATTCCCGACCGCGCGTAGCGCACCAGGCCGTAGTGCGACCACATGTTCGGCGCCACGCACTCCTGCGGATCATGCACGAACTGGAAGCAGAGGAAGCGCCCGTCGCCGGAGAAGCGCAACGGCGGCTTGACCGCGCTGTCCTTCATCCACGGATGCTGCGCCGGGTCAAACACCGTCCGGACCTCGCCCGTTTGCAGGTCCATCGCGCGGGCGCGCCGTTCCGACACGAAGAACAGCTCCCGTCCCGAAGGATGCAGATTCCACGCATACGGTCCCACCCCGCCCGTCACCGACGTCACCCGCCGCGTCTCCCCGCTTTCCAGGTGGGCCGCGTGCACCTGGTTCAACCCCGACCGCGTCGAGTTGTAGAAGAGGTAGTCGTCCCCCGGCGTGAAGCACGTCATGTAGAAGTAGTTCGTCGAGTTCGAGCATCCATTGGGCGAAACCTGGCGCACCTCCCGTCCCGTCCGCGCGTCGGCGAACCGCCGGACCTCCACGCGCTCGATCTCGCCGTGATGGATCATCCCGCACCCTTGGCGGACGCCCGGCCCGCCGCAAAGGCCTCCAGGTTCGCCGCCAGAATCCGCTCCGGCAGCAGCGCCCGCATCGTTTCGATCCATACCGCCTCCGGCGCCGCCGCTTCCAGGTGCGCGCTCAGCGCCCCGAGCAGCGCCACATTCAGCGTCCGCCGGTTCGACAACCGGCTCTCGTCAATGATGTCGGGCACAATCATCACCCCGCCGGCCCGCAGATGATGCCGGTTCGGCTCCACCTGGTCGGGCGACAGAATGACCAGGAAGTCCGCCTCATGGTCGGGCACCATCGGGCTGTGCACCACCCGTCCGAAGCGCACGTCGCTCGTCACCGAGCCGCCGCGCTGGCTCATTCCCTTGAGTTCGCTCTTCTTCACGTCATGCCCTGCCCGGTGCAACACCTCGGCCAGAAGGTCCGTTGCCGTCAGAACCCCCTGGCCGCCCAGACCTGCCACGACGATATTCGTTATCCGATGGGACATCCGCTATTCCTTGTTCTTCTTCAGCGCCAGAATGCACGGGCGGCGCGCTACGAGTACCGTCAGCGCCTCCGCCGCCAGGCTCTCCGCCACGATCCCCTCATACGCCTCCGACTCCTTCGCCAGGTCCACCACCCGCACCCGCGGCACGCCCAGCGCGCGCGCCAGCGCCTCGAAGGAGATCGGGTGCGCCGGCGTCGCATCGAGTCGGCGTCCTGTCCCCGGATGCTCCTGCAGGCCCGTCATCGCCGTCGTTGCGTTGTCCAGAATGATCACCACATGTCCGGTCTTCGGCGGGTTGTACACCATTTCCACCAGACCGGTAATCCCGCTGTGCACAAAGGTGCTGTCTCCGATGACGCTCACCACCCGCCGCGCCTGCTCCGGCGGCAGCGCGTGGCGCAGGCCCAGTCCCACCGTGATCCCCGCCCCCATGCACACGCACGTATCCATCGCCTCGAAGGGCGGCAGCACCCCCAGCGTATAGCACCCGATATCCCCGCTTACGATGCAGTTCAGCTTCCGCAGGATTTCGAAGGTCAGCCGGTGCGGACACCCCGGACACAGTTGCGGCGGCTTCCCCGGCGGCGCCCTGAACCCCGGCGAGGTGTCGCCCTTCAACAACTTCCGGATCCGCGCCACGGAAAGCTCCCCAAAGCGAAAGGCCTCCGCCTTCGCCTCCACCGCAATCCCCGCCGCCCGCAATGCGTCGGCCAGGCAGGGGTCGCCCTCCTCCACCACCACGCATCGTTCCACGCTTTGCGCGAAGCGGCGCGCCTTTTCGATCGGCAACGGATGCGTCAACCCCAGCTTGAGCACCGTGGCGCCCGGCGCCGCCTCCTGCGCGTGAATCGCCGAAATCCCCGATGCGATAATCCCCAGCTTCCTCTCCCCCGCGATCACCCGGTTCAGCGCGCACGCTTCGCCCCACTGTGCGATCTCCGCCAGCGTTGCCCGCAATCGCACGTGCGCCGGGCGCGCGTAGGCCGGAATCATGACCAGCCTCTTGACATCCCGAACGAAGGACGTCGCCGGGGGCGGCGTCGGCGTTCGGCGGCGTTCCACGCGCGTCTTGGAATGGCACACCCGCGTCGTCATCCGCAACAGGACCGGAATCCGCCACCGCTCCGATATCTCGATCGCCTCTGCCGTCATGTCGTAGGCGTCCTGCGAGTCCGAAGGTTCGAGCATCGGCACACCTGCCGCCACCGCGTAGCGCCGGTTGTCCTGTTCGTTCTGGCTGCTCGCCATCCCCGGGTCGTCCGCGCTCACAATCACCAGCGCGCCGCGCACGCCGGTGTAGGCCGCCGTGAACAGCGGGTCGGCCGCCACGTTCAGCCCCACGTGCTTCATCGTCGCCAGCGCCCGCGCCCCTGCGAAGGACGCTCCCAGCGCCACCTCCAGCGCCACCTTCTCATTCGGCGACCACTCCGCCCGCCCTCCGAGCGCCGAGAAGTTCTCCAGAATCTCCGTCGAAGGCGTACCCGGATAGCCCGCGCCGAACCCCACGCCCATATCCAGCGCCGCCTGCGCCACCGCCTCGTTCCCGCTCAACAGCCGATGTCCCATCGAACCCATGACCACTCATTGCGCTCCAAAGAACCCGTCGCCGCACAGCCGATTACACACCCGGAAGCCCGTGAGCGCGCCGGAGGTCGCACTCCGTCGAACCCGTCGCCGCGCCGGTCGTCCCTCGTCATATCGCCGGCGTCCGCACCTGCCATTGTCAGGCCGTTGCCGCTATGGTCGGTCGTCTGCCGTCCGCCGTCCGTCGTCCCCCTCCGTCCATTCCGCAGCCGACTTCCTATCAGATTCCCTTCCCGGAATCAACAACACCGTCCGCGAAGCCGCCCCGGACGCCGTCGGCAGGCATCAGAGGGGTGCTGCCGCTCGTCCCGGCCACGGTGGAGCGTGTCCCTCCGAGCCATCTCACCGGCCCGTTCTGCAATCTGCGTGGCCTTGCCTTCCCCTGCCCTTTCCGCTACCCTCTGCCCCTGAACGCGCGGACAGACTTTCGGCCCATTCAGGAGCCCGCCATGCCCCTTGATTCCGACCGTATCCTTGAGGACATCGCCGCCCTCAAGATCGCAGATACCCCGCGCACCCGGCGCTACCTCGCCGCCCTGGATGCCAAGATGGAGCGCATCCTCGACCGCGTCGGCGACGCGCTCCCCTCGAAGTTCTACTTCGACTCCGACGACCCCCGCAACATCACCGAAGGCGCTGGATACATGGCCTTCTTCCACGCCTGTCCCCTCAGCCGCTTCCACCGCAGCGCGCGCCTTCGCGACGCCGTCCGCGAGATATTCGACGACGTCCTTCATCACCAGAGTCCCGACGGGCAGATCAACACCCGCGGCTCGGGCGGCGTCGAGCGCCCCGGCGCCTTTCCCCCGCACCCCTACAGTTCTCACGGCCAGTCCTGGTACCTGGAGCCGCTCCTCTTCGCCCTGCTCTGGATGCGCGCCGAGTTCACCGACGCCGACCGCGCGCGCATCGAGCGCGCCCTCTACCGCACCGCCGACTTCATCTGCGCCCGACCCATCTACCAGGTCAACAACCGCGCCGTCATCCAGTGCGCTATCAACGCCTTCTGCGGACGCTACTTCGGCGAAGAACGTTTCCTCAAGGAGGCCCGGCGCCACTTCCACCACATGCCCGTCCAGGTCTTCGACCCCGTCAGCGGCCAGATCCTCGAAGGCTCCGGGCCCGACGGCAACTACTCCGGAACCACCTACGAGTACCTCTACCTCTACCGGATCATGTCCGGCGACGTCAGCATAGACCGCGCCATGATCGCCGCCCTGAAGTGGCTTACCCGCGTTGTGGACCGCAACGGCTGGCAGACCTTCTGCGGCGTCACTACCCGTAACGTCTTCGACCCCGGCAACATGATCTACGATTTCCTGCCCGCCTTCGAGCGCTACAGCACCCAGGAGCCGCACTTCCAGACCCTCGTTGACGACTACCTCGTTCTGCTCGAACGCACCGGAGACCTCGGCGCCTCCGGCCACTCCGTCAGCCCCGCTATCTGGGCGCTGCTCGAACATCAGCCCGTCAGCGCCCCCGCCCGCGCGCCCGATTGGTACGCCGACGTCCGCGCCTGGTACCATCGCGCCGCCACCGGGCCGGAGCACTTCTACTACAACGAAGGCTACGACCATCTCTACTTCCCCGTCCGCCGCGGGCGCGTCACGACCTGCGTCGCCGCGCGGGGGCGTCCCGCGCTCAAGGACCTCCAGTGCTGGAGCTATCTCAAGGAACCGCCAGTCATCTACCCCGTCGCCGACTATCCCTATGACCATGACCTCGTCCACGCCTCCAAGGTCGTCGCCGAAGGGCTTGACACCGCCATCCAGGGCGCCTCGGGACTTCAGAACCCCGACTTCTGCTGGGTGGACGCTGAGACCCCCGGCCTCATCCTCCGCTTCGGACGCCTCTGGCGCTTCTACATCTTCACGCCGCGCACCACCCTGGTCCTGTCCGACGGCCTCGCCGGGCCGTATCACGTCGAATGGGTTGTAGATACCTCCATCTGCGGAACGCCTGAACTCGCCGAGGGCGTTCTGCGCTATCCCGGACGCCAGGGCCGACTCAAGTTTGCCGCCGCCCCCGAGCTTCGCCGTGAAGGCAGAGCCGCGACTTACCGCTTCTCCTTCGACTCCGGCCCCTCATGGTTCGCCTTGACCGATGAGAGCTTCGTCCTCCACTCCGCCGCCCCCGGACACGCCGTCTTCAGCGACCAGGACGGCGTGTATGACGTCGCCTACGACCTGACCCCCGCTTCCCTCGACCCGCACGACTACCGCCCCTTCCCGAACCGCAGCCGCGACCGCCTCCGCGTCACTCGCGCACTCGTCCGGGCGTAATGCAGCGGGGGGGGCGGGGGACGACGGACGACATGAGGCGCGCGGCGGTCAATGGGAGGCGCCCGTTTGCCTGTCCGCCGAGCCCTCGGATATAATCCAGGCGTTCTCGGGGTGAAGAAATCCCACTGACGCAGGAGCAGCCGTGGCGGCAATAGATCAGCTTGACATCGTCATTCCCGAAGGCTTCGAGCGCGTCGCAGACCCCGCGGTCTTGTTGATCGCGCGGTCCGAGTACGCCGACGCAATCCGCAAGGCTCTTTCCCCCCTCCGGCAGGCGTGGTCGCGCATGGCGCAACGGCGCTTTTCCGCGCGCGGGCGGACCGGCGTGGTCTCCTTTCCGCTGGGCGCAGGCCGCCCTGTGATGATTGCCCGTCGCTACGTCCACGGCGGGCTCTTCGCCCCGATCGGACGCGACCTCTACTGGGGCCCGGCGCGCGCCGTCGAGGAACTTCTGGTGGCCGACATGGCCTTCCGCGGGGGCATCCGCGTTCCCATGCCGCTCGGCATCCTGGCGGAGCCGCTTCGCGGCCCCTTCTGGCGGCTGGCCTATCTCAGCGCGGAGATCGCCGATTCGGAGGATATGGTCCACTACTGCTGCCGGCTGGGAGAGTATCCCCCCGAGACCGCCGCCATCGAGAAGCGCGGCGTGCTCCGCGAGGCGGCCCGTCAGATCCGCGCCCTGCACGACCTGGGCATCTACCACGGCGACCTGCACCTGAAGAACCTTCTGCTCCGACGTTGTTCCGCCGGGCCGCCGGAGGTCTTCGTGATTGATTTCGACCGCGCCGAAAAGGGCGAACCGCTTTCCATCGCGCGTCGCGCCGCCAATCTCAAGCGGCTGGCGCGTTCCGTTCGCAAGCTTCGCGTGGCCGACGAGCTGCTCACACCCTGGGACCGCGTCCGTTTCCTGCGCGAGTACCTCCGCGATTTCCCCGACCGGCGACGCCTGCTGCGCCTGTGGGCCAAGTCCCTGGCGGCCGGCGGCGCTTCCCGCGAAATCTGGTGGACCATGACCGCCACCCGGCGCACGCTCCGAGGCGACAAGATTGAAAGGATGCGGAAACTCGGCGTCGCCGCGCGGCGGCGCTGAACCCGGCCCCCATGCCCCCCAAGCCGACACTCTCCGTTTGCATCATCGCCTTCAATGAAGAGGCCAACATCCGAGATTGCCTCGAGTCGGTTGCGTGGGCCGACGAACGGATCGTGGTGGACTCGCACAGCCGCGACCGCACCGTCGAAATCGCCCGCGAGCTCGGCGCGCGCGTGATCCTGCATCCGTTCGAGGGGCACGTCCAGCAGAAGAACTTCGCCCTCGACCAGGCGGCGGGGGAGTGGGTCCTCTCCATAGACGCCGATGAGCGCGTGACGCCGGAACTCGCCCGCGAGATCCAGGAGGTCGTCGCCGCCGGACGCCCCGAAGTCGCCTGGAGCATGCCGCGGAAGTCCTGGTACCTGGGGCGCTGGATCCTCCACGGAGGCTGGTATCCCGACCGCAAGCTCCGCCTGGTCCGGCGCGGCAAGGCCCGTTGGAGCGGCGTCAACCCGCACGACCACCTCTACGCCGACGGACCGGCGGGAGAGTTGCGCGGCGACCTGGTTCACTACACCTATCGCGATGTCTCCGACCACCTGCGCAAGATTGACCAATACACGACCATCGCCGCCCGGGAGATGGCTGCGCGCGGGCGGCGTCATGCCCTGGCGCACATGATCTTCAACCCGCCCGGACGCTTCCTGCGCATGTACCTGCTGAAGGCCGGATTCCTCGACGGGCAGGCCGGTCTCGTCCTGGCGGGCCTGTCCGCCTTCTACGTCTTCCTCAAGTACGCCAAGCTCTGGGAACTCCGCCGTTCCGGCGCCGCACCCCTCCGGGGAGACGCACCGTGAAGGTCGCCATCTCCATCGAGCACTTCGAGCCCGTCCGCGGCGGGGGGGAGACCTATTGCCGCAACTTCACCCGGATACTGCGCGCCGAGGGGCACGAAGTCCACGTCTTCGCCTTTTCCTGGGACGAATCGGAGAAGGGCCCCATCTACCATCGCCTCGCGCCGCCCCCGATGGACATGTTTCGGCGCTATGCCTTTGCCATGCGCGCGCGCGAGGCGCTTCAGCGCGAGCGCTTTGACATCATCCACGGCTTCGGCAAGAGCATCTGGATGGATGTCTTCCGCCCCGGCGGGGGGGTTCATCGCGCCTGGATGGAACACGAACACCGCGCGACGGATTCCCCCCTGGCGCGCCTGGTCCTGCGCGGGCGGCAGTGGTTCAGCGTGGATCAGCGCCTCGTTCTCAAGCTCGAACGGATGCAGTTCGGCCCCGGCGGGACGCACCATATCATCGCCGTCTCCAACCTGGTGCGCGACGAGATTCTCCGGCACTACGGTTGCGAACCGGAGCGCATCACCGTCGTCCACAACGGCGCGGACCTGCGGCGCTTCACCCCCGATCTCCGCGACCGTTTCCGGAAGGTCACGCGTCGCGAACTGGCCTTCGCTCCCAACGAGGTCATGCTCCTCTTCGTCGGCCACAACTACAAGCGCAAAGGCCTTCACGCGCTCATCCGCGCCTTGCCCTATCTCGACGAGCGCCTGGGGCGCTGCCGCGTCGTCGTGGCCGGGGTGGGGCGTCGTGCGCCGTGCGATATGCTCGCCGCGCGCCTGGGCCTGGCCGACCGCATCCAGTACGTCGGCGCCACCGCCTCGCCCGAGCGCCTCTACGCCGCCGCCGACATCTTCTGCTTCCCCAGCTACTACGACCCCTGCGCCAATGTCGTCCTCGAAGCCCTCGCCTGCGGGCTGCCGGTCATCACCAGCACCTCCAACGGCTCCGGCGAGATCATCACCCAGGGGCGCGAGGGATACGTCGTGGATCCCGACGATGCCCCCGCCCTCGGGCGCGCCATGCTGAGGCTCTTCAACCCCGACCGCCGCGCCGCCGCCTCGCGCGCCGCGCGCGCCCTGGCCGAGGCGCGCCCCATCGAGCGCAATTTCCGCGAGATTCTCGCCGTCTATGAGGCCGTCCGCCGCCGGAAGGGGGCCTCCTGACATGCCTGGGGACTTCGCCCTGGTCGCCAAGACGCTCTCCGGCCTCGAAGACCTCCTGGCTGCCGAACTCCGCGACCTCGGCGCGCGCGACGTCCGCCCCCTCAGCCGCATGGTCATGTTTCGCGGCGATCTCCGCCTCCTTTACAAGGCCAACCTCTGCTGCCGCACCGCCATCCGCATCCTCCGCCGCCTCCGCAAGTTCAACTGCGACTCGGAGCAGACACTCTATGACGAGGTCAAGGGCATTGACTGGGCGCGCTACCTCGATGCCGACGGCACGCTGGCGATTGACCCGGTGGTGACGAACTCGACCTTCACCCACTCCCTCTACGTGGCGCAGAAGGCCAAGGACGCCATCGCGGATCAGTTCCGCGAGCGCACCGGGCGGAGGCCGTCGGTCCATCTCGACGCGCCCGACCTGCGCCTCAACCTCCACATGAACCAGAACATCGCCACGCTCTACCTCGACGCCTCCGGCGATTCCCTCCACAAGCGCGGCTACCGCACCGTGCAAAACGTTGCGCCGATCAACGAAGTGCTGGCCGCCGGAATCCTGCGCATGACCGGCTGGGACGCGGCTTCCAACTTCGCCGACGGCATGTGCGGATCGGGCACCTTCGTCATCGAGGCCGCCCTGATGGCGCGGCGCATCGCCCCCGGCGTCTTCCGGAAGCGATTCGCCTTTGAGAAGTGGAAGGACTACGACCGCGCCTTGTACCAGGAGGTCTTCCGCGAGGTCGAGGCCCTCGAAAATCGCGCCCCGCTGCCCTTTGTCATCGCCGCGTCCGACATGGACCCGGAGGCGATCTCCATCGCTCGCCAGAACGCCCGCAATGCCGGGGTCGAGGGGGACATCCGCTTCGATTGCCGTCCCTTTGCCGAACAACCGCCCCTGCCCGGACCGGGGGTGCTTGTGATGAACCCGCCCTACGGGGAGCGGATCGAGGTTCCCCGGATCGAGGCGATGTATCGGATGATCGGCGATACCCTGAAGGCGCGCTACTCCGGCTGGCGCGCCTTCCTTTTCTCAGCCAATCTCGAAGCGCTGCGCCGCGTGGGTCTCCGCGCTACGGCGGAGGTCCCGCTGTGGAATGGTCGCATGGAGAGCCGCCTGGTCGAGTACCGGATCGGCGGCGCGCGCACCGATCACGGGCCGCGGCGGCCGCCCGGAGG
Organism: Planctomycetota bacterium; assembly: GCA_022705425.1. Lineage (GTDB taxonomy): Bacteria > Planctomycetota > Brocadiia > CAIUPP01 > CAIUPP01 > JAKJEM01. Next base: position 10,818 of record JAKJEM010000033.1, read on the forward strand.
CGCTGCGCCCCGCGGGGCGCACAGGCCCGCGCCGTCCGCGCGGCCATCCCTCAAGCCGGAGCGCCGAACTCGTGAAGCCCCTTGATCCACGGGAACTGCTCCCGCAGCCGCAGCAGGTCCTGATCCGCTGTCAGCAGGTGCAACCCGTGCGACTGCGCCACGTGGAAGTAAGCTGCATCGTAGGGTGTCAGGCCGTGCTCCCGGGCGAGGCGCATCAGCGTCCGGCGGTCCTTCGCGGGTGTGGAGACGATCTCAATCGGAAGCTGATCCAGGAAGTCCAGTGCCAGTTCCAACTCATCCAGAGTCAGCCTTCGGCGCACGAGGAGGTTCCGGAGGACGTTCAGGCTCTCCAACTGCCAGATTTCCGGCAGTACAAGGCGGAACTCGCCGGCGAGAATACGCTGCAGGAGCTCATCGGCCAGGGTGCTCCGTTCGTCCGGGAGCATCCACGCCGCCGAAACGCAGACGTCCACGACCAGGGCGGTCGTCATCCCTTTCTGCCCTCGTCAATCAGTTCCCGGATCGAGGGCATGGAGCCGCGCTCGCGGATGCGCTCCCGCAGCGCCTTGATCTCTGCCGCCAGGGCGTCCGCGTTCCGGCCGTGCGATTCGTCGGTCACGGGCACGAGCTTCGCCACCGTCTTGCCGCGCCGCTGGATGATGATCTCGCACCGGGTGCGTTGCACCTCATCCAGGAGTTGCGAGAGGTGCGTCTTGGCCTCGAAGGCGCCAACCGTTCGCATGACCCTTCTCCGAACAAACTGGTTGTAACGACCAGTTGATTCTACGGATACGCTGCGGCGTTGTCAATATCACTTCGTAACATGCCGGGAGACATCTGGATGCGACGTCCGAACATCATCCTCGTCCTGATTGACGACATGGGCTGGCGCGACCTTGCCTGCTGCGGGAGTTCTTTCTATGAGACGCCGAACCTCGACCACATGGCCGAACAGGGGATGCGCTTCACCGACGCCTACGCCGCGTGTCCGGTCTGCTCGCCCACGCGCGCCAGCTTGCTCACCGGCCAGTACCCCGCGCGCGTCGGCCTGACGGACTTCATCGGAGGCAAGTCGCGAGGCAAGGTCATCAGCCCGGCCTATCTGGACCATCTGCCGCTGGAACACACCACCCTCGCCGCCGCCCTCGGACGGACGGGATACCGGACTTACCACGTCGGCAAGTGGCACCTGGGCGCGGAGCCCTACTGGCCGGAGCGGCACGGATTCGACGTGAACGTGGCCGGGTGTTCCTGGGGAATGCCCAAGTACGGCTACTTCAGCCCCTGGCAGAACCCCCGGCTCAGCGACGGACCCACCGGGGAGTACCTTACCGACCGCCTTACCGATGAAGCGATCCGGCTCATTCGCGACAACGGCCCGCAGCCTTTCTTCATGTACCTGGCCCACTATGCCGTTCACGTTCCCATCCAGGCGCCGGAGGCCCTTGTTCGGAAGTACCAGGAGAAGGCCCGCCGCCTGGGACTCGACCGGATCAACCCCTTCATCGAGGACGGTCCCTTTCCCTGTGAACACAAGAAGGACCGGCGCATCCAGCGGCGCATCCTGCAGTCCGACCCCGCCTATGCCGCCATGGTGGAGAACCTGGACACGAACATCGGACGTCTGCTGAAGTGCCTGGAGGATTCGGGGCGCGATGAGGACACGGCGGTGTTTTTCACCTCCGACAACGGGGGACTTGCCACCGCCGAGTCCTCTCCCACCTGCAACGCGCCGCTCAGCGAGGGAAAGGGCTGGATGTACGAGGGGGGCGTGCGCGAACCCCTGCTGGTGCGGTGGCCGGGCGCTGTGCCCGCCGGCGCTCTTTGTCGCGCGCCGGTGACGAGCCCCGATTTCTACCCGACCCTTCTGGAGCTTGCCGGCGCGGACCTGCTGCCCCGCCAGCATTGCGACGGCGTGAGCTTCGCCGCCGCGCTTCGCGGGGGTACGCCGCCCGAACGGCCTCCGATCTTCTGGCACTACCCCCACTACGGCAACCAGGGTGGCCGGCCCGGCTCTTCCGTGAGATCGGGCGACTGGAAGCTCATCGAATTCCATGAGGACAGCCGCCTGGAGCTCTACAACTTGCGCGACGACCTCAGCGAGACGCGGAACCTCGCCGCCTCGCACCCGGACATCGCGGCCTCCCTGCGCCGGCGGCTGGCCGACTGGCGCGCGGAGGTGGACGCGCGGATGCCCGCGCCCAACCCCGACTACACGCCCGGGTGATCCTTGACCGAGGCGGGTGTGAGATAGCCGCAGCGCCTGAACGGCGCAAGGCCGTTGTTGCGCTTGAACCGCGCCGGGCGGGGTGATAGAGTCTTCGCGCGCCCCGGCAAGCCAGGAGGATGTTCCGTCGCCATGACGTGGCCGATCGAACTCATCTGCGTCGTGCTGCTGATCTCGGCGATCATCTCGTCGTTGCTGGCTTTCCATGCCTGGCAGCGCCGCCGACAGCCCGGCGCTCTCTGGCTGGCGCTGCTCATGGTCGCCGTGGCCGTCTGGTCTATGGCCGGGCTCTTCGAGATCATCATTCCCGGCGTTCCCGCCAAGATTCTCTGGTCCAAGATCAGCTATCTGGGCATTGCCACCGTCGCGCCCTTCTGGTTCCTCTTTGCGCTGGCCTTCACCGGGCGCTCGGGCCGCATCGGGCGGGGGGGGATGCTCCTGCTCTGGAGCGGTGTGGCCGCCATCCTGGGCCTGGTCTTCACCAATGAGTTGCACGGCCTGGTGTGGAGCCGCGTCGAGCCCTTCACCGACGCCGTCGGCCCCCGCGCCATCTATCATCACGGCCCGGCCATCTGGCTGGTCATGGCCTATCTCTACGGCTTCCTGATTGCGGGGGCGTGGCCCCCGCCTCTTCCGCCGGCAGGCCGCGGTGCTCATCGTCGCCGCCCTCGCGCCGTGGGTCACGAACATCAGCTACATCGTCGGCTTCAATCCTCTGCCCGGGATTGACCTGACCCCGGTGGCCTTCACGGTCACCGGACTGCTGACGGCGTGGGGGATCTTCGGACTCCGCCTCCTCGACCTGATGCCCGTGGCGCACAACGCCATCTTCGGCGGCATGAAGCACGGGGTCATCGTCATGGACCCCGAGGATCGCGTCGTCGAGATCAACCCCGCCGCGCAGCGGATGCTTGATGCCGGGGATGCCGGCATCGGGTCGCCGGTTTCCGCGCTGATCCGTCCCTGGGATTCCTGGCAGGACGCCGGGAACCCCCGGGCCGACCTCCTGCGCGAACTGCGCCTGGAGTCCTCGCGCCGATGGGTTGAAGTCGCCGTGTCGCCGCTGTACAATCGCGCGGGGGACTACGCCGGGCGTCTGGCCTTCCTCAGCGACATTACCGAGCGGCGTCAGGCGGAGGAGGCGCGGGCGGCCGCCACCCGCGAGCTCGACCAGTTCTTCAACCTGACGCTGGACCTTCTGTGCATTGCCGATGCCGAAGGGCGCCTGCGGCGGGTGAACCCCCAGTGGTCTCGCACCCTGGGATATGACCGGGGCGAACTGGAGGGTCGTTCGCTGCTGGACTTGACGTACAAGGACGACCTGGCCGAAGCGCAGGCGGCCTTGACCGGACTGGGGCAGCAGAAATCAGCGCCGGCCTTCGTCACGCGCCTGCGGTGCAAGGACGGCAGTTGGCGCTCCGTGGAATGGCGGGCGGCCGGGGTCGGAGGGTTCATCTACGCCGCCGGGCGCGACATTACCGAGCGCCGACAGGCCGAGGAGCGCCTCGTCACTCTCAGCCGCAAGGACGCGCTCACCGGCCTCTACAACCGCGCCTGGTTCGAAGAGGAGATGCGCCGCGTCACCCAGCGCCCCGTCGGCGTCATCCTCTGCGACGTGGACGGACTCAAGCTGGTCAACGACACCCTCGGCCACGCCGCCGGCGACGAACTCCTCAAGTCCGCCGCGCACCTCATCACGCGCTGCTTCCGGTCGCGGGACGTCGTCGCCCGCATCGGCGGCGACGAGTTCGCCGTACTCCTCGCCCCGGCCGATGAACCGCTCATCGAGTCCGCCGTCAGGCGCATGCGCCAGGGTATCGCCGACCATAACGCTCGCCCGGACCTCTTTCCCGTCCACCTCTCCATCGGGCACTTCTGCCTTCACGATGCGGCCGTACCCCTTGCCGAAGCCCTCCGCGAGGCCGATACCCGGATGTATCATGAGAAGATCAACACGCGTTCCGCCTCCCGCAATGCCATCATCCGCTCCTTCGTGGACCTCTATTTTCAGCGCCAGTCCGGCATCGCCGGGGCGTCGCCGCGCCTGCGCCGCATCGTGGACCTCCTGGCCGCCCGCGCGGGCTATCCCGCGCGCAAGCTCCCCGATCTGCGTCTGCTCGTGGACCTGCACGACATCGGCAACATCGCCATCCCCGACGCCGTGATGCACAAGAAGGGGCCCCTGACCGACGAGGAGCGCGGCCAGGTGCGCCTGCACTGCGAGGTGGGGCGGCGTATCGCCGACGCCGTTCCCGAACTGGCGCACATCGCCGACCTCGTCTTGAACCATCACGAACACTGGGACGGGCGGGGCTACCCCGGCGGACTGAAGGGAGAGGCCATTCCCCTGGAGTGCCGTCTTCTCGCTGTCGCGGAGGCTTACACCGCCATGACCTCCGGGCGGCCCTGGCGTCCGGCGATGACATCGGCCGCCGCGCTGGGCGAGGTTCGCCGCTGCGCCGGAACGCAGTTCGACCCGCGCCTGGCCGAACTGCTGGCCGAGGCCCTTTCCGCCGAACCCACCTTGGCGAACTGAGGCGCCTTCGGCGGCTCAGCGCGTCCAGGCAACCAGAAGCGCGACCCCCAGCAATCCCAGCACGGTCAGCGATGCCGTCAGCAATCGCGCGCCGGGGCAGTCCTTCCGGGGATGCACAGCGCACCGGCAGCGGCACTGGACGACAGCCCCGATCGCCCCCAGCGCGAAGAGCGCGCCGCCGAGACAGCCCGCCATCACAATCCCCGCGAAGAGCCTTGGCACGCCGAAGGAATCAAAGGCCACCCCGACCGCCGTCCCCAGCGCCGCGATCAACAGGCCGGCGTACTGCCCCCACAGGAAGACCGCCATCCAGGCGCCGCGGCACAGCGCGCGCGTTTCCGCGTCCGGGTGCTCGGGAAGCGTTGCTGCTGACTTTGTCGCCATCCGGCTCTCACTTCGCCCGTGGAGGAGCTGATGGGCGTTCCGCAAAGAATGCCGCCGCCTCCTTCAGCCGTTGGGGGACCGGCAACTTGAAGGGGCATTCCTCGATGCAGCGCCCGCACTCGATGCACGCCTTCGCTCCCGAGGCGAGCTTCTGGTAGTGTCCTCTGAGTACCTGGCGGTTCGTATCGTCCGTTCGCACATAGCGTCCCCGATCGTGCAGCGGCAGCAGTTCATCAACGGGAATGTCCCCCGGACAGACCGTGCGGCAGTACCCGCAGGCACGGCAGTAGTCGGCGCCGAAGGCCGTGGCGGCATCACTCAGGGTCTTCTTCTCCTCCGGGGAGAGCCGTCGCAACCTGGGGATCGCCTCGAAGTAGCGGTCAAGTTCCCGCAGCGATCCGATTCCCGGGATCAGCGCCGGGTTCGAGGGATGGGACATGGCAAAGGAGAGTGCCGTCACCAACGTTTCCACCGTCTCCGGCGCGCCCTTCTCCGTTCCCGGAAACAGACGTCCGCCGCCGAGCGGCTTCATGGCCAGGATTCCCACGTCCATCTCGGCCGCCAGGTCAAGGACCGGCTCAAAGTGGAGATTGGCGTAGTTGTACGGCACTTCGGCAAGGTCAATCGCGCCTGTCCGGATGGCCGCCATCGCGTGGTGGGGGCTGTGGGAGGAAAGCCCGATGAACCGCACTTTGCCCTGCGCCTGGAGGCGGCGCAGCGTCGCGACGTGCCCGGCCACGTTTTCCAGGCGGGCATCGTCGTCCACGTTCTTGATCAACAGGGCATCGAGCGTTTCCACCCCGAGCGCCTTCAGGCTGCCCTCGATCTGGCCGACGAACTGGTCCGCGGTGAAGGAGGCGCGCGCTTTCGTGACCAGCGTGACGCGATCACGCCGGCCCTTGAGGGCCTCTCCAATGCGCCACTCGCTGCGGCCGTAGGCGCTGAAGGTGTCCAGCAACTCGATTCCGGCGTCCACGGCCCGGCGCACGATCTCCGCGCCCTCCATGTCGCCAACGTCCGGACGGCCCAAGGCGATACCGCCCAGTCCGCAGACGGGGAGTCGGAGGTTTGTCCGTCCGAGGCGTATCCGGTTCATTTCCACAGCGTTCACCTGCCCGCCCGACGGAAGCGCGCCGGGCCCGGGTCGTCCGACCACTGCCGCCGCCTGGCATCATACCACGCGGGGTTGCTCCATGCCTTGCGTCCGTGCGCGTCAATGATTTCCACGCGAACGTACCTTGTCCGCCCGAGCCGGGGGCGCATGTCGAACTCGCCCGAGGTCAGCGGCTGCCCCTCGGCGCGCGCCACGCGCCCGAAGGGGCCTTCCATGTGCCAGACGATCGAACTCACCGGCGAACACTCGACGCGGCAGACGTGCCGGCGGATGCTCAACGCGCGGATACTGGGCCCCTGCGTCGCGTAGAACCACCCCCGGCGGATCGCCTTCAGGATCGCCGGCGCCGTCAGGGCGGGCGCTCGGACCTGAAGCCACCCGCCGGCCGGGTCGCGCAGCGGGCGGTGGAGATCGTCCACGGCAAGGAGCCGCCACGGAAACCCCTCGCTGAGGGCCATGTCCGCGTGCGGGGAGGAATCGCCCAGACCGCGTTCCACCTCGCACACGTTGTTGAAGACCTCGACGCCGAAGGCGGCGCGCCCCTCGCGCATCTGCTCGATCGAGTGCCCGCTCCAGTACGGGTGCGCGTACACTGGGATCCCGCCCTGACGCTCGATGTGCCGGATGGCGGAGCGGGCGGTCTGCTTCTGCATCCGGGCCTTCGACGGCGCCTTCGCCACGCCGATCCCGACGATGTGGTGATTGACCGCCGTGTGCGGCGTCCGGGCGGGGGGGTGCAGCTCGATTCCGGGGATCACCAGGAAGCCCTTCCGGCAGAGGCTTCCGACCTCTTCATGGCACTTCCAGTGGTCCGTCAGCGTCAGGAAGTCGTAGCCCCGCGTGCGATAGAGTTCCGCCACCTCCTGCGGCGTGCCCTTGCCGTCGCTCAGCGTCGTGTGGGTGTGGCAGTTTCCGCGATACCATCGTCCGGCGGCGGAGAATACGGCGAATGCGCTCATGGCGGCTCGGACCTCCGTTGCCCTTCCTGACCCTTATCCTAGTCTTGCCTCACCGGGAAGGCAACCCGGCGGTTCGCCGGCGGCGGGACAAGCTAGTCCGGCGTCAGCCCCAGGATACGCGCCGTGCGCTCCGGGTCCACGCGGAAGACGCTCCCGACCCCCTCGAAGAACCCGTGTTGCTCGATCATGTGGAGACTCAGCCACGACCACAACGCCTCCTCGCCGGTCTTCACGTCGCGGGCCGTCACCACGCACTTCGGGAAGCGTCCGGGGTGCTGGAAGGGGCAGAGGATTCCCCCGCGCGTCTCCGTAGCCTGCACTTCGAGGCGATCCTCGAAGAGCGCCGGGTCGCCGAGTTGGGCGCGCGCGAACTCGGTGACGGCCCGCATCCGGGCCGCGAGCGCCGCGCGCGTCACCCCCAACGCCTCGAGCGCCGCCGCGTCCGCCGCGACGATCTCCTCGATCGCTCGCGGGTCGTCGCCCAGCATTCCGTCCCGCGTCAACCGTCCCGGCTTCATCAACTCGCGGATGTCCCGCTCGCGCGGCGTCATCTTCCCCATGGGCGCGCTCTCACGAAAACTTGTCGTAGAAGAGGAATTCGTCCGTCACCCCTTTGGCGCGAAGCACCTTGGCGCACGCGTCAATCAGTCCGGGGCTGCCGCAGAGGTAGAACTCCGTGTTCGAAGCGTCGGGAACGTGCCGGTCGAGCACGCCGGTGATCAGGCCGCGTTCGCCCGTCCATTCGTCCCCCGGTTCCGGCATCGAGAGGGCGGGGATGAACCGGAGGCCGGCGTAACGCCCCGTGTATCGCTGCATGAAGTCCAGGTGGAAGAGGTCCTTCCGCGCCCGCGCGCCGAAGAAGAAGGTTGTCCCCCGGCGCGAGAGTTCCTCCGGCTGCGACTGGATGATGGACTTGAAGGGCGCGAAGCCGCTCCCCCCCGCGATGAAGACGATCCGGCGTTCCGTGGGGCGCAGCCAGAAGTCGCCGTACGGCCCGTTCAGGCGGACGCGGTCTCCGACCTTGAGGTAGCGGAAGACCCAGGTGGTGCAGACGCCGTTCGGCGCCTGACGGATGATGAGCTCGATCCCGCCGTTCTCCTGGGCGGGGGAGGACATCGAGTAGGCGCGATAGACCGGCTGCGGGTTTCCCGGATACTCCGGGGCTTCCAGTTGGATGTACTGTCCCGGCTTGAAGGAGATCGTGGGTGGGTTCGTCAGGCGGAAGCGGAGTTCCTTGATGTCGTACGTCAGGTCGGTCATGCTCTCCACCACGGCCTCATACTGGCGAATGGCGAAGAGGTCTTCCGGGATTTCGACGGCGATGTCGTTGCGGAGCTTCACCTGGCAGGAGAGGCGCACTCCCGCCGCCCGTTCCGCCGGCGAGAGGTAGGGCTCCTCCATCGGCAGGATCGGCCCGCCCCCGCTGAGGACCTTGACCTTGCAGTAGGCGCAGGTCGCCCGCCCGCCGCACGCCGAGGGGATGAAGATCTTCTGCGTCATCAGCCCGATCAGCAGCGAATTCCCGCCGCGGACCTTCAGATGGCGGCTGCCGCCGTTGACGTCAATCATCACGTCCCCGTAGCGGTTGAACAGCCCGTCGGCGATGACCAGCAACAGCGCCAGCGCGCCGCCCAGTCCGCCGATCACCGCCGAGGCCTTCAGCAGCTCTTCCATGTCACCGGATGCTCAGCATTCCCGCCAGGCCCGTGAAGGCCAGCGCCATGATCCCCGTGATCACCAGGGCGATCCCCGGACCGTCCATGCCCCGCGGCAGGCGGGCGGGTTGCAGCCGCCCCCGGATGCCCGCCAGCAGCACAATCGCCAGCCACCATCCCAGTCCCGATCCCGCGCCGTAGCATACGGACTGGATGAGACTGTAGTTCCGGATTTGCAGAAAGAGGCACGCGCCCAAAATCGCGCAGTTCACCGTAATCAGCGGCAGAAAGACCCCCAGCGCGAAGTAGAGGCGCGGGCTCAGCCGCTCCAACGCCATTTCCAGGATCTGCACCGTGGCGGCGATCACCAGCATGAAGGCGATCAGTTGGAGGTACTCCAGGCCCAGCGGCGCGAGCACGCGCCAGTACACGACGTAGCACAGGCCCGAGGTCACCGTCATCACCACCGTCACCGCCGCCCCGAGCCCCGCCGCCGCCCGCATCTCGCGCGAGATGGCGAGATAGGAGCACATCCCGAGGAAGTTCGTCAGCAGCATGTTCTCGGCAATGACCGCGCCCAGGAGAATCACCCACGGCGCGTACGGGGGTATGTCCGTCGGCATCATCTCTTCCCCTCCTGCGGCGGTTCCGAAAGATATCGGCATCCCCAGACCAGCAGCGCCAGCACGAAGAAGGCGCCCGCCGGCATCACCATCAGCGTCCAGCGCGTCCAGCCTGCCCCCATCACGGGATAGCCCAGCAGCGTTCCGAAGCCCAGCGGTTCGCGCACCAGGGCGATGGCGATCAGCGCCGCCGCGTAGCCCGCGCCGCTGCCCAGCCCGTCCAGGAAGCTCGGCCACGGCTTGTTGTTGATCGCGAAGGCCTCCAGGCGTCCCTGCAGAATGCAGTTGGTGATGATCAGGCCGACGTAGGGCCCCAGGTCTCGCGAGACCTCCGGGAGGAAGGCCTTCAGGAAGAGGTGCAGGATGACCACGTAGAAGGCGATGATGAGGATTTCGACCATGATGCGGATGCGGCGGGGCGTGGCGTCGCGCAGCAGGGACATCGTCAGGCTGGACATGGACGCCGCGTAGATGACCCCCGCGGCCATGACCAGGGTGTTCCGCATCAGGTTCGTCACGGCCAGCGCGGAGCAGATGCCGAGCACCTGTCGGAAGATGGCGTTGTCGTACCAGAGGCCCGTCGCCAGCGCTTGGCGCGTCGAAGGCAGTTGGGCCATGGCTAGTTCCTTCCCGCCGGCGCGGCGAGGGCCGCGCGTAGATCGCGGAGCGCCTGGTTCACGATGGTTCGGGCGCTTTCGCTGGTGCGCGTGGCGCCGCTGATGGCATTGACCTCCTGCGGGCCGTTCGCCGGCGCCCCCTCCGGCAGGAAGGCCAGCCCCGCGCCCTCGCCGGCGGCGCTCTTGCCTCGGAACTGGGCCGTGAACCATCCCTCGCCGATGCGCCCGCCCAGGCCCGGCGTCTCGACGTGGTCGCTGAAGACGATCCCCCGGATTTCGCGTCCCTGCGGGTCGGTGCTGATCATGCCCCGGATCGGTCCCCAGAACCCCTTGCCCGAGAAGAACACGCCGATCGCATGGACGGTCTTCCCATCGTCCTCATAGGCCACATACACCTCGCGCCCGTTGCGCGTTTCGCGGCGCACGCGCTTCTCGTACATCTCATTCACCTCGCGCGCGCCGGTCCCCGTGGGGTGGAGGTCCAGCCCCGCCAGTCGCGCCCGGTTCGTCCGCAGGGTCTCGTTCTCCGTCACGCGGTCGGAGAGCGCCAGTTTGGCGCCGGTCATCAGCAGGGTGGCCGCCGCGCAGAGGACCGTCATATACACGATTGTATAGACCCGGTCTCTCATCCTGCCGCTCCCTTCTTCTCCCCCGTGGCCAGGCGCGCCAGGTAGTCCAGCGTCGGCGCGCACATGTTGCCCAGAAGGATCGCGAACATGATGTTCTCCGGGAAGGTTCCAAAGCGTCGCACTACCACCGTCAGCGCGCCGATCAGGAGTCCGTAGGCCCAACGCGCGGAGGTCGTCCTGGGCGCGCTTACCGGCTCCGTGACCATGAAGACTACACCGAAGAGGAAGCCGCCGGCCAGGACCGACCAGAGGGGATCGGGCATGTTCGCCGCTCCGCCGAGCTTCAGCGCCGCCCCCATCCCGAGCGCGCCCAGCACCGGCGCAGCCATCAGACGCCAGTCCGCGATCTTGCGGATCAGCAGGTACGCCGCCCCCAGCAGAATCGCCGGCACGAACGTTTCACCCAGGCAGCCGGCCCGGTGGCCCAGGAAGAGGTCGAGATGCGGCGTCAACTCGCCGCCGTGGCTGAGCCGCAGCAGGGGGGTCGCCCCCGTGAGGCCGTTGAGCGCCTCGCCGCTCCAGCGGGCGAACCCGCCCCACCCGCCCGAAGAGGGCGCGGTCCACTGGCCCGTCATGGCGACGGGGAAGCAGACATAGATGAAGCAACGTCCCACCAGGGCGGGGTTGAAGACGTTGCGCCCGAACCCTCCAAACAACTCCTTGCCGAAGAGGATGCCCACGAACGCGCCAACCGCTGCGATCCACAGCGGGATCGCTGGCGGCAGCGTCAGGGCCAGGAGGAGCCCGCTCACGAAGACGGCCGATGTCACCGGCTCGCGCCGCGACCGGGTGAAGAGCCATTCGGCGAAGAAGCCCGCTCCCGCCGCCACGGCGATCACCGCCAGCGAGCGCCAGCCGAAGCGGTAGATCGAAGCCGCCGTGACCGGAATGCACGCGATCATCACGCCCGTCATCGGCGCTTGCCAACGGATCAGGGGCGTCTTCTTCTTCACCCCCGCCGCAGGCGCGGCAGGGGGGGGCGATGCGCTTAAGGCCATGACTGCTCCAACAGAACACCCGCCCCGCATTCACCGTCGCCTTCAACCGCCGCGTCTCCCCCCTTGCAGACGCCGTACGCCGATCCCGCGTCAGTATTTTGCCCCATCGCGCCCCCCATCGTCAACCAGAAACGCGGACATCGCCCACGGCGAGTCGAAGAGAAAATCGGGCCTGGCGCGTGCCAGCTCCTCCGCGTCGCCGAAGCCGTACGTCACCGCGCCCGAGCGCAGTCCGCACACGCGCGCCCCGGCCACGTCGTGTTCCCGGTCGCCCACCATGATCGTTCCCTCCGGCGCAAGCCCCTCCGCTTCAAGCACGTGCGCGATCAGGTGCGCCTTCTCCGTGCGGCGTCCGTCCAGCTCGCTGCCGTGAATCGCCGCGAAGTGCTCCGCCAGGCCGAAGTGGCGCAGAATCTCGACGGCGTAAACGCGCGGCTTCGACGTTGCCAGCATCAGGCACACCCCGGCCCGCCTCACGCGGTCGAGCGCCTGCGGGATGCCGTCATAGACGACGTTCTCATACATTCCCACGGTGGAGAAGCGCGCGCGATAGAGGGCCAGTGCGCGGTCCAGCAGCGCCGGGTCATCGCTCTCCAGCAGGCGCGCAAAGCTGCGCCGCAGCGGCGGCCCGATGCACCATAGCAGTTCGTCCTCGTGCGGCGTCGAACGATCGAGTTCCCGCAGAGCGTGCTGAATGCACCGCGTGATCCCCTGCCGGGGGTCGCTGAGTGTCCCATCCAGGTCCAGCAGCGCCGTCACGAAGCGCGCCATTCCGCGTCCTCACTCCTCAACGCTCGGGGGACTCCCTGCCGGGAGTCATTATAGGAACACCCGCCGTGCGGGGCCAGCCGTGGCGTTGCCGGCGCCGCTCCATGTTCGGCGGCGGGTGCCATTGACAAGAACAGGGCAATAGGATATGAAACGGTTTATATGCTCTGAGCCGATCAGGCGAGGCTTCCCGTTTGTTGCGAGGGAGTTGGGGTCTGCGCGGCGCGTTGTTTCGCGTGCAGGCGCGCCGGAGCGCTCCAGCGTGCTCGTTGCGCCCGAGCGTGGCGGCGGGTATGCTGTGACGCCGCCGTGGCGCGCGTCGTGGCTCAGGTGGTGGTCCGGGGTGGAGGACGCAGACGATGAATGATCGGGCGACGACGAAGCCGCTGTCACTCCTGACGCGCCCGCGCGTGCGCATCGGCCTCGGCGAGGCGGGCGAGGACGGGCGCGGCCTGCGGCGTGCCGCGCGGCTGCCCCTGCCAAAGGCGGGGACGCTGGCGCGCCTCTACTCCTTTTCCAGTCCCGGAACGCGGGTCCGCGCGCTGGCGGGGGCGGGGGCGTTGCACGTGCGCTTCGACTGCGCAACGGAATCCCCCGCGCGTCTCCTGGCGCGCGAATCAGGTTCGTCGCCCGCCGGTTTCGAACAGGCCTGGCTGCGCGTCTGGCCGAAGAACGACCCGGTCGAGTCCCTTCGCTTCCAGGCGGACTTCAAGGGGCTGCGCTCCGTGACGCAACTCCGCGAGATCAGCGGCGAGTGCAGTCTGGGGAGCGTTCCCGACCTGTGGAGTTCCTCGGTCCCCGCCGAAGTGGATTGGTCGGTCTTCTTCGGGGTTGAGAAGGGCGGCTGGTGGGCGGAGATGACGATTCCCTGGCGCTCCCTGGGATTGAGGGGGCGTCCCGCCGTGATCGGACTGGCCTACGGGCGTCAATACGCGACGAACCGGGACTATCCCCGCCACGACACGGTGTCGTGGCCGGCGAAGCGCCCCGCCACGGCGCTGCCGGCCGTGCTGGAACCGGGGGAGGCGCTGATCGGCGCGTGCGGCGCGGCGCCGGAGCGGGTGGAGATCGAGCCGCCGCGGTTCGGAGAGAACCGGGGGCGGTGGTTGGGCGGGACGCGATGGCCCAGGGGAACGGAACTGCTCGCGCGAACTGAGACGGCGGAGGGCGCGTTGATCGGGGAGTCGCGCGCGCGCGTGTCCTCGTCGGGCGTTGCCGACTTCACCTACCGGCTTGACCGTGGAGCCGACTCGTACCTGGACGTCTTCAGTCCCCAGCGCCTTGTCCTGGAGGCGGTCCTGCGGCGCACGGGCGAGGTTCTCTATCACGCGCGGATTCCCTTCGGGCGGCACCTCGGGGTGTGCGTGGATGAACCCTATGGCGAGGCCGGGCGCGGCGAACCGGCCACCCGGCGCGAAGCCCTGCTCGACCGTGCGGCGCGCGCGCTGCCTCGCCTCGTCCGTCGCACCACGAACGACGGCGCGCCCTCTGATTTCTGCCTGGTCCGCGCCGACGGGACGCTCGCGGTCAACCTGGTGGCCGACGACGCCTGGGCGCGTCTGGCCGAGCTGGTGGAGCGCGGGACTTCGACCGCCGAGGAACGCCTGGCGTCGGCCCTGGCGCTGATCGGCCAGAAGTCGGTCACGAACCTCATTCTCGGGCCGCTGTTCTTCAACGCCGCGGGGCAGCCGACCTATCACAGCACCCTGCACGCGAAGATGGGGCCGCTTTCCATCATCCGATACGGCGGGGGACCGGCGGCGGCGCGCGCACACGTCCTGGCGGAACTTCTGCGGCGCACGCGCGACCCGCGCACCGGGCGGCCCTTCGTCACGCGGGTGCTGAACCTGAATCGTGATGGCGGCCCGCGCCGCGCCGGACCCCACGACGTATTCGATCAGCGCCCCGGCCCCGTTGGCGTGACGGCCGTGGAATACGGCGGCAGCAGCACCCTGCTCGATCCCTCGGCGCTGGCGATCTTCCCCAAGGGGGATGGAACGCTGGCGACGGTCGAGGACATCCTGGTGGACGGCGGCTTGCGCGCCGAGGGCGCGGGGCGGCTCTCCGGCGTCCTGGCTCGAATGGACCCCGAGGAACTGCGACGCGAGCCCGCCAACCGTTTGACGAGCAAGGGCGTCTTTCCCGAATTGTGCGCCGACGAAGTCGGGCCCGACCGGCCCTTCGACCCGCGCGAACGGCAGCGCCCGCGCGCGCTGATTTTGGCCGCCGGTAACCGCGCGGAGGCATCGGGCTTCAAGGACGCCTGGGGAAATCGCGGCGTGCGCGACGGCGCGGTTCAGGTCGAGCGCGAGTCCGCCGGACTTCGTGTGCGCGTCCGCGTCCGAGGCCCCGCGTTGAAATCCCTCTCCGGGCGCGACGCGCAGGCGGAGCGCGTCCACCTCGCCCTCGACGCCGAGCACGGGCATGCCCGCTACGCCCGCTTCATTGCCGGGGCGGCGGGGGAACGCGAGTTCTGGCGCGACAGCTACAGCACGATCCAGACGCTGAACAAGCGTCTCTCGACCGATCAGTCCGCCGGCAGCGGGCCGATCGCCGACAGGGGGTGGTCGGCTGAAATGCGCCCCAGGGCCTCCGGATACGAGGCCGTCTTCCGCATCTCCTGGGACACCCTGGGCCTCGATGCGCCGCCTGCCGTCATCGGCTTGAACCTCTGGCTCGAAGGCCGAACCCCGGCGTACGAACAGGTCTTCCTTTCGCCGCCGCGCTATCACCTGGCCGGCGACGCCTTCAACTTCGCCGACCTCTATCTCGAGGGGGGCGACGTGGCGCTGGAGGAGATTGACTTCGGGATCCCGACGTACCTGGAGAACCTTGGACGCGCGACGCTGCGCAACGCCTCGGATCAGGCGGTGCGCGTTGCGTTGCGGGCGGAGAACCACCTGGCCATGCGCCGGAGCGTGACACGGAGCGCGCCGGTCGAGGCGCTCCTGCGAAGCGGCGAGAGGAAGGAAGTGGTCTTTTCCTTCTTTGTCAGCCCGGAGGAGAAGATGGGGGGGCCGCAACGGATCGTCCTGACCCTCCGCGAAGAGGGGCGCGAGACCTGGCGGGGCTCATGGGGCATCGGCTACTGCGGGCCGATGAGCGCCTATGAGCGCTTCGGCAGCGACGTCGTCCCGACGCCGAACCCGCGTCCCGGGTCGCGGGACTTCATGAACCGCAAGATCCGCTTCCTGTGCTCGCGTCTGCCGCGCTTCGAGCGCCTGACGACGCGGCAGGGGGTGTCGAGCGACTTCTTCCTGCGCGCCGAGGACGGCTCGGCGGAATTCAATCTCATGTCGCCCGGTGTCCTGGATCGTATGGCGCAGTTCGTGGCCGGTCGCTTCGATAACGACCTCGACCGCATCCTCGGGCTCTGGCTCTTCAGCCACGCGCCCTTCATCGGACGCCACATGAGCTTCGGGCATCACCTGATGGTGGGGGCCGATCCCCTCTCCCTCATTCGCGGGAACTTCGCGGGCGCGGGGGGGAACTGCGGCTATCATTCCCGCCTCTTCGGCGGGCTGGCGTGCCGTCTGCCGATCGCGGGGGGGCGTCTGAACGCGCACGGCAGCGTGGGCGTCTGGGGGCACGTGATCTCCGCCGTGGAGGTCCGGGGCGGAAAGGCCCTGGTGGATGCCGACGTGGGCCACGTTTTCCTGGCTCCGGGCGGACGCCGCCTGGCCACGCTGGACGAAATGCGACGCCGTCTGGACCTCCTGACGACAGCGGGACCGGGAGAACTGGGGCGTTACTTCCATTGCGACGACGCGAACGTTCGCATCCGCAAGAGCATGTTGGGCGAGGTGTGGGCCGGGAGCTTTCCGCCCGGCGCTCCGCAGGAATAGGTTGAAGCCGGCAAGCGTTCGGCAGGACAAGGAGAAGGAATCATGGCCGATCGGAAGCGGGTCGTGTTCATCGGCGCGGGCGGCCGCGCCAACGGGTACACCATGTACGGCGCGAAGGACCAGATGCAGATCGTGGGCGTGGCCGATCCCCATGCGGGGAACCGGAAGACCTTTCTCGGGTTGAACAGCCTGGTGGGCCTGGTGCCGGAGTTCGACGACTGGCGGCAGATGCTTGATAAGGTCGGGCCCATTGACGGCGTCGTGATCACAACGCCGAACCATGAGCACGTCGAGCCGGGTGTCGAGTGCATGAAACGCGGCTACGTTGTGGCCCTGGAGAAGCCGATTGCGGAATGTCCGGAGGCCTGCCGGAGACTGCTGGAGGCCAAGCGCCGCCACGCGGCGCGGCTCGTCATCGGGTTCGTCATGCGCTCCGCCCCCTTCTACGTCAAGGCGCGGCAGTGGATTGACGAAGGGCGCATCGGCGACGTCGTGAGTATTCAGGCCGATGAACTCCCGCATGTCCTGACGACGTCGGTCATGTTCCGGAGCGACTGGCGGCGCTGGAAGAAGACGAGCGGCGGGTCGCTGCTCGAGAAGTGCTGCCACGACATGGACATGCTGACGTGGATGGCCGGGGGACGCCCGATGCGCGTGAACTCCTTCGGCGGAGTCAAGTCTCTCGCCCCCAACCCCAGCCTGCCCGCCCGGTGCGCCGATTGCGCCATGGCCGGCGAGTGCGTTTACTACCTGCCCCCCGCCAAGTACGATCATCCCGACATGGTCCGCAAGGCCAACGACGGCCTCCTCTACAAGTTCACCCGCGACAACTCCGCCTGCATCTACAACAACGGCCATGACACCTACGACCATCAGACCGTGCAGGTCGAGTACGACAACGGCGTCCTTGCGACGCTGACGATGGACTTCGCCTGCGTCGGCAAGCCCTGCGGGCGCAACCTCAAGGTCGTCGGCACGCGCGGCGTGATCTGGGGCAAGGTTGAGGACAACGCCCTGTTCTGCCAGAACCGCCGCACCGACGCCGTCGAGGAGTTCCGCGCCGTGGACGACGGCTCGGGGCACGGCGGCCCCCGCCTCGCTCGAAGCCGGTTACCTCAGCGCCATGCTCTGCTTCGCGGCGGACCAGTCGGTGGAGGAGAAGCGGCAGATTGACGTCTCCTCCTACATGGACGAGGCCGGGCTGAAGCCGGGGTTCAAGGTCGAGTGACGTCCGGCGTCGGTCGGTCCTTCAGGTCAGGGAGATGGCACGATGGCTGAGCGGTTGCTGTTTTCGGGCGGCGCGGTCGTCACCCCCTTTCGCGTCGAAGAGGCCGATGTTGTGGTGGCGGACGGGCTCGTCCTCGAAATCCGCCCGCGCGGGCCGGCACGGCCCGGCGAGCGCGTGGTGGACTGCCGCGGCCTCTACGTCGGGCCGGGGCTGGTGGACATCCACGTGCACGGCGGCGGGGGACACGACTTCGCCGGCGACGATCCCGCCGCCATCGCCGCCGGAGCGGAGTATCACCTCCATCAGGGGACGACCAGCCTCACGCCGTCGGCGTTGAGCATTCCCTTCGTCCAGCTCGACCGGGCCATTCGCGCCGCGCGCCAGGCCGTCTCCCGCTGCCGGGCGCGCCTCCTTGGCTATCACGTCGAAGGGGTGTACCTGGACATGCAGTACCGCGGCGGTCATCTTGCGGAGCACGTCCACAACCCCGACCCGCGCGAGTACCGCCCCCTGATCGAGGCGCATGGCGATTTCATCACCGAATGGACGCTGGCGCCCGAACTGCCGGGCGCCCTGGAGGTCGTCGCCGCCTGCCGTCGCGCCGGCATCGTCGTCTCTGCCGGCCATACCCGCGCCACCTACGAGCAGTTCATGGCTGCCGTGGAAGCCGGCCTCAGCCACACCACGCACTACGCCTGTTGCATGGGCAACCTGCGTTTCGAGGCTCTCCGCCCCGAACTCTCCACCGGCAAGGGCTTCGCCCCCGGCGTGCTCGAAGCGGTCCTCCTCCGCGATGAGGTCACCACGGAGATCATCTGCGACGGTTTCCATCTGCACCCCGGACTGATCCAGCTTGTCTTCAAGGCCAAGGGCGCCGCCGGCGCCTGTCTGGTCTCCGATACCGTCTTCGGTGTCGGGATGCCGGAAGGGGAGATCGTCGTCGGCGATCAGCCGACCGTACTGAAGAACGGCATCGCCGTCATTCGCGACCGACCGGAGATCATCGCCAGTTCCGTCACGCCGCTTTCGGGAATGCTGCGCCACGCCCACCGGCGCGCGGGACTGCCCCTGGCCGCCGCCTGGGAGATGGCCTCCGCCACTCCGGCGCGCGTGATCGGGTTCGGCGACCGGTGCGGCGTCCTTGCGCCGGGCCGCGACGCGGACCTCCTGCTCCTCGACGCCGACTTGGCCGTGCGGGGCGTGTATGTCGGCGGCGTCCGTGCCGTCTAGCCTCCGTTCTCCGTCGTCCCACGTCTCTGAGAAAGGACCGTTGGCATGAGCGCACCACCGCCGGGGGCGTTCTTCGAGCGTTTCGGACAGGGCCCCTGCGAGCCGCCCGCCCGCGGGATCGTCGGCGTTACGCGCGGCCCGCGCGACCTGGATTTTCCCCTGGATACGCCCTCCGGCCTTCAGTGGATCTACCAGGGCGGCGTGCCGATGCAGCTCGGGCCGACGCAGGCCGCCCTTCTGGCGCACATCCGCGTCGGGCGCAACCGCATCGTGGACCTCGAAGCCGGCACCGACCTCATCCTTTTCGATCGGCTCGACGGACTTCGGCGCGAGCGGGCGCAACCCTTGGCGCGCGTCGAGGAGATGACTCACCCGCGCACGGGGGAGCGCCTGTACATGGTCACGGCAGTGGCCGGGGCCTTCATCCCCCTGGGCGCGCGCCGCCCCGACGGCGCGCCGCATCCGCACGCCGGCACCGGCTTCGACTGCACCCTCGTCATGGGCTACCCTCTCGCCCTCGCCGACCGGCAGGACACGCACCTCGACCTCAAGTCCGACGTCCACAGCTTCGTCCGGATTCTCCAATTCGCCTATGACGGGCGGGACTTCCGCATCACCGGATGCGAGGACCTTCCGCACGAAGCCGTCCTCCCCGGGTTCCGCGTCATCGAGCACGGCTTCTCGGGCGGCGTGCCGAGCGGGGACGATCTGCTTTTCGCCCTTTCGACGGGGGCCCTCAATGACTGGGACTCCGGCATCTCCCGCTGGCGTCGGGGGGCTGACGGGCGCTGGCGTCCGACCGAGTACCGCGTCGTCGCCCCGCACACGATGGAGCCGACGCTCATCCGCGATGGCGACGGCGCCCTGCTGATGGCCTTCCGCCCCTGGATGCCGACCAACCCCCGCCCGCATTCCATGGACATCCACCGCTCGACCGATGAAGGGCTCACCTGGGAGCGGATCATCATCAACGACAAGTTCTGCTTCGGCGCGCCCGTGATGCTCAACAAGGCGGCGGACGGTACCCCCTACATCGTGACAAACCGCTATCGCGAGCCGGTCGTCCATCGCTTCGCGCGGCGCGAGATGGTCTGGCTCTGGGAACTTTCCGACGACCGGCGTCGGCTGCTCGATCCGATCGTCGTGCGCGATGGAACGACGGAATTCGGCCCCGCGCCGAACGGAACGCCCTGGCGGATTGACCATCCCTTCGGACGCACGCTACGACTGGCCGATGGACGCTGGCATCACGTCATGTGCTACCGCGTCCTCGAAGACGCCGAGATGCGCACCGACGCCGGGGCCACGCCGCGCACGGGCTGTTACCTCGAAGAGGTCTTTTCCGCCGGGCCGCCCGTGCCGGCATGGAACTTCGGAGAGACGACATGAACCCCTCGCTGAAAAACCGATGGCTGACAGCCTCCTTCAGCCCCGAGGATGGCGGGCTCCGCCGCCTCTCCTCCGTTGGCGGGTTGAACCTTGTCGCGCGTTCCTCGCTACGGAGCTATGACGCCGCGGCGCGGCTGTGGCGTTCCGACGATCCGGCCCTGCCGGGGGAGCGGTTCAGCCTTCAGAGCCTGGTGGCCGGCAAGGAGACGGTCACGGTCGTCAGTCGCAGCGCGGACCTGGAGACAACGATCGAGTGGCATCTGCCCCCTCAGAGTCCGCTGTTGCGCGCGCGCGTCCGCGTGCGGGGGCTCGGCAGCGGCGCGAAACTGGGCTTCCTGGCGATGCCGCGTATCACGCTGGCCCGCGGGTTCAACGACATCTTCGAGGATGAGCAGGACCTCTGGAGCGACGGGGCCGAACTGGGCGGCGGGCGGGAGTTGCCCTGCTGGCGGGTCTTCTTCCGCAAGGGGTGGAAGAGCGGCCTGATTCTGGCCACGCGCTGCAAGGAGGAGATGGCGCGCTTCAACGTGCTGGCCGACGGGTTCGACCGTGAACCGCACGGAACGTGGAACTACACCTCGATGCCGGTATCCGGCCGGACGCCCCTGTCGGCGGAGAGCGGGACTGCGTATGAGGGGGAATTCGAAATCGGCCCCTGGTTGCAGGGGAAACACGCCGCCATCCTGCGTGGCGCACGGTTGACTGCGCCCGTGGCGGTGGGGCCTCTCCCGGCGCGGGGGCGCGCCCCCGCCGGGCTCAAGGGGCGTGTCTTCCACGCGCGGGACTTCGCGGGGGAGAGAACCGCCGGGCGAACTTACCACGCGCGGCGCTGGCAGCTTGCGCGCGTGCCCTGGTCGGCCTCGGGCGAGGCGCTCTTCGCCACGACGGGCGTCCGGCCCCCGGCCCTGACGCTCGATCCCGGCCTCACCGGCTGGTGGAAGGTCTATGCCGGCATCGGCAACGGCGCAGGGATCGCCTTGCGCGCCTCCGGCGAGCCCTACGCGCGCATCCGCTTGCGTTCGGGGACGAATGCCGACACCCGCGCCGGCGCCTTCGAACTGGCCCTTGCCGGGGCGCATAGGGCCGCCGAGGTCGAGTTCGGAACGATGCGCATGGACGGACGCACGCTGCGCCTGACCCGCTTCCCCGACACGCAGTTGCCCTGCATGTTGGATTACGTCCGTCTTGAGCCGTTGAGCCCGGCAGAGGTCCGGCGGCTGGAGGGACAGGAAGCGGTCTCGTCGAAGTGGCCGTTGAGCGGCTTTGCCGACATCCCCGACATCTCCGTTCTCCTCGACGCCCGGAACCCCGACCCGAAGACCTTCGCTGCGAATGTCTGGGAGCATGCCCATGCGGGGTTCGGGCGCATCCACTGGCGGGTGGACGGCCAATGCTCGGACTTCCCCTGCTCCTGCAACACGCTGCGCTACGTCTCGGCCAAGGTGCACGGCGTCTATTGTCCCCATGCCAAGGCGTATGGACGCGCGTTGAAGCGCGCCGACCTCCTCCGCCTTGCCGTGGCGGCGGCGCGGAAGTACAACGTGGACCTGTGGGGCTGGATGCGCTTCAACAACTACACCGGCAACGTGCAGAGCGAGTTCTTCCGGACGCACCCGGAGTTCTGGGAGGAGAATGAAGCCGGCAGCCGGGGGAGGCAGTTGTGCCTGGCCCATCCGGAAGTGCGGCGGCACAAGATCTCCATTCTCGTCGAGGCGGCGCGCTACGGTCTCGGCGGACTCTGTCTCGGCTTTCTGCGCCATCCGCCGGTGATTCAGTACGCGCCGATCATGCGGGAGGCCTACGCGCGCGAATACGGCAAGCCGCCCCCGCGCGACCCCGCCCATCCCGACCGGGCGCACACCACGACCCTTCCAGAGCGCGGCGACCCGGAGTACGTGCGCTGGTGGGGGTTCCGCGCCCGCTACCTGACCCTCTTCGGGCGCGAACTCCGCCGGGCGCTGGCTGAGGCGGGGCTGGCCGCCGTGAAGGTGGCCATCTGGGTGCGCCCGAACCACTGCCTCTTCGACGGAATTGATCTCGACGCCTGGCTGGACGAAGGGCTCTGCGACGAGGTGATCACGCAGCAGTACGTGATGAACAACCCCAACCCGGACATCTACTGGGAACGCCCGGAATGGCGGGCGCGCGTGCGCCGGTGCGTCCCCCTGACGCGCGGCATCTGGTGCCACTATCCGACGGCCCGCGCCGACGTGAAACGCATCCGGGCCGGCGGGTACGACGGGCTTTGCTCCTATGAGTCGAACCAGACCGCGCTCGACAGCGATTTCATCCGGCTCTTCCGGTCGCTCAGGACGGGCGGGGGAAGGAAATGACGCGCGACGAGGAGATCGTCTTCAGTGTTGAAGGTCGGCCGCGCAAAGCCCTGGTTCGCTCGCCCGAACGCCTCGCGCCGCTGCCGGGGCTGCTGATCACCCTGGCCGCCGACCGGCGCAACAGCCTCGACGCAGAGGGGGTTCGTCGCGTGGCCGACATCCTCCTGGCCGCCGGGCATCGCGCGGCCAGCTTCGACCTGCCGAATCACGGGGAGCGCGCCAACGCCCATGGCGATGGCCTCGAAGGTATGGCGGCCGCTATTCGGGCAGGGGAGGACGTCTTCGCGGACATTCGGGAGACGGGGAAGGCCTTCCTGAATCTGATGACGGCGCGGGGGCTGATGCCGACCGGGAGCGCGCTGCTTAACGGCATCTCCCGCGGCGGCCTGGCCGCGTTGCACCTGATGGCCTTCGATGCGCGCGCGCTGGCCTGCGCCGTGCACGCACCCGTCACCGACCTCCCGACGCTGCGCGAGTTCCGGGGGATGGAAGAGAACCCGATCGTGCGCCGGGGGAACGCCCCCGCGCTGGTCGAGCGCCTGGCCGGTCGCGCGGTCTTCATCGCCATCGGCTGCGCCGACGCGCGCGTAAGCGCCGAACGGTGCTTCGAGTTCCACGCCCGGCTGTGTTCGGTTGCGCGCCGGAATCCGCCCGTCCTCTTCGCCCTTCCCGGCGCAACGCACGCCAAGGGGGCCGGCGACGAGATCGGCTACCAGGCCGCCGCCGGCTTCCTCTTGCAGCGTCACGCCGAAGCGGCGCGGAACCTCTGGCCCGCGCAACACCCCTAGCAGCCCGTGGCAGAAGTCTGTTTTTCGTTCCGCTGTTCTCAGGCGGCGCGAACGATGTTCGGAGGCCTGCTCTGAAACCCGACGGGGTGTTCCAGGCGCTTCCCAAGCCGCCGGATGATCTCTGTGAGGCCGAAAAGCTGACGGCAAAGGGGCGAAAGCAGGTCCCGGAGTCCCCGGGGCGTGCCTTTTCCGAAGAGCTGGCGCATGACCAGGCCGAGATTGAACCCCCCGATGTGAACCAGCAGCCGTTTCAGGATGTTGTTTCGATGGCGCAGGTACAACCGTCTCATCCCGCCCGTCTCATAGGCGTGGGCGAAGCTGCGTTCCAGCACCTCCCCGCGTCTTCGCAGCAGGGCCTTGCCTCGTTGGCCCCGGATGCGTCGCCGGTTGGCATACACGGCTTCCTGCGCGTCAGACTTGCCCTCCCAGTGGCGGCGTCCCCGGTTCGGCTCCGAGACATAGGTGCGAATCCCTTTCAGGCCGGTGAGGCTGTCGTTGCTGTGATATCCCTTGTCGGCGACGATTTCCGACATCGGCTTTGCGTGCAGTTGCTTCCCGGCGTCGGTGTCTTCGCAGACGGCGGCGAGTTGCCTCTCCGCTTCCATCAGG
>JAKJEM010000034.1:0-23450 GCA_022705425.1 Planctomycetota bacterium
TGACGGCCTCGCGGTGCGGGGCGTGTGTGCGCTGCCGCGACGCCTGCCCGGCAGGGGCCATCTCCGGACGGCTCTGGTCGCCGGACATGGACCCGGCGGGCTTCTTCCAGGCGGCGCAGTGCAGCGCCTGGCGTACACGGGCGGCCGAGGCGGCGGGCCTCTCGGGCAAGCACTGCGGACGGTGCATCAACGCCTGTCCCTGGACGCAGCGCTATCTGCGCGCGGCCGGCCTATCGGAGGTCCAGCGATAGCTCCAGCCGGTCGGGCTTGCGCGTCACGCGCAGTTCCGCTTCCTCGATAATCCCCAGCAGGAACTGAAGTCCGTCGAGCTCGCGCGCGGTGACGAACTCGGGCTTTCCGTCGGCCGTGCTGCGGCGCAGGAGGGCGGGCCGGTACTGCCGCAAGAGGCGCAGCAGAGCGGCGGAGTCGGCTCGGAGGCTCCACCATTCGCCGGGGGCGGCGGGCGGGGGGTTGGGGCGCGCCAGCGCGTCGGCGTGCCGGGGGAGGTGGCGATTACGAGCCACTTTCCGCGGCTGAAGAAGGTTGGGGCCAGAATCCCGGCGAGAGCGGGGTCGCGGAGTTCGACAGTCACCATCTCCACGCCTCCGTGCTCCGCGCGCCGGAGGTCGGCGGGGGACGGGGTCTTCTTCTTCTCGGCCTCGATCTGCGCGACGACGACGCCGGCGCCGACGAGAGTGCGTAGGGCGGCGGGCAGGCGTTGCGGTTCGGCCATCTCGACGACAAGGGCCAGGCCCGGGAGTTCGCCCTCGCCGCCGGGCAGGGCCAGCAGGGCGTTCTGGTCGCCGAGTGCGGGCAGGAGTTCGCGTTCGAAATCGAGTCCGCCGAGGGCCGTGGCGGCCTGGCGGGCGCGGAGGGCGATGCGTTCCGGCGCGGCGGGGTCTGCGGCGGCGGCCAGAGTGCCGAAGGCACGCCAGAGCGCGGCCTTGTTCAGGCGCCCGGTCAGAGTAATGAGCGCGTCCTCGGGGACGGCGCACGGAATGTCCGTCGCCGCGTCGGCGGGTGGCAGAAGGTCGCGGGGGAGGGACGGAAGCTTCTGGAGATCCAGCAGCCGCGTGCCGCGCAGGAGCAGTGCATCGCCGCCGGTTGCGTCCATGACGGCCAGCGGTGTTGCCGCCGCGTTTGCGCGGGCGGTATCGAAGAGGAAGCGTCCCAAGGGTCGGTCGCCGAAGAGAGGACGCAGCCGATCGAAGGCCGGAGAGACGGCCAGGCGTTCGCCGTCGAGGTAGATTCGCAGGAAGGCTTCCTTGCGGAAGAGCTCCGTTGCGCGCGCGTGCCGGGGCGACTCGGCGAGGCCGGGGCGCTTGCCCTTGAGGGTCAGGATCGTCCGGCGCAGCGTTTCGAGGTCGCCGGAAAGCAGGAAGAGGTTGCCGTCCACGGCGTAGTGCCGTCCGGAAGCCGGCGCGCCGGGCGCGCGCGGGTCGCCCAGGAGGCCGGTGTTGATGTCCACCCCTTCGTAGCGTTCGGCGCCCTCGCGCGTGAGGCGGCCCTGCTGGCGGAGGATCCCGGCGAAGAAGTCGTTGGCCGCTTGCAGCTTGGGGAGGTCGTCGGTCCGGATGAGGAGGACATAGTGCCCGTCGTCGCACAGGAGCAACGCGGCGTCGGCGCCGAAGAGGGCGGCGGCGTATTGTTCGAGGTTGACGTTCATCTGGGCCTCAAAGGCAGCAATTCCCTCGCGCGCTTTGCGCAGCCCTTGGGCGACCTCGGCGAAGCCGGTGGTCTCGATGCGTTGCCAGGCGGCGGAGCGGAAGAAGCGGTTCCACTGCTCGCGCAATCCTGTGGCGCGGACGTAGACGATCGTCTCAGACGGCATGGCGGCGAGAAGGTCGCCCTGCGCGGCGGCGGCCGCGGCCAGAAGAAGGGCGGCCGGAAGGGCGAGCAGTGCGCGGCGCATGTCGGTTTCCTCCAGAAGGACACAGGAACTCCGCGAGCGACAGGTTAGCGCCGCTCGACGGGCGGCGCAAGCGCGCCGCGTCCCTCGATTGCGCTTTGTTCCCCGACCCGATATGATACGCGCGCACCTCGCCGCAAGGCTCTTCCGAAAGGCGTCGCATGGCATCCGAGATCGAAACCCGTCTGGCCGAATCCATCGAGCGTGTGGAAGCGCTCAGGAGGTCTCTTTGACCTGACCGCCAAGGGCGAACAGCGCCGTACGCTGGAGGCCCGCATGGCGGAGCCGGACTTCTGGAGCAATCGCGAGGCCGCGCAGGGGGTGCTGGCCGAGCTTAAGGTGCTGCGCAACCTTCTGGAACCCTTCGACGCCATCCTCGCCGGGCTGGAAGACCTCAAGGTCATGGCCGAGCTCGCGTCCGAAGACGCGGCGGCGGAGGCGGAGTTCGGTAAACACCTGACGGACTTGCAGGCCAGGCTCGAGAAGTTCGAGTTCCACCAGATGCTCAGCGGCCCGGACGACCGCAACAACGCTTATGTGATGCTTCACGCCGGTGCGGGGGGCACCGAATCGTGCGACTGGACGGAGATGCTGCTGCGGATGTACCTGCGCTATGCGGACCGGAACGGGTACAAGACGGAGATCGTGGAGGCGACGGCGGGGGAAGAAGCCGGGTTGCGGCGCGCCACGCTCCGCGTGATCGGCCCGTGGGCTTACGGGAATCTGAAGGGGGAGATCGGGGTTCACCGGCTGGTGCGCATCTCGCCCTTCGACGCAAACAAGCGCCGACATACCTCCTTTGCCAGCGCGGACGTCATCCCCGAGCTTGACGACGAAGGGGAGGTCGAGATCAAGGAGGAGGATCTGAAGGTTGACACGTATCGCTCCGGCGGGGCCGGAGGCCAGCACGTGAACAAGACGGAATCGGCGGTCCGCGTCACCCACCTCCCGACGGGGATCATCGTGCAGTGCCAGGTGGACCGGTCGCAGCACAAGAACCGGCGCATGGCGCTGAAGATGCTGGCAGCCAAGCTGCACGCCATCAAGGAGTCGAAGCGCAACGACATGATCGCGGCGGCGTACGACTCGAAGGGGGAGATCGCCTTCGGGTACCAGATTCGGTCATATGTTCTTCAACCGTACCAGTTGGTCAAGGACCTGCGCACGGACGTGGAAACGGGGAACGTCGAGGCCGTGCTCGACGGCGACCTCGACCGCTTCATCGAGGCGTATCTGCGGAAGAACATGGCCGATCAGCAGCGGAAGGGCGCGGCCAAGGCGTAGCGCCGCGGCGGGAATACGGAGGCAGGCGAATGACGGAATCCATGCGAATCGCGCTTCTCGGCGACGGCGGGTGGGGGACGGCTCTGGCGTGCCTGCTGGCCGACAACGGACATCGTCCCGTGCTGTGGGGGGCCTTTCCCGAGGTCACCGAGGACATCCGGCGATCACGGGAGAACCGCAAGTTCCTGCCGGGCATCCCGATCCCGGAGGGGGTGGGCCTGACGAACGACGTGGCGCAGGCGGTGGCCGGGGCCGAGATCGTCGTCTTTACCACGCCGGTGGTGTATATGCGGCGCGTGGCGGGACTGGCGGCGCCGGCGCTGCGCGGGAGCCGCGCGGGGCTGCTGAACGTGGCGAAGGGGATCGAAAGCGACACGCTGCTGCGCGGGAGCGAGATCATCGCCGAGGCGACCGGGCGCGAGGTGGCGCTGCTGTTCGGCCCGAGCCACGCCGAGGAGGTGGCGCACCGGCGTCCGACAACGGTGGTGGCGGCGGCGCGCGACGCGGACTTTGCGCGGACGGTGCAGGGGGCCTTCATGAACAGCCGCTTCCGGGTCTATACGAGCGACGACGTGGTGGGGGTGGAGATCGGCGGGGCGGTCAAGAACGTCATTGCCATCGCCGCAGGGATCTGCGACGGGCTCGGCTTCGGAGACAACGCGAAGGCCGCGCTGCTGACGCGCGGGCTGGCGGAGATTGCGCGGCTGGGGATGGCGCTCGGCGCGCGTCGGGAGACCTTCTCCGGGCTGAGCGGGCTGGGGGACCTGATCACGACCTGCGTCAGCCCCTACGGGCGCAACCTGAAGGTGGGGCGCGAGATCGGGCGGGGCAAGTCCGTCGAGCAGGTGCTTCAGGAGATCGCGCCGATGGTGCCCGAGGGGGTGTGGACGACGCGCTCGGTCTGCGCGCTGGCGGCGCGGTGCGGCGTGGAGATGCCGATCGCCACGGCCGTCCACGACGTTCTCTTTGCCGGCAAGGCGCCGCTCCTGGCCGCCCAGGAGTTGATGACGCGCGACCCCAAGGCTGAATGACCCCGCAGGCCCGACCCGCCATGACAGGCCCCTTCCGAACGCACGACGAAGCCTTCGGCTTCCTCCTGGAGTTCACCGACTACGAGAAGGTGACGAAGTTCAAGTACGACATCGCCACCTTCAACCTGAAGCGCGTCGAAGAGTTGATGGCGGCGGTCGGCCGTCCGCACCGCGCCTTCCGCGCGGCCCACGTGGCCGGCACCAAGGGCAAGGGCTCCACCTCCGCCATGGTCCAGGGGGTTCTCACCGCCGCCGGCCTCCGCACGGGCCTCTACACCTCGCCGCACCTGCTGCGCGTGGAGGAGCGGATGACGGTGGACGGCGCGTTGATGTCCGAGACCGAGTTCGTGGAGCTGGTGAACGAACTCTATCCCTACACGGCGCGGGCGCGGGCGGAGTGGCCGAACGAGTCGCCGACGTACTTCGAGCTGGTGACGGCCGCCGGCTTTCGTCACTTCGTACGGCGGAAAGTGGACTTCGCCGTCGTCGAGGTCGGCATGGGCGGGCGGCTGGACGCCACGAACGTGATCGCCCCGGAGGTGTCGGTCATCACGCGGGTGGACTTCGATCACGAAGATCGGCTGGGGCACACGCTGGACCGCATTGCCGGGGAGAAGGCGGGAATCATCAAGTCGGGGGCGCCGGTCGTGTGCCAGCCGCAGGCGCCGGAGGCGCAGGCGGTCATCGAGCGGACAGCCCGCGAGCGCGGATGTCCCCTCATCCAGGTCGGCCGCGACTACCGCGTCGAACGGCTGGAGACGGGGCTGGATGAAGACCTGACGCCGTACTGCCGCTTCGACCTGGCAACGCCGGACGGGACCCTCGAGGGGCTGACGCTGCGTCTTCTCGGGGCGCACCAGGCGCTGAATGCCGCCGCCGCCGTGGCCGCAATCGAGATCATTCGGCGGCGTTGCGGCTTCGCCATCCCGCCGGAGGCCGTGCGGCGGGGACTCGATGCGGTGCGGATCCCCGCGCGGCTCGAGGTCATTCCCGGTCGTCCCGTCGTCCTGCTCGATGGCGCGCACAATCCCGTCTCCATCCGCGCGCTGTGCGACACGCTCGACCGGGTCTTCGCCGGGCGGCGTCCGGTGCTGCTGATGGGCCTCTCGCGCGACAAGAACGCGGCGGACATCTTCAAGTTGATCCTGCCGAAGGCCGCGGCCGTGGTGTTCAGCCGCTCCGACAGCCCCCGGGCGGCTGATCCGTGCGACCTGGCGCAACTGGCGCGTGAGACGACCGGCATCGAGGCCGTTGTGGAGCCGGATGCCGTTGCGGCGCTTGACCGCGCGCGGACGCTGGCGGGTCCGGAGGGTCTGGTGTGCGTGGCCGGGTCCTTCTTTCTGGCCGGGAATCTGCGCCCGCTGTTGCTCGGGATGGCGGAGCCGGGCCGTTCGTAGGCGCTGCAGGGCCGGTTCGTGCGTTCGCGCCCCGTCGTTCGCCGCCGCACAGTCGTCTTCGCCTGCCTTGCCGTCGTTCGCTTGCCCGCCGTAGCCCCGGGCAGAGCCGAAGGAGCGAAGGAGGGTCGTCCGTCGTCCATTGTCTGTCGTCTGCCGTCCGTCGTCCGTCGTCCATTGCTTCCTACAGACAGGCCCTAACCATGCGGCTGCTGACGCCCATCATCCTGCTGACGGTGTCGAACATCTTCATGACGCTGGCGTGGTACGGCCATATCAGCCGTCCCGAGTTCAAGCGCGCGCCGCTGTTCATCGTGATCCTCATCAGTTGGGGGATCGCCTTCGTCGAATACTGCTTCCAGGTGCCGGCGAACCGCATCGGCAGCCAGGTCTTCGACAATACCGCCCAGCTCAAGACGATCCAGGAGGTTATCACGCTGGTGGTCTTCTGCTTCTTCTCGGTGCTGGTGATGAAGGAAGAACTGCGGTGGAATCACTACGTCGGTTTCGCCTTCATCGTGGCGGCGGTCTTCTTCGTGTTCAAGAAGTGGTGAGGGGCGGGGGCGGCGGAGGAGGATTCGCAGCGGTGTCCGCTCATAGTCGCGCCGGCTCCGGCGACGCCGGGGGATGCGCGCCCGAGCGCCGCGCCCGGCTGCGCTTCCACGCCGACAGTACAGGTCGCGCGGAACGCGGGGGCAAGGAGCGGTTCTTGCGTCAGGAGGGCGTTCGCGGCGCAGGGTGGCCGTGGCCGGGGACGGACAGTCCGCGCCGCTTGCGCCAGCGCGTCAGCGCCGAGGGATGGCTGAACCCGAGCGCGGCGGCGATGGCCTTCTGCCGGGCGCCGCCGTCGGCAAGACGCCGATAGGCCTCTTCGCGGCACTCATCCACATAGCGGCTCAGCGACCGTCCGGACCGGCGGCGGAAGAGGCGCAGGAAGTGGTACTTGCTGTAGCCGGCGATGCGGGCCAGGCTTTCAAGTTGGCAGCCGCGCCCGGCGTTCTCGCGGATGTGGCGCTGGATGGCGGCGATCACCTCGCCCTGGAAGTCCCTGGGGCCTTCGGACGGGACGGGTTCGAGCATCTTTCGGAGAAGCGCGGCGGCGAGGAAGGCCGCCCCGGCAGTCGCGCGAACCCGCGCCGCGCGTCCCGCCACACCGCCGGCCTCGCCGGGGAAGAGATCCTCCGCCGCGACGAGCCCCAGTTCCCGAAGGGGCCAGAGCGCGCTCCAGCGCTCGCGGTGTCCCTTGCGGCCTGCGCCGGCCTCCACCAGGCGCGCCAGACACCGGTCCTCGACAAAGATGATCCAGAGGTGCTCAGCCTTCGGGCCGCCGGAGGGATAGCCGAAGTCGTGCGGGGCCATGCGGTCGTAGAAGATCACAACGCCGGGACCCGTCCGGTAGAGGCGTCCGCCGAGGCTCACCACGCGGCGCCCGCTGAGGACGACGAGTATCTCGCGGTTGGCATGCGCGTGGGTGTGGCGCGCGGCCCAGCGGCGATGCGCCGGGGCTCGCGCCTCGGGGAGGTCCCGCGGCGCTCCGAGTCCGATGGCGCGCCAGCGTTCGGGTGCGAGCAGCGTCTCCAGCGCCCGGCGCGAAAGACGGGTCTCGTCCATATCGGTCCCGATCGCAACAAAGGGTAAGCGCATCGCAACGTCAGGCAATTGGACTTCGCAGGGGAGTCTGATATCTCTAGGTCGTAATGTCAAGGCGCGGCGTGCAGCACGCGAATGAAGCCCCCGCCTTCAGTCCCTGTGGAGAGACGCGATGAAAGCACACAAGAGCAAGAAGGCCGTGTTGGGTGTGGACGGCGGCGCGCCGGCAGTGACTCGCGCGGCGCCGGCGTGGCCGGTGGTCGGCGATCTCGACGTGGCGTGGATGGAGGCGGTCGTCCGCAGCGGCAAGTGGAGTTGGCTTGGGCCGCACGAGACGGCCTTCTGCGGGGAGTTTCGGAGCTTCATCGGCAGCGCACGATGTCTGGCGCTGGCGAACGGCACCGTCACCCTGCAATGCGCGCTGCAGGCCGTGGGCGTCGAGCCGGGGCACGAGGTCATCGTGCCGGGATTGACCTGGTGCGCCACCGCGCAGGCGGCGCTGGACATCGGCGCGAACGTCGTCTTTGCGGACATTGACCCGGAGACGCTGTGCCTGGACGCGAAGGCGGCGGAGCGGGCGATCACGCCGCGCACCAAGGCTATCATTCCCGTGCATCTCTACGGCTGCATGTGCGACATGGACGCGCTGACGGCCCTGGCGCGCAAGCACAACCTGCGCATCGTCGAGGATGTGGCGCACCAGCACGGCAGCCGCTGGCGCAACCGTGGCGCGGGCGCGCTCGGCGACGCGGGCAGCTTCTCCTTCCAGCAGAGCAAGGTGTTGACCTGCGGCGAGGGCGGCGCGGTGACCACGAACGACGAGCAGGTCTATGCCACCGTCCACGCGCTCAAGCAGGTGGGGTGGGGGCCGGACGGCAAGCCGGCGAACCGCTACGGGCACAACTATCGGATGACGGAAATGCAGGCGGCGCTGCTGCGGGCGGGGTTGACGCGGCTGCCCGAGCAGACGCGCCGGCGCGAGGAGAGCGCCGCGATGCTCCGGGAGGGTCTGGCCCGCCTGGGCGGTCCGCTGCGCGTGGCGCGGCGCGACCCGCGCGTCACCCGCCAGGCTTACTACGCGCTGACGCTCTGCTACGACCCCCGGAAGGCCGGGGGCGTCTCCAAGGAGGCCTACGCGGCGGCGCTCGCCGCCGAGGGATGCCCCCTGACGTCCACCTACTGGCCGGTTTACGCTGCGCCGCTGCTGAATCTCTACGACCGCACGAGCCCCGTTCCCTTCCGCAAGGGACCGCTTCAGGACTACGCCTCGCTGAAGCTGCCGAACGTCGAGCGCGCGGTGAAGGAAACGGCCCTCGTGCTCATGCATACGCATCTGCTCGGCGGCGACGAGTACATCGCCGAACTGCTGGCGGCGGTGGACAAGGTGAACCACAACCTGGCGCGCGTGGGCGCGTGGTGGCGGGCGAAACAGGCGGAGAAGAAGGGATGAGGATCGGGCTGGCGAAGCGCGACATCACGCCGCGCGTCGGGGTCGAACTGGCGGGTTTCGGGCCGTTCATCCTGCGTCGCTCGACGGCGGTCCGAGAGCCGCTGTACGCCCGCGCCCTGGCCCTTCAGGCGGGGGGGCGGACGTTGATGTTGATCTCCTGCGACCTGATCGGCGTGCATCGCGAGGTCACCCGCCGCGTGCGCGCGCAGTTGGCGTCCGAAGGCGGGCTGGACCCCGACGCCGTGATGCTCCATTGCACCCACACGCACAGCGGGCCGAACACGGCGGGCTACATCGGCTGGGGGGCGCCGGATGAGCCGTACCTGGAAACGTTGCCGCGTCGAATCGCCGCCGCCGGGCTGGCCGCGCTGGCGGAACTCCGTCCGGCGACCCTGCACCACGCGGAGGTTCCCTGTCCGGGGATCGGGTACAACCGGGAGTACGACCGGGAACCGGAGGCCAGCGCGCCGCCCCTCCCCGCCGCACTGACCGAGGACTGGCGTCCGCGCCGTCCGGAGTTGACGGACACCGCCTGTCACGTCCTGCGGGTGGACGTGGAGGGCCGTTGCGCGGGCTTCGTCAGCGCCTTCGGGTGTCATCCCGTTGTCTGCTGTGCCGCCACGCGGCAGATTCACGGGGACTACTGCGGGGTGGCGACGAACCTCGTGGAGCGGGACCACGCGGGCGCAGTCGGGCTCTTCCTCCTCGGGGCGAACGGCGACGTGAATACGTGTGTGGTCCACCAGCCCGAAGAGGCGTCGCTGAAGGCGCTGGATATCATTGCCGAACGTTACGCCCGTGCGGTGCGCGCCGGGTTGCGCGAGGCGCGTCCGGTTGCCGTCGAGTCGCTTGCCGCCGCGCGCCTGGAGGCGCCCTTCCGTCGAAAGGCGTGGGGCGTCGAGCATCTGCGCGCCTTGCTGGCGGAGCAGGAGGCGCTCTTGAACGACTCGGCCCGGCGCGACGACGACCGCGAGCTGCGGATGGCCACGGTGCGAGCCATCGCGTTGCGGCGGCTGATCGCCGAGGCGGAAGGCGGGCGCTCCCTGACCCCGCCCGTCGAGATGCAGGGCTTCCGTATCGGCCCGATCCTGCTGCTGGCCAGCCCCTTCGAGACCTTCCAGGCGATCAAGAACGACGTGCTGGCGCGGTCAGGCGCGGCAATCACACTGGTGCTCAGCACAACCAATGACGTTCAGGGCTACGCGCCCGACCGGACCGCTGCCGCGCGGGGGGGCTATGCGGCGGACCTTGTGCCGCTGATTGTCGGCACACTGCCGCTGGTGGCGCCGCACGAAGACCTCGTCGCCGCACACCTGGCGGTCGGCGAACGTCTGGGGAACTGCTGCTAGCGGGCGTCCGTCCATTGTCGCACCACGCCTCTCGACTCAAACCCCTTCCTTGTGCCGGGACGCGTTCCTTGGCCATTCCACGCCGAATCCTAGCCTTCTCTGCACATGGGTTCAGCACAATGGAAAGCCATGAACGCGATCTGCACTGCCGGAGGCCATTCACGTTCAGGAAGGAACCCGCATGGTCGCCAAGAACGCGACAAAGCTCATTGACCTGAAGGAAGTGATGCGCCATCCTCTGCCGCGCCATCTCGTCCATATCTTCGAGATGCCGCTGGAAGCGGCGCTCTCGATCCAGCCGCTTAACCAGGCCTATCAGGAGTGCTCCGGCGTGGAGGATCCGTGGCGGTTCCTGGAGCTTGGACTCGAACGCCTGGGGGTCGGGTGCGACGTCGCCCCCGGGGGTATCGAGAACATACCGCGACGCGGCCCGGTACTCATCGCTGCGAACCACCCGTTCGGAGGGATTGACGGGGTGGTGCTGGGGTGCATCGTGGCGCGTGTCCGCTCCGATGTCAAGTTCCTCGGCAACTACCTCCTGCGGCGAATGCCGGAACTTCGCGATCGGGTGATCCCGGTTGATCCGTTCGGCACGGCCGGCGCGGCGCACGCGAACGCGCAGGGGCTGCGTCACGCCGTGCGCTGGCTGCGCGACGGGGGGGCACTGATTGTCTTTCCGGCGGGCGAGGTGTCGCATCTCGATCTCTTCCGTCGCGAGGTGGCGGACCCGCCGTGGAGCCCTCACGTAGCGGGACTTCTGCGCCTCAGCGGGGCGGCGGCGCTTCCGGTGTACTTCTCAGGTCAGAACAGTGCGCTCTTTCACGTGGCGGGGCTTCTGCATCCCCGGCTGAGGACCGCCCTGCTGGCCCGCGAAGTCGCGAACAAGCGGCAGAGCGTCATACAGGTGCGCATTGGCCGTCCCTTGTCGCGCGCGCGCCTGGCGGGGTTCGCCACAGATCAGGCTTTGGCGACATACCTTCGGGCAGCGTGCTACGTCTTGAAGGGCTGTCCGCATCGGCCCGCCCCTGCTCCCCCTTGTGTTTCACCGCTTTCCGTGGCGGAGGGGCCCGCCTCATCTGAGGTGGCGGCGGACGTGGCGGCGCTCGAGGAGTCGAACCGGTTGGTGGAGAGCGGCGACATGGCCGTGTACGTGGCGCAGGCCGACCGAATTCCCCGGGTGCTCGCGGAGATCGGGCGGCTGCGGGAACTGACCTTCCGCAAGGCGGGCGAGGGAACCGGGCGCGCGGCGGACTTGGACCGCTTTGACACGCACTACCATCACCTCTTCCTTTGGGACAAGGCCGCCCAGCGAGTGGTCGGAGCATATCGGTTGGGCGTGGTGCGCCAGATTCTGCCCGTGCACGGCCCCGGAGGCCTTTATACGAGCACACTCTTCCGGTACAAACCGGAACTCCTGCGCCGCCTGGAAACCGCCGTTGAACTCGGCCGTTCCTTCATCCGCGAGGAGTACCAGCGCTCGCCTACCGGTCTGGCCCTCTTGTGGCGGGGCATCGCGGAGTTCCTTGCGGGCTCTCCGGGCCTGTCGGTTCTCTTCGGCGCCGTCAGCATCAGCGGCAGCTATCATCCGGTCTCCCAGACCTTGATGGTGCGTTTCCTGTGCCATCGCCGGCTCTCGCCGCTGGCCCGGCTGGTGGAGCCGCGACTTCCTTTCCGGCCCGCCCGTGTAGAGGGCATGGACGTGGAGGCGCTTTGTGAGTCGCTCAGAGACATCGAGGACGTCAGCGCCTTGGTCGCGCAGATCGAGGCGGATGGCAAAGGGGTTCCGATCCTCTTGCGGCATTACCTGCGTCTGAACGGGATGCTCCTGGGTTTTCATGTGGACCGGAACTTCGCAAGTGTGGTGGATGGACTGGTACTCGTGGACGTGAATGAAGGCAACCCCAAGTACATGGCGCACTTCCGCGCCTCGAAAAGGACCTCCGCGCCCTCGGGCACGGCGTCCGCCACGGGTGCCTCCACGCGCCCGTGAGGTCCGGCGGCGGGCACTCTTCCGCATCGGGACAACGCCGGGACTGCCGCGTGGACGCCCTCGGCAAGGGGCGTTTCCCTGAACGCTGCAGAGAGTTCCGGCCGGACAGGAGGCGTCTGGGCCAGGCGGCGCGCTGAAGCACTCTGCCATTCCGTGGCGTCCTTCGTTGCGATGTCGGCCGCAATGAGGCCGCGCTCAAACCGCCGCGTGGGTTCGCGATTCTTGCATTCGCGCCCGCCGGCGTCTATCATCAACCCGGTGGGGTCGAGCGCGGCGCGCGGAGATGCCTTGTGACGAAGCCTGTGTTGATTCGGAATGGGACGATTCTCGACGGAACGGGGGCCGAGCCTGTCCGGGGAGACGTGCTCATCAAGGCTGATCGC
Source organism: Planctomycetota bacterium (assembly GCA_022705425.1). Classification (GTDB taxonomy): domain Bacteria; phylum Planctomycetota; class Brocadiia; order CAIUPP01; family CAIUPP01; genus JAKJEM01. The sequence continues at coordinate 12,381 of JAKJEM010000034.1, forward strand.
ATCGCGGCGGTGGGGGCGGGCCTGGCATTCCCCGGCGCGCGGGTGATCGAGGCGGAGGGCCTGGCGGTGGCGCCGGGCTTCATTGACGCGCACTCGCACAGCGACGCCAACGCGCTGCTGGACCCCGCGGCGGAGGGGCGGGTTCACGACGGGGTGGCGACGGAAATCAACGGCACGTGCGGCTGGAGTCTCTTTCCTCTGGTCGGACGCGAAGCGGCGCGCAAGCGGGAGGCGCTGCGACGCCAGGGAATTGACGCCCGCTGGCAGGATGCGGCGGAGTATTTCGACGCGGCGGAGGCGGCGGGTTCGGCCGTCAACCGGGGTTTCCTGACGGGCCAGGGGGCGTTGCGCGCGGCGGTGATGGGCTATGACCGGCGTCCCGCCGGGCGCGCGGCGCGGCGGGAGATGCGGCGGTTGCTGGCGCAGTGCCTGGAACAGGGGGCGCTGGGGCTGAGCAGCGGGCTGTGCTATCCGCCGGGGTCCTTTGCCACCGCGGAGGAGTTGGCCGATCTGTGCGGCGAGTTGACGGCGTACGGTCGCCCCTACTGTACACATCTGCGGAGCGAAGGGCGCGCCCTGATGGCCTCGGTGCGCGAGGCGTTGCGCGTGGCGCAGGCGGCGCGGGTCCCGCTCCACGTCAGCCACGTCAAGACCTTCGGACGGGCGCACTGGTGGAAGATCGAGGCGCTCGAACGGGCCTTGGCCGATGCGCGTGCGGCGGGATGGGACGTGACCGCCGACCGCTATCCATACACGGCGGCCATGACGGACCTGGAAACGATCTTTCCGGACCGCCTGCTGGCCGGGGGGCGCGAGAAGGCCGTGGCGCGCCTGACCCGCCGCCGCTCGCGCGAGGCCTTCCAGCGCGCCGCGCTGCGCGGACGACGCCTGCGGTGGGACCAAATCCTCATCTCCACGGCCGCCGAACCGGCGCGGCGCTTTCAGGGCAAGACGGTCGCTGCCGCGGCGGAGGAGATGGGGCTGGACCCGTTCGACGCCGTGGTCGAGCTTCTCGTCTCCACGCAACTGCACGTGACGGCGATCTTCTTCGAGATGTCGGAGGAGAACCTGGAGCGCATCCTGCGCTGGCCCTTCGTGTGTGTTGGATCGGACTCGGCGGCGCGCAGCTTCTCGGGGCCGACGGCGACGGGGTGTCCGCATCCGCGAGCCTTCGGCAGTTGCGCCCGGTTCCTGGGGGAGTACGTCCTGGCGCGCCGCCTGATGCCGCTGGCGGAGGGCGTGCGCCGATTGACCGACCTGCCCGCGCGGCGGTTCGGACTGGCGGAGCGCGGGCGGCTTCGGCCCGGCGCCTTTGCGGATGTCGTTCTCTTCGACTCCCGGCGCATCCGCGACGCGGCCACCTATGCCGACCCCTTCCGTCCCTCCGAGGGCATTCGCCATCTGCTGGTCAACGGACGCGCCGTGCTGGCGGACGGCCGCTCGACCGGCGCGCGACCGGGACGCGTCCTGCGGGCCTGACGTTCGCGCGGACGGGGGACCGGTTCATTGTGACGACGCCGCGCAGCCTTGCGCGCGCGTTCAAGCGCCGTCATACTATCGGCGTTCGGCGGCGGTTTTGCATCCGCTATCCCCAGGAAGAAGGAAAGACCATGTCCCTCCCGAAGATGAAAGTCGGCGTCGTCGGCTGCGGCGCGATCAGCGGCATCTATCTCAAGCGGCTCAAGGAGTTTGAGGTCGCCGAGGTGGCCGCGTGCGCCGACCTCGATCCGGCCAAGGCGCGGGCGCGCGCCGAGGAGTTCGGCGTTCCGCGCGTCGTCACGGTCGAAGAGCTTCTGCGCGACCCGGAGATCGGGATCGTGCTGAACCTGACGGTGCCCAAGGCGCACGCCACGGTGGCCCTGGCGGCGCTGAAGGCCGGGAAGTCGGTTTACAATGAGAAGCCGTTAGCCGTCACCCGGACCGACGGGCGGCGGCTGCTGGCGCTGGCGGCGAAGAAGGGGCTGCGCGTCGGCGGCGCGCCGGACACCTTCCTCGGCGGCGGACATCAGACCTGCCGCAAGGCGATTGACGACGGCCTTATCGGCCGGCCCGTCGCGGCGGCGGCCTTCATGCTCTGCCACGGGCACGAATCCTGGCACCCGAGCCCGGAGTTCTATTACGAAGTCGGCGGCGGCCCGATGTTCGACATGGGCCCGTACTACCTGACGGCGCTGGTTAACCTGCTCGGGCCGATCCGCCGGATCGGCGGCATGGCGCGGATCACCTTCCCCACGCGCACGATCACCAGCGAGCCGAAGAAGGGCAAGGTCGTCACGGTGGAAACGCCGACGCACATCGCCGGGGTGATGGAGTTCGCCTGCGGCGCCCTCGGGACGATCACGACGAGTTTCGACGTCTGGGGGAGCGCCGCCCAACTGCCGCGCATCGAGGTGTATGGGACGGAGGGCACGCTGCTCGTCCCCGACCCGAACGGCTTCGGGGGAGAGGTGAAGCTGCGCAAGCCCGGCGAGAAGGAGTTGATCCCCGTGCCGCTGACGCACGGCTATGCGGAGAACTTCCGCGGGCTGGGCGTGGCGGACATGGCGCAGGCGATCCGCTCCGGTCGCCCGCACCGCGCCGGCGGCGACCTGACCTTCCACGTGCTCGATGCCATGCAGTCCTTCCTGGACGCTTCGGCCAAGGGGCGCACCGTGGAACTGAAGTCCACCTGCGAGCGCCCCGCGCCGCTGCCCGTCGGGCTGGTTCAGGGCCGCGTGGACGCATGAAGGAACCCGGCAAGATACGCTCCGAGCCGCGCGGCCAGACGCCCCCGCTCGTCCATCTCGCCAGCCTGGGCTGCGCGAAGAACCTGGTGGATTCCGAACGGATCCTGGGGCGGCTGGCGGCCGCCGGGGCGGTGGTCGGAGCGCCGGCGTCGGAGGCCGACATCATCCTGGTCAACACCTGCGGCTTCATTGACGCGGCGCGCCGCGAGTCGGTGGAGACGATCCTGCGCCTGGCCGCACACAAGCGTTCCGGGCGTTGCCGCGCCCTGATCGTCATGGGCTGCCTGGCCCAGCGCAGCGCCGCCGAACTTCAACGGGCGCTCCCGGAGGTGGACGGGGTGTTCGGCCTCGGGCGCGAGGAGGACATCCTCGCGGCGTGCGGCCTGCGCGCGCACGTCGGGATCGAGGCAGGCCGCTTCCTGCTTACGCCGCGCCACACCGCTTACCTGCGCATCGCCGACGGATGCAGCAACCGGTGCGCGTATTGCGCCATTCCGCTCATCCGGGGGCCCTTCCGCAGCCGTCCGTCCGCGGAGGTGCTCGGTGAAGCGCAGGCGCTCCTGCGCGGCGGAGCGCGCGAACTCAACCTCATCGGCCAGGATACCACCCTCTACGGCGCCGACCTTCCCGGCGAGATGAGGACAGACGGCCTCCTCCGCCGGGTGGCCGCCCTGCCCCGCGCGCGCTGGGTGCGGCTGCTCTACACCCATCCCGCGCACTGGTCCGAGGCGCTCATCGAGACCTTCCGCATCGTGCCCAGCCTCTGCCCCTATGTGGATCTGCCCCTGCAGCATCTGAACGACGCGATCCTTCGGCGCATGGGCCGCCGCGTGACGCAGGCGCAGATTCTCGGCCTCATCGCCCGCCTGCGCGAGCGCATCCCCGGCGTGGCGATTCGCACGGCGTTGATCGCGGGCTTCCCCGGCGAAACGCCGACGCAATTCCGCGAGATGCTCCGTCTCGTCGGGGAACTGCGCTTTGACCACCTGGGGGTCTTCGTTTACTCGCGCGAAGCCGGCACACGCGCCGCGCGCATGGGCGGACAGGTCTCTCCCGCCGTGGCCGAAGGCCGGCGCGAGGAGATCATGCTGGCGCAGCAGGAGATCGTCTTCGCGCGCAACCGGGCACTGCGCGGGGCGCGCGTCGAGGTCGTCATCGAGGAACCCGCCGGCCGGAACCTCTGGCGGGCGCGCTCGCGGACGCAGGCGCCGGATGTGGACGGGGTGACGTATGTGCGCGGAAAGCGCCTGCGGGCGGGGGAGTTCAGGCGGGTGCGGGTGACGGGGGGGAACGGCTATGACTTGACGGCGGAGGGGTGAAGGGGACGGTTCTATCCGCGGTACACCTCGTCATGCGTTCCGACGTCGAGGAGCACGATTTCGCGCGGGGCGATGCGTAGGATGAGGACGATGCGGTGCTCGTAGGTGAGGCGAACGGCGTGTTTGCCGCGATGGCGGTCCTGCAGGGCACGGGGCCGGAGTCGCCGGTCGCGAGGGTCGCGTTCGAGCGTTCGCAGAGTGTCCTCGAAGAGCCCGGCGATCCGGGGTGGCGTCGGACGAAAGGCGTGCGCCGTCACGCCTTGGGGGCTCTGCCGGTGAGGAGTTCCCTAATCGTCACGGGGCGGCGTTCCGTCATGGAGCGGTGGAAGGCGACGCCGGTCAGCACGGAAAGGACGCCGTCGAGCAGGGGCGCCATGCGGACCACCTTCTCGCGGGGGTTGCGCCCGCGGAAGAGGTCGTCTTGCAGGAGCGGGTCGGCGCCGCCGTGGCCACCGCCGGCCTCGATGGGCTTGAGGGTCTGACGTTCGCCAAAGAGCTTGATGAGGGTGATGTCCTGCCGGAGGGGCTCGGGCATCGGCTGGCCCTGGCGCTTGTCAATGGATTCGTACTCGATGCGTCCGTTGAGGCCGTTGATGCCCAGGCGGAAGCCCTCGAAGGGGCAGGAGCCGTTGAGGCTGTAGCTCATGAAGGCGCCGCCGTCGTACTTGACGACGCCGGCGTAGGTGTCCTCGATGTTGATTTCGGAGTCGTAGATGCAGCGGCGGGCGTTGACGTTCTTGTAATGGCTGAAGCCGGCCTGGAGGGCGGCGACGTGGTCTTCGAGCTGCTTCCTGGCAAGGGGCGCGCCGCGCCATTCATCGAGGTGCCAGCGCATGTAGTAGTCGCAGCGGGGGCGTTCCTCGCAGGTGGGGCAGACGCGTCCGTCGCGGCGCGAGGGGTTGCGAGGGCCGTCGGGCCCGAAGAAGTTGAGCGCCCCGTAGGCGAAGACCTCCACGGGCTTCTGGCCGATCCACCAGGAGGCGAGGTCGAAATGGTGGGTGGCCTTGTGGACATTGAGGCCGCCGCTGCACTCGCGCTTGCGGTTCCAGCGCATGAAGTAGGAGGAGCCGTGGTAGGTGTCGAGGTACCAGTTCAGGTCGAGGCTGACGACGCGCCCGATCTGGCCGTCCTGGATCAGTTCGCGGATGAGGGTGGGCGCGGCGGCGTAACGGTAGTTGAAGGTGACGGTGACGCGGCCCTTGCTCTTCCTTTCGGCGGCGAGAATGGCGCGGGCCTTGGCGTCGTCGGTGGTGAGGGGCTTCTCACAATACACGTCGAGGTCGTGCTTGAGGGCCTGGATGATGTAGGTGTGGTGCGTGGCGTCCACCGTGGCGACGATGACGACGTCCGGCCGCGTTTCGGCCACCATGCGGTCGAACTGCTCCGGAGCGTAGCAGGGGATAGCGGTCTTCTTCAGCTCGTTGGCATTGGCCATGCGCTCCGGGGCGAGGTCCACGTAGGCGCAGAGTTCGGCCACGTCGCTGTAGGGGCCGAGGATGGGGCCGATGAACATGCCGAGGGCGCGGTGGCTGACGCCGACGACGGCATAGCGTTTCTTCTTCATGGCAACCTCAAAGGAAAGGCGCGATCGCCGGTCTGCGGCGGGTCACTTCGCGTCCGGGGCGCGGCGCGCAGTCAGGATCACGATCGGCTTGGCCGGGACGTTCTGGAAGGGACCGGCGTTGCCCGTTCGCACGGACTTGATCTTGTCCACGACGTCCATGCCCTCGACCACCTTGCCGAAGACGCAGTACCCGAAGCCCTGCGGGGTCTTGCTCGTGTGGTTGAGAAAGGCGTTGTCCACGACGTTGATGAAGAACTGCGCGGTGGCGCTGTCCACGACGTTGGTGCGCGCCATGGCGAGAGTGCCGCGGGCGTTGGGGACGTCGGCGCGCGCCTCGTTGACCACCGGCGGCTTGGTCGGCTTCTGCCGCATGTCCGCGGTGAAGCCGCCGCCCTGGACCATGAAGCCGTCAATCACGCGATGGAAGATCGTGCCGTCGTAGAACTTGTCGTCCACATAGGCCAGGAAGTTTTCGACCGTCTTGGGAGCCTTGTCGGACCACAGTTCGACCTTGATCGTGCCTTCCGACGTTTCGAGGATCACCACGGGGCGGGACTCCTTCTTTTCCGTTTGAGCCATGAGGGGGCCGATCAGGAGACCGGCCAGAACCAGCGCGGCCACGGCGCAGGACGTCTTCGACATGCGTCATCCCTCCATGAAGAGACACCCGCCGGACTGCGGCGGCGGAGACAGTTTCCGCGAAGGGGGGCGGTTCTGTCAAGGCTTGTTCGGGCGTTCAGACGAAGTAAAGCGGGTCGCGATAGTCGGCCAGCGTCGCGGGCTCCTGCGGGGGCCAGTCCTCGCGCCAGCGCTCCGGGGTCGGGTCGAGCGACTCGAAGGGATCGAAGGCCAGGTCGTCCACGGGCTTGCCCGCCGGGGTGAGGAAGCGCAGGTAGATGCCCCAGGCGCTCCAGTGACACCAGCGCTCATGGGCGCAGGCCAGGACGATGTCATGCCGGCCGGCGGCCAGGGAGAGCGGAACGTCCACCGTTCCCCAGAGGGCGGGGTCGGGGCGGTTGAGGTCGGCAACGCGGCGTCCGTTGTGCCAGACGGCGATCCGGTCCTCGAAGCCGAGGCGCAGCAGGAGCTTCCGGGCGCGGGGGAGCTTGAGGCGGATCAACTGTGTGCTGGCGCTGCTGAAGGGGACGTGGCGGTAGTTCCAGAGGCCGCGGGCGCGGAGTGCGGCCTTGGGGCGGTGGATAGCGGCCAGGTCAAGGAATCCGCTGCGCGCGGCGGTGCGACGCCACCGGATACGCCACGGGGGGCGCACCACGTCGCCGAAGGGCTGCTCGATGTCCGTGGCGTAGTCGGCGGCGAGGTCGAGCGTCCGGTCGGGACGCCAGGGACCGTTGTCGCCGGGTTTCATCGGCCCCAGCACGGCGACGGGAAGGCTGCCGGGAAGATCGAGGGGTTTCCACGTTTCCTCCTCGGCCAGGCGCGCGCCGAAGATGCGCCGTTCCGGCGGCGGCAGGACGGCGAAGGGAACGTGCGGCTCGCCCTGATACCAGTAGGTCGTGGCGCTGATCTCGTTGGCGCAGGTGCCGAAAGTCATCCGCATCGAGCTGCGGAAGGCGATGGGGTCCGGGATGAAGTAGCGGTACATGGAGTAGCGTCCGCCATCGTGCTGTTCCCAGCCGTGCGGCTCAAAGGCCTGCTGGCCCTCGGCGCGCTTGACGTCAGGCACGGGATGGACCATGTGCGCGCCGGACCAGGGGCCCAGGGCGGGGTAGAGGCCCCAGGCGTGATGGGCGAAATCCTCGCCGCCGATGCCGTAGATGTACGCAGGGCGGGCGGTGTCGCCGTCAATGAAGACCTGGTCGCCGCCGCCGTGGGACCAGCGGTCGTCGGAATCGCGCTTGCAGATGTGGTACATGAGGGCGAGGAGACGCCCCTCGCCGCGCGCTTCGACCAGGGTGAGCGGCGCGCCGCGCCGGTAGGCGGGCATCACGCGCCGCCAGGCGCAGTGCAGCCGCCAGGGCGGAGGCGGCGCGTCGAAGGCGCTCAGGCCGATCTGCCAGTACATCGCCGGGACGGCGTCGGCGGCTTCATTCGTTACGGTGATGCGCGCGCCGCGGGCGAAGGGCATGGGGATGTAGCAGTTGTAGCCGTAGCGGGGCGCCACGTAGAACAGCGCGGTGCGCAGGTCGGCGGTCGTCAGGTCGTGCCCGATGCCGAAGAAGTCCACGAGGGGCGATTCGATGCTGGGGGTCTCCTCGCCATCCCAATAAAAGCGCAACGTCAACTTGCGCAGATTGCGCGGGGGCAGGGTGACGAAGAAGTGGTGGATGCAGCCGGGCCCGCGGAGGTCCGCCAGCAGGGCCGTCTGGCCTGCCGGCACGGGTCGGAGTCCGTTGAGGCGTTGCGGCGCGGCGGCGGGGGGCAGTGTGTGCGGGTGGAGCAGCGAGAGGAGCATGGCTTCCTCCTTCAGGGGTGGCCCTTGTTGGCCGGCGAGGCCCGGGGGCGCCGGAGCGCGAATGCGGACGCGACGGCACGTCAGTATACGCCAGGGCGGCGGGCGTGTCCACCGCGGCCGGGTCTCCCGCGTTCCCCGGTCGAAAGGACGCGCCCGCGCCGCCTGCAACGCGTCGGAGGGCGGGGCCATTCCGCGCGATGTTCGCTTGACGCCGGCGCGAACTTAGGGTACACTCACAGGTGATGTTAGTCATACCTAATGTCTTGTGGACGGGCCGGCGATGAACTTCGGGAGCGCGATGGACTATCTGCGCGCGATCCATGATGCCACCGAACAGGGCGGCGGCGTCGGCAACGCGACGCTCGCCCGCGCGCTTGGGGTGAGGCCGCCGTCCGTGACGGGGATGGTGGAGCGTCTCTGCCGCGAGGGCCTCGTCGCACGCCACGACGACCGCACGTTGCGCCTCACGGCGAAGGGCCGGCGCGCGGCCCGCAGCGGCATCCGCCGGCACCGGCTGATCGAAACGTGGCTGATTCGCTCGCTGGGGCTTGGCTGGACCGCCGCCCATGAGGAGGCGCACCGCCTCGAACACGCCCTCTCTCCCACCCTCGAGGGGGTGATTGCCGAGCGCCTGGGTTACCCGAAGCGCGACCCTCACGGCGCGCCGATCCCGGACGCCGACGGGCACTTCCCCTCCGAAGCCTCCGCGCCGTTGTCCGATCTGGCCGATGGCGAAGGCGGCACGGTCGTGCGCCTCAGCGATCGCCAGCCGGAGAAACTCGGCTACTGGCGCGCCCTGGGTCTTACGCTCGGCGCGCGCGTTCGGCGGCTGGGCACGGAAGCCTTTGGCGGACCCGTCGCCCTGTCCATTCGGGGGCGCAAAGCGCTCGTCGGGGCACCGGTGTTGCAGGGCGTCTGGGTGCGGCGCAGGGAGGCCGGCCATGAGTGACCGCCCCCTGGCCGCCGCAGAGCCCGACCGGCGCGAGTGCCCCTCCAACCGGCGCTCCATCGGCCAGGTACGGAGCCGTCTGGAAGACGCGATTGTCCAGGCGATGACCCCCGGCTTCTTCGGGGAAGTGCGCCTGTGCATATCCTTTCAGGACGGCGTCATCCAACGTGTGACGGTGGAGCGCAGCCAGACGCTGCGATAGGGAGAGGAGACGAGAGGCCGTAGCCCGGCGTGCCGTCGCAACCGCTCGCCGGAAGGATCGGACGCGTGCGCGTATCGGAAGGGCCGTCGCCTGGCGCGGCGGTACCGGGATGAGCCCGCAGGACTCCTGTACGTTCAGGACTCCGGCGGGTCTTTTTTTTCGCCGATGGAAAGGAGACCGAACATGGGACCTCGTCTCACGGATCGGGCCAATCGCGGTTTCACGCTCATCGAAATGCTGGTGGTCATGGCGGTGACCGGCGCTTTGGCCGGGCTGCTGCTGCCGGCCATCGGTCACGCGCGCGAGCGCGCGCGGCAGATGGCCTGCAAGTCGAACCTCCGCCAGATCCACCATGCCGTGTACCTGTACTCCCTCGACAATGACGACTGGCTCCCGCCGAAGTTCGACGTCAAGAAGCGTGTTCTCACCGCGAAGGAGATCGCCGAAGGGAAGCGCCTCCATACGCCGGGGGAAGGTGTCCACACCGTCCTGGCGCCCTACGCGGTTCCCGCCCTCTTTCGCTGCCCGTCCGACAGCGGCGACGCCGCGGACACAACGCCGGTCTTCCTGCGCTGCGGCACAAGCTATGAGGTCAAAGGGCACGACGCCAAGGAGGAGAAGAACGCCGCCAAGGCGGCCGAGAAGCGCAAGAAGAGCCGTTTCTCTCTGGCGGAGACGGCGGAAATCGCGCGCGACCTCTTCAAGCCGTGGGACAGCGACGACCCTGCGAAGGTCGCCGAGAAACTCGGCAAGGGAGAACTGGGGCCCCGGAAGTGGCACGACGGCGTCTATCACCTGGTCCAGGGCGACGGACGCGTCCTCTCCCTTTCGGACAAAGGGCAGGAAAAGGAGGTCAAAGGCGACGACTGACCCGGAGCGCCTGCGCCGCCCTTTTTCGTCCTTGACAGGCGCGCCGGGGTGGGACTATACTGCCGTCGGCGTGAAGATGCATTTTACTGACAAGGGTGACACTATGCGCACGTTTATCCTCGTGGCGCTTCTGGCGGTGTGCTGCCTGGGCTTGGCCGGCTGTTTCACGTACGACGAAGAGCACAACCGGCGCATCCTCAAGGACTGGGAGACGGATATCCGCCTCATGCATCAGGACATTGACTTCATCCTGGGCTTCGACGACGACCGAAGCATGTTGGAAAGCTACTATCGCTGACCGACCTGCGCCGACCCTGCGGCCCCGCGCGATGGACTTCACGCGGGGCCGTTTCCATTCCGGGGCTTATTCGGCGCGGAAGATCTGGTCGAGGGCGCGGTTCAGCTCCTCCGTTGCACGCTCACGCGCCATCTTCAGTCGCGCGGCGCCGATGCGCGCCGCCAGGTCCTCCTGGAAGGCCTTGAGGTCCGGCTCCGGGGCGCCGGCGCTGCCGCCGATGGTCAGCCGGAAGACCTCCCCCTTCAGGCGCTCAAAGAGCGCCCGGTCCCGCCCGACCATATCAAGGGTGCAGGGGATTTCCACGCGGCAGTCGAGGGAACCCTCGGCGCGGCGCGAGGCCTGCGTGCGGAGGGTGACTCCTCCGGCGCGCAGCGTCAAAGGGGCATGGCGCAACACGCCGTCGCGGAACTCGAAGGCGATGTTCTGGTCAGGGGCATAAACGCGGGCGGGCTCGGCGCGCTCGGACAGCGCAAGCACTCGGCGCAACATGCCTCCCGGCGCAAAGGACAGTCCCTTCAGCGAGAGCGTCCCGGAGAGGATCGTTCCGGCGCGCGCCCCGGCGGTGATGGGGGTGGAGACCTCGTTCAACGCCAGCGTCATGACGCCCTGCGGGGAGGCGCTCTGCTCAAAGAGGGGGTTCAGGCGGGTCAGCATCTCGGCGGCGGCGGCATGGGTCACACGCGCGCCGCTGAAGAGAACGCCGCGTTCGACGAGCCGCAGCAGCGGCGG
>JAKJEM010000034.1:23460-32818 GCA_022705425.1 Planctomycetota bacterium
GTCGCCGGAGGCGTCGAGAAGCAGGTGGGCCGTCAGGGGACCGCCATTGACCTTTCCGCCGAGATCGAGTTCGAGACGCCCGCTGCGAGTGCGGACCGCGGCCGCAAGGTCCGTTCCTTCCAGCCCGTACGCAGCGGCGCGGTCGGCGCGCAAGGCTGCCTCGCCGGTCATCCCGCGCAGCCACGCCTTCCAGTCCCCCTCCACGAAGCGAAGGACGAGCTTGACGGGTCCGGCGTGGCGTCCGCTGAGCGTCAGGGGGCGGCGCAGCCAGCGGGCGGCCAGCGGCCCGATTCGATCGAAGTCCAGCACCAGCGCCCCCTCCGTCTCGAGCTCCGCCGGCGCGGAAGCCAGGTTCAGACGCCCCCGTCCGGAAAGGGAGAAATAGGTCGAGGCGATCGTCACGGTACCCGCGGTCAGGCCGTCGGGCCCGGTCCAGAGACGGTCCAGGTCCAGACTCGCGCGCTTTTCGTCCACGGAGGGCTGGTTCTCCATCAGCAGCTTGAGGTCGTTCGCAACCAGCGATACCGACAGGCGGGGAATCTCGGGGCCGGGAGTAATCCGGGCGGAGGCCTGGACCTGGCCGGTGACGTCGAAGCGCGCGGGGAGAAGGTCTATGCGGCGGAGGATCTCCTTGACGCGGTCCAGGTTGAGGTCCATACGGGCGCGCCCGGCGAAGCCGCGCGGGAAGGCGGCCCAGTCCTCTGCGCGGATGTCGTCGAGGCGCGTTGTGGCCCAGGACGTCTCGAGTTCCGCCTCGCGCAGGGCGAAGCGCCGCGCCGCCGGTTCGGCTTCGAGTCCGTGCGCGCGAAAGAGGACCTTCGGCTCGACGACGCGTTGTTCCATCAGCGCGAAGGCGATCTCGCCCAGCGCGAGTTCCAGCGTCTCGGCTCGAAGGATGCCGTCGGCCAGCTCGAGATCGCTGTCCAGACGGAAACCGCCGCGAATTTCGACGGCCTTGGGAAGCACCCCGCCGCCCTGAGCCAGGGTCAGCGCCTCGGCCAGGTCGCCTTCGATCGTCATCCGGCCGCCGCTCAAGGCGGGGAAGGGATGCTCCGGCGTGCGGGGGTTCAGGCGCGCGGCGGAAAAGGCCAGGGCAACGGCGGGTGCGGTAAAGGCGCCGGAGATTTCCCGCGCGCCGGTGAATCGGCCTGCGTCGTCGAGCTCCGCTGTAGCCGCCCCGGTGAAGGTCACGCTCCGGAAGGCCAGGGGCTTGCGCGTCAGGCTGGACAGCAGGAAATCGCCCAAGTCGAGGCGCATCTCGGCGCGGCGGCAGCGCGCCTCGGGGGAGGTGACGCGGAGACGCGCTTCCGCCCGGCCCTGCGCGCTCGCGCCGATTCCGGGGGCGAACTTCCGCGCTTCAGTCGCCAGCCGCGTCACATCGGCGGAGAGGGCGCATTCGAAGTCCTCCGCCGTTCCTGCGGCGGCGATGCGACCGAAGGGACTGTCCAGGATGAACCGCTCGACCCGAAGGCCCTGCGGTGAGCGCCCGGCCGTCAACGCGAGCGTAACGGGACCGTCCAGCAGAACGCGTTGGTCGCGCGCGGTGAAGTCCAGACGCTCGATGGCGGCCTCCGCCCGGACGCGCGCGAGCGCCGGGGCGCGGGACCATTCGCCCGACAGGGTCAGGAGGCCGCCCTTGATCTGCGCGCCGGCGGGAAGCCGGGGGGGATGGGGCAGAAAGGCGGCCAGGGCGGCGAGGTCGGCGCGCGCCTGCCCGGCGACGCGCAGCGTCGGTTCTTCGGCCCCTTCCGGCAGCAGGAACTCTCCGGCGAGATCGAGTTCGACCGGGACGGACTCGATGAGGAGGCGTTCCAGTCGCGTCTCCCGCCCCTCGCGGACGGCGGCGGCGACCATCTTGAGGCGGGGGATGCGCGATCCGACGCCGGGGGAGGCCGGCGGGTGGAGGGCGAGGTCGCGCGCGTCGAGGTCGAGCTCGGCGCGGAGGGTGTTGCGCCCCGAGAAGTGAGCGCGGAACTCAGCGTCCACCATTCCCTCGGGGAGAAAGGGCCGCTCCAGGCGCAGGGCGATGGGCGACAGTGCGGACAAGGGGAACTCCTTGGTGCGCGCCACGAACTCCCCGGCAGATCCCTGCTCCGGTCCGGGCAACAGGGTGAGGTCGCCCTCGATGAAGACCGGGGGGCGGGCCTCGCCCAGGGTGAACCGCAACCGAACGTGCGCGGGCCGCGCCAGGCTGCCGATCTGAACCCCGGCGTCAAGGTCGTGGATCGCCGGCGCCGGGCCGCCGTCCTCGGGGCGTGTCAGAATCTCTCCGTGACGGACGATCAGCCCGCCGCGCAGATCGAAACGAGGGGGCCAGTTGCGCACACCGGACTGGGACGCGGACGGGGGGAGTCCCGTGGCCGCCGGAGCCCTCAGGACCTGTCCCAGGCGCAGGCGCCCCTTCCGGTCCAGGACCAGGTGCAGACGCGGAGACTCGATCAGCGTTGTCCGGAGGCGTTTCTTGCTCCGGAGCAGTCCGGGAATATTGGCCGACACGATGATGGCTTTCGCCTCGAAGACGGGCTGCCCGTCGGCATCGTCCAGCCGGACATCCTTGAACGCCACGCCGCTGAACCAGCCGATGCTCCAGTCGCCGACGGATAGCCGTCCGCTGAGGCGTTCATTGACGCGGGCCAGGATCCTCTCGCGGGCGAGGTCCGTGGAAAGAAGGGGGGGCAGCAGTGTCACGCCGAGCAGAAGGAGCAGGGCGATCCCGATCGCCATCCACCCCCAGGGCGGTCCCCCCGCGCGGGAGGCGCGGGTTCGCGGCTTCGACGGAGGCGTGCCGCGTTCCGTCGCGCCGGGGTCACTCGGGGCGTCTGCGCCGTGGGATGCCATCGGGTCTCCGTTTCGTCCGCCATCGTAGCGGCGGCGGCGCATCGGGCGCAAGTGGCTTCTTGACGCGCGCCGGGACCCTCCGTAGGATGGGGGCAGGTCCGGGCGCGTGCCCGGCGCGGCCGGGCGGTATCGGAGGGACGGAGCCATGGCAAAGAGCGGACCGGCGGCACGCGACACCCTGCGCGGGCGCGCCGAGGCGGGGGACGCGGACGCCCAGTATGCGCTGGGCTGCCGGTACTATGAAGGCGACGGCGTCCCCCGGGACTATCGCGAGGCGTTGCGATGGTACCGCAAGGCCGCCGCGCAGGGGCATAACAGCGGCCTCTGCGATGTGGCCTTCTGTTACCGGAACGGGCACGGCGTGCGGCGCAGCTACGCCAAGGCGATTCCCCTCTACCGGCAGGCGGCCGACCAGGGCTGCCCCACGGGGGCCTACTGGCTGGGGGTGGCGTACGAACGGGGCGAGGGCGTGCGCGCCGACGTGGATGAAGCGCGGCGCTGGTACGCCCTCTCGCGCGACCGGGGAGACGCCGATGCGGCCGAGGCGCTGAAACGCCTGGCCCGGTGACGTTGCGTCCCGAAGAGGAAGGACACTATGCTCTATCGCCGCTACGGTAAGGACGGCCCGCTCGTCTCCGTCCTCGGCTTCGGCGCCATGCGCCTGCCCCTGCGCGCCGGGGGAGACTACGGCCGCGTGAATTACACCCGCGCCACCGAGGTCATCCGCCGCGCGCTGCATGCAGGCGTGAACTTCATTGATACCCACCACCGCTACCACGAAGGCCACAGCGAAGAAGCGGTCGGGCGCGCGCTCAAGGGGTGGAAGGGGCCGCGCGTCTATCTTCAGACAAAGACCCCTTTCTACGACGACAAGCCCGCCGCGCACTTCGAGAGGATGCTCTATGAGGCCCTGGAAAAACTCGGCGTCGCGCAGATAGACTACCTGCTCTTCCACTCCGTTCGCATGGACCGGTGGAAGAAGCGGGGCCGCCGGTTCCTGAAGTTCAGCGACTGGGCTTTGCGCAAGGGGCTCATCGTCCGGCGCGGCTTCTCCTCGCACGACACGCCGGAGAACGTGAAGACCTACATAGACACGGGCGCATTCTCCGCGGCGCTGATGAGCTACAACTGGCTGAACCGGCGCATGGCCGACACGATCGCCTACGCCGCGGACCGGGGGATGGGCGTTTCGGTGATGAACCCGCTGGGCGGAGGCAGTCTGGCGGCGGCGACGCCGAAGATCCTGGGGCTGCTGCCGGGCGCGCGCTCGGCGCCGGAGGTGGCGTTGCGCTATGTGCTGGCCACGCCGGGCGTGACGGTGGCCTTTTCCGGGATGAGCGATCTCGCGCAGGTGGACGAAAATGCGCGCCTGGCGTCGCGTCCGCAGGGGATGACCCCCGCGCAGTGGAAGGCCATGAACGTGCGGTTGGCTGCCATCGAGCGCAAGGGTCTGGCCGTATGCACCTCCTGCGGCTATTGCATGCCCTGTCCGCATGGCGTCAGCATTCCCGTCAACTTCATGCTGTACAACCGCGCGCGTTTCCTCGATATGACGGAATGGGCCGGGGAGCGCTTCGAGGCCCTGCGGAAGCACGCCGAGGGAGACCGGTCGGCGCTGGCGTGCCGGAAGTGCGGGGCGTGCCTGCCCAAGTGCCCCGCGCGCGTGCCGATCGTGCGCCAGCTCGAACGAACCGCCGCGATGCTCACCCGGCGCTGAGCCGGCGGGCGACCAACGGCGGATGAGCAGACTCGATCGGTCCCTGTTCGCAGATCGCCGGCGCTCCGCGAGTCGGCCGGGCTAGTCCTTCAGGAACTGCATCATCTGCCACACGGAGAGGCCCAGGAGCCAAAGCAGCGCGACGGCAGCCAGGAGGTTCGCCGTCCAGCCGCTGCGCCGATCCCCGACCACGCGCCGGTCGTTCGCCATCGCCCACAGCACCGCCGCGATCAGCGGCACGCCCAGGATCGTCGTTCCCTGCGCCAGCACCAGCAGCTCGATGGGGTTGCCGCCGACCAGGATCGCCGCCACGGTGCCGAGGGCCATGATGCCCGAGGCGAAGACCTTGGCCCAGACGCTGTCGAGCGTGGCGCCGAGTCCGAGCCCGTCGGCCAGCAGCGTCCCGCCCACCATGGCGTTGACGATGAAGGAGGAGAAGGCGGCAGCCCACAGGCCGGAGAGGAACATCCACCGGGCCATCGGCCCGAGCAGCGGTTCGAGTTGCCCGGCCATCTCGACGGCGGACTGCACCTTGATGCCCTGGGGTCGCAGGACGGTGGCGGCGGTGATGATGATGACGGCGCTGATGCCGGCAAGGACGGTGATGCCGAGGATCGAGTCGCGCAGGCCCTTGCGGGCGTCGTTGCGCGTCCAGCCCTTGGCGCGCACCAGGTAGGTCTGGAAGGCTGCCGCCGCGACACTGAAGGTCGTGGCCGTGAGGGCGACCACAAGGCCGGGAACGGCGGGGACGCTGGGGACAAAGCCGGCGGCGACCTGTGCCGCGTCGGGGTGGATGCGGACGAGGTTGGCGAGGAAGGAGACGATCATCACCGCCACCAGAGCCACCATCCAGATCTCGAGCGGACGATAGAGGCGGCGGGGCCCCCAGAGCATGGCCAGGGCCGCCAGGGTGAAGAAGATGGCCCAGATCTCCATCATGCCGCCGAACATCTCGGCCAGGGCGATCCCGACGCCGACGTTGTCGCCGGTCTGAAACCCGGCGCAGATGAAGCAGGCCGCCAGGCCGATCAAGACGGCCACGGCGCGCCCGTACAGGCGCGAGGCGACGGTCAGGAAGGAGGCGTCGGCCGTCATTCCGATGCGGGCGCCGAAGTGGGTGAAGACGACCATCATCACTGCGGCGGCGGCCAGCGCCCAGAGGACGGAACAGCCCATCAGCGCGCCGGACTTCGAGGCGACCGTCACGCTGCCGGGGCCCAGGACGACGGCGGCGGTGATGAGTCCCGGTCCGATGGCGCCCAAGGCCCGCCGCAGCCGGGCCCCGGCGTTCGTCTTCGGCGCGTCATTCATCGCGGCGCTCCCGGGCGCGACTCCCCGAGGCCCTTCGCCCGGCGGATGAACTCCGCCATGCGGTCGCGGTCCTTTTCGCCGGGAGCGCGCTCGATGCCGGAGGCGGCGTCCACGGCATAGGGTTGCGCCGCGGCGATGGCCTCGCCCACGTTCTCCGGGGTAAGGCCGCCGGCGAGGATCACCGGGCCGAAGGCGGCGGCCTCGCGGGCGAGTTCCCAGTTGAAGGTCTTGCCCGTGCCGCCGTACTCGCCGGGAACGCGGGCGTCAAGGAGATAAGCGTCCACGCGATAGCGCCGGCAGAGGGCCACGTCGCGCGCGTCGGCGATGCGGAGGGCCTTGATGCGCCGCAGACCGGTGACGGCATGCACGAGGCGCGGGGCTTCGTCGCCGTGCATCTGGACGGCGTCGAGGTGACACTGGGCGCAGAGTTCGAGGATGCGCTCGGGCTCCTCGTCCACGAAGACGCCGACGTTCACGACGAAGGGGGGCAGGGCGGCGATGATGGCGCGCGCGCGCTCGGGGCGGATGTAGCGCGGGCTGCCGCGAAAGAAGTTGAAGCCCAGGGCGTCGGCGCCCAGCCGCGCCGCGGTGCGCGCGTCCTTCACGTTCGTGATGCCGCAGATCTTGACGCGAACCATGTCCCTATCGTCCTGCGCCGGCCTTGGATTCATCCCCCGGCGGCGCGGCGCCGCACCGGTCGAGCAGGTCCTCCGCCGCGCCGATCACAACCTCCGGGGCGATCAGGTCCATGCAACGGTGGTCGGTGGGGCAGACGCGGAGATAGCAGGGTCCGCAGGGGACGTCCTGGCGCACGATGGCGGCGCGGGGGTAGTCGGAATCGGTCACGATGGGGCTGGTGGGGCCCATGAGGACGACGGTGGGCACGTTGTACGCGACGGCGACGTGCCGGGGACCGGTGTCGTTGCAGAGCATAAGGGCGCAGCGGCGGACAAGGGCCTTGAGCGCGCCGAAGGGCAGTTCCCCCTCGCGGAAGAGGATGGGCGGCTCCTTCATCTCGCCGGCGATGGCGCGGCCGATGGGGCCCTCGCCGGGTCCGACGAGGATGACGGCCTGCATCTTCCGGCGGCGGGAAAGCTCGTCGGAGGCGCGCGCGAAGCGCTCGGGCGCCCAGAGCTTCGACGCGCCGTAGGCTGCGCCGGGGACAACGGCAAGGAGCCGTCGCGCGGTGTCGCGCGCGTGGTTGGCCAGGGCGCGGTCGGCGGCGGCCTCGTCCTCGGGGGAGGTGAAGAGCTCGGGGCGCTGGTCGCCGGCGTCGTCGCAGCCGAGGTACTCCAGAAGGCTGCCATAGACGCGCACCTTGGGCGCCCACTCGGGGCGGGGAGGAAGACCGGGCCAGGGGACGGCATCGGTCAGCAGCCAGGAGCGTCCATTGCGGGCGTGTCCCACCCGGCGGCTGACGCGGCCGAGCCAGGCCGCCAACGCGGAGCTGAAGGAGTGGGTAAGGAGCAGGGCAAGATCGAATCGTTCCGCGCGCAGGCGACGGGCGACATCAAGGACGGCGCCGGCCCCGCGACGCGGGTCGCACTCGATGACGTCGTCGAACCAGGGGGCGTTTTCGATGACAGGACGGACGTACGGTTGCAGGAGAAGAACGATGCGGGCCTGGGGGTAGTTCTTCCGGACGCACCGCAGCGCCATGGTGGCGGCCACCATGTCGCCGATCCAGTTCGGGCATCGAATAAGGATTCGTTCCGCCGCGTATCGTGGCATCGTCCGCGCCTCAGGGGGGGGGCGCCCGTCCGGAGCGCCCAGACGTCCCGAACCCTATCACAAGCCCGCGCAAACCGCAACTGTCCGAAGGACGTGCCATTCGGCGTCGTTTCTGGTACAAGTACGCAGGCGCGGGTGCGAGAGAGCGACATGGAATTCCTCGGAAAACAACTGCGGGCGTACGGCTTCCTTCTGGCGATCGGCGGCATGGCGCTTCTGGCCTGGGTGATGCCGGGCTACGGGCAGTTCATTGACCGCTACGGCGCGAGCAAGATTGCGATCATCGCCTTCTTCTTTCTGCCGGGGCTGACGGTGCCGCTGGACCGGATGACCGAGACGGTGCGCAACTGGCGCTGCCACATTGCGATCCAGGCCTACATCTTCGTCGTCTGCCCGCTGGCGATCTGTCTGGGGGCCTTCTGGCTGCCGGACGGGCCGATCAAGTACGGCGTCTATCTCGTGGCCGTGCTGCCGACGACGATGTCCTCGAGCATCGCTTTCACGGCGGCGGCGGGGGGGAATACGCTGGCCGCCATCCTGAACGCCGTCGGCAGCAACTTCCTGGGGGTGGCGCTGTCGCCGCTGCTGCTGGGGGCGATCCTGGGCGCGACGGGCTTCGTGGGCTTTCAGCAGGTGGCGCGGACGATGTTCGAGATGTGCCTGCTGGTGATGATCCCCTTCGCGGCGGGGCAGGCGCTGGCGCGGTGGTCGCCGCGTCTGCGGCGCGACGCGGAGGCCATGCAGGTGGGGCTGCTTCAGTTCTTCGTGCTGCTGCTGTCCTACTGCGCCTTCTCGAAATCATTGCACCAGGTAACGTCGCAGCTCGATGCAATGTGGCGGTGCTTCGTGTACCTGGCGCTGATGCACCTGGCGCTTTTCATGTTCTCGCGGTGGCTCGGGGAGGCGCTTCGGTTGCCGGAGGGGGACCAGATCGCGATGACCTTCTGCTCGACGCAGAAGACGCTGGCCTTCGGGATGCCGATCGCATACTCCTTCTTCGCGAAGACGCCGGTGCCGCTGACGTTGATCGTGCTGCCGCTGATCTTCCATTACCTGTTCCAGATGTTCCCCGCCGCGGTGCTGTCGAACCAGTTGCGCGCGCGGCGGGCGGAAAGCGGATCGCCCTGAGTCGGAGGCGACGGACGTGCTGAAGATACCGCGAAAGCGCGCGATGCGCGTGGCGGGGTTGATGTCGGGAACCTCGGCCGACGGGATAGACGCGGCGGTGGTGGACCTGGCGCCGGGGCGCTGGCGTGTGCGGGCCTTCGCGACCTTTCCTTACCCGATCGAGGTGCGGCGCGCGCTCTTTCGATTGTTCGACCCGGCCACCGCGCGCGTGGACGAGTTGTGCCACATGAACGCCGTTCTGGGCGAGCTCTTTGCGGAGGCGGTGCGGCGGCTCTGCGGGCAGAGCCGCCTCCCGCTGAAGAGTGTGGATCTGATCGGATCGCACGGACAGACCGTGTGCCACCTGCCGGAGGGGCGGCGCTTCGGGCGGCGGCGGTTGCGCTCGACGCTCCAGATCGGCGAGCCGTCGGTCATCGCCGAGCGGACGGGGATCGCCACGGTGGCGGATTTCCGCCCGCGCGACGTGGCCGCCGGCGGCGAGGGCGCGCCGCTGGTGCCCTATGCCGACTGGTTGCTCTTCGGGCGCGGGCGCCTGAACCGGGCGCTTCAGAACATCGGCGGCATTGCCAACGTGACCTGGCTGCCGGCGGGGGGCGGCGTCGGGGAGGTGCGGGCATTCGACACCGGTCCCGG
>JAKJEM010000035.1:0-28115 GCA_022705425.1 Planctomycetota bacterium
TCGAAACGCAGCCCCGCGCACCCCGCCGGCGTCTCCGCCAGCCGCCGGTCGAGTTCATCGGCGCTCAACCCCTGCCAGCCCGCCAGTTCCGCCGCCCACCGGAAGGCCGAACCGCCGTTTACCATCGAGAGCATCTGACCGAAACGCCCCCCGACCGGATGCGCGCAGACCAGCGCCCCCGCGCACGCCGGCCGCAGCAGTCGGTCCGTCACCGCCAGCAACACCCACGCCGTCCCCGCGCCAAGCATCACCTCCCCCGGCTCCGTCACCCCGGCGCCCAGCGCCGCCGCGTACTGGTCATGCACCGCCGGCGACACCGGAATCCCCCCCGGCAACCCCAGCGCCGCCGCCGCTTCGGGGCGAAGCCCTCCTGCCGCCTCGCGGGCCGGCAGCAGGGGGGGCAGTTGGCTCTCCGTAATCCCGGCCATCGCCAACATCTCCGGGTCCGCCGTTCCCCGCGCAGGATTGTACAGGATGCAGATCGAAAGGGACGTGGCGTCATGCGCCCGGCGTCCGCACAGCCGCCCCACGATCACGTCCCCCACGAACCCTGCCCGGCGGGGGGGCGTCAGCAGATGCGGACATTCGCGCCGCAGGCGCAGCAGTTGCGCCGCCGCCACGCCGCAGCCGCCGTATCCCACACGCTCCGCGAACCACTCCCGCCCCAGTCGCTCCACCGCTTCCGTCCCAAAGGGACGCCCGCGTCCGTCCAGCCAACTGACGACCCGCCCCTCCGGACGGTCCGCCCCGTCCAGCAGTTGCAGCGCGCCGCCCTGGCTGCTCACCCCCACGGCGCGGACCTGCGCCGGCGCCGCCGACCGTCCCGCCTCGCGCACCGCCGACACCGTCGCCGTCCAAATCTCCTCGATGTCCTGCTCCACCCCTCCCCCCGGCGAGTGGTGCAGCGCCACCGTCGCCCCGCCCGAAGCCAACACCCGCCCCTCCGCGCTCACCACGAGCGCCTTCACATTCGTCGTTCCAAGGTCAAGACCGAGATAGGCCGCTTCGGACATGGGGCACCGGGATGGACGAAAGACGGCGGACGACAGACGACGGACAACAGACGACACACGGCGAACGGCAGACGACAGAACGCATGTGAAGGAATCTACTTACCCTGGGGCGGAATGTAAAGTCAGGACGATGGACGACACCGCGCCTTTCCGGCCCTCGCCGTTACTTGACACACCCCCGCCCAATCGGGTAAAACCCCCACTGCACGAAACGAAGCCCCCTTCGTCCAGTGGCCCAGGATGCCAGATTCTCAGTCTGGAGACACGGGTTCGAGTCCCGTAGGGGGTGCCAGACGCAAGAGGCCCGGAAGGCCCCGTATCTTCCGGGCCTTCTTCACTTTATGACGATTCACCGCGCCGATGTCCAGCATCAGGATTCGCATGGCGGCAGTCTATCAGAGGAAGGGGTCGCCGTCCACATCTGACGTCGGCGTCGCTGCTCCTGCCGGCCTCGCGAAGTCCGCCGTCCACGCAATGGACACCTTCAGCGCCCGGCGCGTAAGCCTCTCGGAGCATCCGCCTTCACCCCATCTCCGGCGCCAGTTCCACGGCCAGCCGGTCGGCCACGGCCATGCCCC
The DNA here is from genome assembly GCA_022705425.1 of Planctomycetota bacterium. Taxonomy (GTDB): domain Bacteria; phylum Planctomycetota; class Brocadiia; order CAIUPP01; family CAIUPP01; genus JAKJEM01. The sequence goes on from JAKJEM010000035.1 coordinate 1,592, forward strand.
GCAGCGTCGGCACGATGCGCCCGCCTTCCCGCCGGATGAGCCCTCGCGACTCCGCCGCCGTCAGCTCGGCGGGCTTCTCCCGGTCGAGGTCCACTCCGTACCGCCGCAGTGCATCCAGAGAGAACCCCTCGCGCATCCGCAGCCCCAGGAGCACAACCTCCGCGGCCTCCTGGCGCGGCGTCAGGCACTCCTCTCCCTCGACGGACCCCTCGCCGCACGCGAGTCGGGCGGCGTAGCGGGCCGGGTCGGCGACATTCCACGCGCGCCGGGCGCCCAGCAAGCTGTGCGCCGACGGCCCCAGCCCGATGCAGTCCCGCCGCCGCCAGTATCCCAGGTTGTGGCGCGAGCGCCGCGCCGGGCTCTGCGCGAAGTTGCTGACCTCGTACCCCTCGTACCCCGCCTCCGCGCACGCCGCGTGCGCGGCGAGGAAGACGCCCGCCTCCGTCTCCGCGTCCGGCATGACCACCTCGCCGCGCGCCACGGCTGCCCCCAGCCGCGTCTGCGCCGCGCAGGTCAACTGATAGCACGAAAGATGCTCCGGCGCGAAGCGCTCCACGGCGCGGTGGATCACCTCGCGCGTGAGCGCCGCGCCGTGCCCCGGCAGGCCGATGATCAGGTCAACGCCCAGGTTGTCGAAACCGGCCGCGCGCGCCAGGCGGCCCGCCGCCGCCGCCTGCTCCCCCGTGTGGCCGCGTTCGAGAAAGCGCAAGTCCTCGTCGCGCAGACTTTGCACGCCGAGACTCAGCCGGTTCACCCCCGCCTCCCGGCACGCGCGCAGCCAGTCCGGAGTGACGTCGCAGGGGTTCGCCTCTACCGTCACTTCGCAATCCGGCAGCAGCGCAAAGCCCCGCCGAAGGGCGGCGATGACGCTCCGCAGCGCCTCGATGCCGACGAAGGACGGCGTCCCCCCGCCGAAGTAGAGCGTGGCCGCCGGGCGCGCGTCGGCGCGGAGGCCGATCTCGATCTCGAGGGCGCGCCGCCACGCCTCGACCTCCCCCGGCGCCGGCGGGCGCGAGGCAAAATCGCAGTACCGGCACTTGCTCCGGCAGAAGGGGACGTGGACGTACAGCCCGATGGCGCGGGCGTCCGCCTCCATCTCCGCCGCAGCGGGCGCCGCGGCGTCAACTGCTCGGGGCCTTGAGCACCGCAACGAACGCCTCCTGCGGAACGGACACCTTGCCGATCATCTTCATGCGCTTCTTGCCCGCCTTCTGCTTCTCCAGCAGCTTGCGCTTGCGCGTCACGTCGCCGCCGTAGCACTTCGCCGTCACGTCCTTGCGCATGGCGTTGATCGTGCGCCGCGCGATGATCGTTCCGCCGATCGCGCCTTGCAGCGCGATCTTGAAGTTCTGCCGCGGGATGGTCTCTTCGAGCCGCTGGCAGGCGTACAGCGCGTTCTCGCGCGCCTTGCTCCGATGCACCAGTTGCGAGAGGGCGTCCAGCCGCTCCCCGTTCACCAGGATGTCCACCTTCACAATGTCCGACACGCGGTAGTCCAGCACCGTGTAATCGAGCGACCCATACCCCTGCGTGCACTGCTTCAGGTTCTCGTAGAAGTGGTAGATGACCTCCGCCAACGGCAGGTCCACCTGCACCTGAAGGCGCTTGCGCCCGATGTAGTGCGTCGAGGGGTTCGCCGCCCGCGCGTTCATGCACTGCGTCATCACGGCGCCGATGCAACTCTCCGGCGTGATGATCGAGGCGCGCACGAACGGCTCCTCGACGAACTCGATCTGCGCCGGGTCGGGGTAATACGACGGGTTGTCCACCATGACCACCTGTTCGTTCGACAGCGTCACCCGGTAGACCACGCTCGGCGCTGTCAGCACCAGCGAAATCCCGTTCTCCTCCTCCAGCCGCTGCTGCACCACGTCCAGGTGCAGCGCGCCGAGGAACCCGCACCGGAAGCCCAGCCCCAGCCCCACGGAGGAGTCCTTCTGATAGACCAGCGCCGCGTCGTTCAGGGCGTAGCGCTCGATCGCCACCGCCAGGTCCTCGTAGTCCGAGGCCACCATCGGGTAGATCGAGGAGAAGACCATCGGCTTCACCGGCTCGAAGCCCGGCAGGGACTCGGAGGTCGGGCGGTCGTGGTGCGTCATCGTATCGCCGATGCGCACGTCGGCCAGCTTCCGGATTCCGGCAAAGAGATAGCCCACCTCGCCCACCGTCAGTTCCTCGCACGGCGCGTGGCGAATCTGGAAGCGCCCCACCTCCATGACGGTGTAGGGGACGTCGTTCGACATGAAGCGAACCGTATCGCCCGCCCGCACCCGCCCGTCCATGACGCGAAAGCCCACCACCACCCCCCGGAAGGGGGTGTAGATGGCGTCGAAGACCAGCGCGCGCAGGGGCGCCTCGGGGTCCCCCTCGGGCGCCGGAACGTGGCGGATCACCGATTCCAGCACCTGGTCCACCCCCTTGCCCGTCTTGGCCGAACACAGCACCGCCTCGTCGGCCGGCAGTTGAAGCTCCTCCTCGATCTGCTCCTTCGTGCCCTCGATGTCCGCCGTCGCCAAGTCAATCTTGTTGATGACCGGCAGAATCTCCAGGTCGTGTTCCATGGCCTTCAACATGTTCGCCACCGTCTGCGCCTGAACCCCCTGCCCCGCGTCCACCAGCAGCAGCGCCCCTTCGCATGAGGCGAGCACGCGCGAGACCTCGTACGAAAAGTCCGCATGGCCCGGCGTGTCAATCAGGTTGATCTGGTAATCCTCCCCGTTGCGCGCCCGGTAGGGAAGGGTCACCGTGTTGCTCTTGATCGTGATCCCCCGCTCGCGCTCGATGTCCATCGTGTCGAGCATCTGGTCGCGGAATTCCCGCTCCGACACCAGCCCGCACTGCTGAATCAGCCGGTCGGCCAGCGTGGACTTGCCGTGGTCCACGTGCGCAATGATGCAGATGTTCCGGATATGGGACGCCTGGGTTTTCATGAAGCGGCCGCTGCCTGATAGAGTTCCGCGTCGGGCGCAACGCCCCCAAGGGACGCCGCTCCGGACGGGTCTCCGCCGGGGCGGAGGCCGGAATGATACGGTGTGCGGAGGTTTTTGGCAAGACGCACCGTTGCGCGACGGCTGCCCGCATCGGTCCGCCGCATCGAAGAGATACGATGGCAGACGGCCTTTCCCCGCCCTCGCGACGCCGGACGCCTGCGGTGGAGACCCGTCAGGTCACCCCGGCAGGAATGGCGCGGTGCTTCTCGGACAGCGGGAGAATCTGGTCGCACAGACACCCCCCCCCTCGCCCACATGCACCTTCAGCCGGTCCAGCGCGGCAAAGGCTCGCAGCCCGTCGCGGTTCGCCCGGCCCGATTTCCTGATCTCCACGGGGTGCAGCGTCCTGGCCTGCCCGAAGAGCAAGTCTATCTCCGTGCCGTCCGTGTCGTGGTAGTAGCAGAGTTCCGGGGACAAGGCGCGCCGGAGAGGCTCTTGCGGTGGCGTTCGCGCTGGGGGAACCCCGACAGGTTCAGGATGGCGATGCGTCCGGCAAGCGTTTCCGTTACACCGCGCATCATTCTGAACTGCTGCGACTCCGTAAGCCAGAATCGGCCCGGCGTCCGCTCGCGGTCCACCGCCATCTTGATGAACGGCAGCAACTGCGGCGCGTACTGAATCTCGTCAATGATGACAGGTGGCCAAAACGCTGCGGGAAGAGAGCAGGGTCCTCCGTCGCCAGAGTCCGCAGGGCGGGGTCGTCCAGCGTGACGTAACGCCGGTCTTCTTCTTTGACACGCAGGAGAAGAGTGGTCTTGCCGACCTGCCGGGGTCCAGTCAACAGCAAGACTGGGAACTGGCCGGACGCCTCCATCCAGGCCGCTTCTGCCGTGCGAGCGTAGTACATGGCACCCTCCGTGATATTTGCAGCGCTACTGCAAAATACACGCCAGGAACGGCGAAGTCACGCCGATAACGCCCGCCGGGGCGGTTGTCTCGCCGGCGCCCCTGCGCTAAAATCATCCCCATGACCCGACCGCTTTCAGTCTCGACGACCGACGGCGACCTGCTTGCTCGCGCCAAGGCGGGGGAGTTCCGCGCCTTCGAGGAACTCGTTACCCGCCACGAAGGCCGCGTTTACGCTACGGCCCTGGGCATCCTCCGCCACCGCGAGGACGCCGAGGACGTCGTCCAGACCGTCTTCCTCAACGCCTTCGAGCATCTGCGCGAGTTCCGCGAGGAAGCCGCCTTCTCCACCTGGGTCACCCGCATCGCCATCAACACCGCCCTCAAGGTCATCCGCAAGCGCAAGGGACTCCGCCTCGTCACCGGCCACGGGGGCGCGAACGGCGAAGAGGGCGCGATTCCCCACCCCGAGTTCATCGCCCCCTGGCGCGACGACCCCGTCCGCATGGTCGAACAGCGCCACCTCCGCCGCGCGCTCGACCGCGTCATCGCCGCGCTGCCGGAGAAGCACCGCCTCGTCTTTCTCCTGCGCGACGTCGAGGGCCTCAGCGTCCGCGAAACCGCCGCCGCCCTCGCCATCAGCGAGGCCAACGTCAAAGTCCGCCTCCTCCGCGCTCGCCTCGCCCTGCGCGAAAAACTGACCCGCCTCTTCGGCGACGACCGCCGCCGCGTGGCCGCCGACCACGCGCACGAAGGATCGGGCAACGCCACCCCGGCGGCGCACCTCCTCCAGAGTTACCGCAAGGACCGGAGACCCCACCGATGAAGTGCCAGGACCTTTTGCGGATGCTCAACGACTACGTGGACGGCGACATTGACCCCGCCATCTGCAAGGACTTCGACCGCCACCTGGCCGGCTGCAACCCCTGCCGGATCGTGGTGGACAACATCCGGCGCACCATCGTCCTCTACAAGGGCGAGCGCGAATACACCCTCCCGACCGCCTGCCGCAAGCGCCTGCACGAAGCGCTGCGCCTGCGATGGGAAGGGGGCGCACCCCCGGCGCGGGCCCGCAAGCCCTCCGCCTCCCGAAAGCCCCGCACCAAGACCAAGTAGCCCCCTGTAACCTCCGGGGCAACGGCGGGTCTATTCTCCCGACAACGCGATTCGGTTCACACAGAAGGGAGATAGACATGAGCGCGGTCAGGGAAATCACGTCGGAACAGTTCGACCGGGAAGTGCGGTCATCCTCCACGCCGGTGGTCGTGGACTTCTACGCCCCGTGGTGCGGGCCCTGTCGGATGCTGGCCCCGGTCCTCGACGCCCTGGCGCAGAAGTTCGCCGGGCGGGCGCGTTTCGTCAAGGTCAACGTGGACAACGCCCCCGACCTCGCCGGGCAATACGATGTCAGCGGCGTTCCCACCCTCCTGATCTTCAGCGCGGGGCGGGCGGTTGAGCGAATCGTCGGCTTCGCGCCGCCCCAGACCATCGCGGCGCGCCTGGAGCGCCTGGTCCCGGCGGCCGCACCGGCTGGCGTCGGGCGCTGAGCCGATCCGGCCCTCCCCCCCGCGGGCGTTCGCGCCATCCGGCGAAAGGCGCGGACGCCCGCCGCATTTCGGCGCAACACCCGTCCGGGCCTCCATCGTCGCTGCCGGCGGTTCTCCAGGGCACGGTGAAGCGTTACGCCGTCCGTCTTGAGGGGAACGCGCCGAGCGCGCCGTGTGTGGCACACCGGTTGCGCAACGGCTGCGCTGCGGCGCAGCGCCGGTGCTGCGCCCCGTCCCCGGAGGCCGGCCGGCCTGCGCGAAGCGCGCCTCGCTGCTTGACAGTCCCCGGCGGGACTGATAACTTCACGTTACAGGCGGCGTTCCCATGTCCATCTCAGGATTTACACGCCCATGTTTGATGTCACGATCTACGACACGACCTTGCGCGACGGCGCGCAGTCCGAAGGCGTCAACTTCTCCGTCGAGGACAAGGTCAGCATTGCCCTTGCGCTCGACGCCCTCGGCGTTGACTACGTCGAAGGGGGGTACCCCCTGAGCAACGAAAAGGACATGGCCTTCTTTGCCGCCATGCGCCAGAAAAAGCTCAAGCATACCCGCATCTGCGCCTTCGGTTCGACGCGCCGCGCCAAACTCACCGTTCAGGACGATCCCGGCCTGGCGGCGCTGTTGTCCGCCGGAACCCCCGCCGTCGCCATCGTGGGCAAGAGCTGGGACCTGCACGTGCGCGACGTGCTCCGCGTCGCCCTGGCCGAGAACGTCGCCATGATCGCCGATACCGTCAAGTACCTCAAAGCCCGCCGCCTGGACGTGATCTACGACGCCGAGCATTTCTTCGACGGCTACCGCCACAACCCCGTCTATGCCCTCTCCACCCTCCGCGCCGCGCGCGAAGCCGGCGCCGACGCCCTCGTTCTCTGCGACACGAACGGCGGCTCGCTCCCGCACGATGTCGAGGAGATCACCCGCGCCGTCCTGGCGGCCGTCGGCGGCGTCGTCGGCTTCCACGGACACAACGATTCCGGCTGCGCGGTGGCCAACACGCTGGCCGCCGTCCGCGGCGGGGCGCGCCACGTCCAGGGCACCATGAACGGCCTCGGCGAGCGCACCGGCAACGGCGACCTCTGCGTCGTCATCCCCGACCTGCAGCTCAAACTCAAGCAGCGCTGCCTCTCCGACGAGAACCTCCGCCGCCTCACCGAGACCTCCCGTTACATCTACGAGATCGCCAACCTGTCCCTCGACGATTCACAACCCTTTGTCGGGCGCGCCGCCTTTGCGCACAAGGGCGGCCTCCACGTGGACGCCGTGCGGAAGAACCCCGTTACCTACGAACACGTCAGCCCCGAAACCGTCGGGAACGAGCGGCGTCTGCTCCTCAGCGAGCTCTCCGGCGCCGCCACCATGCTCGCCAAGATGGAAAAGCACCAGCTCACCGACGACCCCAAGGTCATGAAGCAGGCCCTCAAGGAAGTCCAGAAGCTCGAAAACATGGGCTATCAGTTCGAGGCCGCCGAGGGCTCCTTTGTTCTCCTCGTGCGCCGGATGCTCGGGAAGCAGAAGCGCTTCTTCGATCTCCGCGGCTTCCGCGTGATCGTCGAAAAGCGCGGACACGACGAGGCCCCCATCACCGAAGCCACCATCAAGATCGGCGTCGGCGGACAGGAGGAACTCACCGCCAGCGAGGGCGACGGACCCGTCAACGCCATTGACGGCGCCATGCGCAAAGCCCTCGAACGCTTCTATCCCAGCCTCCGCGAGATGTGCCTCATTGACTACAAGGTTCGCGTCATCAACACCGCCGCCGGCACCGCCGCCCGCGTCCGCGTCGTCATCCAGTCCGGCGACCGCGACGCCGTCTGGGGCACCGTCGGCGTCTCCGAGAACCTCATCGAGGCCAGTTGGCAGGCCCTTGTGGACAGCATCGTCTACAAACTGGTCAAGGATGAGGAAAAGGCGGCCCAGGCGTAGGCGCGGCGCGTCGGCGTCCCTTTCTTCCCGTCAATCCCGGCCCGGAGCGGAGAGCCGTTCATGTCCGATGAATCCACCCTGAGCACCAAGTACGACCCCCGCCCCGTCGAGGCGCGACTCTACGCCTGGTGGGAGGAGCGCGGCTTCTTCCGCGCCGACCCCCAGGCCCGCCGCGCCCCCTTCTGCGTCGTCATCCCGCCGCCCAACGTCACCGGCGCACTCCACATGGGCCACGCGCTCAACAATACCCTTCAGGACATCCTCGTCCGCTGGCGGCGAATGCAGGGCCGCAACGTCCTGTGGATGCCCGGCACCGATCACGCCGGCATCGCCACACAGAACGTCGTCGAGCGCGAACTCGCCCGCAAGGGCCTCAAACGTCACGACCTCGGCCGCGACGAGTTCGTCCGCCGCGTCTGGGAGTGGAAGGACCAGTACGGCTCGCGCATCATCAACCAGCTCAAGCGCCTCGGCGCCTCCTGCGACTGGGAGCGCGCCCGCTTCACCATGGACGAAGGCCTTTCCCGCGCCGTCCGCGAGGCCTTCGTCACCTTGCACGAGCGCGGCCTGATCTACCGCGGCAAGCGCCTCATCAACTGGTGTCCCCGCTGCGCCACCGCCCTGGCCGACGATGAAGTCGAGCACGAAGAGCGCGACGGACACCTCTGGTACATCAAGTACCCCTTCAAGGATGAACCCCGCCTTCACGTCATCGTCGCCACCACGCGCCCTGAAACGATGCTCGGCGACACCGCCGTCGCCGTCAACCCCGACGACGAACGCTACCGCGAGTTCATCGGCCAGAAGCTCCTGCTCCCCGTGGTCGAGCGTGAAATCCCCATTATCGCCGATGAGCACGTGGACCCCGGGTTCGGCACCGGCGCCGTCAAGGTCACCCCCGCCCACGACCCCAACGACTTCGAGATGGGACGCCGCCACAACCTTGAACAGGTCATCGTGATGAACGAAAACGCCACGATGAACGCCGCCGCTGGCGACTACGAGGGCATGGACCGCTACGAGTGCCGCGAGGCGCTGGTCGAGGAACTCCGCGAGAAGCGCCTCATCGAGGAGGTCCGGCCCCACCGCCACGCCGTCGGCCACTGCTACCGCTGCCGCACCGTCATCGAGCCCTATCTTTCCGACCAGTGGTTCGTCAGCATGAGGCCCCTGGCCGACGCCGCCCTCGCCCTCTCCGCCCGCAACGGCGTCCGCTTCCACCCCGACCGCTGGCAGCGCGTCTACGAGTCCTGGCTCGAAAACGTCCGCGACTGGTGCATCTCGCGCCAGATCTGGTGGGGGCATCGCATCCCCGCCTGGCACTGCAAGGGCTGCGCGCGCATCACCGTGGCCCGCGCGGACCCGGACCACTGCGCCCATTGCGGCAGCGCCGATATCCGCCAGGACGACGACGTCCTCGATACTTGGTTCAGCTCCTCCCTCTGGCCCTTCAGCACCCTCGGCTGGCCCGAGAAGACCCCCATGTTCCGGGCCTTCTATCCCACCTCCGTCCTGGTCACCGCGCGCGACATCATCTACTTCTGGGTCGCCCGCATGGTGATGATGGGCTTGCAGATGCCCGGACGCGCCCCCTTCGACGACGTGCTCATCCACGGCACCATCCTCGACGCCGAAGGCCGCCGCATGAGCAAGTCCCTCGGCAACGGCATTGACCCCATCGAGGTCATTGACCAGTACGGCGCCGACGCCATGCGCTTCTGCCTCGTCATGCTCACCGTCGAGGGGCAGGACGTCAAGCTCAGCGCCGACAAGTTCGAAATGGGTCGCAACTTCGCCAACAAAATCTGGAACGCCTCGCGCTTCGCCCTGCTCAACCTGGCCGCCGGAAAGGGCGAGGAGGGCGAACTCGCCCTCGAGGACCGCTGGATCCTCAGCCGCCTGCAAGGCGTCGTCGAGAGCGTGACCCAGGCCCTCGAAGCCTTCCAGCTCAACGAGGCCGTCCGCACCCTCTATGACTTCATCTGGAAGGAGTTCTGCGACTGGTACCTCGAGGCCGTCAAGCCCCGCCTCGCCGGCGGCGGGCCCTGCGTCGCCCGGAAGGTCCTGGCCCACGTCCTCGACGCCGCCCTGCGCCTGGCCCATCCCGTGATGCCCTTCGTCACCGAGGAAATCTGGCAGCGCCTCCGCAGCCGCGTGGCTGAAGGGGACCTGGACTGGCCCGGCGCGGCCTTCCCCGAGAGCCTGATGATCGCCCCGTGGCCCGTCCTCGAACCCGCCCGGCGCGACGCCGCCGCGGAGGAGACCTTCGGGCGGATGCAGGACATTATCCGCGCCGTGCGCAACATCCGCAGCAAGCTCGGCGTCGCCGAACGCAAGCCCCTGGCCGTGGCCGTCTCCGTCGAGGACGAATCCATCGCCGCCCAACTGCGCGCCCATGAACGCCTCCTCTGCGAACTCGGCTTCATCGAGCGCGCCGAGATCGGCGTCGCCCTGCCCCGTCCCGCCGCCGCCGCCACCGACGTCGTCGGCCCCATCCAGGTCTTCGTTCCCCTGACCGGTCTCCTGGACATGGACGCCGAACGCGCTCGCCTCCAGAAGCGCATCGGCGAGGTCGAGTCCTACGTCGAAGGCCTCCTCAAGAAGCTCGCCAACGCCAACTTCCTCAACCGCGCCCCCGCCGACGTCGTCGCCCGCGAGAGGGCCCGCTGCGCCGAACTCGAAGCCGAAATCGCCAAACTCCGGCGCAGCCTGGCGGAGTTGGAACAAGGGTGAGTCAGGAACCCGACAACGCCGGATTCGCGCCTGCGCACCTGCAATGGCTGGCGACGGGATTCCTTCGCGTCGCCCGCGCCGTACTGGCCACCCCCTGGGCCTGGGCGCCGGCGGTGGCGCTGACTTTGCTCAGTCTGCTGGGTGCTCTAGAGCACGGTGACTGGTCGCAACTCACGCGGGGGTGGGTGGTCGCCGGTCTGAGGGTGAACTTCGATCTCGCGGCGCTGGTGGACTACTATCTCAAAGGCTCCTGGGCGCTCTTCGACCTTCACCTCAGGGGGCCGGGGATGGTGCTGCTCTTTGCCCTCTTCATCCTCCTCATGGCCCCCGCTCGGAGGCTTATGATCGAGGCGGCGGGCTATTCCCCGTCGCGCGCGTGGGGCACGCAGATACTCCTGGGTCTTTCCGCCGCGGCCGGCATTGTCCTGTACGGCGCGGCGCACATGGCCCTCTTGACCGATGCCGGGCGCGCGAACTTCCTGCAGAAGGAGTGGACGCGCTATTTCGAAGTTCTGGCCGTCCTGGTTATCCCCGTCATATCCCTCTTGGCGGGGATCTATCTTTCCCTTCTCTACGAATGCGCCACCGGCGGCGTGGCCACCCTGGCCGGCATCGCGCGGCGCGCGCTGGGCGCCCTGCGGCCCCTGGCCGCCGGGTACGTCATTCTGGGCGCGACGTCCTATGCCCTCATCCTTCTGGCCGGTCGTCTGTACGAAAAGCGGGGCTGGAATCTCTCGGAGCAGGGGTGGTTCGAGATCGCCACCACGCTCCTCTACGGGCTTTTCTTCCTGACGCCGGTCATCGTGGTCGTCGAGCAGTGCGGGCTCTTTCAGGCCGTGGTGCTCAACTTCCGCTTCATTCGCGCCCACCTCTGGCGCTATATCGCGCTGGTGCTGCTGGGCACGGCCGTTCTGGCTCTTCCCGCCATGCTGGCGCACACCTTCATTGCCGGAGTGTGGTTCCTGCAATATGCCGTCGTGGAGCTTGTCAAGGCCCTGCTCTGCTTCCTCTTCATCGCCTTCGCCTTCCGCTACTACGTTCGCGAGGCGGGCGTGCGCGACGAGCGCGCAAGCTGACTCCCCGCCCGGTCACCCGCGCTGCCCTGGTGTTTGACATCCCGCCCCCAGTGTCCTACAGTAGCGTAGGAAGTCCGCGCCCGGCCTACCTTTCGGAAGCAATCCCGTATTCGCGATGAGGACGGCACATGTCCACGCCAGACACGCAACCCCCTGTTGCAAAACAGGTTAAGGAGTTGTCCCTCCTTTTCGAGATCAGCCAGACCCTGGACCGAACGCTGGACCTGCGCGACGCCATCCCGCCCGTTCTCAGCGCCATGGCCAAGCACATGGGGATGATGCGCGGCACGCTGACCTTGCTCAACCGGGCGAAGGGCGAGATTTACATCGAGGCCGCCCACGGCCTTTCCGAGGAGGAACGCCGCCGCGGCATCTACCGCCCCGGCGAGGGGGTGACGGGGAAGGTGATTGAGACGGGCAAGAGCGCCGTGGTCCCGCGCATCTCGGATGAACCGCTCTTCCTGAACCGCACCGGCGCGCGGCGGCAGGTGCCGAAGGACAACATCTCCTTCATGTGCGTTCCGATCAAGCTCGGGAACGAGGCCATCGGCGCGCTCAGCGCCGACAAGCTCTTCTCCGACACCGATACGTGCGACGAGGACGTGCGCCTTCTCTCGATCATCGCCTCGATGATCGCGCAGGCCGTGCGTCTGCGCCGGATGGCCCAGGAGGAGCGTCAGCAGCTTCTCGAAGAGAACGTCCGCCTCCAGGAGGAACTCCAGAGCCGCTTCCGGCCCTCGAACATCATCGGCAACAGCAGCGCCATGCAGGTTGTCTATGATCTCATCGCCAAGGTCTGCAAGAGCGACGCCACTGCCCTCATCACCGGGGAGAGCGGCGTGGGGAAGGAACTCGTCGCGCACGCAATCCACTACAACAGCCACCGCGCCGCGCGCCCCTTCGTCAAGGTCAATTGCGCCGCTCTCTCGGAGACGCTGATCGAGAGCGAACTCTTCGGGCACGAAAAGGGCGCCTTCACGGGCGCACTCTACGAACGTAAGGGCCGCTTCGAGCTGGCCTCCGGCGGCACGATCTTTCTGGACGAGATCGGCGATTTCTCCCCGAGCACCCAGGTCAAACTCCTGCGCGTCCTTCAGGAGCGCGAGTTCGAGCGCGTCGGCGGCACGCGCACGCTCAAGACCGACGTGCGCGTCGTCGCCGCCACCAACCGCGACCTCGAGCGGCTCATTGAGGAAGGGCGCTTCCGTCAGGATCTCTACTATCGCCTGAACGTCTTCGCCATCCACGTGCCGCCGCTGCGCGAACGCAAGACCGATATCCCCCTTCTGGCCGACTACTTCGTGGAGAAGTACAGCGGGCTCAATCGCAAGAGCATCCGCCGCATCAGCACTCCGGCGATTGACATGCTCATGGCCTACCACTGGCCCGGCAACGTCCGCGAACTGGAGAACGGCATCGAACGCGCCGTGCTTCTCAGCAGCGACGACGTCATCCACGGTCACCATCTGCCGCCCACCTTGCAGACCGCCGAGGCCAGCGGCACCGTTCACAGCGGCACGTTGCAGGGGGAGCTCGACCGTCTGGAGCGCGAACTGATCCTCGACGCGCTGAAGTCCGCGCGCGGGAACATGGCCAAGGCCGCGCGCGCGCTGGGGCTGACGGAGCGGATCATGGGGTTGCGGGTGAAACGCTACGGGATTGACTACCGGCGGTTTCGGACGCCGGTCTGAGCGTCGCCGCCCGGAATGCGCCGAGCGGCTGGCGGGAAGGGCATTTCGGGGGCATCGCTTGCCGGGGGGTTGTACCGGGGCCATCCAGGAAGGCCCTGCACGAAGGACCGCGTCACTCATTGGCTACACCGATGTAGGATCATCCGCTCATTCATACGCAGACGTCGAGGCGGGCATCCGGCGGGGGCAGGGGATTCGAGGGAGCGTGTAACGCGGAAGGGACCGTGCGGCAGCGCGATACGGGCGACAGGATCACGGTATCGCCGCCATTGGCATGAGCTTTGCGTCGGGCGACCTGCCAGGACGCATTGGGAGTGGATTGCCGATGAGTGACAACGGTATTCGCGACGAGAGGAGAGAAGAGGGTGGGCAACGGAACGGTGAAGTGGTCTGGGGTTCTGGCGGCGGGCGGGTGCGTTGTTGCGGCGTCGGCCTCTGCGGCTGAAGGCGGGGGCGGGATTGACTCCGGCGACACCGCCTGGGTGCTGATGAGCGCGGCGCTGGTGATGTTGATGACACCGGGGCTGGCCTTCTTCTACGGCGGTCTCGTGAGAAAGAAGAACGTGCTCTCAGTGCTGATACAGTGCATGATGATCCTCTGTGTCGTCACACTGCAATGGGCGTTGATCGGGTACTCGCTTTCGTTCGGGCCGGACGTCAAGGGGGTGATCGGCGGCTTGGACTGGTTCGGGCTGCGCGGCGTGGACGCCGGGGCGTCGAGCTACGCGCCGAGCGTGCCTCACAGCGCCTTCATGGTATTCCAGGCGATGTTCGCGGTCATCACGCCGGCGCTGATCGTCGGCGCCTTTGCAGAGCGGATCAAGTTCTCCGCCTTTGTCCTCTTTACGCTCCTCTGGTCCACGCTGGTCTATGATCCTGTGGCGCACTGGGTGTGGGGTGAGGGGGGATTCCTGCGGGGGATGGGCGCGCTGGACTTCGCGGGCGGAACGGTTGTGCACATCAACGCGGGCGCTGCCGCCCTGGCGGCCGCTCTGGCGCTGGGAAGGCGCAGCGGTTTCCCCCGTACGCTGTCGCCGCCGCACAACCTGCCGCTGGCGGTGCTGGGCGCGGGTTTGCTCTGGTTCGGGTGGTTCGGCTTCAACGCCGGGAGCGCGCTGGGCGCGAACGGGCTGGCCGCTCATGCCTTCGTCGTCACACACCTGGCCACGGCGGCGGCGGGGCTGGTGTGGTCGCTGTTGGACGTCGCCTCCTACTCCCGCGCTACCATTCTGGGCATGATTACCGGCGCGGTAGCCGGACTTGTGGCCATTACGCCGGCGGCCGGCTTCGTCACCCCGCTGGGGGCTGTCCTGATCGGGGCAGGCTCGGGGGGAATCTGCTGGGTGTCGGTGAATGTCCTGAAGGCGCGAGTGGGCTATGACGACACTTTGGACGCCTTCGGCGTGCACGGCGTCGGCGGCCTCTGGGGCGCGTTGGCCACGGGCCTGTTTGCCACGGTCGCCGTCAATACCGGCGGCGCGAACGGGCTCTTCTACGGGAATCCCGCGCTGTTGTGGATTCAGACGAAGGCCGTTGCCGTCACGTTTGCCTATGCGCTCGGGATGTCCTGGGTTCTGTTCAAGGTTGTGGACCGCGTCATTGGACTGCGGGTTTCGGAGCACGAAGAGCGTGTCGGTCTCGACTTGACGCAGCACCGCGAGGCCGGGTACACGGTGATTGACTAGGAGGCGCGTCCGTGAAATACATCATTGCCGTCATCCAGCCCGACCGTCTCGATGCGGTGCTGGACCGACTGACGGAGAAGGAGATTCACCTGGTGACGGTGGCGACGGTTCTCGGTCGAGGGCGGCAGAAGGGGGTCTCGGAGGTGTATCGGAGTCACAAAGAGGCCGGGAGTCTGCTGAAGAAGGTCAAAGTGGAGATTGCCGTGAACGACGCCTTTGTGACGCCGACGATCGAGGCGATTGCCGAAGGGGCGCGGACCGGTCAGATCGGGGACGGGAAGATCTTCGTCCTTGATCTGGAGGAGTGCGTTCGCATCCGGACCGGCGAGCGCGGCGGCGTCGCGATCGGCTGACGCCGACGCGAAGCGTCCTGCTTGCGGGGCGCCGCGGGAGGCGTTAGCGCGCTGTGACAGGTGGCCGCGGTTTCAATGAAGGCACGCTTCGGTAGGAAACGGCGCAAAAACATACGCCAGAGTAGGAAAGCCAGGCGCAGGCGTTCATGGCATTGGCGGCGTAACGCATTACCGCAAGGCTGGTTACGCCGGTATTCTGCGATTGGCACGCCGTTTGTTAAATAAGACCTCCCGTGTGCGTTCGGTGCGACCTTGTCCATTCCGTACAGTCCCGCGAGTGCGGGCAACGCCAAGAGGGAGGAAACCATGGCGACGCCGAAGGAGTTCATGACGCTGTTCAAGAAGCACAAGGCCGAGATGATGGACCTGAAGTTCGTGGACCTGTTGGGCACCTGGCAGCACTGCTCCTTTCCCATTGACGTCGTTGACGAGGACACCTTCGTGAATGGGGTGGGCTTCGACGGTTCTTCGATCCGGGGTTGGCAGGGGATCCACATGTCGGACATGCTGGCGATTCCCGACGCGTCCACGGGGTGTCTGGACCCGTTCTTCAGCAAGCCGACGATCAGCGTCATCGCGAACATCGTGGACCCCGTCACGCGGGAGCGATACTCGCGCGACCCACGCTGGGTTGCCGCGAAGGCCGAGGCGTATCTGAAGAAGACCGGCGTGGCCGACACGGCCTACATCGGGCCGGAGCCGGAGTTCTTCATCTTCGACGAGGTGCGGTTCGAGCAGAGCCAGCACAAGGGGATGTACCAGATTGACTCGGTGGAGGGGGCGTGGAACAGCGCGCGTTTCGAGGAGCCGAACCTGGGCTACAAGCCGGGGTTCAAGGGGGGCTACTTCCCCGTGAGCCCGACGGACACCTTCGCCGACCTTCGCGGCGAGATGGTGTATGAAATGCGAAAGGTCGGGATCGTGGTGGAGGCCCACCATCACGAAGTGGCCACCGCCGGCCAGAGCGAGATTGACATGCGCTTTGAGCAGCTGTCGAAGATGGGCGACCAGATGATGTGGTACAAGTACATCTGCAAGAACGTCGCCAAGCGTCATGGCAAGACCGTTACGTTCATGCCCAAGCCGATCTTCCAGGACAACGGCAGCGGCATGCACACGCACTTTTCCCTCTGGAAGGGGGGCAAGAACCTCTTCTTCGGCAAGGGCTACGCGGGGCTGAGCGACCTCGGCCTTCATGCCATCGGCGGCATCCTCAGGCACGCGCCGGCCATCCTGGCCTTTGCCGCGCCGACGGTGAACTCCTACCGGCGGCTGGTGCCGGGATTCGAGGCGCCGGTCAACCTCTGCATGTCCGCGCGGAACCGCTCCGCCTCGGTCCGCATCCCGATGTACTCGAACAGCCCCAAGGCCAAGCGGCTCGAGTTCCGCTGCCCCGATCCGAGCTGCAACCCGTACCTGACCTTCTCGGCGATCATGATGGCGGCGCTGGACGGGATCAAGCACAAGACCGATCCGGGCGAGCCGCTGGAGCGCGACATCTACGAGATGACGCGCGAGGAACTCAAGGACACGCCGAAGACGCCGGGCTCGCTCGAGGAGGCCATTGCGGCTCTCGAAAAGGACCACGATTTCCTGCTCCAGGGCGGGGTCTTCACGCCCGACCTCATCGAAGCGTGGATCGCCTGGAAGAAGGAAAAGGAGCTGGACGAGATGCACCTGCGCCCGCATCCGTACGAATTCCACCTGTACTACGATAGCTAAGACGGGAGACGCGGGGGAGGGCGGCCGTCGGCCGCCCTCCCCGGTCGCGTCGCATGGGCCGCTTCGGCGGCCTTTTGTTGACATCGGTGTGCCTATTTTTTGGGCAACCTTGCCCTTCGGCCGGGCAGGATTAAGATACGGGAATGTAGGATGGCGCTGATAGACCCGCGCAACGTGCAGGCCATTGTCCTGGAGGCGCTCCGTCAGAGCGGCTTTTCCCTGTCCGGCGGGCGGTCGGGCGATGCGGGGGGGGGTGCGGAGCGCGTCGTGTCGGCGCTCCTGGAGGAGCGCGTGGCGCGCGGGGTTCGGGTTCCGGCCTATCGCTACGTGATGGAGAGGATCGAGAAACCGCTGATCGAACAGGTCCTTGCGGCTACGGGGGGGAATCAACTGGCCGCCGCGCGACTGTTGGGCATCAATCGAAATACGCTGCGCGCGCGGATCGGGGCGCTGGGGATACGTGTGGGCAAGCCGGGCGCAACGTCGCGCCCGCGTGGGACGTGAGGGGGACGGCGGACGACAGACGACGGATGACAACGGCACGGGGGGGGAGGCACGGACGGTTTGGAGGTGCGGGATGTGCGGGGTGGGTGCCGCAATGAGGAGAATGCCTTGAACACGAGGATGTCGGAGTTGACGGACGCCGCCGGACGTCCGCGGGCGCGCGGGCTTTACGATCCCGCCCATGACCGCGACAGTTGCGGCGTGGGTTTCGTGGCGCACCTGGACGGCGTGCCGCGCCACTCCATCGTGGAGGATGCCGTGCGCGTCCTCATCAACCTCGAGCATCGGGGTGCGCTCGGCGGCGACAAGTCCACCGGCGACGGCGCAGGGCTGCTGATGCGCCTGCCGGACGCCTTCCTGCGGGGCGAGGCGCCCGCGTGCGGTTTTGACCTGCCGCCGGCGGGGGACTATGCCGTGGCGATGGTCTTTCTCCCGCGCGACTTCGTCCTCTCGGAGCGGTGCGTCAAGGTCCTGGAGCGTGCGGCGGAGGGGGAGGGGGCGCGTCCGCTGGGGTGGCGGCGGGTGCCGGTGGAGTCGGCGCCGCTGGGCGACCTGGCGCGCGCCACGCAGCCGGAGGTCCGCCAGTTCTTCGTGGCGCGGGGGAGTATCGCGCCGGAGGCCTTCGAACGGAAGCTCTACGTCATCCGCCGCCAGGCGGAGAAGGAGGTGGCGGCCTTCCGCGACGACGCCTCGGCCTTCTGCGTCCCCTCCTTCTCGTCGCGGACTTTGGCCTACAAGGGGATGTTGACGGCGGGGCAGTTGCCGCTCTTTTACCCGGAACTGCGGGACCCCCAGCTCGCCAGCCCCTTCGTCATCGTGCACCAGCGCTACAGCACGAACACCTTTCCCACGTGGAGCCTGGCGCATCCCTTCCGGATGCTGGCGCACAACGGCGAGATCAACACGCTGCGCGGGAACATCAACCGCATGAGGGCGCGTGAGGCGTTGCTGGCCTCCGACCTTTTCGGCGCCGACATCGAGAAGATCAAGCCCGTTCTGCTCGCGGGCGGCAGCGACTCGGCCATGCTCGACAATGTCCTGGAACTGCTCGTCATGGGCGGGCGGTCCCTGCCGCATGCGATGATGATGCTCGTTCCCGAGGCGTGGGGCTCGAAGTTCCTGCTCGGCGAGGACAAGCGCGCGTTCTACGAGTATCACTCGGCCGTCATGGAGCCGTGGGACGGGCCGGCGGCGCTGGTCTTCAGCGACGGGCGCTACGTCGGGGCCACCCTGGACCGCAACGGCCTGCGCCCCGCGCGTTACACCGTCACGCGTGACGGTCTGGTGGTCCTCGCCTCCGAGACGGGGGTTCTGGATCTTCCCGCCGAGAGCATCCTCAGCCGGGGACGGCTCCAGCCCGGACGGATGTTCCTGGTGGACCTCGATCAGCATCGCATTATCCCCGACAACGAGATCAAGGCGCGCATCTCGCGGCGGCGTCCGTGGCGGCATTGGGTGCAGGAGAACCGCATCGAGCTTCGGGGGTTGCTGGCGCCGTCGCACATTCCCCCGGAGGCCCCCGAGGTGCTGCGCCGCAAGCAGCACGCCTTCGGCTACACGGAAGAGGACTTGAAGATGATCCTGGCCCCGATGGCGGCGCGCGGGCAGGAGGCCGTCGGCTCGATGGGGAATGATGCCGCGCTGGCCGTCCTTTCGCCGCGTCCGCAGCTGCTTTACGCCTATTTCAAGCAGCTTTTCGCGCAGGTCACGAACCCGCCGATTGACCCGCTGCGCGAGGAGCTGGTCATGTCGCTCATGTCCTTCATCGGACGGGAGCGCAACCTGCTGGCGGAGACGCCGGAGCACGTCCGGCAGCTCAAGCTGCCCCATCCGATCCTGACGCCGGAGGACATGCTGCGTCTGCGGGGCGCGACGCACCCCGAAGTCCGCGTGGCGGAACTGGACATGCTCTTTCCCGCCGAGGGCGGGGGGGCCGGACTTGAGGGCGCGCTGGAGGAGCTCTTTGCCCTGGCCGAGCGGCGAATTGACGCCGGGGCGACGCTCCTGGTTCTGAGCGACCGACGGATGGACGCCGCGCGCGCGCCGATGCCGTCGCTGCTGGCGGCCGCGGGGCTTCACCATCATCTAATCCGGCGCGGCCGGCGCACCTCCGCCGGGATACTTGTCGAGTCCGGCGACGCGCGCGAGGTCATCCATTTCGCCATGCTCCTGGCCTTCGGGGCGAACGCCGTGTGTCCGCACGTGGCTCTTTCGACCGTCCGCGACCTTCAGGAAAGCGGGATGCTCGAAGGCGTGGACACGGCCGACGAGGCGATGGACGCGTACATCACCGCCGTCAAGAAGGGGTTGCTGAAGACCTTCAGCCGGATGGGGATTTCGACCATCCGCAGCTTTGTCGGATCGCAGATATTCGAGGCGGTGGGTCTCGGGCGCGCCGTCATCGAACGGTACTTCACGCACACCGTCTCGCGGGTGGGGGGGATCGGGCTCGACGAAATCGCCGCCGAGGCGCGCGCCCGGCATCGGGGGGCCTTCCCGGCCTTCGGCGAACCTTCGCCGCTGCTGGACCCGGGCGGCGCGTACCATGCGCGGTGGGGGGGGGAGAAGCATCTCTGGTCGCCCGAGGCCATCTGCAAGTTGCAGCAGGCCGTCCGGCTGGACGATTACGCGGCGTGGAAGGAGTATGCGCGCCTGATTGACGACCAGTCGCGCGAGCGCGTGACGTTGCGAAGCCTGCTGCGTTTCAGGGCGGGCGAGGCGGTACCGCTGGAGGAGGTGGAGCCGGTCGAGCGCATCACGCCGCGCTTCGCCTCTGCGGCCATGTCCTTCGGCTCGATCAGCGCGGAGGCGCACGAGGCGGTCGCCATGGCCATGAACCGGCTGGGGGCGCGCAGCAACTCGGGGGAGGGGGGCGAGGACCCGGCCCGATACCGGTCCCTGCCGAACGGCGACAGCCGCTGTTCGCGCACGAAACAGATCGCCTCGGGGCGCTTCGGGGTCACGGTCGAGTATCTCATGAGCGCCGATGAACTTCAGATCAAGATCGCGCAGGGGGCCAAGCCGGGCGAGGGCGGGCAGTTGCCCGGCCACAAGGTCAGCGTCGAGATCGCCCGCGT
Organism: Planctomycetota bacterium; assembly: GCA_022705425.1. Lineage (GTDB taxonomy): Bacteria > Planctomycetota > Brocadiia > CAIUPP01 > CAIUPP01 > JAKJEM01. The sequence goes on from JAKJEM010000035.1 coordinate 21,745, forward strand.
CCGCCACACCACGCCGGGCGTCACGCTGATCTCGCCGCCGCCGCACCACGACATCTACTCCATCGAGGACATCGCCCAACTCATCTACGACCTGCGCTCGGTGAACCCCTCGGCGCGGATTTCCGTCAAGCTCGTTTCGGAGGTGGGGATCGGGGCCGTGGCCGCCGGCGTGGTCAAGGCCCGGGCGGACATGGTCCTGGTGGCCGGGCATGACGGCGGGACGGGCGCCTCTCCGCTGACGGCCATCAAGCACACGGGGCTGCCGTGGGAGCTGGGGCTGGCGGAGACGCAACAGACGCTCATCGCCAACGGTCTGCGCGACCGTGTGCGGCTTCAGACGGACGGACAGCTTCGCACCGGGCGCGACCTGGCCATTGCGGCGCTGCTGGGGGCGGAGGAGTTCGGCTTCGGCACGCCGCTGCTCGTGGCGCTGGGCTGCGTGATGATGCGCAAGTGTCATCTGAACACCTGCTCCGTCGGGGTCGGCACGCAGGACCCGGCGCTGCGGGGGCGCTTCACGGGGCGTCCGGAGTATGTCGAGCGCTTTCTCCGCTTTGTGGCGATGGACCTGCGCGAGCACATGGCGCGGCTGGGCTTTCGCGCGTTGGACGAGATGATCGGGCGGGTGGAGCGGCTTGAGGCGTGCGTCCCGCCGGGGTTCAAGACCGGGACGCTGGACCTTTCATCGCTTCTGGCGCCCCCGCCGTCCGGCGCGGCGCGCCGCTGGATGCGCGCGCAGGAGCACGACGTGCGCGAGTCGCTCAACGCCGAACTGCTTCGCCGCGCCGCGCCGGCCCTGGAACGTCGGGAGGCGGTGGGACTGCACCTGCCGATCCGCAACGTGGACCGCGCCGTGGGCGCCATGCTCAGCGGCGAGATCGTCAAGCGCTGGGGCGCCGCCGGGCTGCCGGAGGACACCTTGAAGCTGTCCTTCAAGGGCTCGGCCGGGCAGAGTCTGGGCGCTTTCCTGGCGCCCGGCGTCACCCTGCGCGTCGAGGGCGACGCGAACGACTACCTTGGCAAGGGGATGTCCGGCGGGCGCATCATCCTCGTCCCGCCTGCCGAGGCTCTTTTCAACCCTCAGGAGAATGTCATCGTCGGCAACGTTGTCCTGTACGGCGCCACCGGGGGCGAGGTCTTCCTGAACGGGGTCGCGGGGGAGCGCTTCGCCGTGCGCAACAGCGGAGCGCGGGCGGTGGTGGAGGGCGTGGGCGACCACGGCTGCGAGTACATGACCGGCGGCGTCGTGGCGGTGCTGGGCCTGACGGGGCAGAACTTCGCCGCCGGCATGAGCGGGGGGGTGGCCTATGTCTATAACGAATCGGGTTTCTTCGACACCCGCTGCAATCTGGACATGGTGGACCTGGAAAGTGTGTGGTCGGAGGAGGACCGGCGCGAGCTGCGCGGTCTGGTCGAGCGCCACTTCCAGCACACCGGCAGCCGCCGCGCCGAGCAGATTCTGGAGAACTGGGAGGCCGCACTGCCCTTGTTCGTCAAGGTCATGCCGATTGACTACCGCAAGTCTTTGGAGCGTATGCGCCTGGCCGAGGGGCGCGACCGCGAAACGGTTTCGGCGACGGAGGAGGTGTATCGTGGGTAATCCCGCCGGCTTCATGCTGCATCCGCGCCAGGAGGCGTCCAAGCGCCCCGTGTCGGAGCGCATGCGCGACTACCGCGAGATCGAGGGCCGCCTGAGCGGGGCGGAGATCGAGACGCAGGCGTCGCGCTGCATGGACTGCGGCATTCCCTATTGCCACATGCACGGCTGCCCGTTGCGCAACCTCGTGCCGGACTTCAACGACATGATCTACCGCAAACAGTGGCGGCGGGCGCTGGCGCTGCTGCACGCCACAAACAACTTCCCGGAGATCACGGGGCGCATCTGCCCGGCGCTGTGCGAGGCGGCCTGCACCCTGTCGGTGAACCAGGCGCCGGTGGCCATTCGGCAGATCGAGCTCCAGCTTGTCGAGCGCGGCTGGGCCGAGGGGTGGATTTGTCCGGAACGCCCGGCGCGCCGGACGGGGCTCGGGGTGGCCGTGGTCGGCTCGGGTCCGGCCGGACTGGCGGCCGCGCAGCAGTTGGCGCGGCGGGGGCACCACGTGGTCGTCTTCGAGCGCGCCCCGAAGGCCGGCGGCATCCTGCGCTACGGCATCCCGGACTTCAAGCTCGAGAAGAGCGTCATAGACCGGCGGCTCGATCAGATGAGCGCGGAGGGGGTGGCCTTCGAGACGGGCGTCGAGGCGGGGACGGACCTTTCGGCGCGGTACATGCGGCGCTCCTTCGACGCGATCCTGATCGCCGCCGGGGCGCGCGTGCCGCGCGAGCTGGCCTTGCCGGGGCGGGAGCTTCGCGGCGTGGCCTTCGCCATGGACTTCCTCACGCAGCAGAACCGGCGCAACGACGGCGAGAACCTGCCCGAATCCGAGGCCCTTCACGCCGGCGGCAGGAATGTGGTCGTCATCGGCGGGGGGGATACCGGCGCGGACTGCATCGGCGTCAGCCGCCGGCAGGGGGCGCGCGAGATCTACCAGATTGAACTCCTGCCCGAGCCTCCGCGCGAGCGGCAGCCGGACAACCCCTGGCCCACGTGGCCGAGAATCCTGCGCGCCTCAACAAGTCACGACGAGGGCTGCGCGCGCTTCTGGAGTGTGCTGACGCGCGAGTTCGTGGGGCGCGAGGGGCGGCTGGCCGCGCTGCGGTGCGTGCGGATCGAGTGGAGCGGGACGACGTTCCGGGAACTCCCCGGCACGGAGTTCGAGTTGAAGGCGGAACTGGCCCTGCTCGCGACCGGCTTTGTCCGGGTGGAGCACGGACCGCTGGTCCGCGACCTCGGCCTGGCTCTCGACGAGCGAGGGAACATCCGCGTGGATGCGGGCTACATGACCTCGGCGGAGGGGGTCTTCGCCGCCGGGGACTCGGTGTTGGGGGCGTCGCTGGTCGTGCGCGCGATGGACCTTGGACGCCGGGCGGCCGCCGCGATTGACGCCTGGCTGACGGCGCGCCGGTAATGCCGCATTCGGGTCGGAGTCCTGCACGGGACTCCGTGGGCGCGCGGAAGGGCGCGCTTGCCCGCGGGGGCGGCGGCGGATAGACTGGACCGGGAGATGAAGAGGTCCTACGAAATCCTCGATCACACCGCCGACATCGGGCTCCGCGTCCGCGGGCGCGACCTGCCGGCGCTGTTCGAGGGCGCGGCGGAGGGGTTGTTTCACCTGATTCTGGGGGGACGCCGCGCGCATGGCGGGGAGGAGGAGATCATCGAGGTCGAGGGGGTGGACACGACGGACCTTCTCGTCCGGTGGCTGGCGGAACTGCTTTTTCGCTTCGATGCGCGCAGGCGCGTCTGTACCGGGACGCGCGTGGAGATGCTCTCGCCGCGACGGCTGCGCGCGCGTGTGCAGATGACGGCGCTCGATCCGGCGCGGCACAAGCCGCAGATGGAGATCAAGGCCGTGACGTACTGCGGCGCGCAGGTGACGCCGGGCCCGGAGGGCTGGACGGCGGAGGTTGTCTTCGACATCTGACGGCGCGGGAGAAGGCGCGTCGAGGACTATGCGGAAGGAGTCGCCGATGGGCAAGGAATGGAGCGGGCCGCTCGAACGGCTGGACGACACGCGGGTGCGCATTCCGCGCGCCTATAAGGCGGGGATGCGCGCCGAGGGGGTCATCTTCGCCGACGAGCGCCTCTTGGCCTCGATCCGCCTCGACCAGGCCCCGGAGCAGGTGGCGAACGTGGCCTTCCTTCCGGGGATTCAGGGCGCCTCGATGGCCATGCCGGACATCCACTGGGGGTACGGGTTCCCCATCGGGGGCGTGGCGGCCACCGACCCGAAGGAGGGGGGCGTGGTCTCCCCCGGCGGCGTCGGCTACGACATCAACTGCGGCGTGCGGCTTCTGCGCACGAACCTGACGCGCGTCGATCTCCAGGACGCCATGCAGCGGCTGGTGGGGGACCTCTTTCGGAACATTCCCTGCGGGGTCGGGCAGGAGGGGGACATCCGGTTCAGCGAGGCGCAGGAGCGCGAGATTCTCCGCCACGGGTCGCGCTGGGTGGTGGCGCAGGGATACGGTTGCGAGGAGGACGTGGAGCACACCGAAAGCGGCGGCTGCATCGAAGAGGCCGACCCGGACACGCTCAGTCCGCGCGCCATCGAGCGCGGGCGGGGTCAGGTCGGCACGCTGGGATCGGGGAACCACTTCCTGGAGGTGCAGGTGGTGGAGGAAGTGTATGATGAGCAGGCCGCGGCGGTGATGGGTCTGCGGCAGGGGGCCATTGCCGTCATGATCCACTCCGGCAGCCGGGGCCTGGGGTACGAGGTGTGCGACAACTCGATCCAGGCCCTGCGCGACGCGCCGGCGCGGTACGGTATCGAACTGCCCGACCGGCAGCTCGTCTGCGCCCCGGTCGAATCGCCCGAGGGCCGCAAGTATCTCGGCGCGATGCGCTGCGCGGCGAACTACGCCTGGGCCAACCGGCAGGTGTTGACGCACCTTGCGCGCCGGACCTTCGAGCGATTCCTGAAGGCGAGCCCGAAGGCCCTGGGGATGGAGCTGGTGTACGACGTGGCGCACAACATTGCGAAGATCGAGACGCACCAGGTCGGAGGGCGTTCGCGCGCGCTGTGCGTCCACCGCAAGGGGGCGACGAGAGCCTTCCCCGCCGGGCATCCCGAGTTGCCGGCCCGCTACCGCGCCATCGGGCAGCCGGTGCTGATTCCCGGCGATATGGGGCGGTATTCCTTCGTTCTGGCGGCGGAACCGGCGGCAATGGAGCGCACCTTCGGTTCGGCGTGCCACGGCGCGGGGCGGGTCATGTCGCGCACGGCGGCCATCCAGCTCGCGCGCGGGCGCTCGATCAAGAAGGAACTGCAATCGCGGGGCGTCTTCGCCCTGGCGCACGGGCGCGACGGCCTGGCGGAGGAGCAGCCCGACGCCTACAAAGACGTCAGCGCGGTGGTGGACGTGGTGCATCGCGCGGGGCTGGCGCGGAGGGTCTGCCGCCTCCGGCCCCTGGGCGTCATCAAGGGTTAAACGCGCAGCTCGAAGTCGCTTGTCAACTGCCGGGCGGATAACTTATAGTGTCAGTAGAACGTGTGTTCGACGGAGACACGCGGTACAGGAGACGTCGGCGATGTTGAACATCTTCCGCAAGGCGATGGCCCGTCTGCAGGGGCGTTTCGATTTCAGCGCTCCGAAGAGCGGCGCGGCCAGTCCGGCGGCCGCACATCCTCCGAAGCACGCGCGCAAACGCAAACGCCGCCGCTGACCGCCCGGGCACGGGGCAGGGTCGGCGCGCCGCGTCCATCCACTGCAAAGGACCCTTGAGATATGGAAGCCAAGCGACCGAGTCGTGAAGCGCCGGCGGCGGCGCCGACACCGACGCCCTTCGAGCGCGCCCTGGCGGCCTTCGTGGCCGCGCTGCCGGAGTTCGAGAAGAAGCTGCTGGACGATCTTCGCGCGCAGGCCAAGGACCGTCCGCGCGCGGCGCTCAAGCGCCTCTTCGAGAACTTCAGCGCCGGCGACCCGGACGCCCGGGCGGTGGCCGGTCGTTTCCTGGCCACCCTGGGGAACGCCGACGTGGCCGACAACCTCAACTCGCTGATCTTCGACGGCGACGTGGACTCCTGGACGAAGGTGATGGCCAACGACGTTCTGACGGACCTGGGCGCGGCCGTGGACGCGGACGTCTTCGCCATGAGCGTCCCGGACGCCGCGGAGCAGGCGGCGAAGCTGCCCACGCGCGCCCTGAAGCTGCTGAAGTCCGGCGACGCTGCCGGGGCGGTGGCGCACGCGCGGGGGCTGCGCCCGGTGGAGCGCTGGATGATCATGCACCGCGCGGTGTGCGAGACGCCGGAGCAGAGCCTGCCCTTCCTTCAGGCGCTGGCGTCCGACAGCGAGAACGACTTGATCGCCGCGCTGACGTGCCTGGCCGCCGAGCGCGTGGCCGCCGGGGCGCCCTTCATGATCGAGGCGCAGCGCACCGCGGGCAAGGAGACGCAGAAGCTCGTCAAGCGACTGCTCTTCGACCTGCGCGCCGACGGGGTGGACGTTCCCGAGGAGGAGAAGCCGCGTCCGGCCCCGATGGCGTCCGCGCCGCCCGCTGAAGGCGACGAGGCGTTGCCGATCTACCGGGCGCTGATCAGCGAGACGAGCCCGCGCGGCGTTCTGATGGTGACGGTCGCCCGCATGCGTCCCAACGGGCGGCTGAAGGTCTTCAGCGCGATCGTGGACTTCTGGAAGCGCGGCATCGAGCAGGCGGCCTTCCGGACGGAGATGAGCAAGTCGGCCTTCGACCGCTTTGCGCGGCAGCAGGGGGGGAATTCGCGCGTGCGCGAGGCCTCGCTGGAGGAGATACGGAAGGTTGTGGCGCG
>JAKJEM010000035.1:28125-29870 GCA_022705425.1 Planctomycetota bacterium
GCTGCCGATGGACTTCGGCATGGGACGCTCGCTGCTGGGGGACCTGGAAGGGGAGATTGCCGCGCTGGAGTGCGTTTTCGCCTGTTCAAAGTGCGGGCAGCCGCTCGACGCCGCGACCGTGGCCCGCATCCGTGAGCTGGCGCCCTATGAGAACATGCCGGCCGAGACGCGGTGCGCCTCCTGCCGCGGGGGATAGGAACCGATGAAGAGCGAACAGCCGCCGCCCCAGACGCCGCCGCACCCGCGCAAGCCGGTGGACGACCCGCGCTTTTCCCTGGTGCCGTTGCAGTTGCGTCTGGCGGGGGCCTCGGCGGTGGACGACGAGCGCTTCGAGTTGCAGTTCTACGAAGAGGTCCTCCGTCAGGACCCCTGCAACGAGGACGTGCTTATGGCGCTTGGACACGCCTATACGACGCGGGGGGAGTACCAGAAGGGGCTGGAAGTGGACCGTCGTCTGGTGCGGCTGCGCCCCGAGGACCCCACCGCCTTCTACAACCTGGCGTGCAGCTACTCGCTGACGGGCCGGCTCGACGACTCGATCCTGACGCTGGAGCAGGCCATCCGGCTGGGGTACAAGGATTTTGCGCACATGCTCAAGGACCCCGACCTGGAGAATCTGCGCAAGGACGAACGCTTCCGGCGTTTGATTGCCCGCCGGCATTCGGGCGGCGCCCCGAGCCCCTCGAACTCGTGAGCGGCTACTCCATCACGGACGTGTCGGTGATGGCGCGCCGCTCGTCCCCTTCGGTTTCTTCCAGTTGCAGCAGCGTGGTGCCGATGCGGATTTCGTCTCCGGGCTTCAGCGTGGCCTCGGTGACGCGCTGTTCGTTCACGAAGGTGCCGTTGGTGCTCTGGAGGTCCGTCAGCGTGGCCCCTTCTCCGGTGACGACGATCTGGCAGTGAATGCGCGAGACGTTCTTGTCGCGGATGAAGATGTTGTTCGTGGGGCTGCGTCCGACGGTGATCTCGCGATTCTCGAAGAGGGGATAGATCTCGCCTTCCTCGACGCCGCTGCGGATACGGATGCCATAGGGCATTGCGGGCTCCTTCGAAGTGCCTGCGGCTGCGCAACACAAACACCCGTAAGGTCTTCCCCCCCAAGTCGTATCTTAACACCCTGTGCCGCGCTTAATCAAGGCCCCGGCACGGCTCTTTTTCGGCGTCAGGGCCGGTCAAGCGCGGCGGTCCACGCGGCGGCGAGGAGCGGTGGCAGTTCCTCCGGCGTGGCGGCGCGCACGATTCGGAGTTGCGCGGACGTTGCGGCCGCCGCGGCGCGGAGCTCGTCATCTCCGGCGCCGACGATGCCGACCAGCGTCGTCGCGCCCTCCTCGGAGAGGACTTTGGCGGCCTCGGCAAGGGCCGGGGCCAGGTTCTTGCCCGTGCCGACGATCACGACGCGGCGATCGGCGGCGGGGAACTGGCGCAGGGTGTTGACGGCCTGCACGGCGGCCTCGCGCAGGCCCGCTGTCGGCGTGGTGAAGCTTTCCGGGTCGCTTTCGTCGCCGGCGGCGCGGAAGGGGACGGTGAAGCGCCACTGGCGTTTCGGGGAGGCGGTGGCCAGGTGCGCCAGCGCGTCGAAGGGGTTCATCCGCGCGCGGAGGAGGGCGGCAATCCGCTGGGCATAGGGGGCGCCGCCCAGGGGCGCTTCGGAGATGAGGACGGCGGCCCGTGCCGGGGGGAGTTGCGGCCGGCCGGCCTCGTTCCAGGCGGCGGCGTAGAAGGCGGCGAGCGCGGAGGCGGCTTCG
>JAKJEM010000035.1:29880-32701 GCA_022705425.1 Planctomycetota bacterium
AGCGCGCCGGTGCGGCGGTGGAGTTCGGCGTAGTAGGCGGCGCTGTCGAGCGGGGCGGCCTCGCGGGCTTTCAACTCCGCCGCCAGGAGGGGCGCGCACAGGGCGAAACTCCGCGCCAGTTCATCGAAGGCCCAGTCCACCGGCCTGGCGGCGATGGCGGCGACGGCGGCCGGGGCAACGCGCCCGGCATGGTAGCGCGCCATGAGTTCGTCCTCGACGCGGAAGTGGATTCCGCGCTGGTTGGTTGCCTGGCCGTCGTAATTGGCCGTGGCGTGGAGGGGCATATGCGTGTCGGCCACGAAGTGCGACAGGAAGGCGGCTGCCATTCGCGCTTCGGGCCAGTCGCCGCCGCGAAGGGCCTTCACCAGGCGGTCATACTCGCGCTGAACGGTCCAGGGGAGCAGTCCGCGCTTGATGACGGTTTCCTCGCCGAACTTCTTCCGGGCCTCGGCGAGATCGCGCGGGAGTTCGGCGAAGGGGGGCGCCCCGTAGAGGTCCAGGTCCAGGAAGTGCTCCGCGCGCTGCGCGGGGGTCCGGTTGGGGATGTAATCGGGGTCCAGGGAGTGCGCCGCCAGATACTCGGTGTTGGCGATGAAGAAGGGGCGCATTTCCGCCGGCAGGACGGTGATCGCCCCGCGCGTAATGGCCTTGTGGGTTTCGTCGCCCCAGGCGAAGACGGGGGCGGCGAGAGCCAGGAGGAGCAGCGCCGCCAGGGGAGGGAGCCGTCGCCGCAGGTTCATGGGCTAGGCCTCGTGCAGCTTGAGGCGGTGCGCCTCGGCCACGCCGCGGCAGGTGACCTTGCCGTCGAGGACATTGATCCCGCGCTGGATGGCGATGTTCTCGCGCGCGGCGGTCGCGAGGCCCTTGTCGGCCAGGAGGAGCGCGTAGGGCAGCGTTACGTTCGTCAGGGCGTAGGTGGAGGTTCGGCTGACGGCGCCCGGCATGTTGGCGACGCAGTAGTGCATGATGCCGTCCACGGAGTACACCGGGTCGGCATGGGTGGTGGGACGGCTTGTTTCAAAGCAGCCGCCCTGGTCAATGGCCACGTCCACCATGACGGCCCTGGGGCGCATGATCTTCAGGTGTTCGCGGCGGACGAGGAGGGGCGCGCGGGCGCCGGCCACGAGCACCGCGCCGATGACGAGGTCGGCGTCGCGGAGGCTTTCGCGGATCGTCAGGGTGTCGGACATGATCGTGCGGACGTTGGGGGGCAGCACGTCGCTGAGGTAGCGGAGGCGTTCGAGGTTGATGTCGAGGACGGTCACGCGCGCGCCCATGCCTGCGGCGATTCGCGCGGCGTTCGCGCCCACGATTCCGCCGCCCAGGATCACCACGTCGGCCGGGGCGACGCCGGGCACGCCGCCGAGGAGGATGCCGCGTCCTTCCATGGGGCGTTCGAGATACTTGGCGCCTTCCTGGACGGCCATGCGTCCGGCGACCTCGCTCATCGGCGTGAGCAACGGGAGGCCGCCCGTCTTCGGTTCCATCGTTTCATAGGCCACGCAGGCCGCCCCCGAGCGCATCATGGCCAGGGTCAACTCGCGCGACGCGGCCAGGTGCAGATAGGTGAAGAGGATCTGCCCGGCGCGCAAGAGGCGGTATTCGGGCGGAAGGGGTTCCTTGACCTTGACGATCATCTCGGCGCGTTTGAAGATGGCCGCCGGGGAGGCCACGATTTCCGCGCCGACCCGGCGGTATTCGGCGTCGGTGATGCCGCTGCCGATTCCCGCGCCCGCCTGGATGAGGACCTTATGCCCGTGCGCGCGCAGCGTTTCGACGCCGGCGGGGACCATCGCCACGCGGTACTCGCACTCTTTGATTTCTTTCGGGACGCCGATAATCATCGGGGGGACCTTTCCAAGGGAATGGCGCGGGGGGCAGTTTTCGCGCACGGGTGGCCACGGGGGAGATTCGCGCGCGGCAGGGCGCGGGCGCCGTCAGAGGTAGCGCCCGAAGAGGCCCGGTTTGGCGATACCCTTGACGGCATCGTCCTCCGACTCGAAGATCGGGATCATCTTGTCCAGCTGCGTGATCTTGAAGACCTTCATGATCTCCGGATTGATCAAGCACAGGCCGATCCGACCCTTGAGATTGGCGACCTTCTTGTTCAGGGAAATCAGCTTGCCCAGCACCGCGCTGCTCAGATACTTGACCTTCGAGAAGTTCAGGACGAGCTTGATCTTGCCCTCTTTGTCCACGAGGTTGTTGAGTTCCTCACCCAACTGGTGGACATTCATCTCGTCGAGAACCTGCGTGGTCAGGAAGCTGACGACCGTCACTTCCCCGATCTGGGAGGCCATCACGAGCGCGCCCCGCTTCGCCTGCGGCTGTTGCTGTGGCTGTTCCATGAATCGTCTCGCTCCGATCACGGCAGGAACGCCGGCCCACGCGCAGCCGGCTGGCTGACGGGCGTATGATAAACCGGTCGGGGGGCGCGTGTCAATTGTCGGATTGGCTTCCGCGCGCTGAACCTTGACCCCTGCGGGGGGGCGGATATAATGGAGAAAGCGGGCCACTCACTTTGGCGTTGGAATGAGACGAGGAGACGTCCTATGCGGCGGGTACGGCTGGCGCGGCGGGGGGGGATGGTCTTGGCGGCGAGTCTGCTTCTTGGCGCGTGGGCCTTTGTGGCCGGCTGCGACCGGAGCGACCAGCCCGAGCCGGCGACCACGGGGGGGGGATGGAGCTATTCGGCTCTTGGGGAAAAGGCCCAGCCTTCGTTCAATCTGCGCTTCCGTCTCGATGCGGGCGGGGCCGGGTCACAGGCGCGGGTGCGGCTCCTGTTGGGGGCGGAGGACAAGGACGGGTTCTATGTCGAAGC
>JAKJEM010000036.1:0-19663 GCA_022705425.1 Planctomycetota bacterium
CCTCATCGCCGCCATCGAAACCCTCCGCAAAGACGGCCTCGACATCAACCTCATCATCGTCGGCAAGCCCGGCTGGCTCTACCAGGGCATCTTCGACAAAATCCGCTCCGCCGCCCTCGAAAAACACATCTTCATCCTCGGCTACTGCCGCGAAAGCGAACTCCGCTGGCTCTACGAAAACGCCGCCGCCCTCGCCTACGTCTCCCTCTACGAAGGCTTCGGCTTCCCGCCCATCGAAGCCATGAGCCGCCGCCTGCCCGTCCTCGCCGCCCGCGTCAGCAGCATCCCCGAAGTCTGCGCCCAGGCCGCCCACTACGCGGACCCACTCTCCGAACGCGACATCGCCCGCGGCCTTGCCCAACTCCTCACCGACCCCGCACTCCGCCAGACACTCATCACCACAGGAGACGCCCACCACAAGCGGTTCGACTGGCATCGCACCGCCGCCGCCATCAGCGCCGTCTACGACCGCTTCCTGTAGCCACCTTCGCCGCACACGCGCCAATTGACACCTTCCGCACATCTGCCTATAATCCTGTCATCCGGGGGCGTAAACGCGCGCCTCCAAAACGCAAAGTATTGCCCCAAAAGGGGTTGCGCACGCCTCCTCTATCGGAACCGACCGTGATCAGATCGCTGCTCAGTCCCGGCGCATCCTGGCAGGCCACCCGCGAACTGGTCGCACTCCTCACACGCCACTGGCAGCTCACCTACGAAATGGCCCGCCGCGAGGTCTCCGAACGCTACGCCGGACACATCCTCGGCATGTTCTGGAGCCTCGGCCACCCCCTCATCATGATGGCCGTTTACATCTTCATCTTCCAGGTCGTCTTTTCTATCCGCCTTCCCGGCACGGCCCAGACCGGCAACTACACCCTCTACCTCCTCTCCGGACTCATCCCATGGCTCACCCTCTGCGAAGCCATGAACAAGTCCTGCTCTGTCATCGTCGTCAACGGGAACCTCGTCAAACAAGTCATCTTTCCCGTCGAAGTCCTTCCCGTCAAGTCCATCTTCGCCAGCCTGCTCAATCAGATCATATTCACCATTCTCCTGCTCGGCTTCGTCCTCGTCACCCAACACGCCCTGTCCTGGAGCTGGGCACTCCTGCCCGGCCTTATCTTCCTTCAAGTCCTGCTGATGGTCGGCCTCGGCTACCTCCTTTCCTCCGTCGGGGCCTTTGTCCGTGACCTCCGCGATCTTGTCCTTATCGTCTCTGCCGTAGGCATTTACGCCGCCCCCATCTTCTACACCGTCGAGATGGTCCCCGAGAACCTCCGCTTCCTCATCTACCTCAACCCCTTCTCCTACGTCATCGAATGCTTCCACGACCTCTGCTACCACGGATACATCGCCCACCCGTGGGCCTGGGTCGCCACCCTGGCCATGAGCCTGGCCGCCTTCTATGTCGGGTATCGCGTCTTCCGCAGACTCAAGACGATGTTCGGCAATGTCCTCTGACCGGCAACACCCATGAACCAGAACGCCATTTCCGTCCGCGGCCTCTCCAAGATGTTCCGCGTCTACGCGCGGCCATCGGATGTGTTCAGGGAGTACGTTCTCGGCCAACGACGGCACCGCGAGTTCTGGGCACTCCGCGACATCTCCTTTGACCTCCAACGCGGTGAAATCATCGGCCTTGTCGGCCGCAACGGCGCCGGAAAGAGCACCCTCCTGCGCATCCTCGCCGGCACCCTCGACCGGACCTCCGGCACCCTCGACGTCCAGGGACACATCTCCGCCATCCTCGAACTCGGCACGGGATTCCACCCCGACTACACCGGGCGCGAAAACATCCTGATGGGGGGGTTGTGTCTGGGAATGACCCGCGAGCAGATCGCGCGTAAGATGAACTGGGTCATAGAGTTCAGCGAACTGCGCGATTTCATTGACCAGCCCTTCAAGACCTACTCCTCCGGCATGCAGGCCCGCCTCACCTTCAGTACCGCCGTCAGCATAGACCCCGACATCCTCATCGTGGACGAAGCCCTCGCCGTCGGCGACGTCAAGTTCGCCCTCAAGTGCTACGACCAGATCCGCGCCCTCAAGAAGAAGGGCTGCACCATCCTCTTCGTCACACACGACATGAACTCGGTCAACGTCTTCTGTGATCGGGCCTTTCTGCTGGAAAGGGGAAGCATTGTTTCCGAGGGGGAGCCGAAAGAGGTTACCGCGCAGTACTTCCGCCTTCTCTTCGGGGAGACGAAGCCTGTTGCAGGCATCGCTCAAACTGGAACCGGCGTTTCCACACCGGACCGTGCCGCCGCCCTGCGCGTCGAGCCGGGGAAGAACCCTTCGCTCAAGTGTCTTGGTGACGGCGGCGCCGACATCCACGCCATCACGATCACGGGCTTGCAGCCCCCGAACGTCTTCTCGGGCGGAGAGGAGATCACCATCGAGATAGACTTCGCCTGGGATACCGATACCGTTCGACGCCTCATAGACGAACGCGCGCTCAATCCAAATATCGGCACCGGCATTGCCTTCTGTGACCGCAAGGGCAACTACCTTTTCGGCTGCAGCACCCTTACCACCGGCGTCAACGTTGACCCACGGCGCGGGCGTCGAGCCCTTGCCCGCCTGCGCATGAAACTGCCAGAACTCGTGGCCGGCGAATACTTTGCCACCGTCGCCGTCGCGCTCGGTACGCAGGCCATGCACGTGCAACTCAAGTGGTACGACCACCTGATCCACCTCGTCGCCCAACCCGCGCGTCCCTCCGTTGACTTTTACGGTGTCATGCGCGTCGAAGCCGTCGGTGAACTGACCTATGCCAAGGATCCCTGACATGGATGAGCTTGAGCAAACCATCTACAACGAGGGCGAACGCCTTATCCCCTTCGTCACGCACGACGTGACCGAAGTCGTCCGTCATAAGAGCAGTTACGCCTTCTTCCGAAAGGTCATTGATGCCGACCGGATGCGCCTCCGCGTCCAAGGCCCTATCACCGTTGCCGATCTCGGCTGCGGTGTGGGTCACGGTTGCCTCGACATTGCCCGAGCGCGCGACACCCGTGTCATGGGCATAGACCGTTCCGCCGAATGCATTCGCTACGCCGGCATCAAGTACCCCGGCCCCAATGTCGAGTATAGCGTCGAGGACCTGACGGAGTTCGTCCCTCGAATGCCGGAGTTCGACTACGTCATTTCCCGAGGCGTCTTGGAGCACATACCCGGCGGTCTCGAACTCGCCGTCAAGAGCCGCTGGCGTCGCCGGCTGATGTTTGACGTGCCTTACGACGAACCTGAAGGCAACCCGCACCACCTCCTGCTGGGCCTTAGAGAAGAGCAATTCGCCGCTTTCCCGCGTGCCGAGCTCTTCTACGAGGACCTTCAGGGCGTCATCTATGATGCCCCGCAAAAGCCCCCGAAGCCCAACATGATCATGTGCGTGTGCAGCGCCGAAGGGCTGCCCCCAGTCGGGGAGACGTTGCGTTTTCCTCTGGTGCCTTGGTCGCCCGAAACCGGCTGGTGGGTGCGCCTGCGCGGCCTCTTCGGCGCCTGAGCGGGCTGGAAACAGGAAGGACGAACATGAGCGCACGGATATCGCACGCCGAACGCGAAGGGCTCCTTGCCGCCGCAACGGCCCGCATGAAGCCCGCCGACACCGTTCTCGACATCGGCTGCGGCATCAACCCCCAAAGCTACATCCGTCCCTTCCTTCACATGTGTTGCGAGCCAAGCGCCGAGTACGTCGGGTGCTTGCGCGCCAGCCTCCGCGAACGCCAGGACCGCGTCTGGGTCGTCCTCAACATGGACTGGCGCGGCGTTGTCGAACACATCCCCGCCGGCTCCGTCGACAGCATCTTCCTCGTTGACGTTATCGAGCATCTCGAAAAGGACTCCGGTCGCGAACTGCTCGCGAAGACCCTGGACCTTGCGTCGCGCCAGGTCATCCTCTTCACCCCGCTCGGCTTCATGCCGCAGCACCATGAGGACGGACGCGACGCGTGGGGGCTCGGCGGCACTGTCTGGCAGGAGCACCGTAGCGGCTGGACGCCGGAGGATTTCGATGAGACGTGGGAAGCCATCGTCTGCAAGGACTACCATCAGGCCGACAACCTGAACCGGCCGCTGAAGGAACCCTTCGGGGCGTTCTGGGCGATCTGGACAAACCCGAAGGCGGAGACCGCCGAAACCGCGAAGCCCGTCGGTGAGGCCGCCCGATGGCGCGAACTCATCGCAGCTATGAACCGCGTTGCCGATACCCGCGCCGCGGAATCCGCCCGCCAGATGGGGGAACTCCTTGCCCTCTCGCGTCAAGCGGCGCTTCTGCAAGAGGAACTCGCCGTGGCCCGAACCATGTACAACAGCACCCTCGAAGGTCGCATCGGGCGCTTGATCCGCCGCTGCTAGACAGGGATGTCCACGAGATGCCCCCCCCGTTGCGCGCAGCCCCAAAGTTCGGCATCCTCTCCCACATCCTGCCCCCGGCCCCCTCCGGGCAGGCCGTGGTTCTCTACCGCTTGCTGCGGCATCTGCCCCCCGAGAACTACGTCCTCTTCTCGCGTCAGAAGTATGACGGCACCCCCGGCTCTTCCGACGAGCCCTCCGCCTCCTGCAAACTGCCCGGCCGTTACATCCATCTGCCCCGCCATCCCTACTTCCGCGAATGGGGCCCCGGCGCGCTACGGCGTCTCCTCAGCATGTCGAACAACACCCTCCGTGCCGCCTCGCAGATTCGCCGCCTCGTCCGCGGCGTCAGGGAGGAAAAGCTTGACATTCTCCTCGCCTGCACCGGCGACCTCGCTGACCTGCCCGTGGGATACGCCGCTTCCCGCCTCGCGGGAATTGCCTTTGGCGTCTACCTCTTCGATGACTATCTCCATCAGTGGTCGCAGCCGCGCCACGTCTGGTTCGCGCGTCACATCGAGCCGATCATGCTCAAAGGCGCCAAGGTCGTCATCGCACCGAATGAGTTCCTCCGCGACGCCTACCGCCGGCGCTATGGCGTCGAGGCCGTCATCGTCCGGAACCCTTGCGAGGCGGAGATCGGGGAAACCCACGCCGCCCCCTGGCCCGGGCAGGAAGGGGAGATCCGCATCGTGTATACCGGCGCGGTCTATCACGCCCACTACAGCGCCTTCCGGAACCTTATGGCCGCGTTGGCCCTGATCGGCAACCCACGCCTGAAACTGCACCTCTACACCTCCCAACCCGACGACGCGCTGCGCCGGGAGGGCATTGTCGGTCCGGTCGTCCGGCATGAGCACGTCCCGGCGGAGGAGTCGCTGCGCATTCAGCGCGCCGCCGACGTCCTCTTCCTGCCCCTGGCCTTCAACAGCCCGGTGCATGAAACGCTCCGCACTGCCGCGCCGGGCAAGATGGGGGAGTACCTGGCCTCCGGGCGTCCCATCCTCGCCCACGCGCCGCCCGATAGCTTCGTGACCTGGTACTTCCGTCGAAATGACTGCGGGGCGGTCGTGGATTGCCCCGACCCTGTCGCGCTGGCAGCCGTCCTGCGCCGGCTTCTTGACGACCGTGCGATCCGTGAACAGTGGGGGCGAAACGCCCGCCGGCTGGCGCAGCAGGAATTCATGCCCCACGTCGCCTCCGAGGCCTTCCTGAGGGCACTCCAATGAGCGCCGGCAAGAGACTGCGCATCCTCTTCGTCGGCATGTCCGACAGCATCCATGTCGTGCGCTGGACACACCAGCTTGCCGACCAGGGCTGGGACCTGCACCTCTTCCCCGTACTCGATACGTGGGTGCACCCACTGTTTCGCGACATTACGATACATGGCGACCCTCGTGTTCACCGGCCCACCGGAGAACCGGGCGTGCATGTTCGCGATCGCCTCTGGCCATGGTTGCCCGCTTCGGCCGCCGCTTGGCCCCGCCTGCTCATCCGGGCGCGCCATTTCATCCGCCGAAAGACGGGCGTCGGCGAGGACCTGGCCCTGTGCCTGGCCCGAACGATTGACCGCCTCCGTCCGGACATCATTCACTCGATGGAGTTCCAACATTCGGCGTATCTCACGGACGACGCTCGCCAATGGGTTCGAGGGAAGTGGCCGACCTGGATCGTCACCAACTGGGGCAGCGACATCTACCTTTTCGGACGCCTGCCCGAGCACGCCGAGCGCATCCGCCGCATTCTGTCGGCCTGCGACTACTACTCTTGCGAGTCGGAGCGCGATGTCGCGCTCGGACGGCAGTTTGGATTCAAGGGAGAGATCCTTCCCGTCATGCCCAACGCCGGGGGGTTTGACCTCGCCGCCATGCGCGCACTTCGTCAGCCCGGTCCCATCTCGGCCCGGCGTACCATCGTCCTCAAGGGCTATCAGCACTGGGCCGGTCGCGCCTTGGTGGGTGTTCGAGCCTTGGGGCTGGCGGCAGATGCCCTCAAGGGCTACCGCATCGCCATCTACCTGCCCTTCCCGGATGTCGAGTTCTCGGCGCGCCTCCTCGCGCGCGATACCGGCCTTGATATCACGCTGATCCCCCCAACGTCCCACGAGGAGATTCTCAGACTGCATGGTCGGGCGCGCATCTCGATAGGCCTCAGTCTCAGCGACGGCATCAGCACCTCCTTCCTGGAGGCGCTTGTGATGGGTTCCTTCCCCATTCAGTCGAACACATCCAGCGCGGGGGAATGGATTCGCGACGGTCAGACGGGTATTCTGGTACCTCCGGAGGACCCGGAGCCGGTCGCTGCCGCCATCCGCCGTGCCGCGACCGACGATGCTCTGGTTGACCGCGCCGCCGAGGCCAACGCCGCCACCGTCACGGAACGCCTGGATGTCGCGGTGTTGCGCCCACGGGCCGTAGCCTTCTATCGGGACCTTCGACGACGCTGATTCTCTTGGAGTGGAGAGCATGACCGCAGACATGCCTCTCGTGACGGTCATCACGCCGACGCACAACCGCGCGGAGTTCCTCGATGAGACGGTTCGGAGCGTCCTGAATCAGGACTATCCACGCATCGAGTATATCGTCCTCGATGACGGCTCGACCGATAACACGCGGGAGGTTCTACATCGCTACGAGGGCCGCCTGCGGGTGGAATCACACGCGAACATGGGTGAAACACGAACGGTCAACAAGGGATTCCAGATGGCGAAGGGGGAGATCGTGTGCGTCGTCAATTCCGACGATCCCCTTCTCCCCGGTGCCCTCCGCAAGGCCGTCGAAGCCTTTCAATCCGCCCCTGACGCCCTCGTCGCTTACACGGACTGGCGTGAGATCGGTCCCAAGTCCGAGACCATTCAGGACATTCGGTTGCCGGACTACGACATCGAGGGGATGCTCACCGAGTTCAACGTTGCCATCGGTCCGGGAACCTTTATCCGCCGCAGGGCCTTCGAGACAGTCGGCTATCGCGATCTCGAACGCCGCTACACCGGCGACCTGGAGTACTGGTTCCGCGTCGCGCTCCGGTCAAGGCTCGTCCACGTGCCGGAGGTATTGGCCACGCACCGCACCCACCCGGGGGCGGCGTCCTCATCCGCTCGCGGCGCCGCCATGGCATCCGAACTGGTCAGCCTGGGGCGAGCTGTCCTCGGCGCTCCGGACCTTCCCAAGCGTCTCCGGCGCCGTCGGCGCGCCGTCCTGGGTCGCATCTATGGGGTTGCTGCCCACTACTGCGGTGAGAACCACGGGCTGCGGCGCAGGTACCGACTCCTCGAGGCGTGGTTCGCGCCGCTGAGCTTCGTGCGCAAACGGTTCTGGAAGCTGAGAGTTGGTGTTCGGCGCGCCGCTGCACCCGTGGCCGCGCCCGTGTTGATGGCATGCGAGCCGCTTCTGGCCCGGTTGTTGAGTTATGCCTTCCGCGCTCGTTGCCACAGGGCCGAAAGGCGCCCGCCTGACGTGCCGGAGCGCGATGCGTCATTGGACTGCATGGCGTCCGTTGTGGCGCGCATGGCCCGCACCGGCATCGGCACGGACGCCTGTCTTCGCGAGGGCGCGCTGCCCATGCTCGTCCATTTCTACTCCCCCGTCCCCGACCTCAAGGAGCTTGACGCTCTCCGCGTCTGGGACCGCCGCAGCGACCTGGCCGGGATTGAGTTCCGTCCCCAGGCGCAGGAGGACTACCTCCGGGCGCTCGGGCGCGCTCACGGCGCGGAGTGCAACTGGCCCGCCGCCTTGCCGGAGGGCGACTCGCGGTACTACACCGAGAACAATAGTTTCAGCTTCGGCTGCGCCGCCGCCCTGCACTGCATCCTGCGCGCCAACAAGCCTCGCCGCGTCATTGAGGTCGGCTCCGGCAACTCCAGTAAGGTCATCGCTGCCGCCCTGGCCCTCAATGAGGCCGAGGGCGCCCCGTGCGAGTATGTCATCATTGACCCGTACCCCGGCGACTTCGTCCGCAACGGCGGCGCCAAGGCCGGCGAGGTTGTCGCACAATGCGTCGAGACCACCGCCCCTGATCGTTTCACGCGCCTCGGGCACAACGACCTCCTCTTTGTTGACTCCGGACACACCGTCCGTACCGGCAGCGACGTCAACTTCCTCTTCCTCGACGTGCTGCCCCGCCTTGCGCCGGGTGTCGTCGTCCACATCCATGACATTAACCTGCCCTACGAGTACCCCCGCATCTACTTCACCAATCCGCGCTTCCGTGTCTTCTGGACGGAGGCCTATCTGTTGCAGGCATTCCTCAGCCTGAACCGCGAGTTCGAGGTTCTCCTGGGGATGTGCTGGATCATGCGCGAGCGCATGGACGTGTTCCGCAAGGCCTTCCCGCACTACGACCCCGCACAGCACAAACTCACCAGCGGCAGCTTCTGGATTCGCCGGAAGCCCTCCGGCCAGACGGAGCGCCCATGATCCGGTCTCGCACGATGTCCGGCGCGGCAAGAAACTCCGGGCGCAACGGAGCGAGGAACTGGCCATGCCGGCGGTAAGCGTTATCATCCCCACATGGAACCGCGCGGCCTCTCTACGTGAGGCCGTTGGGAGCGTAGCGTCGCAGGACTTCACGGACCGGGAGATCATTGTCGTGGACGACGGCTCCACCGACGACACGCCGTCCGTGGCCCGCGCTCTCGGCGACGCTATCCGCTACGTCCGTCAGGAGAACCGCGGCCCCGGCGCGGCCCGCAACCACGGCATCCGGCTGGCCCGCGGCCGCTACATCGCCTTTTTGGATTCCGACGACCTCTTCCTGCCCGGCAAGCTGGCCGCGCAGGTGGCCTGCTTCGAGGAACGCCCCGAAATCGGGCTTGTCTATACCGCCTGCATGGTTCTGGAGGACGGCAGGGAAGCGCGGCGCTACGAGGCCGATCTCTTCGGTTGGGTCTATCCCGAGGTCGTCATGGGCTGTAACCTGCCGACGCCCTCGGTCATGGTCCGCGCCGATGTGCTCGCCGCGGTGGGGGGGTTCTCCGAGAATCTTCGCTGGGCGGAGGACCTCGACCTGTGGCGTCGCGTGGCGCGGCGGTATCCTGTGGCGGCGCTGAAGGACCCGTTCACCGTCGTCCGCCGCCATTCCGGGAATCGCCGGCCTGATCCCGTTCCGATCACCGATGATGTCATCGCCTTTGCCGAGAGCGCGCGGGTTCAGAACCCGGAACTCGATGAGCGGTCTTGTCGGCGTGCGGCGGCGGGGCTCTACCTGCACTACGCTCGTTGCACTCTGGAGTACGCGCGGCAGATGTCCGGCGACGAGGGGGCATGGCGGCGTCGGGCGCGGATGTTGGCGCGGCGGGCGGCAACACCCGCTGCCCTTTGGACATTCCTGGATGCGTGCCAGCCAAACGCCGTAGCGTGCGTCAGCCCGCTGACTTGGGCCGGGCGACTCTTGGCGGCGGCGCGCCCCGCTGCAGTGGCCGCGTGGAGAGGGCCGGCATTGCGGTGTATGCTGTGGGCGATGAGCCCCGAGGCCGCGTGGCGTTCCCGACCGTTGTCCGGGACTCGCGGGATCGGGCGCTGGGCGTCTTGTGCGCGTCTCGCCGTTCCGGTGGCGCGTACGCTCGATTCCGCGCGCCGTTCTGGCGCCAGGAGGCTCGCGGTGCTTGGCCTATCGGAGGCTGCGGCGATGACGATCATCGGCGCGCGCGGGCGGAGGCTCGAGGTCGTGGAGGTCTTTGATGATGCGCACGTGGGCGCGACCTACTTCGGCCTTCCTATCAAGGCGACCTCCGAGATGCGCAACTGCTGGGCCGATCACATTGTCATCGCGGGAGCGGTATTCGATGCCGCGTGCAGAGCACGGTGGATGCCGGCCCTCGACGACGCCGTCGAGAGGCTTTCGCACAGCGTCCTGTGGAAATCCAGGCTCCTCTGGCCCCTGGGTGGCATTCCTGTGGCGATGACGCCCACGCAACGGGAGAGGCTCTTCCGCGCCACGGGGGTTCGACCCGCCGAGGCCGATCCGGAGGGGAAGTGAAATGCCTACGCCTCGGCTGCTGCTTCTCTCAACCTGCCACCCCGGCTGGGAAGGCACGGGGGGGATGATCCTGGCCGACGCCTTGCGTGACTACCCGCGCGACCGCCTCTGCTGTTTCACCTTCCTGCGACCGACGAAGGACGAGTTTGTCTGGGCGCCCTCGGCCTGCGGCAAGGGCCTTCCTGAGCAGGGAATCCCGGAGGCCTGGCCCCGCCTGGGCCGTCTGGCCGTGACGCCCTTGCGCCGGGCCGCCTGGCGCGCCCAGATCGAATGGGTGATCACGCAAGCCGCGCGCTTCGGACGCGCGCACCGCATCGAGGCGATCTGGGGAATCGCCGAGACGTTGACGAACATCATGACCATCCGGCGCGTCGCCGCTCGGCTCGGTGTGCCCTACGTCGTCAACGTCTGGGACCCGCCGGACTACATCGCGTACTACCGCCGGCTCGGTCCCGGACTGACCGCATCGCTGATGCGCGAGTTCGAACGCCTGATGCGCGGCGCGCGAGGCGTCGGCGTGGCCTCGCCCTGGATGGCCGAGGAATTCTCGCGCCTCTACGGCGTCCGCAGTATCGTCATGTGGCACGGGCTCCCCCGCGCCCTCTGGCGCGAACCCGCCCCGGCCCCCGTCGGCGACGGATGGGTCACCCTCGTTTACGCCGGGACGCTCTATGCCCGCCGGGAGTTCGACGCTTTGCTCGACGCGATGGCGCGGTGCGACTGGCGCATCAATGGCGTCCCGGCGCGCCTGCGCCTGCTGACGCCCGACCTGACTCTCCATTGTTCCCGTAAGACCGTGATCGAGCATCTCGGCTACCGTTCGCAGGCGGAGACGCTGGAGATCATCGCCCGTTCGGACATCAGCTACGTGCCCTATTGGTTCGATCCGGCCTATGCCCGTGCCACGCGCCTTTCCTTTCCCTCGAAGATCGTCGCCGCGCTGGCCGCCGGGCGGCCGGTCTTCTTTCATGGCCCCGACGGTTCCTCACCCGCGCTCTTCCTTCGCGAGCATCCGGCGGGAGTCCACTGCAACTCCCTGGACCCCGCGCGGATTGTGGAGACGCTCGAACGCTTCCTGGCCGACCGCGAAGGGTACGCGCGCGCCACGCGGGCGGGGCGTATCGCGCTCGAACGCGAGTTCGACGCCCGCATCTACGCCGCGCGCTTCACGGAGCTGGTCGGAATGGCGTCGCCCGACCCGGCGGCGTCCGGCATGTGACGCCCCGGCACTATCGGAGGATGAAACGATGCGCGTACTGGTCCTCGGCGGCAGCGGAATGCTCGGCCACAAGATGTTCGAGGTCCTCAATGGTCCCTTTGAAGCCTATGCCACCTTCCAGAGCGCCACAGGCGCCTGGACGGAGTTCCCCATGTACTCCGACCGAAGCCGCACGCTGCCGGGGGTAGATGTCCTCGAGTTCGATTCCGTCGTCCGCGCCGTCGAGCAGGTCCAGCCGGGCGTCGTCATCAACTGCGTCGGCATCGTCAAGCAGCGCAAGGCCGCCCACGACCCCATCCCGTGCATTACCCTCAATGCCCTGCTGCCACACCGCCTGTCCGAGCTTTGCCGCGCCGTAGGTGCGCGGCTGGTGCACATGAGCACCGATTGTGTCTTCAGCGGACGGAAGGGGGGGTACACGGAGGACGACCCCTCCGACGCCGAGGACCTCTACGGACGCACCAAGTTCCTCGGCGAGGTGGCCGGCCCGGGGGCGCTGACGCTCCGCAGCTCCATCATCGGACGCGACTTCCAGCGCAGCACCGGACTGATCGAGTGGTTCCTCAGCCAGCGCGGCGGACGGGTCAAGGGCTTCCGCCGCGCGATCTACACGGGCCTCACGACGCGCGCCATGTCGGAGATTGTGGCGCGCCTGATCGCCGACTTCCCCGACCTTGACGGCCTCTGGCAGATTGCCAGCGAACCGATCTCGAAGTATGATCTGCTCGTGCGCGTGCGCGACGCGATGGGTCTCGACATCCGTATCGAGCCGGAGGAGGACTTCTTCTGCGACCGGAGCCTCAACGGCGCGAAGTTCGCCGCCCGCACCGGTTTGCGCGTTCCCTCGTGGGATGAGATGATACGCGGGCTGGTCGAGGAGGCGCCCCTTTATGACGAGTGGAGACAACGGCATGGAAGCACTTAAGGACAAACGCATCCTCATCACCGGCGGCACGGGCTCGCTGGGCAAGGTTCTCGTCCGGCGCATCCTCAGCGGCGAGATGGGCCGCCCCCGAAAGGTGATCGTCCTCTCTCGCGACGAGGCCAAGCAGCATCAGATGCGCCTGGCCTTCCAGCAGCACGCCACGGCGACCGACGAGGTGATCTACCGCAACTTCGAGCAGCTCCTCCAGTTTCAGATCGGCGACGTGCGCGACATTCACAGCGTCGCCCGCGCCTTGCGCGGCGCCGACATCGTCTTCAACGCCGCTGCCCTCAAGCAGGTCCCCACCTGCGAGTACTTCCCTTACGAGGCCGTGGCGACCAACATCACCGGCGCCGAGAACATCGTCCGCGTCATCCGCGAGTCGCACCTCCCCGTCGAAACGGTCATCGGCATCTCCACCGACAAGGCCTGTAAGCCCGTTAACGTGATGGGCATGACGAAGGCCATTCAGGAACGCATCTTCATCCAGGGGAACATGGACTGCTCCGCCACTCGCCTCTGCTGCGTGCGCTACGGCAACGTCCTTTCCTCGCGCGGCTCCGTCGTGCCCCTCTTCCACGAGCAGATTCGGCGCGGCGGCCCCGTCACGCTGACTACGCGCGACATGACGCGTTTCCTCCTCAGCCTTCACGACGCCGTGGATACCGTCTTCGCCGCGCTCTGCTTTGCCCGGCGCGGCGAGACCTTCATCCCCCGCGCGCCGTCGGCCCGCATGACCGATCTGGCCGACGTGCTCATCGGCCCCCGAAAGATCGCCAAGACCTTCATCGGCATCCGGCCCGGCGAGAAGATCCATGAGATTCTCATTTCCGAGGAAGAAGCCCCGCGCGCCGTCGAACGGGGACGCTACTACGCCATCCTCCCCATGCTGCCCGAGCTGCGCTCCGGCGACGAGAAGGCCGCCCCTCTGGCGCGGGAATACAGCTCCGCCGACGACGTGATGAAGAAGCCCGCGCTGGCCGCGCTGCTCAAGAAGCACAAGCTCATGGTCGAAGACCGTCTCAAGTATGAGGAAGACATGCTGGCATGAAGATCGCCACGATCCTGGGAACCCGCCCGGAAATCATTCGCCTCAGCGGCGTCATCGCGCAGCTCGACCGCCTCTGCGACCACGTCCTGATCCATACCGGGCAGAATTACGACAAGCGCCTGAAGGACATCTTTTTCGCCGAGCTTGGCGTGCGCGCCCCGGACCTCTGCCTCGACGCCGCCGGCGACACCCTCGGACAATCCCTCGGACGCCTCTTCGAGCGCGGTGACGCCGCCTTGCGCCAGGTGCGCCCCGACCGCGTCCTGTTCCTCGGCGACACGAACAGCGCCCTGCTCGCCCTGCTCGCCAAGCGCATGGCCATCCCCGTCTTCCACATGGAAGCCGGCAACCGCTGCTACGACGACCGCGTGCCCGAGGAGGTCAATCGCCGCGTGATTGACCACAGCAGCGACATTCTCATGCCCTACACCGAGCGCAGCCGCGCCAACCTCCTTCGCGAAGGGATTGCCGGCGACCGCATCTATGTCACCGGCAACCCGATCTACGAGGTCATCCGGCGCTGCGCGGCGCCCATCGCCCGCAGCCGGGTGCTGAAGTCCCTGGACCTCAAGCCGGGGGGATACTTCCTGGTGACGATGCACCGGGAGGAGAACGTGGACATCGAGTCGCGCCTGAAGTCTCTCATCGAGGCCCTCTCACGTCTTCAGCGGCGCTACCGCAAACCCGTGATCGTCAGCACCCACCCGCGCACCCGCAAGCGGATGGAGCGTTTTGACGTGCGCGTGGACAACCGCCACCTCCGTTTCATGGAGCCCCTGGGCTTCTTCGATTTCATCGCCCTGGAGAAGAACGCCTTCTGCGCCCTCAGCGACAGCGGCACGGTGCAGGAGGAGTGCTGCATCTTCGGCGTTCCAAACGTCACCCTGCGCGACGTGACCGAGCGACCGGAGACGGTCGAGTGCGGGAGCAACATGCTTGCCGGCGCCGATCCGGACACGATCCTCCGTTGCGCCGAGACTGTCCTCAGCCGCAAGCCGGACTGGACCGCGCCCCCGGAATACCTCGTCGAGAACGTCAGCCGCACCGTGTGCAAGATCCTCCTGGGCCATCTGCGCCTGCCCGCGCGCGGACAGTGACCTCATGCCCAACAGCCCTCAGCCGCCGGACGGCATCGCGCGCGCGCCGGTTCTTGATCTGAAGGCCGGCCCCCTGTGGGACGCCCTTCAGATCATGCGCGCAAGCCACTACTACCGCATGGGCATGCTCTATCATGCCTGGGAGCGGGATCGCCTGGGTACACTGCTTCACGCGGCGCGCTGGGCCGCTGGTCGCTTCACCGGGCGCACACGGCCCGTCGTCCCGCCCTGGATGCCGATGGACCCCGTCCTCGACGCCGTCCTGCCCCCTGAACTCCCGCGCGCCCTTCCCTCGCGCGAAGTCCTCCTCGGCCAGCTGCGCGCGTTGCCGGGCACGGGTCCGCTTTTCGTATTCCCCACGCCCGGTTGCCCGTGGAGCTACCTCTTCCAGCGGATGCATCAGATCGCGCGCGCCCTGGCCGAGCTGGGCCACACCGTTCTCTACCTGACCGATGGCGAGTGGGGGTACCCCGACTGCGCCGTGCGCGGCTCGCTGGCCGTTGCCGACCGTCTCGTGCTCTACAACGACGGCGTCGGCGGCGAAACGCTCAGCGCCCTTGACCGTCCCCTGGTCCTCTGGCAGTACATGCCCTGTCAGACCGCCTTCCGCTCCCGCCTGCCCGCCGGGACGGCGTGGGTCTATGACAGCATTGACGAAGTCCGTCTCTTCCGCCGCTATCCGGGAATCCATCGCGATCACCGTCGAGCCCTCAAGGGCGCCACGGTCGTGGCCGCCTCCGCCGATGCCCTTTGCGCCAAGGCTGCCGTCCTTCGTCCGGATTGTCTCCTCGTCCCGAACGCCGCCCGCGCCGAGGATTTCGATTCCCCCCGCCCTCTCGACTGGCCCGAGCTGGACCGTCTCCGCGCCTCCTCCGCCACCCTCATCGGGTATTACGGCGCCGTGGCGAGCTGGATGGACTTCGACCTGCTCAAGGCCGCCGCGCGCGCCCGTCCGCAGTGGACCTTCCTGCTCCTGGGCGATGTCTATCGCGGTGTCGTCGAGCCGGAACGCCTTGACGAGTGTCGCAATATCGTTCTTTGGAATCGCGTGCCTTACGAACGCCTGCCGTGGCTCCTCTCCAAGTTCGACGTGGCGACGATTCCCTTCAAGGTGAACGAGATCACGCGCGCCGGGTCGCAGGTGAAGGTCTTCGAGTACATGGCCGGCGGCAAGCCCGTCGTCTCCACTCCGTTGCCCGAATGCCGAAAGTATCCGCCCATCCAGATCGCTGCCACGGCGGAGGAATTTGTCGCCGAATGCGAACGGGCCCTTCTTCTCGGGCGCGACGTTTCTCACGTCGAACGCCTCCGCGCCTGCGCGCGGGAGAACTCCTGGCGCTCGCGCGCGGAAAGGGTTCTGGTCGCTCTGCGCGAAAAGGGCGTGAGGGTCTGATCGGTGCGTTGCGCCATCGTCCACGACTGGCTCACGGGAATGCGCGGCGGGGAGAAGGTCCTCGACGTGCTCTGCGACCTTCTGCCCGACGCCGATCTCTTCACCCTCATCCATGTCCCCGG
The DNA here is from genome assembly GCA_022705425.1 of Planctomycetota bacterium. Classification (GTDB taxonomy): domain Bacteria; phylum Planctomycetota; class Brocadiia; order CAIUPP01; family CAIUPP01; genus JAKJEM01. The sequence goes on from JAKJEM010000036.1 coordinate 16,137, forward strand.
CAGCGTCAGCCCCGTCATCGAGCGTCGGCGCATCACCGCCTCCTGGCTCAACCGTCTGCCCGGCGCGGGGCGCCACTACCGCAACCTGCTGCCCCTCATGCCCCTGGCGGCGGGGGGGATGCGCCTGCGCGGGTACGATCTCGTCATCGCCATCAGCCATTGCGTCGCGCACGGCGTGCGCGTGGAGCCTCCGACCCCCTTCGTGTGCTACTGCAACAGCCCCATGCGCTATGCCTGGGGGATGCTTGACGACTATTTCGGCGGCGCGCGCGCGTGGAGCCCCCGCTACTGGGCCGCGCGCGCCATCGGCGCGCCTCTGCGCCGATGGGACCGGCGCGCCTCGACGCGCGTGACCGAGTACCTCGCCAACAGCCGAAACATTCAGGGGCGCATTCGGCGCTGCTACGGGCGCGAATCCACCGTCGTCTATCCCCCCGTGGACACCGGCTTCTTCCGTCCGCTTGACAAACCGCCCGCCACTTTCTACTTATGGGTGGGCGCGATGGCGCCCTACAAGCGCGTGGACATTGCCCTGGAGGCCTTCCGGAGGATGCCTGACCGGTTGCTGGTGGTGATCGGGGAGGGCCAGGACGCTTCCCGCGCGCGCCGGACGGCGTCGGGTAACGTAGCCTTTCTCGGACGGCAGCCGGACGAGGTTGTCCGTGAGCATTACGCCGCCTGTCGCGCGCTCGTCTTTCCGGGAGAGGAGGACTTCGGCATCGTTCCCTTGGAAGCCCAAGCGTGCGGGCGTCCGGTGATCGCCCTGGGTCGCGGTGGCGCGTTGGAGACGGTGTCCGACGTGGACGCCGCCCCGGAGCCTACGGGTGTCCTTTTCGGTGAACAGACCCCCGAGGGCCTGATCGCCGCGATTGAGCGTTTTGAACGGCGCGAGGGGGACTTCGACCCGGCGGTCTTGCGGCGCAATGCCGAGCGTTTCAGCCGGCAGCGCTGCGCGGAGGCCCTTGGCGAGGCTTTGCAGCGGTACGGTTGGCGGAGGCGCACCCGGCAATGATGATGAAGCGGCACAATCATGTCTTCATGAGCATGGCGCTCATCTGCGATGCCCTCTGCGTCGCCGGGGCGTGGCTTCTGTGCTATGGGGCGAGATTTCGCCTCTTTTCGTACGTCGAAGCCACTCCGCCGCCGATCAGCCAGTTCGTTCTTCTGCTGCCATACGTCATTCTCTGCAACCTCCTGGCGCTTAGCCTGGTGGGGGGGTATCGTGCCGACCGCAACCAGTCGCTCGTGGCAGAGACGGCCCTTGCCATCAAAGGGGCCGTCGTCGGCTGGCTCGCGCTGCTGGCGGTCTTCTACTTCGAAAGCAGTACGCCGTACAGCCGGAAGCTTCTGGCGGTTTACCTTCTGGCCAGTCCCCTGGCATTGATCCTTTCGCGCATTCTGCTGCGGAGCGTCTATCACGGGCTGCGCGCGCGTGGCGTCGGCGTACGGCGGGTCGCCATCATCGGCGCAGGCCGCCTCGGACAGGCCGTCTGCGACCGCATCCGGCAGGAGCCCTGGCTCGGCCTGCGCGTCGAGTACTTCATTGACGACGAAGAGACACAGCGCCACACCGCCGTCCGCGGGATTCCCGTTCTCAGCGGGCGTGCGGAGTTCCTCAAGGTGCTGACCGAGAGGCCCGTGGACACCGTCTTCCTGGCCGTGGCCGCGCGCCGGGCCGATTGCGTGGACGGCATGTTGCGCGAACTGACCAAACTGCCGATAACCGTCAACGTCGTCCCCGACGTCCGCCGCGCCTCCATCCTCAACGTCGGCGTCGGCGAACTCGGCGACCTTCCCGTCATCCATCTGCGCGACACCGCAATTCAGGGCTGGAACGCCCTTGCCAAGCGGGTGTTCGACATTGCCGGCGCGCTTCTCCTGCTGCTGATTCTGGGAATCCCGATGCTCATTGTGGCCGTTGCCATCAAGCTGACGAGCTCCGGACCGGTCCTTTTCCGCCAGGAACGCATGGGGCTGGGCGGTCGTCCCTTCAACATCCTCAAGTTCCGCAGTATGCGTGCCGACGCCGAGGAAGGCACCGGGCCGGTCTTTGCCCACGAAAACGACCCCCGCCGCACCCGCCTCGGCGTCTTCCTCCGTCGCACGAGTTTCGACGAACTGCCCCAGTTGATCAACGTACTCCGGGGGGACATGAGCCTGATCGGTCCTCGTCCGGAGCGGCCCTTCTTCGTCCAGCAGTTCTCGCGTGAACTTCCGGCCTACATGCTCCGCCATAACGTCAAGGCGGGCATTACCGGCTGGGCGCAGGTCAACGGCCTGCGCGGGCAGACCTCCATCCGCAAGCGCCTGCAGTACGACCTCTACTACATCAATAACTGGTCGCTGGCCTTCGACGTCGCCATCCTTCTCCTGACGCCCTTCTCCGGCGTGATGCACAAACATGCCCACTGACGCCCCAGCGGCGCCGATTTCCTCCGCCGAGGGGCGGGCCTGGCTGTGGGCGGCGCTGCTGCTGTCCGGCGCCCTGAGCGCCCTGCTGATCCTCCGCAGCCCCTGTATCGGCAAGGACGGCCCCACCTTCCTCTGGATGGCGCAGGGGCTGGAGCGCGATTTCGGCGCAACGATCCGCGCCGCCGACCAGCATCCCGGCTACCCGATGCTCGTCCTGGCGGCGCATCGCGTCGCCCGGGTTCTTGGCGCGCCTGAGGGGAATGCCGCCTGGGCGCTTGTTGGACGGCTGGTGTCCGCGCTCTTCGGCGCACTGCTGGTCTGGGCGGTCTGGGAGGCAGGCCGCCGCCTCTTCGACGCCCGCGCCGCAGGGATTGCCGCCGCGCTCGTGGCCGTCTTGCCCGCCTTCTCCGCCTCCGCTTCCGACGTGTGGTCCGACACACCCCACCTCTTCTTCCATGTCCTTTGCGCCGGGCTTCTCATCGCGGGACTTCAGCGACGCCGGTGGACGTGGTTTCTGGGCGCAGGTCTGGCCGGGGGGCTGGCCTTCTGGATTCGCCCGGAGGGGCTCACCCCCGTTCTTGCCGGAGGAATCGTATTGGTCTGGCGCGCCGCGTCCTGCCCGGAAGTGCGCCGGGCCGCCCTGGTCGGTATCCTCTGCCTGGCGGCGGGGGCGTTGGCCCTGGTCCTTCCCTACACGGCGATCAAGGGAAAGCTCACCTCGAAGAAGGACCTGACGCAGATCGTCCGCGTACCGTCCGTCATGGACGCGCCATCGAACGTTCCGGAAGGCGCTGGGGGGGCTGCGTCCGGAACCGGCGCCGTGCAGTCCGTGCCCGCTGCGCCCCCCTCGCGCGGGACACGCGTGCTCGCCGGACTCATCCGCATGGCTGACCGGGTGATGCACGGACTGCGCTACTTCCTGCTCATCCCGATTCTCCTGGCGCTTTTCCATCCTCGGCGGCGTCGTGTCGAAGCCGAAGGGGGGAGATTCGCGGCAGTCTGGGCGCTCTGTATGATTGCTCTGCTGACGGCCCTCTTCGTGGTCGCCGGGTATCTCGTGGAGCGCCATGTCATGCCCCTCATCGTACTGGGCGCGCTCGGGTCCGGGGCGGGGT
>JAKJEM010000036.1:19720-32151 GCA_022705425.1 Planctomycetota bacterium
GATGGGAGAACGCCTGACCTCCTGGGTCTCCGGACGCTGGGCGAAGGCGCGGCGAATCCGCGTCGAATGGGTCTGCGCCCTTCTGGCGGGGGTGTGCGTTCTGGCGCTGCTGCCGCGCAGCGTGCGCCCGCCCTATGGGCACACCGAACCCCTCCGTCGGGCGTGCTTGTGGGTGCGCGACCGCGCCGCGCCGGGCGATGCCGTCCTGGCCAATACCCAGTGGGCGCCCTTTTACGCCGAACTGCCCGGTCAGGGGCTGCCGTGGGACATCCCCCTGTGGCTTGAACTCTCCAACGCCCCGGAGCGCCGCTACCGCTTCATCATCTTCTACCGTCATCAGGACGGCTGGCGCTTCCACGAAGACGCCGCCCTTGCGGCCTACCGCGCCATCGGGGCGGAGGAGGTGTCGGGGCTCGACGGAAGCGTGGCCCTCTACGAGCGCCGCAACGCGCCGGCGCGCTGACGGCCCCGTCGGCGCGCGACCTGCGGACGGTCACATCATTTCCTTCTCTCCCGTCATCGCAATGAAGGACGGGATGCGGAACTCCCAGTAGCGCCGTGCTTCCTCGACCGTTCCGCTGTAGAGGGAGTAGAGCGCAGCGTTGCGCGCGTGCACCCGCAGGCGAATCTCGCGATTCAGCAGCGTCGTCAGGTCCGGCGAGTCCTTCCAGACGAACTCGTGCGCGACCGAGTCGCCCGTCAGCGGCAGGCACTTCTCCAGCGAGAATCCGGGCAGTGTCTGGCCCGCAACGTCGAGCACTTCGGCGCGAAGAGATCCGCCGCGCGCGATCCGCGCGTTGGCGCACAGGCGCGGCGCGTCCGTCCAGAAGGGCCGCGTCAGGATGCGCCCATCGCCGCGGGCGGTGACGCTCACGAAACGGTCCGGCTTGCACGTCGCCAGTCCGAATCCCGCGCGCGGGCCCTTGCCCTGCCAGGTGTCCTTGGCGCCGTGCCGCCCCCGCTGCCCGACATAATAGAAGCGCACTTCGTCCTCCAGGAAGACCGGCGCGCTCACCGGCTGTACCTGGCCGCAGTCGAACCGCGCCGGGTCTTTCTCCACCCGAATCCATGCCGTCCCCTGCGCCGTGCGATGCCAGCAGTAGCTTCCGCGCGAGTGAACGAACTCCGGCTCCTGATAGCCTAGCATCTTGTGGAACCCCATATCGTCCACGTCGGTGTGATATACCCACAGCGTGCCGATCATGTACGCGCCGTACACCGCCGATCCCATGCCGTACAACTGCGTATTCGGCGGGTCGCTCTGATCGGGTTCCATCACGACCACCGCCTCCGAGAAGTTCCGGAAGTTCCACGTCTCCGTCCGCCCGACACGCCGGTCGGCAAAGCCGGGACGATGGAAGGCCACGATCCGTCCGTCCGGCATCCGGCAGAAGCTGATCGGGCAGTCCGGGTTCGTGCCGATCACGGGGTTCTCCGCCGCCCGTCGCCAGTGGATGCCGTCGGCGCTGCGGAAGGCGCTGATTCGTCCCGAAGGGGCCGCGCCCGTGAGCATCTTGTACTTCCAGTCCGGTCGCGGGTCGGCCCCATCGTAGATCACCGCCGTGCCGTGGGGCTCCTGGTCGAAGACGATGTTCGTCCCGCGCCCCTTGACGCGCACAAGGTCCAGCCTCGGACGACGCCACGTGATGCCGTCCTCGCTCTCCGCGTAGGCCAGCGTCAAACGGCCTTTGGGCGAGCGTGTGGTGTACCAGAACTGGAACAGCCCGTCGCCGGGACGACGCACCACGGAACCGTAGGTTGTCATGCCGTCCTGCCCCCACGTCTGTTCGGAGGTCATCAGCGGCTCCGCCGAGTGCTTGACGGGCGGCTCCAGGCGACGGACGAAGCCCTCGATGGACTCAACCTGGCGGTAATCGAAGAAGAGGAACTTCAGCATGGCGGCTCCTTGAAGAAGTGACGACGGACGTCAGACGATGGACGACAGACCACGGACGACGGACGGCAAGGACGACGGACGACAACGAAGCGGCTTCGCCGAGGCTTCCCATCCCCCTGGGCTCCGCAGAAGGGATGGTGGTCTGAGGGGCCAGGCGGACGGCGAAGTATCCGATTACGGGCCGGTCAGTGCGTAGAGGCGGGCGTCGCGCAGGTAGAACCGGATGCGGATCGTCCTTCCGCGCAGATGTGCGCCGCTGCGCTTCTCTCGCGCATCGCCCCAGAACAGCGTCGTCCGAGGCGCGTCGAGATGACGCAGGATGCAGCTTTCCTTCTCAAAACCGGGAATGACCCGGTTCTTCTCATCCAAAGCCTCGGCCATGATGTACGCCTGCCCTCGGAAGGCGCGCGCCGGGTCTTCGTCGTAGCACAGTGTGGCGTTCAGATGCAGACGACCGGGACAGAGGAAGGGGCGCGTCGAGAACTCGGCGTTCGCCCGCGCGCCGGTGAAGAAGAGGCGGTCCTCCGGCAGTCCGCAGACCTCGCGTCCCATCACCCACAGATGCCGTCCGCCGAGGGTGATCGGGGGGTGGGCGATGATCCAGGGCGCGTGCCCCGGCGCAAAGGTCTCGCGGAAGGGCCGCTTCCAATGCAGCGGGTCGCGTCCGATCCACCACTCCGCGCCGTTGTGCGGGCCGTGCAGGTTCTGCGGCTCGACGCAACGCGGACTGGGGCAGTAGTGCAGCATCATCCCCGCCCAGCGATCCCCGTACGGGAACCCGAAGAAGCGATAGAACTCCAGTTCGGGTGTGTCGTGCCGGTCGGGGGTGAGCAGGCGCGCGACGGGGGCGTGGCGGCCCAGGCGCGCGATGTCGTACGCCGGCGTCCAATGCACGCCGTCCGGGCTGGTCCGGAAGTGCATCACCCGGCGCGTGTCGGGCCCGGCGTTGTCGGGATAGGGCTTGTGCCAGGTCTGGTAGGTCGCCTGGAAGACGATGAACCGCCCCGTGGCCTCGTCCCACGTCAGCCCGAAGGAATCGTGGTCGTGATAGACCGGGCGGTCCAGCAGCGGGCGCCAGCGTTGTCCGTCGGCGCTGCCGAAGGCCCAGCAGGCGTGTCCGCCCTTCTCGCGAATCCCCGGCACTCCCGGTCCCCACTTCAGGCACAGAAAGCTCCCGTCGCGCGGGTTGCGGGCGATATCGGCCGAGCCGTACCAATGCCCGCGCTCTGAGGTGAAGAGCGTCTCCACGGCGTCATAGGCGATACCGTCAAAGGTGCGACAGCGCAAGATCCGCCACGTCGAGTCGGCGACGTTGTGCGCCCCCTGATGCCCGTAGATCAACAAGGACCCGTCCGGCTGGGGGAGAGGACAGGACAGCGTCATTGCCGGCAGTCCGCGCGCCGTGTCAATCCGTCGCAGGGGATTCGCTCCGTGCGTCAACCGCCCGCGCACGTCGGCGCAGTCGCGGTCTTCGATGAACAGCAGCTTCACCGGCGGCGTGGGGCGCTCGGCGGGGGCGTTCGTTCCGGCATTCCGGGGCATGGTGCCTCCGATGTGTGAAGAGGATAGGCGACGGACGGCAGACGACGGACGACGGACGACGGACGACACGGTTCCTAGGGGCGCGGGAGACGATCTGCGCCGAAAGTGAGCCACTCCAGATCGAAACGGGCGAAGGTGATGTACTCATAGGCCGAACTGGACTCCCCGCATTCATACAGGCAGCAGATGGCCATGTCGGGGGCAACGGCCAGATCGGAGTAGGCCGCGTGCCCCGCGTGCAGCAGGCGCGCGACCGGCCAGGTGCGGCCTTCATCGTAGCTGAGGCGCACGGTCATCCGGTTGCGCTGGGGCGAGGCCGGATTGGCAAAGAGTATCCGGTTGCGGTCGTGCGGGCCGGCCAGGGTGTAGCGGACCAGCGACGCCTGGCACACCGGCTCAATGAGTGTGTCGTCCCACGTCAACGGCGAGAAGCTCTCGCCGCCGTCGCGGCTCCAGGCGATGGCCCGCCCGCGCGGCCCCTTGCGGTTCCGGCAATTGAGGTAGAGCGCCCCGTCCGCTGTTTCCACGACGGCGCACTCGTTCGTGTCCCCTCCCTGGGGAGGCCGTCCGACCTTCCAGCTCCGGCCGTGGTCGTCGCTGTACAGGACGTGCGACCGATAGGGGTCCTCGCGGCTGTAGCGGACGCCGACATTGTGGTCGCAGGGCACGACCAACCGCCCGGAACGCGCCTGAATCCCGTGCCCCGGACCGGTGGCGTACCAGGTCCACCCCGGCTGCTTGGCCTGCGCGGTGATCTCCCACGGCGTCGCCCAACTCCGGCCGTCGTCGTCGCTGCGCGTCATCCACACCGTTCGCGGCGCCTTGCCGGCCAGGATCATCCCCTCGGGGCCGTCGGCCAGGTTCTTGCAGAAGGGCAACCAGATCGTCCCGGTGGCATGATCCACGACGGGACACGGATTGCCGCAGGTCACCCCGCGTTCCGTCGTGACGACCGCCGTATCGCTCCAAGTCCGCCCGCCGTCGGCGCTGCGTTTGAGGAGCAGGTCTATCTGGCCGGAGTCGTGGAAGCTGTCACGCCGCCCCTCGCAGAAGGCCAGCAGCGTCCCGCGCGGCGTGACGGCGAGTGCGGGGATGCGGTAGGTGTGGTATCCCTCATGCCCGCTGACAAAGAGGTCGAGCCGCTCGCGGCGTCCGGTCATGAGCGCGTCTCCGAAGGAACGTTTCGACGTTGACTTGTCGGCGCCAAGGCTATACCGTTATGGGGTCTGAGTCAAGCCGACTCCCTTCGCGCGCTCGCTTCATGCACACAGAAAGGGACAAGAAGATGCCTCGCATCCATGCGCTGCCGGAGAACCGGGCGCCTCTTCGTCCGACGGCCTTTGTGGCGCTGCCGCTGGGGGCCGTGCGCCCGCTGGGATGGCTTCGCGATCAACTCCGCGTTCAGGCCGAGGGGCTTACCGGGCACATCGAAGAGTTCTGGCCCGATCTCGGGGTCAAGAGCGGGTGGCTCGGCGGCGACGGCGAATCCTGGGAGCGAGGTCCCTATTATCTCGACGGCCTCATTCCCCTCACCCATCTTCTGGATGACGCGGCGCTGATCGGACGCGCCGCCAAGTGGATTGAATGGACGTTGAACAGCGGGCAGCCGTCCGGTCAGTTCGGCACGCGGAACAAGGACTGGTGGCCGCGTATGGTGATGCTCAAGGCGCTGGGGATGCACTACGAGGCCACCGGCGACCGACGCGTAATCGAACGGATGAGCGCCTACGCGCGCTATCAGGAACGCACCTTGCGCTGGCGGCGGCTCGAAAGCTGGGCGCACGCGCGCGGCGCCGAGAACGCGCTCATGGCGCAATGGCTCTACAACCTCACCGGCGACGCCACGGCCCTCCGCCTGGCCGGGGCGCTCCTGGAACAGACGATGGACTGGTCCCTCTGGCAGGGGCGGTACGCCGTCGGCGACGCCCTGATCCATCGCGAGATAGACATGCCGACGCACGTCGTGAACAACGCGATGGGCGTCAAGATGCCGGCCGTGGCCTGGGTCCAGTCCGGCAGCCCGCAAATGCGCCGGGCCGTGCGGCGCGGCATCGAGAACCTCATGGCCCACCACGGCCAGCCCAACGGCCTCTTCAGCGGCGATGAACACCTCAACGGAACCTCGCCCACCAGCGGCACCGAGCTCTGCGCCGTGGCCGAGTACATGTTCTCCCTCGAGGAGTGCCTTCGCATTCTCGGCGACGCCTTCTTCGGCGATGCGCTCGAAGCCGCCGCCTACAATGCCTGGCCGGCCACCTTCACGTCTGACATGTGGGCGCACCAATACGATCAGCAGGTCAACCAAGTCCTCTGCACCGTGGCCCGGCGCGACTGGTACAGCAACGGGAACCAGGCCAACCTCTACGGACTGGAACCCAACTTCGGCTGCTGCACGGCCAACATGCATCAGGGCTGGCCCAAACTGGTCAAGAGCCTCTTCATGTCCCTGCCCGGCGGGGGGCTTGCGGCGGTGGCGCTGGGGCCGTGTCGCGCGGAGGCCGTCGTCGCGGGGGGCGTCCGGGCGGTCGTTGTCGAGGAGACCGACTATCCCTTCGACGGCGCTGTCTCCTTCCGCTTCGAGCTGTCGGCCCCGGCGCGCTTTCCCCTCCTCGTGCGCGTGCCCGCCTGGGCGTGCGGGGCCACCGTGGCCGTGGCGCGCGAGGAGGCCGCGCCCGTCGCGGCCGGGGCCTTCCATCGGATCGAACGTCTCTGGCGCGACGGCGACGAAGTCCGCCTGGATCTCCCCATGCCCGTCCGCGCCGCCGCCGGGCACGAAGGGCTCCTTTCCGTGCATCGCGGTCCCCTCCTCTTCGGGCTCAAGATCGGCGAGGACTGGCGCAAGATCGGCGGCGTCGAGCCGCACGCCGACTGGGAGGTCTATCCGACAACCCCGTGGAACTACGCGCTGGTCGGGGCGCCGGAAGAGGCCCGCGTGGAACGCCGTCGTGTCGGCGTTGTGCCCTTCGCCCCGGAGGCCGCCCCCGTGCGCCTGACCCTGCCGGCGCGCCGGCTGCCGCAATGGGAGCTTCACCACAACAGCGCCGGGCCGATCTCCGGCGGTCCCCACGCCACCGATGAACCGATCGAGGAGGTGCAGCTCATCCCCTACGGTTCGACACACCTGCGTATCGCGGCCTTCCCGCGGGCAAGAGACTGACAGCGTAGCGCGCGTGTGTCGAGCGCAGCCTCTCAAGAGAAGGAACAGCGTCAAATGACGACTCCGCGTGAACGAGTCATTCGGACCCTTCGCCACCAGCCCGTTGACCGGGCGCCGAGGGAACTCTGGATCAAGTCCGACGTGGCCGAGAGTCGCAAGGACGACGTGCGCGCCATCCTGAACCGCTTTCCGATGGATGTCAAAGGCCCACGGGGCCGTTACGGCGTCGCCCCTCGCGCCCGCGGGCGGCCCGGCGTCGTCGGCGCCTACAGCGATCCCTGGGGATGCGTCTGGACGGTCCTCGAACCCGGCATGACCGGCGAGATCAAGAACCCGCCTCTGGCCGACTGGGCGGCGCTGGCGCACTATCGGCTGCCTTGGGAACTTCTGGACGGCGCCGATCTCAGCCAGGTCAACGCCGACTGCGCCGCCACCGACCGCTTCGTCAAGGCCGGCACCGAGACCCGTCCCTTCGAGCGCGCCCAGTTCCTTCGAGGCACGGAGGCCTTCCTGGCCGACATCGCCTGGGGCGTTCCCGAAGTCCGCGTGCTCCTGGCCATGCTGCACGACTTCTTCTGCCGCGAGATGCGGATGTGGGCGGCGACGGACGTGGACGCCGTAGCCTTCATGGACGACTGGGGCACGCAATGGTCGCTCCTGATCTCGCCCGACGCGTGGCGCGACCTGTTCAAGCCCCTCTATCGCGACTACGTTCAGATCCTTCACGCCCGCGGCAAGTTCGCCTTCTTCCACTCCGATGGCTTCATCGAGGCGATCTTCCCCGATCTGATCGAAATCGGCGTGGACGCCGTCAACTCGCAGCTCTTCTGCATGGACATCGAGAGACTCGGGCGCCTCCATTCCGGGCGCATCGCTTTCTGGGGGGAGCTCGACCGCCAGCGCATCCTGCCCTTCGGGACGCCGGAGGAAGTGCGCGAATCCGTGCGCCGTGTCCGTCGAGCGCTCGACCGGGGACGGGGCGGGGTCTTCGCCCAGTGCGAATGGGGGCCGGGCGTGCCCGTCGAGAACATCCGCGCGGCCTTCGAGGAGTGGGAACGGCCGCTCGAGTGACGGGCGATGCCAGGGGCGGCTGCGGGGCTCGGTCACGACGCACCCGCCCAACTCGTCCGCGATCATCCGGCAGCGTTTCCTTCCCGTGATCCCCTCTGGTAGAATCCGCGTCGAAAGGAGACCGCCATGCTCGCCGTCGTTGTCCGCGCTGCACGCGAGGCGGGGGAGATTCTTCGCCGGGGGTGCGCGCAAGAGATCAAAGTGGACCGCGCTACGCCGCACGACGTGAAACTTGAAATGGATCGCCGAGCCGAGGAGGCGATCCTGCGCGTCCTGCGAACGGAGTACCCCGACATCCCCGTCCTCTCCGAGGAGGCCGGACGTCTCGGCGGGCGGGGGGAACTCATGTGGGTCATTGACCCGCTCGACGGCACAGTGAACTACTCCCGCCGTCTTCCCTGCTGGGGGACCAGCATCGGCCTCATGCGCGGCGAGGAGGAGGTGCTCGGGGTGGTGTACGACCCCTTGCGCGACGAGATATTCACCGCCGAAAAGGGGAAGGGCGCCCGTCTTAACGACGCCCCCCTGCGCGTCAGCGCCGGCGGCGACCTTGCGCGGGCGATCATCGCGTGCGGTTACTCCTCCGTCCCGGTCCACATCCCGCGCGGAATGCGCGCCGTGGAGCGCCTCGGCGCCCAGGTGAGCAAGTTCCGCAACCTCGGCGCGGCTGTCCTGCACCTGGCCTATGTCGCCGCGGGACGGTTGGACGGGTTCTTCGAGTTCGGGCTGCACCCCTGGGACTGCGCCGCCGGGTTCTGCCTTGTCCGCGAAGCGGGCGGCAGGGTCTCCTCCCATCGCGCTCCCGACGGATGTCTGTATGTCGCCGTTTCCAATGGCGCGTTGCATCCCGTACTGCTTCGCGAACTCGAGTGGGACTTCGCATGACGCAACACGTCCGCCCGCCGTCCGTCGTCCACTGTCTTCAATCAAGGAGCCGACCATGCTGACGCGCGCCTGCCGTGTCGCCGCCGGTCTTCTCGCCGTGGTTCTGGTTTCCACCGTCGCCGCCCAGTCCGATCCCGTCATTGCCGCCATCAGCGCCAAGTGGAACCCGGCACAGCAGGGGGTCAAGGACATCACCATGACGGCGACCATGAACGGCCAGACCCCGAACGGCCCGATGACCATGGACATGACCATCAAGCGCAAGGGCCCGAAGGTTCGCACCGAGATGAACATGGGCGGCATGGAAATGGTCTCGATCTTCGACGGAAAGGACTACTGGATGGTGACGCCGATGGGCGTCCAGCGCGCCCCGGCGTCGCAGAGCGGCCCGGCCCAGGCCTTCCGTGATTCCCTGCCCCCCGATGCCAGGACTGCCGGCGCCGAGACCGTCTCAGGGCGCGACTGCCACATCATCGAGTACAAGGAGTCCACCGGCTCGGCGGTTCGTCTCTGGGTTGACAAGAAGACCCTATCGCCGGTGAAGTCCGAATCGCGCGAGGGCAAGAAGACGAACACCGTCCTCTTCAGCGACCACCGCAAAGTGTCCAAGGACTACGAGATGCCCCACAAGATCGAGATGATCGAAAACGGCAAGCCGATGGGGTCGCTCGTCATCAAGTCGGTCCAGGTGAACGCGGGGTTATCCGATGATCTCTTCGCGCCCCAGGCCCCGACCGGGGGCATGACCATGCCGATGATGCCGGCGCGGTAGTCCGAAGTCTCAGGCGTAGCGGTGGTCGTTTGCCCGTCGCCTGCGGGCCTGCTACAATAACGGCATGGACCGCATCGAAAAAGAAAAGAAGCCCGTCAAGAAGCCCATGAGCTCGGCCGAGCGGCGCGCGCTGCTCCTCGGGCTCGGACTCGACAACGACGACGGGCAGAAGCGTGTGACCGTCGGGAAGAACTTCCTCCTCGCCGGGGGCTCGAAGTCCACCCACGAGAAGATGCAGGAGAAGGCGATCAAGTTCAACGAGGAACTTAAGCGCCGCGGCAAGCCCCTCGAGGCCGTCAGCCGCGATGAGTTCATGGACATCGCCGATCGCGTCAAGCTTCACGAATGACCCGCCCGAGCCTTACCGCTCCCCGGAGCCCAGGCATGACCGACTCTTTCTGCGTCGTCTTCGTCACCGTGGGAAGGCCGGAGGAGGCCGAAACCATCGCCGCCGCCCTCGTTTCCGAGAAACTCGCCGCCTGCTGCAACCTCCTGCCCGGCATTCGCTCGATCTATCGCTGGAAGGGCGAAATCTGCCGGGAACCGGAGACACTCATGGTCATCAAGACCCGCCGGGAGAACTTCGAGCGTCTCCGCCGCCGCGTGACGGAACTCCACAGCTACTCCGTCCCCGAGATCATCGCCCTGCCCATCCTCGAAGGGCATCGGCCGTATCTCGACTGGCTCCGGGACGAAACCGCATGAGCGGCCTGGTCCCCCTGACCCCCGAACAGGCCGAACGCACCATCGGTCTTACCACCACGGTTCCCGTCGAGGTCATCTACGCCGCCGGACTGCGCCCGCTCGATCTCAACAACGTCTTCATCGTCAGCGGCATGGCCGACCGGCTGGTGGAAGAGGCTGAGCGCGCCGGCTTCCCTCGGAACTCCTGCGCGTGGAACAAGGGTCTCTACGCCACGGCCCGACGCCTGGGGCTCAAGCGTCTTGCGCCCGTCGTTCAGGGCGATTGCGCCAACACCCACGCCCTGATCGAGATGCTCCAGTACGACGGCGTGACGATGGTCCCCTTTGCCTTTCCCTATGACCCTGCCGATGCGGATCTCCTCAACCGTTCCCTGGATCGCTTCTGCGCGGGGCTGGGCGTGGCGCGCGCCGAGGCTGAGGCGTGGAAGGTGCGCCTCGACCCCCTCCGGGCGCTCGCCGCCCGTATTGACGAACTTGCCTGGCGCGATCTGCGCGTTACCGGACTCGAACAGCACCTCTGGACGATTTCGTGCAGCGATTTCAACGGCGATCCGGAGGCGTGGCGTCGGGACGCGGAGGCGCTGATCAGCCAGGCCTCGGCCCGTCCTGCGGCCTCGCCGCCGCGCCGGCTGGCCCTGCTGGGCATTCCGCCCATCTGCGAGGGGTTCTTCGACTTCCTGGAACGCCGGGGCGCGCGCGTCCTTTTCAATGAGATTCCGCGCCAGTTCTCCATGCCCGCCCCGTCGCGTGACCTGGTCGAGCAGTACTCTCGCTACACCTACCCCTACGACGTCTTCCATCGGCTTGACGACATCCGAACGCAACTGGCTGCCCGCCGCATCGAGGCCGTTATCCATTACGTTCAGAGCTTCTGCTTCCGGCATACGCAGGACGCCATTCTGCGCCGGGAAATCGGTCTGCCGATCCTGACCCTGGAGGGCGACCGCCCCGGTCCGTTGGACATGCGCACGGAGACTCGCCTGGAGGCATTTCTCGAGATGGCCTCCGGTCTTCCTGCTCGCGCCTAGGTTCCGGCGCGCAACTTAGTCGCCTTCTCATCTTCCGCTCGTCGCTTGGCCCGCCCCGCGTGAACTGCCGGCGTGTTCTGCACGGGACGGGTTGACACGGGGGGGGGCAAGTGGTGGGTTACTTCACCGGAAATGACGGATGTGTAATGCGCTAACCCTTGACGTACAAGCGGGTTATGCCGCGGCGTTGCCCCGATGCTCAAATTGCGCGCTACCAAACCTTGTTTTCCATTTGGCTCGTCTGTATAATCACGATGGAAAGGGAGTGCTGCGCTTGCAGCATTCGTTGTTTTCTGCTTTCCTCACTTGGACCGCACAATGGCCCGAGAAAGCATAGACAAACCGCAGACGCGCAAAGCCATCAAACGTGCCTACGTGGAGTACTCGAAGAGCGGAACGCGCCTGTCGCGGCTCTTCCGGCCGGAGGTCTTTCGCGGCCCGCTCCTCGATGTCACGAAGGAAGGCGTGCAGTTCCGCGCCACGACCTCCCTGGAGGTGGGGGAGTCGCTTTACATGACACTCCGCTTTGCCGACTTGCCCGAGCCCGTCAAGCTGAAGGCCGTCGTCCGTTGGGTTCGCGAGGAGAAGAAGGTCGGCATCGAGAACTACACCCACGTCGTCGGCGCGGAGTTCACGGACTTCACCCCCCAGGCGTGGGACCTCATCGCCGCTGCCCTGAAGGAGTGACGGCGCGTGTCCAAGGATTGGGCCCTCGGACTCTTCGGCCAGGAGCGCTCCGCGCCCGACAACTACCGCCTCATTCGCCAGGTGGCCAAGGGCGGGATGTCCGTCGTTTACGAAGGACGTCGCAAGTCCGACGACGTCGCCGTCGCCATCAAGGTCATCACCCCCGAGTTCACGCAACTCGCCGAGAAGCTGGACGAAATCTTCTCCAAGAGTTCCGAGGGGGAGATCGCCATCGGGATGCGCCATCCCAACGTCGTCCGCACCCTGGAGTTCGGACGCAAAGGTCGGGAGTACTTCATCATCATGGAGTACATTGACGGGCTGAACCTGAAGCAACTGATAGACACGAACAGCGTCCGCTGGTCGCAGGATAGGTTCCGGATCGCTGTCGGCGCGGGGCGCGGCCTGGCGTACATTCACAAGTCCGGGCTCGTCCATCGCGACTTCTGCCCGAAGAACATCCTTCTGGCCGCCGACGGCACACCGAAGATCATTGACTTCGGCCTTGCGATTCCCGAGCACCTGAAGGACAAGTGGCGCTTCGACCGCTCCGGCACCGCGGCCTACATGGCCCCGGAGCAGGTCCGCGGACAGAAGGTGGACGCCCGGACGGACATCTACGCCCTCGGCGTCAGCCTCTATGAGATTCTGACGGGAAACCGCCCCTTCCCCGACGATCACGACCGC
>JAKJEM010000037.1:0-9710 GCA_022705425.1 Planctomycetota bacterium
CCCCTCCCCCGTAAGCACCACGGTGACATGCGGCTTCGTCAGTTCCGCCATGAAGTAGGTCGGGATCGCCGCCGAATCGGCGACGGGCTCATCCAACATCCGGATGACCTTCGGCAGGTCGCCGATGGAATGATGCCCGACGACCAGCTCTCGGTGCCGCGTACCGAATCGCTCGGCCACCCGGCGCGACCAGGGCCGCTCGTCGAAGCCGCGCTCCTCGAAGCCGACCGAGAAGGTATTCACCCCTGTTTCGGAGGTCCGCGCCATCCAGGCCACAATCAGGCTGCTGTCGAGCCCGCCCGAGAGATAGGCCCCGAGCGGGACTTCGCTCATCAACCGGCAACGGACGGCCTCCTGCAGGAGCGCGGCCAGTTCCTCCGCCGCCTCGGCCTCCGACCCCGTGCACGGCATCTCGTCGGCTTCGGGCAGTGCCCAGTAGCGCCGAAGAAGAAGCTTCCCCGCGCGCCACGTCAACGAGTGACCCGGCAGCAGTTTCCGCACCCCGCGCAGGATCGTTCCCGGCGCCGGAACGTACATGAAGGTCAGGTAGTGATCCAGCCCCTGCGGGTCCACCTCGCGCCCGACACCTCCATGCGCCAGGAGCGCCTTCATCTCGGAGGCGAAGAGGAGGCGCTCACCCGCCTCCGCGTAGAAGAGGGGCTTGATGCCCAGGCGGTCCCGCGCAAGGAAGAGCGTCTCCTCGCGGGTGTCCCAGACGGCAAAGGCGAACATGCCGAGGAGGCGTTCCGGACAGCGCTCCCCCGCCTCCTCGTAGAGGTGGAGGATGACTTCGGTGTCCGATCGCGTGGCGAAGCGGTGCCCGCGCGCTTCGAGTTCGGCGCGCAGTTCGCGGTAGTTGTAGATCTCGCCGTTGAAAACGATCTGAAGTCGTCCGTCTTCATTGGTCATCGGCTGATGACCGCCGGCGACGTCAATGATGCTCAGGCGTTCGTGGAGGAGTGTGGCGTGCGCGTCGTTCCAGCGCCCCTGGCCGTCCGGCCCGCGATGCCGCAACGCGACGCTCATCCGCGTCGCCGCCTCGGGGTCCGGCGCGCCCGCCCAACCGCTGATTCCGCACATGCCGACGCCGTCCTATCGCGTGTTTCGATACGGCGGCGTCTCGAAATCCCGGTACGCCTCCGGGTCGCCGCTGTGGCCGGCCTCCGCCGCCTTCACGATGTTGTATGCCTCGCGCGCGGTGACGTAGTGCAGTCGCCACGCCGCACCGTCATTGTAGCCTTCGCGCAGGCGCGAATGAAGCCGGTCAAATCCCCCGCCGAGACAGGCAGCGCGGTTCGCCTCGCGGGCGCCGTGGGTGTGGACCTTGACGAAGACCCACTCCGGGCGTCCCGCCACGTGGACATTGGCCCGCACCCACCGGTCCACCCGGCCCGGCCAGGGCGGCAGATGCGCGTCAAGCGCGCAGGTCAGCCAAAGCCGGTCCGCCAGCCAGGCCGCCCCCGGCAGCCACGCGCAGGCCGCCGGAATCCCGCTCAGCCGCCCCGGCCCCTGGAAGATCATCAAGTCGCCGGAGGGCGGACGCCCCACGGCCACCGGCGTTCCGTCATCGTAGGATTTCGGGCGCGCCGGGTCGTCCGTGGCGTAGTAGAGGCTGTTGACGCGGCGCGGCTGCATCGGGCCCCAGGCCGGAAAGGTGAAGTCGGCAAAGCAGCCGGCCTCGCGCAGGACGGTCAGTTCGTTGTTGACCCCGCAGTGTTCCGGCCCGCGGGAGTTGTCGAGCGACCATTTGCCGTGGATGACGGCGAAGCGGCATCGCTCGCCGCGACCGACCGTGACCATTGCGCCCTGCGCCGACCAGCGCCGCTTGCGCTCCTCCAGTTTCTCCCGAAGGCTCTCCGCCGTGTCGCGGGAGTGGTGCAGGTGCAGTTCGATCTCGCCGAAGCCCTTCCGGCACAAGCCGCCGAGGATGTCGAGGATGCGCGGATTGTCTTCATCGTAGAACCAGGTATGCCGGGGCGAATGCCCGGCGGCATCGGCGAAGCGGCGCGCGCGCTCGGGGTACTCGCGCGCCCAGGACAGCGCCTCCTCCGGCGCGCGCGGCTCGAAGTGGTCCACGAAGAGGAAGATCAGGTGGCGCATCCGTCCGATTCCTTTGCACAAGCCCGCGCCAGCGCGGCCTCATAGCGTTCCGCCACGCGGTCCCAGGACATCCCCTCCGCCTTCGCCCGCGCGGCCTGCCCCATCGCCCGGCGTCGGGGGGCGTCGCCCATCAGCGCCGCCACCGCCTCCACAATACCTTCCGGGGATTCGGGCGATGTGAGGAGTCCGTCGCGCCCGTGTTCGACGGCCTCGCGGATTCCCGGAGCGTCCGTCGCCACGCAAGGCAGCCCCATCGCCATCCCCTCGAGGATCACGTTCGGGTGCCCCTCGACGCGCGACGGGAGGACAAGAAGGTCGGCCTCGGAGTACGCCGCGCGCAGAGCCTCCCCCTCCAGCCATCCCGTGAAGCGGGCCTCCGAGGGCGGGCGGAGCGTCTCCGCCGCCAGGCGTTCGAGTTCCCGGCGGTGCGGCCCGTCTCCGGCGGCGGTCAGGCGCACGGGGCGGCCCAACCGCCGGGCGATCTCCGGCATAGCGCGCAGGACGTGTTGAACGCCCTTGAAGTCCCGCAGCCGTCCCACAAAGAGCAGTTCAACCCGGTCGCGTTCTCCCGGGCGGGGCGAGGCCGGACGGAACCACTCCGTGTCTATCCCGTTCGGAATCACATCAATCTCGACCCCCGCGTTCACCGCCAGCGCGGCCTGGCGCAACGCGTCGCTGACGGCCACAATCCCCCCCGCCGCGCGATAGACCCGGCGCAGGACGGGCCGCGTGAAGTGATGGAGGAACTGCCCCCGGGCCAGTTCGGGGCGTGGCACGTCCGACCCGCGCAGCGCCAGGAGATAGGGAACCCCGCGCCGCCGCCGCACCCACCACGCCGGGGGCCCGCCGGGGATGCCGAAGAAGGCGCAGAGGACGTCGGGACGGTCGCGGTCGGTCTCCTCGACCGCCGCCGGCGCGCTGCGCAGCATGGCCGAGAGCAGTTCGATCGGGGCACATTCGTCCGGGCGTTTGCGCCGCACCTTCAGGCGGCGGATGCGCACTCCTGCGCGCGTTTCCTCCTCCGGAAGGGTCCCATATCCCGACGTGACGATGCGCACCCCGTGCCCGCGCGCCGCCAGATGCCGGGCCACCTGCCAGGCGGCGCGCCCGCCGCCCCCGCCCACCGGCGGCAGTTCATAGCACAGGAACAGGACCTTCACGGTTCTCCGCCTTCCGCTCTGGCCGGACTTGCCTCAGCGCGTGTCCCCGCCGCCCTGGAAGCGCTCGCGGATCACGTAGATCGCCTTCTTCTGCGTCTCGTAGTACGTCCGGATCGTCAGTTCCCCCAGGAGCCCGATGCAGACGAACTGCACCGCCACCAGCGCGCAAAGCGCCGAGAGCATGAAGAAGGGGTTCCCGGTGATGGCATAGCCCATGTGGAACTTCATGAAGATCGTCAGCGCCAGCAAGATCACCCCCAGCAGAAAGGAATACACGCCGATCTTCCCGAAGACCTGGATCGGACGGGTCGAGTAACTGATGAGGAACTTCACGTTGATCAGGTCGAGCACGACGCGGATAATCCGCGACAGGCCGTACTTGCTCTTCCCCGCCACCCGCGGACGGTGATTCACGGGCACCTCGGCCACGGCCACGCCCATCCAACTCGCCAGGGAGGGAATGAAGCGGTGCATCTCGCCGTAGAGGTGGATGCCCTCGATCACCTCGCGGCGATAGGCCTTCAGGGAACAACCGTAGTCGTGCAGCGGCACGCTGGTAATCTTGCTGATGAGCCGGTTCGCCGCCCAGGAGGGCACGCGCCGCGTCAGCCAGCGGTCCTTGCGGTCCTTGCGCCAACCGCTGACGACGTCGAAACCCTCCTCAATCTTTGCCAGGAGCTTCGGGATGTCGCGCGGATCGTTCTGCAGGTCGCCGTCCATCGGGCAGATGACATCCCCCGTGGCGGCATCGAGTCCCGCCGAAAGGGCCGCCGTCTGGCCGAAGTTGCGGCGCAGGCGCAGGACCGTGGCGCGTCCGTCGCCCCGGCAGGCGGCGGTCAGGCGCTCGTACGTCCCGTCATTCGACCCGTCGTCCACAAAGACAATCTGCGTCACACGCCGCTCGGCGTCCGCAAACTCGCGCAGTTCCGCCCACAGGCGCTCGACGTTCTCCGCCTCGTTGTACAGCGGGACGACGACGCTGACGTTCATGGCTTTCCCCTGCGGTATTTCCCTTCGTCGAGCTTCCGATCATAGGGCGCGCGACGCCCCGGACAACGCTCACGCCGGCAGAGCTGGCAGTTCTCGAAACGCGCCTCCGTCGGAAAGCGCAGCGCCGAGACCGACTTCGTCGGCATCATCAGCAGGCTCTCGGTCAGGCGCACACCGATCAGCCCCTCCACGTCCCCGATCAGATCGAAGAGAGGACGCTGCTCCGACATCGGCCAGTCCTCCAGGGACCCCGGGTTCATCGTGGAACTGCCGCCGGGGAGATGGGCTTCGAGGCGCGCCGCGAGGGCGTTGCTCGCCACCCGCAGCGCCTGGATTTTGACGGCCTCCGCCCAGTAGCCCTTCAGCATGTCCCCGGCAAAGGCATCGGACCACTCCTGGAGTTCACGCCCGCACGTCGCCACCGAGGCAAAGACGCGATGTGCGGCCTCCAGGTTCACGCGCAGCACATGTCCCGCAAAGCGCCGGCCTCCGATCACCACGTGCGCCTCGCCCTTCTCCTCCACGTAGGCTTCGCGATAGACCGCCTTGGGACGGGCGATGCGCCGCGCCTCTTCGAGCATCTCGCGCACGACCGGCGCGTCCTCGCTGTCGCAGGACATGCGGATGTTCTTGAACAACTGCGCCTCGTCCGGTAAGAAGGGTATCTCCGTCAATGCCACCGGTCCGTTGCGACGCAATCCGCCTTTGGACATGGATTTCGCTTCTCGACGCCTATTCCGACCAGTAGTGACGCCAGTGGGCGCGGAAGAACTCCACCGTCCGCCGCACCCCGTCCTCCAGCGGCGTCTTCGGACGCCAGCCGAAGGCGCGCTCCGCCCGGCGCGTGTCGGCGCAGTAGTTGCCGATCTCGATCTTCTTCTTATCATCCGGGAATTCGGCCTCCGTGACGCGCCCGGCGCCGGCAACCCGCACGGCCAGGTCGGCCGCCTCGCGTAGCGTGGTGGCCCGGCCCGAACCGATGTTGAACGCCTGGCCATCGGCGTCGGGGCTCGCTGCCGCCATCAGGAAGGCCTCCACCACGTCCTCGACGTAGTTGAAGTCCCGCTGCTGCCGCCCGCCGCCGAAGAGGCGGATCTCCCTTCCCTCCAGGGCGAGGCGGATGAACCAGCTCAGCACGCCCTGCCGGCTGGTGCGCATGTAGTGGCGCGGCCCGTACGTGTTCGTCAGGCGCAACGAACAGGTCCGGAGGCCGTGAACGCGATGGTAGAGCAGGTGATAGCGCTCCCCCGCCATCTTATGGATGCCGTTGATGTCCATCGGACGCTCCGGATGATCTTCGTCCACCGGCAGGCGTTCGATCTTGCCGTACTGCCCGCGCGTGCCGGCATAGAGCACCTTCGCCTCCGGGTTGTGCTTCCGGCACGCCTCCAACACCGACAGATGACTCCGGCAGTTGTACTCCAGGTCGGTGAAGGGGTCGAGCATGGAGTCAATGTGGCTCACCTGCCCGGCCAGGTTGAAGATGAAGTCCTGGCCCTGGACGAGGTGGTCCATCGAGCTGCTGTCGCGCACGTCCGCGATATTCACGCGGACCTTGTCCTCGATCCCGGAGATATTGAAAAGATTCCCGCCATACTGCGGGATGAGGGAGTCCACCAGGGTGAGTTCGGCGCAGCGGCCCGCCAGGGCATGGGCCAGGTTGCTTCCGATGAAGCCGAGTCCGCCGGTGATCAGGACGCGCTTGCCCTCAAAGGGACTCCAGTCCATCGCCCGCTCCCTACATCCACTTGCTCAAGATGAACATCTTGATGTCGTTCCAGAACGCAATAACCAGCAGCCCCAGGATAAGCGCGTAGCCGGCATAGGTGGCATACTCGCGGACGCGGTCCTTGACGGCCTTGCCCTGAAGCTTCTCGACGAGGGCGAAGACCAGATGCCCGCCGTCCAACACCGGGATCGGCAGCAGGTTGAAAACAGCCAGGTTAATGCTGAGAATCCCCAGGAAGTACAGGAGCATACCCAGGCCTTCGCCGGCCGCGGCATAGACGATATAGCCGATGGAGATGGGACCGTTGACGTTCTGGAGGGACACGTCGCCGCTGATGAGACGCGCGATTGTGACGTAGATACGTCCGACCCAGTGCCAGGTCTTGCGCAGACCCAGGGACATGGAATCGGTCAACCCGGCGCGAACGACCTCCTGCGGGGACTTGAGCGGCAGCATGACCTGCCAGCGGTTCTGCGGCGTGATGCGCGCCTCCATACGCCGTCCATCGCGCTCCCACGCAATCGTCAGGGACTCTCCCGGCTTCGAGCGAAAGACCGCCTCCGCCAGTTCCCAAGGCTTCGTCAGGGTCTCCCCGTTCACCGCCTTGAGGACGTCCCCGGCGCGGATGCCCGCCGCCGCCGCCGGGTAACCCGGCATCAGACCATCTACGACATAGGCGGTATCAAAGGCCAGCGCCCGCTCGACCTCACCTTGGGCCAACGGCGCAGCCGGCAGCGCCAACTCGATGACCGCGCCGTCACGCCGGACGCGCAGAGGCGTCTCCGTCGCGCGATCGGCCGTCAGCAACGCCAGAACATCCCCCCGACGCTTTGTCTCAACGCCGCCGACGGACTCGATGACGTCCCCGTCGCGCAGTCCCATCTCCGCCGCCCATGAGCCCGGACGCACCGCCTCGACATGGGTTGAACCGAACTTCACCCCCAGCATCCGGTCGCCCGCCGGTTCCGGCTTGACGCGCACGAACGATCCGGTCCCGCCGGACGGCCCACCCTCGCGGGTGTAATGAACGAATATCGGCTGCCCCCCGCACTGATCCACCGCCAACATGAACTCCTGCGGCGTGGCGACGGGAATGATCTCCTCCGTCCCCTGTATCCGAACGCCGCGAATCACGTCGCCCCCCTTCAGCCCCGAACGGTAGAGCAGACCCAAGTCCCCTTCTCCCCGCCGCGAGCGCCGGGGGATGTCGTCGGCCGGCGCCAACGTCATCGTCTGAGGCGGAAGGATGCCCATGCTCTTCCGTCCGATCTCCTTGACGTACTGCGGCTCGACAACCGTGGAGAAGGTCTCCTCGCCACGCACAACACGCAGGCGGACCTTCTTGTCCGAGCCCGCCAGGATGGAGGAGGTCGTCAGGTCTTCGAAGTCCACCGGCGGGCTGATGTCGTCAATTTCGACGACGCGGTCACCCCGCTGCAAACCGGCCTTCCACGCCGGCGAGCCCGGGCTGACCTCCCCCACCACGGCCGGCACGACGGGCACGCCCACGCCGTAGGCCACGATGAAGAAGATGAAGCCGAAGATAAGGTTCATCGTCACCCCGGCGACAAAGACGAAGGCCCGCTGCCCCACCGGCTTTGAGTAGAAATCTCCCGGCTCGGGCGTCTTCCCCTCCTGGGGTTCCTCGCCGGCCATCTTGACATACCCGCCCAGCGGAATGGCGCTCAGGCGGTACTCCGTGTCGCCGCGCTTGTACTTGATGAAGGGGCCGAAGCCGAGCGAGAAGGCCTCCACCTTGACCTTGATCCACTTCGCCGCGAGGAAATGGCCAAGCTCATGCACGAAGACCAGCACACCGAAGCCGATGACCGCCTGGATGATGTACAGAAGCGTCACGCGCAAGCCCTACCTGTGATTCGGGACCAATGCAAACCGCCGCAGCACAACAACTTTCGCGCCGCATACTCTCAAAAGGTCTAACGCGCTATAACACCGCCTCTGTTGAGTATAAGGCCGCCCCGCCCCCGAAGTCAATCTCCGGCGCGATGAATCAGGAACTCAGGCGGAATCCGCCCTGGGATGGGCGGCCTACACGCGGCGCAGGCGGGCGTATTGAAGGATGAGCGACTTGACGCCGGCGCGCGCGAAGTGGACCTTGGCCTGAAGGCTGGCGCCGTAACCGCTGAGGCTGAGAACCTGCCCCCGGCCGTACTCCGGGTGCATCACGCGATCCCCGGCGCGGAAGGGCGCGTTGGGGATGATGTCCTCCGTCGCCGGCGCCGGATCGCCATCGTACACGATCTCTTCGGTGTCACTTCGCCGGACGCGCCGGTGTTCGGGTTCCTCACATCGGCGCGGCGCGTTGAAGGCATGACGGCGGCCCTCCGCGCGCCGGGACGCAAGATGCGACACCCCGACATCGGTCCCCTCGCGAACGATCTCCTCCCCCATCTCGCGGATGAAGCGCGACGGCTTGGTGTATTCCTGCTTTCCGTAACGCATCCGCATGTCGGCACAGGTCAGCAGCACGTCCTTCTTCGCCCGCGTCAGGCCCACAAAGAAGAGCCGACGCTCCTCCTCCATGTCGTGGTCGCCGTCGCCTTCACGCATCAGCGGCAGCAGGCCGTCCTCCAGTCCCACGATGACGACGACCGGGAACTCCAACCCCTTGGCGGCGTGAAGGGTCATCAGGGTGACGCCGGACTTCTTTGCGTCGAGGCCATCCACGTCGCTGACCAGCGCCGCGCGCTCGATGTAGCCCTGCAGGCCCCCCTCCGGTTCGGCCTGATCGTATTCCACGGCGTCGTTGACGAGTTCGCGCACATTGGCAATGCGCTCCTCGGCGCTGTCGTCGTCCTCGTCAAGATACTCCTCATATCGCGTAAGGGCAAGCAGCCGCCGCACGACGTCGGCCGCGGGTTTGCGCGGCAGGGCGCGCAGTTCCGCCAGGAGCCGGGTGAAGGTTGCCGCCCCCTGAAGCGCAGGACCGCGCAACCCCAGGTCCTCCGCGCGGGCCAGGGACTCGCAGAGCGTCCATCCGCGCTCGCGCCCACGCGCCCGCGCCTGGGCCAGCGACGTCTCCCCCAGACGCCGCGGCGGCACGTTCGCCACCCGCTCCGCGCTCACGTCGTCGCTCGGGTTGTCTATCAGGCGCAGGTACGCCAGCAGGTCCTTGATCTCGCGGCGCTGATAGAACTCCGTCCCGGCGACGATCTGATAGGCGATTCCCTCCCCCCGAAGGGCGCTTTCCAACGTACGCGATTGGGCGTTGAGGCGGTAGAATACGGCGATGTCGCGCGCCGGCGTGCCGTTCCGAAGGCGTCGGGCGACCTCGCGCGCCACCGTCTCCGCCTCCTGCCGGTCGTCCTCGCATTGCGCCAGCCGCACGGGGTCCCCCTCGGCGTTCTCCGTCCAAAGCCCCTTCGCCTTGCGAGCCTCGTTGTTACGGATCACCCGGTCCGCGGCGCGCAGGATCCGCTTGGTGCTGCGGTAGTTCTGTTCGAGACGGACCACCTTCGCCTGCGGGAAATCCCTCTCGAAGGCCAGGATGTTCCGGATGTCCGCCCCGCGCCAGCCGTAGATGGACTGGTCCGGGTCGCCGGTCACGCACAGGTTCCCATGTCCGGACAGGAGGCGGGCGATGAGGTATTGGGAGTGGTTGGTGTCCTGGTACTCGTCCACCAGGACGAAGCGGAAGCGCCGGGACAGACGCTCGCGGGTGTCCGGAGTGTCGCGCAGGAGGCGGACGGCGAGGATCAGCAGGTCGTCGA
>JAKJEM010000037.1:9720-31952 GCA_022705425.1 Planctomycetota bacterium
GCCGCGCGCAGGATGGCTTGATAGCGGTCATACACCGCCGCCAGTTCCTCGCCCCCCTGCGTCAGTGCGTCGAAGGAGACGGCGTTCGATGCGCCGAAGCGGTTCTTGGCCGCGCTGATCGCCCGCGCCGCTGCGCCGGGCTGCAGTGCGCCCTTCTCGATGCCGACCTCGCGCATCGCGCGCTTGACGGCCGCCAGGGAGTCGGCGCTGTCGTAAATGCTGAAGGCCGGTTGCAATCCGACGTGAGCGCCGTACATCCGCAAGAGCCGGGCGCAAAAGGAATGGAAGGTGGAAATCCATCCTGTGACGGGCGCATGGAGCGCCGCCACCCGCTCGCGCATCTCGCCGGCGGCCTTGTTCGTGAAGGTAATCGCCAGAATCTCGTCTGACGGCACGCCCCGCGCCGTCAGGTGTGCGATCCGCCGCGTGATCACGCGCGTCTTGCCGCTGCCGGGCCCCGCCAGCACCAGCAGGGGACCCTCCATGTGCGCAATCGCCTCCTGCTGCGCCGGCGTGCAGTCCGCCAGGCAGGCCGAGGCCAGTTCGTGCAGGCTCACGTCTATCATTTCTCCGCGCTTGTCGTTTTCAGAATCCGCTCGCGCCGAACCGGCGCGCCTCGTCGAGCATCGTCAGGTAGTTGGCCAGCGGGATGTAGTCCGTCACCCAGTTTCCGAGGCCCGCAAAGTATCCCCCGCCCGGCACGCACCGTTCCAGCACGCGTCGGGTATAGGCCCGGATGCGCGCCTCATCGGAGCGCGCAATCCAGTCCACGTCAAGTCCGCCCAAGAGACTCAGGCGATGGCCGTAGAGCGCCTTGGCCCGATCCACC
Source organism: Planctomycetota bacterium (assembly GCA_022705425.1). Classification (GTDB taxonomy): domain Bacteria; phylum Planctomycetota; class Brocadiia; order CAIUPP01; family CAIUPP01; genus JAKJEM01. The sequence goes on from JAKJEM010000037.1 coordinate 10,550, forward strand.
GGCAGAATCGCCTCCTCGAAGGAATGCTTGGCATCCGCGCGGACATCATCAATGATGTCGTCCATGAGCGCCGCCAGATTCCCGCAGGAGTGCAGGAAGTAGTACTTCCCCCGCGCGTGCGCGATCTCGGCCCAGCGCTTGTGCCAGGGCAGGAAGTCGCGCCGCACCACCTCCGGCGGGAGGAGCGTCGAGGTCTTGAAGCCGAAATCGTCACATCCGTACAGCGCAAAGACGCACCGGTATCCGCAAAGCGCCTCGGCCAGCGCGGTATGGAACTCCCCCACTCGCCGCGCGATCTCCCGCACCAGGTCCGGACGGTCGAAGAGCATGAAGCAGAGCGGCTCGAATCCGACGAGCCCCACGACCAGTTCCTGCATGCTCACTTTGACGAAGACTCCCATGTCCGGCGGCAGGCGCTTCTCGTACCAGTCGAGGACGGCGAAGTCCACCTCCCCCACCCGAGGCCAGGGGTAGCGCTCGACGTCCTCCTCGCCCCCGATCGGCCCCCCGTGCTCGTTCGCCCACCCCCGCCCGGTGAGTGAACGAATCTGAAAGGACGCGCCCGGCGGATAGACCCGAAAGAGTTCGATCCCCAGAGTGCGATAGAGATTCGCCTCCGCGCGCCACTCACCGGCGCGTCCCTCGGCAGGGCGGACACCCAGACCGAAGCGTTCCAGCATCTGCCCCTTGACCTTTGAGCCGATGCCGTGCTCGAAGTGGAAGACGCGTGCCGGCGTGCCCCGGCGCAGCAGGTTCGCGCGGTAGCCGTCGAGGTCCAGCTTTGCCGTGACGAACCCTCGTTTCATCGAGACCGCTCCTGTGCCGTGGCCCCCGCCGAGTTACTCCCGTCCCTTTTCGCGCGGGCGGAACCGGTACTCCACCCCGAAGCGAACAATCTCCTGGATCACCGTCATGCTGATATCGAGCAGTTCATCGAGTGTGTCGGGGACGTTCTGGTAGCCGCAGGGGAACTCGACCAGCAGCGGCAGCGCCCCGCAGGTGTGATAGATCACGTCGCCCTGGTAAAGAATCTGCCCGGCGTATCCGTGGGCGGCCTGCGCGACGCCGAACTTGCGGTAACCCTTGTACCGGCAGGCGCTGCCGGCGACCGCGCTGAAGGCTTGCAGCCACATGCGGAAGTGTTCCGGGATGAAGGAGGCGTGTTCACAGACCAGACTGCCGTTGTTCGAGTGCGACAGGATGACGCCGTCGGGCATCTCGCGGCGCAAGAAGCGCGTCAGCGCCGTCGTCTCCGGCTGCGGGTCCGCCGCCAGGCCGGTGTCATAGACCAGGTTCACGCCGTTGTCGTTGAAGTAACCGCCCATCACCTCCACCGCTTCCGGCGGAATGGGCCAGGTGAGCTTCGACTTCGGCCAGACCAGCTTCTCGCCGCTCTTCAGGTCCCCCTGCGAGATGCGCCGGTACTCCTCAACGTCCAGGTTCAGGAAGTGGCGGTGTATGTCGTGGCGGACGCGTCCGTCCACGTTGAAGTGCGGGATCACGACAAAGCGCAGCTTGCGCCCGTATTCCCGCAGGATCGGCCAGCGCCGACCTCTCAGGTCCGTGCCGCGTGCGATGACATTCAGCGCGTTCAGCGCCGCCACCGTGCCCTCGAACTCGATCCCGTGCGCGTTGCCGAGGAAGAGCAGCCCCTGCCGTTCCCTCTTGCCCTGTCCGTAGAAGGCCGAGGCCGAGCCGCCCGACAGGGCCGACGAAAGGCTGCCGCACGTGCGGTTCGGCAGGTCTTCCCGCGCCCCCCACGCCGCCGCCAGGATGGGACGCCCTCCCGCGCTGCGACCGATCTCGAAGACCTCCACCCCCGGCAGCGACCGCAGCAAACGCTCCGTCTCATCGCTCCGGCTGACCCACCATGCCGGCGCCTTTGAGGTGTCCACTTTGCCGCGTCCCACTGCCGCCTTCAGCAACGAAGCCGCACCGCTCCGCATCGCAATCTCTCCCAATCAGACCTCGCGCCCTGCGCCGCGCGTCCCCTCTCTATCACGCCCGCGCGTCACTGTCAAACCTCTTCTTGACTTCCCGCGCACCTCTGCGCTACCATCGCATTGCAAAGGGTGTGGCAGGTCGCTGCTACAGGTCTGCGGATGGTCGGGCCGCCATTCGGCGACGCGCCTGTCGGAGTCCTGCCATGTCTCCCGATCGTGCCTCTGCTGCGCCCTCGTCGCCCCCCCCCAACGCCGGCGGCTGCGTCCTGCGCGTTCTCTGGATGCTGGCCGGAAACGCTTTCCTTCTGATCGCGGCGCTGAAGATTTCGCAGAAGCGCGAGCAGTTCTTCAGCGCAGCGGACCCGGTCTTCTGGGGGATCGTTCTCGCGGTGGCCTTCTTCCGGTACCTGGACATCCGCCGCTACGACGGCCACACCGCCGGAGGACGTCCCGCCACCTGGCAGGATTACCGCCGGTACCTGGCCTTGCTCGGCGGATTTGCGCTGGTTCTGTGGCTGATCGCGCACGCGTTGAGCTACGCTGCGCGCTGACCTTCCGTCCACGCTGCCGGCTCAGGTGTAGGTGAAGTACGCCGTCGCCACACATCCCTTGTCCGCCGTGACGCGAACCCAGTGTGCGCTGTAGCCCGACGGGAACTCGTGGTGGACATAGCCGCGCGCGCCCACGCCGAAGGTGTCGTACACCTTCCAGGTCCCGTCACCCAGGAAGTCAACCTCCACCGTGAACGTCACGCGTTCGCGCCCTTCGTGCGCCAGATGCATCACCTTCTTGTCGAAACCCGTCATCAGATAGGGGTCGGAGGGCTCGTCCGGGCGCACGGTCCGCTTCCACCACGGCCCGCCCCAGCCCGCCGGCTTGCCGAACTGCCAGAGGTCTTCGTACTTCCCGAACCAGAGCCCGGCATTCGGCTCGCCCGCCAGGCAGTTGTCGCCTCCCGCCGCGGTGTTCTGGTTGAAGCCCAGCGCCAACAGGCCGCGGAAGGCGCAGAAGTCCGGCACGACCCACAGATGAGAGGAGATGGGGCGGACCCCCCACACCCGCCCGCCGTATGCGTGGGGCGAAAGCTCGTAGAACATGCCGTGGCAGTCCATCAGAAAGCGCTCATGCTCGATCTCCCGGATGCGCGGCCACTCCGTGGCCCAGAAATGGTCGTGCGTATGGCTGGCCTTCGGCAGACGATAGGTCGTCCACTTGTACCGGTTCAACGTCATCAGGAGCGCCGAGGCCCGGTCCCAGCCCGTGGCGAAGGCCGTTCCGCCCCCCAGGCGCGGACGTCCGAACACTTCATTGAACGGTCGCGCGGCCACGATGTTCCACTTGGCCCCGTCCCACTCCGCCAGCCGTCCGGCCGCGCGCTGGCCCAGGAACTCCGCCTCGTCGTAGGTGTTGTTAGCCACGATCACACGCCCGCGGAAGGTGAATCCCGCCTTGAAGTGCGGTTGACAGTTCTCCGGCAGACGCAGCTCCTTCGTCAGGTCGAAAAGCTGCTTCACTTCGAGCGTCTGCACGTCCGCCTCGAAGAAGTGGCCCTCCATGCCGAGGAAATAGACCTTGTTGGCCGGATCGAAAAGGTGCGCCATCGTCGCGGCGATGCGATAGGGCAGCAGTCCCTCGAAGGTCCGCACGCGACGCCGGTCGTCTATGGCGTGGGGGCCGATGATGAGCTGATTCGTCGGAAAGTGGACCATCCGGTTCGCAAAGGTGCCCACCACGCTGCGCGGGTGTCGGCGCAGGACGAAGTCTTCGTCCATTTCGTAGAGACCCGTTCCGACGCCGCTGCGCGCGCCGGAGGAGACATACGTCACGCACCACAGGCGTCCGGCCCACGTCATCAGGGCTCCCGGCCCGCACTCCGACCTCGGCGGGCCCAGTCCGGCCACCATTGCCGCGCGCGGCGGAACCCCGCTGATGACCAACGGAAGACAGCGCTGCTGACTACGCGGCATGAGCGATCCCTCCCTCTTCCCGGAGCCGCGCCTTCGCGCGCAGCCTGACCGAGGTATCCTAGACCACTCCCTCGCGCCGCGCAACTCCGCCGCAGGCGTCGGAAGACTCGACCCTTCCTTGACTTGCCCTCCTTTGCCGACTATCCTTCCCGGTGTACGGTTACTGAGATATCTGAAGACCGCCCGATGTCCAAGGCCGCCGCCACGCTGACGTGTCCGACCTGCGCGCACATATTCAAAGCGCCGCCGGGCGCGGACCTCTTGCGCCTGACCTGCCCCCACTGCAGGGCGCGTATCCCCGAGGACGCCCTCCGCGCGCCGGAGCAGATCGTCCAGGAGCTTGCCCCCGGCTTCCGGCCCGGGCAGCGTCTCGGCAACTACACCATTGACACCCTTCTCGGCGCCGGGGGAATGGCCGTCGTCTTCCGCGGACGCCAGCTCTCCCTGAACCGCAACGTCGCCATCAAGATCCTCCCCAAAGAGTTTGCAAAGAACCGCCTCTTTGTGGAACGATTCGAGATCGAGGCCGCCGTGCTGGCCAACCTCAATCATGCCAACATCGTCAGCGTGATTGACCGAGGGCGCGAGGGCGAGACCTACTTCATTGTCATGGAGTACGTCGAGGGGGAAACGCTCAAAGATCGCATCGCCCGACACGGACGGCTTCCCCCCGCCGAGGCCCTTCGCCTGTCCGAGCAGACGCTGGCCGGGCTCGATTACGCCCACCGCCGCAAGGTGGTGCACCGCGACATCAAGCCCGGCAACATCATGATCAACCGGGACGAAGTGGTCAAAGTCACCGACTTCGGCCTGGCTCACCTTGCCAAGTCCGAGGGAGGACTGGACGCCACACGCGAGAACCAGGCGATGGGCACACTGAAGTACATGGCCCCCGAACAGTTGACCTCGGCGAAGAGCGTGGACGGACGCGCCGACCTCTACAGCTTCGGCGTCTGTCTTTATGAGATGCTCACCGGCACACTTCCCCTGGGCATGTTCAAGATGCCCACAGAACTGGACCCCTCGCTGGACGTGCGGTGGGACGATATCATCCTCCGCGCGCTCAAGATGGACCCGAACGACCGCTTCGGTAGCGCCGAGGAGATGCTGCGCGCCCTGCGCGACATTGCCTCGACCCCCGGCCAGAGCGCCCGAGACCGGCAGTCCCAGGAATCCACGACGGGACTGGAAGCTCCCGCGCCGGGCCTGACCGCCTGCGCCGCCTGCGGCCTGGAGAATCCCCCCTCAGCCTTCGATTGCCGCAAGTGCGGCAAGAGCCTCGCGGACCTTTTCGACCGCTGCCCCGCCTGCAATCGGCAGAACCGGATTGACATCGGGCGTTGCGCCGGTTGCGGCGAGGAACTAACCCCCCACCGCGAGAAGCGCCGCCATGACGCCGTGGCCATCCAGTCTGCCGCGAAGAACCTGATCGCCGAACGCAAGTACGACGCGGCCATCGCCGAGCTCGAGAAGCTCCAGGCGTTTCGTACCCGCGAGTACGCTACCGTCCGCGCCAACGCCGCCGCCTGGATCGAGACGGTGAAGCTCCGGCGCGAGCGCTTCCAGCAGCGCACCTACGAAGTCGGCGAGCGCGCCGCCGCCGAAGGCCGCTTCGATGAAGCCTCCGAAGTCTGGGCCACCCTGCCCCAGGACTACAGGGATGTCGCCGCGCGACGCCGGAAGATTGACGGCGACCGCGCCGAGGCCAAGGCCGCCCTGGCCGAAGGCTCGCGCCTCTTTCAAGCCAAGGACCTCGCCGGGGCCGTGTCGCAGTGGAGTAAGGCGGCCCGCTTCTGGCCCCGCGACGTGGACCTCCGCAAACGCCTCACCCGCGCCAAACTCGATCTGGCCAACCTCAACCTGAAGCGCTCCTACCTTCAGGATGCCCACAACGCCGCGGCCAAGGGAGAACTCCTGCTCGCCGTCTCGCACTGTCGCAAGGTTCTCAACATGGACCCCGGCGACAGCAGCGCCCTGCTCCTCCTGAAGGAGTTGGAGCCGCAGACGAACGAACTGGCCGCCGCCTCCGCCGCCGCCGAACCGGAGGAGGTCGTTCTGACTCCGACGCGCGTCGAACCCGTTGCCGCGCCTGCGGACTGGCGCAAGGTCATCGCCCTTGTTGCGGGTGTGGCCCTCCTGATCGGTGTCGCCCTCGTCTGGTTCGTGGTCGTTCCCGCCGCCCGGCAACGCCACGCTGAGGAGGGAGAGCGCGCCTTTGCTGAAGCCGAGAAGCTTCGCGCCGACGGGGACTTCGACGAGGCCATCCGGCGTTGCGACCGCGTCCACAAGCGCTACGCGGCCACCCCCGCAGCGGCCAAGGCCGCCGGCCTGGCCGCCGAGATCCGCCAGACCCGCGCCGCCGCGAAGTCCGCCTGTGACGACGCCGACGCCCTGGCCCCCAAGGGGGCCGGCCTGCCCGCGTTGATCGCCGCCTTTGAACGCTTCACACAGATTGCGTCCACCGCGCCCGTGGTCTCCGACGACGTTTATCGCGGCTACGCGCAGCGCCGCATCGAAGAACTGCGCGAGGCCATCGCCCAGGTCCTTGCCGCGCGCGCCGCCGAGCACGCAAAGAAGGCGGAATGGTTTGCCGCCCTCGACCTTCTCACGACCGCGTCCGACAAGTTCTCCTTCAAGGGGGAGCCTGTAGCCGCACAACTGACCGCCGCCTCAGCCCTGGTCGAGAAGCACCGCGCCCTGATTACGAAGGGCCGCGCCGCGCTGGCCGCCAAGCGCCCGTCGGAGGCGTATGAGTGCGCCGTTGCCGCGTTGAACCTCATCCCCGTTGCGCCCGACGCCGACGCCCTCCTTGCCGAAACGGCGCCCCACCTCACGCCGCCCGAGGGAATGGTCTTTCTGCCGCCGGGCGCCTACGCTCTGGGCGGTATTGAGGGCATCCCGCCGCGCACAGCCGTCTTCCCGCACGGTTTCTTCATAGACCGCGCCGAAGTCACCTGCGCCCGCTACGCCGAGTTCCTCCGCGCGACGAACCTGCCCCCGCCCCCCGGATGGAGCGACAACTTCACCCCGCCCCCCGGCGCTGAGGATCTGCCCGTCGTCGGCATCACGCAGGCTGAAGCCGCCGCGTTCGCCCGGTGGGCCAGGTGCGCGTTGCCCACCGAGGACCACTGGGAAGCCGCTGCGCGCGGCAAGGATGCCCGCCTCTATCCCTGGGGCGGCGCGTGGTCCGCCGACAAGGCCGTGCTCGCCTACGGGCCGGCCCCGTGCGGCGTCGCGATCCCCGACCGCTCTCCCTGCGGCGCGGCGGACATGGTCGGCAACGTGGCCGAGTGGACCTCGACGCCCGTTGAAGCGCCCGAGGCCACCCCCGACGATGCGTCTGCCGCCTCCCGCCCGCCACGCGCCTTTGTCGTCAAGGGATCCTCCTGGGCGGGAATCGAACGCGGACGCCCGGTATGCGTCGTGCCCGGCCCGGCGCCGGACGGCGCGCCCGAACTCTTCGTCCTTTCCCCGGACCCCGCCGCCCCGGAGTTCAGCCTGCGCCACCCCGCGCAGTACCAGATCGGCTTCGCCGCCGCGCCTGAAGATAAGCTTATCGTCTTCGTCCGCCGTTGGATGCCTGCCTGGGAGCAGTGGGCCGAGGCGCGCCTGCCCGGCATTGCCCCTGGCGAGGAAATCGCTCGTTCCCTTCCGGTGACGATCCGCGAGAAGGGCCGCCCCCGCACCGTGACCGTCGAGTTCGCCACCGGCTGCGTTGCCTTGCGCGGAGACCCCAAGCTCGGACTTGAAACGCGCGACATGGCGGGCGTCCTGCGGCGCTGGCCGCCGATGCTCGGTCGCGTCCCGCGCGTGCCGGAGGTTGCCGAGATGAAGGAAGTCCCCCCCGCCGAAATCTCCATTGAACGCGCGGGGGCCTCCGCCTCGCGCATGAACGGACGCACCGGCGGGCGCTACGTCAATGTCGGCTTCCGGTGCGTGCGCCTCCTTTGGCCCCCCCCGCCGCCCGCCCCGTAGCATTGAGGCTCAGTTCACCCCGAACAGACAGTCCGCAACGATCTTGTATCCCCACAACACCGCCGCACCGACGCAGAGGACATAGAGCGCCATCGGGGAGTTAAGCGCGCGCCTCGCGCGCCGGAAGCCCCAGTCCCGTCCGCCGGTCAGGCATATCGCCGCCCATCCCGCAGCCGCCGCCGAAACGGCCAACAGCGCCGTCGCAGCGGGGTTGAGCAGAAAGGCCCTCCCCAGCGCCCCCCGCGCCGTGAGCGCCGCCGCCCGCGTCCCCCCGCAGAGGGGGCACGGCAACCCGGTCCCCTCCCGCAGGGCGCAGGGCCGGTCCAGCCAGGCCAGGAGTGGAACGCGCCCCACGGCAGGGACCACCCAGGCCGCCGCCCAGAGCGCCAGCGCCCACGCAACAATCCCCGCACAGACCCAGCGCTCTGCGCGCGTCAAGCGCCCCGCGTCGGCGTCGCCGGTCATGGCGTTCCTCCGCCGGGACTCACACCTTCTGCGAACAGCCGCACGGTATCCTGCGGCAGCGCGGACACCCCTGCGCGTACTTCCGCACGGCGTCCTCCATGCGGATGCCCGACATGCTCGCCAGCGTACAGAGCCACGCCAGCACGTCGGCAAACTCCTCCTCCATCTCCTTGCGATTTCCCTCGCGCAGCGCCGTGGCCAGTTCCCCCACCTCCTCGGTGAACCACATGAACGTCCCCCCCATCCCGCGCGCAGAGTCCCGCTCGAAGTAGGTCTTCTCGATCAGTTTCTGGAACTCGTCTATCGTCATGGCTACCGTTCCTCCAGCCGCTGCCTCACCACGCGCTCCATCACATGGCGCGGCGCAGGGCGGCCTGTCCACAACTCAAATTGCAACGCGGCCTGACTGACGAACCACCGGATGCCGCCGATCGTCCGGCAGCCCGTCTCGCGCGCCTCGCGCAGCAGGCGCGTCTCCGGAGGGTTGTACACCGCATCGAAGACCACCATCCCCTTGCGCAACGCCTCGCGGGGCAGCGGGGTGGCGCAGACGTGAGGGTACATTCCCACCGAGGTCGTGTTTATCACGATCTCCGCGCCGATGCCGGCGGCGGCCTCCATCGTCACCGCCTCGCCGCCGACCTCTCGGGCGAGCGCAACCGCGCGCTCCGGGGTACGATTTGTGATTGCCACGCGGGCGCCCTTCTCGATCAGCCCGTGCGCCACGGCCCGGGCCGCCCCCCCGGCGCCCAACAGGAGCACCCGCCGGTCCGCCAAAGGGCTCCGTTCCGCCACCGCAGCGGCCTTCGTCCCGCCCGCCACGGCCTCCTCCAGCGCGCCGATCGCCGCGGGAACGTCGGTATTCGTTCCGTGCAGGCGGCCCTGGCGGCAGACCACCGTGTTCACCGCCCCGATCCGTCGCGCCAGCGGCGACAGTTCGTCCATGCCCGCCAGAATCCCTTCCTTGTGCGGAAGGGTCACCGAGTACCCCCGCGCGTCAAGCTCCCGAAAGGCGCGCACAAACTCCGCCGGATCGCACTCCACCTTCAGCGGCAGGTACACCGCGTCCATATTCAGCGCCGCAAAGGCGGCGTTGTGGATGGCCGGGCTCATGCTGTGCCCGACGGGATTGGCGATGACGCCGTAGAAGTCCGTCGCACGTCCGATCTGCTTGTAGCGGTACATCTCGCGCAGTTGCGCCGCCGAGAACTGACCCGGCGCTGACTCCTTCCCCCGCGCCGCCGAGCCGAAGGTGAGGAAGGCGCCGTACTTCCGCCCGAGCACGCGGCTGATCGCGCCTGCTTCGCCCATGCACAGGGCGATGGTCGGATGCTTTGTGGATTTCAGGAGTCGGAAGATGCGGAGATTGTCCAGAATGCTCGTAGCGGTGCAGGCGATCTTGGCGATGTCGGCCCCCGCCGCCACGAGTTCCGCGTGAAGGGATTCCAGGTTCTCCGGCACGCGTCGGAAATCGTGCCGGGACACGATCATCCGCGTGTGTCCCCCCCGTCGCAGCGCGCCGACGGAGTCCCATTCCACGTCCACGTAGTCCGCCCCGAGGTCAATGGCGCGCTGCAGGAGGGCCAGCCGCTCCGACTCCTCGCCCCGGAACTGCCCCCCCTCGCGCTCCGGGCGGCAGGTCACGATGACGGGCTTGCGCCGCGTCTCGATCAGCCGCTTCAAGTCCGCCCGGGGCGCGTAATCCATCCGCAGTTCAAGCAGGTCCGCCAGCGGCGTGGCGAAGTGAATCTCCCGCTCGATTCGTTCCGGCGTCGGCGCAATGATCGGAACGCAGATCATCCCTTCGACGTTCCGCGCGTTGAGCGCCGGCGGTCCTTATCCCGCCGCTCGCGCGCCACGGCGCTGTTGATCGCGTTCAGGTAGGCAAAGGCGCTGGCTTCCACGATGTCGGTGCTGAGGCCGCGCGCGGTGATGGTGCGTCCCCGGTACTCCACGACCACGGTCACCTCGCCCTGTGCGTCCTTGTCCATCGTCAACGCGCGAATGCGGTAGTCCTTCAGCTTGACCTTGACGCCGGTGAGCCGTTCGATGGCGTTGTAGAGAGCGTCCACAGGCCCGTCGCCGATGGCCGCGTCCTGCGTCTTGGCGCCCGACGGGCCGAGAAGGCTCACCGTGGCCATCGGCGTGGCGCGCGTGCCGGAGGAGATGTGGAAGGCCTCCAGCTTGAAGACCTCCTCCACCTGCGCGAACTCCGACTCCAGGATCGCCTCGATGTCCTCGTCATAGACGACCTTCTTACGGTCGGCCAGGTCCTTGAACCGGGTGTAGGCGACTTCCAGTTGCGTGTCGGACAGGTCAAAGCCGAGTTCCTTCGCCCGCACGCGCAGCGCGTGCCGCCCGGAGTGCTTGCCCAGAACCAGCTTGCTCTGCGGCACGCCGACGTCCTCGGGACGCATGATCTCGTAGGTGCGGCGCTCCTTGAGCACTCCGTCCTGGTGGATTCCCGCCTCATGGGCAAAGGCATTCTCGCCCACGATCGCCTTGTTCCGCTGCACAACCATGCCCGTCATTCCACTGACCATGCGGCTGACGGCGTAGAGCTTCCGCGTGGCGACGCCGGTGTCGCAGCCGAAGAAGTCGCGCCGGGTCTTGATCGCCATAACGATCTCCTCCAGCGAGGCATTCCCCGCGCGCTCCCCCAGGCCGTTGACGGTGCACTCCACCTGGTCCGCGCCGGCGGCCACCGCCGCCAGGGAGTTTGCGACACCCAGCCCCAGGTCGTTGTGGCAGTGGACGCTGATGACCGCTTTGCCGATGTTCGGGACGTTGGCCTTCAGGTACCGGATCAACTCCGCGTACTGTTCGGGGATCGCGTAGCCGACGGTGTCCGGGATGTTGACGGTGCCTGCTCCTGCCTCGATGACGGCCTCGACGACGGCGGCCAGGAAGTCCGGCTCCGTGCGCGAGGCGTCCTCCGGCGAGAACTCAACGTCGGCGCAGAGCTTCCGCGCCTGCCGGACGCCATCGGCGGCGATGCGCAGGATTTCATCCTTGGCCTTGCGCAACTTGAACTGCCGGTGGATCTGGCTCGTAGCGCAGAAGACGTGGATGCGCGGATGGGCGGCCTTCTTCAGCGCCGCCCAGGCCCGCTCGATGTCCTTCTCCACCGTGCGCGCCAGCCCGCAGATCACCGGCCCGCGCACCTCGGCCGCCACCGCCTGAACGGCGTCGAAGTCCCCCTGCGAGGTGATCGGAAACCCCGCCTCGATGACGTCCACCTTCATCGCCGCCAGTTGGCGGGCGATCTGGATCTTTTCCTTCAGGTTCAGACTGGCGCCGGGGGACTGCTCCCCGTCGCGCAGCGTCGTGTCGAATATCTTGATGCGTCGCATGGCATTCTCTCCGCCGTGAAATGACCCGTTGTCCGCGCCCCGCCCCGGCGGCGAGAGCGCGCAAGCCCTCATGCGGCGGGCGCAAGCGCCCCGCGGCGGAACCGGCCCCGTGCGGGGACCTCCGCCGCAGATGCCACCTCCGCTGTTACGCGCATTCGCATGGCCGCTCCCAGGATCGGACGGAATGCGAACGCCGGAGCCGCGCGGGCTCCGGCGTTCGCGGTCAGTCTGTCGTCCCGTCGGGGACGATCACTTGCAGCACTTCTTGGCCGACTTGCCGCAACACGCCTTCTGCCAGTTTTCCGGACGCAACGAACGGGTCGTCTCGCCCGCCCGCCACATCTCCGACTCGCGGATCGCCTTGAGCTCCTCGCCGAGCTTCTCGCGATAGTCCGGGGCGCTGTTGACCTTGAGGACGCGCGCCGTCTCGCGCCCGTCCTTCACTCGGGCGTACAGGTCGGCGAAGACCGGCTCGACGGCCTTACGGAACTTCGGCGCCCAGTCCAGCGCGCCGCGCTGCGCCGTCGCCGAGCAGTTCGCGAACATCCAGTCCATGCCCTTCTCGCCGACCAGGCGGATCAGGCTCTGCGTCAGTTCCTCGACCGTTTCGTTGAAGGCCTCGCTGGGGCTGTGGCCGTGCCGGCGCAGCGTCTTGTACTGCGCTTCCATGCACCCGGCCAGGCAGCCCATCAGGATGCCGCGCTCGCCGACGAGGTCGCTGTACACTTCATGCTCAAAGGTCGTCGGGAAGAGGAAGCCCGAGCCGACCGCGATGCCCAGCGCCAGCGTCCGCTCCATCGCGCGCCCGGTGGCGTCCTGGTGCACGGCGTAAGAGCTGTTGATGCCGCTGCCGTCCAGGAAGTTCCGGCGCACGCTCGTGCCCGAACCCTTCGGCGCCACGAGAATGACGTCCACGTCCTTCGGCGGGACGACCTTCGTCTGCTTCTTGTACACGATCGAGAAGCCGTGCGAGAAGTACAGGGCCTTGCCGGCCGTCAGGTGCGGCTTGACGCACGGCCACAGGAGCTTCTGCGCGGCATCGCTGACAAGGTATTGGATAATCGTGGCGCGGGCGGAGGCTTCCTCGATGTCGAAGAGCGTCTTGCCCGGCTTCCAGCCGTCCTTGACGGCCTTGTCCCAGTAGAACTTGTCGCTCTTGCGCTGGCCGATGATGACCGGAACGCCGTTGTCGCGCATGTTCAACGCCTGCGCCGGCCCCTGCACGCCGTAGCCCAGCACGCAGATCACCTCGTCCTTCAGGACCTTGCGCGCCTTTTCGAGCGGGAACTCGTCCCGCGTCACGACCTCTTCCCACACACCGCCGAAGTTCATCTTCGCCATTGCGCTGTCTCCTGTTTCAACGAGGCCCGCTCTCTTTGGGGCCAAGATAATGAATGTTAACAAAGCCCGGCGGACATATCAAGCGCGCTACTTCGCCTCTCCGCGCGCCAGGGCGACCACGCCCGTGCGCGCCACCTCCCGAAGCCCGAAAGGCTGCAGCAGGTCCACGAACGCCGCCACCTTCGCTTCCGGGCCGCTCAGTTCCACCACCATATCGCCCGGCGTGATGTCCACCACCTTGCCCTGGAAGATTTCCACCAGCCCGATGATCTCCTGGCGCTTCCCCGGCGGCGTGGCCACCTTCACCAGCGCAAGCTCCCGCTGGATGGTGTCGCGGCCCTGGTAGTCGGTAACCTTGATGACGTCAATCACCTTGCCCAGTTGCTTGCGCACCTGTTCCAGGATCGCGTCGTCGCCGGCGACCACGATGGTCATCCGCGAAAGAGACGGGTTCTCCGTGCGACCCACGGCCACCGAGTCAATGTTGAAACCGCGGCTGCTGAAAAGCCCCGCGATGTGCGCCAACACGCCCGGCTTGTTTTCCACCAACGCGCTGATCACGTGTCTCATGTCAGGCCATGCCTCCGATCATCCGATTGATCGCCTGTCCGGCCGGCACCATCGGGAAGACATTCTCCTCCGGTTCGATCCGCGCGTCGAGAAAGACCGGTCCCTCGGTGCGGATCATCTCGCGCAGCGCGTCCGGCACTTCGCCCGGCGCCGTCACGCGCATTCCCTTCACGCCGTACGCCTCCGCCAGCTTCACGAAGTCCGGGTTCCCGTTCAGCGTCGTCTGGCTGTACCGGCGCTGGTAGAACAGCTCCTGCCACTGGCGCACCATCCCCAGGAAACCGTTGTTGAGAATGAGCACCTTCACCGGCAGCTTGTACTGCGCCACGGTGGCCAGCTCCTGGATGTTCATCTGGATCGAGCCGTCGCCGGCCACGTCCACCACCAGGCGTCCGGGGCAGCCGACCTGCGCGCCGATGGCCGCCGGGAAGCCGAAGCCCATCGTGCCCAGTCCGCCCGAGGACACCAGCGTCCGCGGACGCCGGAAGGTGTACCACAGCGCCGTCCACATCTGGTTCTGGCCCACTTCCGTGGTGATGATCGCGTCCTCCGGGGCCTGCCGACAGAGTTCCTGCAGCACCGCCTGCGGCTTGATCGCGCCGCTGCCGGGGTCGTAGGCCAGCGGATGCTTCTTCTTCCAGGCGGTGATCTGCTTGTGCCACGCCTCGCGGGGCTGCGCGGTGGCCTGCTCCGTCAGATCGCTCAGAATGCCGCGCGCGTCGCCCACCACGGGGATGTCCACCCGCACATTCTTGCTGATGGACGACGGGTCAATGTCAATGTGGATCACCTTGGCCGAGGGCGCAAAGGCGTCAATGCGGCCCGTCACGCGGTCGTCAAACCGCGCGCCCACGGAAATGATCAGGTCCGATTCGGTCACCGCGTAATTCGCCGTGGGCGTGCCGTGCATGCCCAGCATCCCCAGCGCCAGCGGATGGTCGCCCGGGAAGGCGCCCAGGCCCATCAGCGTCATCGCCACGGGCATATTCGCCTTTTCGGCCAGCGCGCGCGCCTCCGCGGCGGCGTTCGACAGCACCACCCCGCCGCCCAGGTAGAGCACGGGCTTGTGTGCGGCGTTGATGGCCGCCGCCGCCAGCTTGATCTGACGCGGGTGCCCTTCCGTCACCGGCTTGTAGCCCGGCAGGCGAATGGTCTTGTCCGGCGCCCCTTCCAGCAGCGCCGTCGTCACGTCCACCGGCACATCCACCACCACCGGACCCGGACGCCCCGTCCGCGCGATGTAGAAGGCTTCCTTGATGACCCGCGCCAGGTCGTGGACGTTCTTCACCAGGTAGTTGTGTTTCGTGATCGGACGCGTGATCCCCGTCACGTCCGCCTCCTGGAAGGCGTCGTTGCCGATAAGGTGTGTCTTGACCTGGCCGGTGATCGCCACGACGGGGATGCTGTCCATGTTCGCCGTCGCGATGCCGGTGGTCAGGTTCGTCGCGCCGGGGCCGCTGGTGGCGATGCACACGCCGACCTTGCCCGTCGCCCGCGCATAGCCGTCCGCCGCATGCGCCGCCGCCTGCTCGTGCCGGGGCAGAATGAACTTGATCGGCGCGTCGTACAGCGCGTCGAACAGCGGCAACACCGACCCGCCCGGGTAGCCGAACACGTGCTGCACGCCCTCCTCGATCAACGCGTCCACCAGAATCTGCGCGCCCTTCGTTCCCATGTCTGCTTCCTCTCCTGCGATGCCTTGGCCGATCCAGCGTTGTCTTCTATCATCCGTCCCGCACATCGTCAAGCCTACGTTCGCCGTCCGTCGTCCAACAAAAAAACCCGCCGCCTGTCTCACAGGCCAGCGGGTCTTGGATTCACAGCGTGCGACGGAGCCGAGGTCTCACCCACCGCCCGGAGAACGCACGAGCGCTACTACCACCACGATTCCCGTGGTGGCCGTCGTAAGACCCAGCGTTCCGAGCAGAATACGAGACATGACCGCCCGACTCCTTAAGAACAGCGTGTATTCTACCCCCATTCGATGAGCATGTCAAGTTTCATTCCGCCGAAATGCGGGGTCCTGTGCCCAAGCGCCCGAGACCGGCACAGGGCGACTGTTGACACCCTCCCTCGCTTTCCGCTACAGTCCCATCAGCGCAACCGGGCAACGTCCGCACCTTATCGCGAGGGACACCTGGATGGCCAAACGCATCGGCATTCTCACCGGCGGGGGCGACTGCCCCGGTCTTAACGCCGTCCTCCGCGCCGTCGTCCGCACCGCTATCGCTCAGCACCATCTCGAGTGCTTCGGCATTCTCCGCGGCTGGCGCGGCCTTCTCGACGGCCTGGCCACCCCGCTGACCATGGACTCCGTCAGCGGCCTGCTGCCGCGCGGCGGCACCATCCTCCGCACCTCGCGCACGAACCCCTTTCTCAGTCCCGAGGGTCCCGGCGTCATCCTCGCCAACGCCAAACGATTCGCCCTCGACGCCGTCATCGCCATCGGCGGCGTGGACACCTTCGTCGTCGGCGAACGCCTCTTCCGCGAGCACGGCCTCCCCGTGGTCGGCATCCCCGCCACGATTGACAACGACGTCGGCGGCACAGAGTACTCCTTCGGGTTCGACTCGACGGTGAACATTGCGATGGAGGCGATAGACCGCATTCACACGACCGCCGAATCCCACGACCGGGTGATGATCATCGAAGTGATGGGACGCCTGGCGGGATGGATTGCCGTCCACGCCGGCGTAGCGGGAGGCGCGGACATCATCCTCATCCCCGAACAGCCCATCGCCCTCCAGGACGTCTGCGACGCCATCGTCCGCCGTCACGACCGCGGCAAGGACTTCAGCATCATCGTCATCGCGGAGGGGGTCCGCATTGCCGACCGCGAGAAGGCCGCCCCGGTCTTTCAGAGCGTTCCCGCAGATGAGTTCGGCCAGCCCCGCCTCGGCGGCATCGGCCAAGCCGTCGCCCGCGAGATCGAAAAACGCACCGGCTACGACACCCGCGTGACCGTCCTCGGCCACATCCAGCGCGGCGGCTCCCCCACCGGATTCGACCGCGTCCTGGGGTCGCGCTTCGGGGTCGCGGCGGTGGACCTTGTCCGGGCCGGGCGCTTCGGCCAGTGCGTGGCCCTTCAAGCGAACGACATCGTGCCCGTCCCCCTCGCCACCGCCGCCACGCGCCGGACCGTTCCGCCCGAACTCTACGAAATGGCGAAGTCCTTCTTCGGGTAACTCTCGCCCAAAAGGAGAATGCCACGTCCGCTGCGCGGCGCGAAGCGCAACCGGGCGCGACCGAAGTCGCGCCCGTCCTTACTTACTTGGCCCCGACTTAGCGTTTCACGTACTCGCCGCACTCCGTGGCATTGGGCCGCTCGCGGTTCCGGCAGGCCGAGGGGTGGTCGTACCGGCAGGTGTCGCAGAGGATCGGCGCCAGGCCCAGGCGCGTCATCACCCGACGCCACCAGCGCGTCAAAACCCCGGCGGCCATTACCGTCCGCCCGCCTCCTCTTTGGCCTTTTTCGCCTGGGCAATCACCTGTTCCGCCGCGCGGGCGGGCACCACGTCGTAGTGGCTCAGTTCCATCGTGTAACTGCCCGTGCCGCCGGTCATTGAGCGCAACTCTGTGGCGTAGCGCATCACTTCGCCCAGAGGCGCCTGCGCGCGGATGATCTGCATGTCGCCTTCCGAGTCCATGCCCACGATCCGTCCACGCCGGCTGTTCAGGTCGCCGCTGATGTCGCCCATGTACTGGCTGGGAACGGTAATCTCCAGATTGACCACCGGCTCCAAAAGGACCGGCTTGGCCTTCAGGAAGCACTCCTGGAAGCACATCGAGGCCGCGAGCTTGAAGGCCGCTTCCGAGGAGTCCACGTCGTGATACTTGCCGAAGAAGAGCTCGACCTTCACGTCTTCGACGGGGTACCCCGCCAGGACGCCGCGCGGCAGCGTCTCGCGAACGCCCTTCTCCACCGCCGGGATGAACTGGTTCGGGATCGCGCCGCCGACGATGGCGTCCACGAACTCAAAGCCCGCACCGCGCTCCATCGGGTAGAGGCGGAAATGCACCTCCCCGAACTGGCCGCGCCCGCCGGTCTGCTTCTTGTGACGATACATCCCCTCCGCGGGAACGGTGATCGTCTCCTTGTAGGGGATGCGCGGCGGCTTGGTGTTCACGCCGACGCCGAAGCGCTTCTCAAGACGGTGGAGCAGGACGTCCAGGTGGAGCTGGCTCATCCCCGTCACGATCATTTCGCCCGTCTGCTGGTCGCGGCGCGGCACGAAGGTCGGGTCGCCGTCGGCGATCTTCTGCACGCTTCCGGAGATTTTCTGTTCGTCGCCGCGAGCCTTCGGCTCGATCGCCAGCGAGGCCATCGGCAGAGGGAAGACGATCTTCGGCAGCGTCACGAGCTTACGCCCGTCACACAGCGCGTCGCCGATGTGGATGTCCTCGATCTTGCTCACGGCGCACAGGTCGCCGGGAATGCCCTGCGGCACGGGGCGCGCCTCCTTGCCGAAGATGCGGAAGATCTGCGCCACGCGCTCGCTCTTGCCCGTGCGCGAGTTCGTGACGTGGCTGTCCGCCGGCAGGGTGCCCTGGAGGATGCGGAAGTAACTGAGCTTGCCGACGAAGGGGTCCGTCACCGTCTTGAAGACGCGCGCGACGAGGGGTTTGGCGGCGTCGCAGACGAGGGACACATCCTCCTCGCTCTTGGCGTCCTTGGCGGAGGGCGGCGGCATGTCCGCCGGGGAGGGGCCGAAGGCGGCCAGGAAGTCCATGAGTTCCTCGACGCCGATGCCCTTCGCTCCGGAGACGTGCAGGATGGGCGTCAGCGCGCCCGAGGCAATGGCCTTGCGCAACGTGCCCGCGAGTTCTTCCGGGGCGATCTTGTCGCCGTTGAGGTACTTCTCCATCAGCGCCTCATCCGCCTCGACGATCTTGTCCATCAACGCGCCGGACGCGGCGGCCACGTCGCCGACGACGCCCGCCGGCGCCTGCGCCGGGGGCTGCAAGACGCTCACCACGCCGCTGAAATCCGGTCCGATCCCCACCGGCAGGTTCACCGGAAGGCACTGGTTCCCGAAGACCTCCTGGATCTTGGCCAAGATGCCTTCGTAGTCCACGATGTTTTCGCCGTCCATGCGGGTCACGACCAGGATGCGCGCCAGGCCCAGTCCCTTTGCCGTCGCATGCATCTTGCGCGTGTTGAGTTCCACGCCCCGTTGCGCGCTGACGGCCACCAGCGCCGTGTCCGCCGCGTGCACGCCGCTGATCGCCCCGCCGGCAAAATCCATGAAGCCGGGGGTGTTCACCAGGTTAAACTCGATGTCCTTCCAGCGGCAATGCGCCAGAGAAGCAAAGATGCTGTTGCCGCGTTCCTTCTCCTCGTCTTCAAAGTCAAAGATCGAGTTCTTCTCGGTCACGCTGCCGGCGCGGGAAACGGCCCCCGCCTTGAACAGCATCGAATCGAGCAGCGTCGTCTTCCCGGCGCCGCCGTGTCCGATCGCCACGACATTCCGAATGTCCTTGCTCGTGTAGTCAGGCATGGAATAGAACCCGTTCTGGAACCGGGCGCCGACGCCCTCCCGCGCGCGCGGGCGGCGCGAAGGTCAGCGCTTGGAGAACTGGAAGCTGCGACGAGCAGCCTTGCGGCCATATTTCTTCCGTTCCTTCATGCGGCTGTCGCGCGTGAGGAAGCCGCCCTCGCGCAGGAGCGGGTCGTTCTCCGGACCGCTCTTGTCCAGCGCGCGCGCCACGGCCAGCATCACCGCTTCGGCCTGCCCCAGCGGACCGCCGCCGGTGACATCGGCTGTGATGTCGTATTTCCCCAGCGTCTTGGTCGCCTTCAGCGGGGCCAGGACGGCCGCGCGATGGCGCTCCACCGGGAAGTAGATGTCGAGTTCCTTGGCGTTCACCTTCACCACGCCCGTCCCGCGCAGCATGCGCACGCGCGCCACCGACGTCTTGCGGCGGCCCGTTGCCCTGATCATTTCGTCAGCCATGATTTCTCCTCGGTCTCCTCGGGTCACCCAAGCTTCCCGCCGGCCAGATATGCGCTCGGCGCGGGTCTCTGCGCGGCGTGGGGGTATTCCGCCGTCTTGTAGATCTTCAACCGGCCCAACATGCTGTTCCCCAGCGAACCCTTGGGGAGCATGCGCCGCACCGCCAGCCGAAGCACCTCCTCCGGCTTGCGCTGCATCATCACCTTCATCGGCGTTTCCTTCAGTCCGCCCGGATAGCCGCTGAAGCGCTTGTACTGCTTCTCATCCATCTTCCGCCCGGTCACGCGCAGCTTGCCGACGTTCGTGACCACCACGCCGTCGCCCGTCTCGACGTGCGGCGTATAGGTCGGCCGATGCTTGCCCATCAGCACCATCGCGATCCGCACCGACAGGCGCCCCAGCGTCTTGCCCGTCGCGTCCACGTGCACCCACTTGCGCTCCATCGCGCCTTTCTTTGCCATGTAGGTCTTCATAGCACGAAAAGTCTCTCTCTAGCCATGCAACGCGCTTCGCGCGGCACTGGGAAATCCGCCTGTCGCAGGCGGGACAATACGCAAGCAACGCATTATAGTCAGCGTCCTCTTCCCTGTCAAACTCTGTCGCAGCGCAACGTTACGGCGCGAAAGCCAGCCGTGCGCGCACGACGCCCGGCTTTCGCCGCACACGCAGGAGCCGGGCAGCGCCATCCTCCGCCGGCTCATCGCACAGCGTTTCCAGATCCGGCGAGAGCATCCGCAGTCCCGCTGCCCCCTCAACCCGCATCGCGAACGTGTCCCCAAGCCCTGGGGCCGAAAGCCGGTCCAGCCGCCGGAAGTCCAGCCCCGCGTCCCACAGGCCGCACCGCACCTCCGTTCCATAGTGGAAGGCCGCCTGCGTCCAGCATTCCGCCGTGTCGCGCGCCAGGACTCGGTCGGGACGCCGGGCGTAGGGACGCACGAACGCTGCCCAGCGCTCCACAACCTCTTCGTTTCGCGCAGGATCCTCATGAAGCACGTTCGGCCAGTGCAGTCCCAGGATCGGCCCCGCCGCGTTTCCGCTCGGACGCCCGTCCAGCGTGCGCCAGTTCATCGGAAAGACACCGCGATCAAGTGTCAGGAGGCCGTTCTCGACCCCGAGCGCCCTCTCCGGGGTCCGCGCCGCCCCGACCATGGACGCAAAGGGCGTCGAAAGATAACGAACCCCGTATTCCGACAGGATGGCCGACAGTCCCCCTCCCTCCGGGTCAAAGGCGTGCCGGAAGGCTGCAGGCACGTAGGAGCGCGGGAAGCCGCCCAATCCGTTCTGCGCCAGCAGGCGCGCGAAGGCATCCAAGTGCGCCCGCACCTGATCGGGCGGACGCATCCGGCCCTCGCCGTCGTACCACTCCGCTCGCGACAGGATGCCGTCGGTCCAGTACTCGTGCCCAACGCCATGCAGAGTGATCTCGACGGCGTCGCGCCCGGACGCAAGGATGGCCGCCGCTTCATCGAGCCAGGGACCGCGCCAGCGGTCGTTGCGCCAGGAGGCCCCCATCCACGTCGCCGTGGGGACTGTCCGCAGGGAGTCGTCGCGGTCCCATTCGCAGAGCGCCATCGCCGCCTGGATGCGCATCCCCAGCCTTCGTCCGAGCGAAACGAGCGCCGAGTAGTCGGACGGGACATGAGCGCGCCCGACCCCCGTCCGGTAGGGTTCGCCGCGGCTGTGCCCGTCCTCGCCGCTCCACCATCCCACGTCGTCTATCACCATCAGCAGCGGCAACGGGATGCGGATCGCCAGTGTCATCCCCTACTCCGCCCCCCCCTTCGCGCGCTCCAGCGCGGCCTTGAGGCGCTCGACTTCCTCCTGCCGGAAGGCCC
>JAKJEM010000038.1 GCA_022705425.1 Planctomycetota bacterium
GTGTGGCACACCGGCTGCGCTGCGGCGCAGCGCCTGCGGCGCCCTCGCCTGTGCTGGCCTGATGGAGCCGCTCCCACAGCCGCGGGCGGCTGTGCCACATCCCTGAGAGACTGACCGATTACCCGCGTCAAAGGGCGTGTACTGGCGCATCGTGACCCGCCCCCGCGCCGGCCCCTTCGTCTGCCACGTTTCGGCAGGCGATCCCTTAGGTGGCCGTTGTCGTCCGTCGTCCGTCGTCCGTCGTCCGTCGTCCGTCGTCCGTCGTCCGTCGTCCGTCGTTTGTCGTCCGTCGTCCGTCGTCCGTCGTCCGTCACCTCGCCCCGGCGGCCCGCCGCCCCCGCACCGCCCGCACGCCCTCGCACAGACGCCCCAGGTCCCGGCGCAGAACCTCCTCATCCCCGTGCGCGTCGTACCCCGCCCCGATCCCCCCGTACTCCAGCGTCACCACCTCCGGCGCAGGCCATTCCCCGCCGCCGATGCGCTCCAGCGCCCACCGCGCAAGCGCCCAGTCCTCATCGCGCATCGGGAAATGGTCGCGCCACAGCCCGTCCTCCCCCAACGCCGTGCCCGAAACGTGCAGTTCAAGCAGCCGCTCCAACGGCAGATCGCCGATGTACTCGCGCGTATCCCGTCCGAACCGCTCCGCCGAAATCGCCGCGTGCGCCAGGTCCAGCAGCAGCGCCGCATCCGTCTCCAGAACCACCCGCCGGATCACGCGCGCATCGAGCGCCGCCAGCGGAATCTGCCACGGCGGCAGCGGGTCCCACATCACCCCCTCGAGCGCCACCGCCCGTCCCGGCAGCTCCTGCTGCACGCGCCGGACGTCGCGCGTCATCGCCGCGACCAGCCGCTCCTCGTCTTCCCGCGCCCGGCTTTCCATCGCCAGACCGGGGAAGTCCGCCGCGTTTGGCGCGAGATGCATGTTGATATGCCCCAACGCCGACCCCGCCATCATCCCCCGCACCCGCTCCCAGTCGGCCCGAAAGACGTCGCCGCGCCCGGCCCGGAAGGCAAAATGCGGGTAACAGGGCCTCAGTGGCGTCACACGCGCCAGCAGGTCCGGCCACTCCGGGCACTTGAAGACCTCCGCCTCGATCTGCCCGCCCCGCAGGAGCCGTTCGGCAACCGCGCTGTAGTTGACTCCCACCCTCATGGCGCGGTCATTTCCCGATCAGCTTGCGCTTCTTGTCCAGGTACTGCCGGTAATGCTTGTAGGGAATATCCGGAGGAACCAGATGGTCCAGGTGCGGAATGTATCCCCCCTGCTCCAACAGCGGCTTGATCCGGTCGAGCTCGCGGTCAATCGCCCGGCCCCCCTCGACCAGCGGCGCCTTGCCGATCCCCCCGCGCAGCCGCAGCTCGCGCCCGAACTCCTTCCGCCAGGCGTACGGGTCCACCCCCGCCGCCACCTCCAGGGGAAACATGACGTTCACCCCCTCCTCCAGCCAGTTCGCCACGATGTCGTGCGGGTTGCCGTCGCAGTCCACGTGCGACACCGCGCACCCGCGCTTCCTCGCGGCGCCCATCACCCGCCGGTATCCCGGCTGAAGGAACTCGCGAAAGGTCTTCGGGCTGACGAGCGGCCCGTTCTTCGAAGCCATGTCCTCCCACCACGTCACGAAGTCCACCGGCAGGTCCGCCGGCAGTGCCTCGATCTGGCGCGCAAGGTTCTCCGCCCACCAGTCCGCCATCTCGCGCACCATCGCCGGGTACTCATAAAACGCCAGCGAAAGGTTCTCCATCCCCATCAGGTTGCGCAGGTGCCCGTAGAACCCGGTGAGCCCCACCACAACCATCCCCGTCGGCAGCTTTGCGCGCGCCGCCGCCACGCTCGCCGCGTCGGGCCCGCGCCAGGGGTCGTCCGGCCGCAGCCGCTTCCGGACCTCGCGCCAGTCCGCCGGAGTCTTGACCGGGAACTCGACGAAATGCGGAATCGAGCTTTCGTCCACCTCGGACGTGTAGCGCAGCGCCACAATGCCCGAGGCGTCCCGCATCAGCGTGGCATTTCCGCGCCGTTCGATCACCGCCTCCTCGAAGGGCGGATGCAGCGACGTCCGCAGCCCCACGCGCGCCTGGTTCCCCTCGTCGAACCCCAGGAATCGGTCGAGCGCCGCCGAGAACATCTTCCCCCGTTCGCTCGCGAACTCCGCCGGCAGTCCCTCCTTCAGCCAGCGCCGGATCGTCTGCGGCCAGTATCCGAACTCGATGTCCGGCACGCGGTCCACGGACTGATACGTATAGACGCGGTACGTCCGGTCGGTGATCTCTGTGCGCATGACGCTCCCGTTTCTCCGAAGGGCGGAGGGGACTCCGCGCAGGTCATTCCCCGTTCTTCCCGTCCTCGTCCTTCCCCTCCAGCCCGTAGGCCTTCAACTTGGCGTAGAGGGTGCTCCGATCAATGCCCAGAATCCGCGCGGCCTCCTTCTTGTTGCCCCCCGTGTGCGCCATCACACGCCCGATGTGCAGCCGCTCCAGATCCTTGAGTGTCATCAGTTCGTCCTCGACGGGAATGGCCGTCGTCTCGCGCAGGTCCCCCGCGCGCGCTCCCGTCCGGATTTCGTACGGAATGTCCTCCGCCGAAAGCGTCTCGCCTTCGGACATGACCACCATGCGCTCCACCGCGTTGCGCAGTTCCCGCACGTTGCCCGGCCAGGGATATCCTTCGAGCACGCTGAGGGCCTTCGGGTCAAAGCGCAGATTGGCCCGGCCGCATTTCTCCTGGAACTGTTTCAGGAAGTGCTCGGCCAGCAGCGCGATGTCGCCGGACCGCTCGCGCAGCGGCGGCAGCGCCAGCTTCAGGACGTTCAGCCGAAAGTACAAATCCTCCCGGAAACGCCCCGCCCCCACCTCGGACGCCAGCTTCTTGTTCGTGGCGGCCACCACGCGCACGTTCACCTTGATGTCCTTCACGTCCCCCACCCGCCGCAGCTCGCCCGTCTCGATCACGCGCAGCAGCTTCGACTGGCTGCTCTCCGGCAGTTCTCCGATCTCGTCGAGGAAGAGCGTCCCCTCGTCGGCCAGCTCAAAGCGGCCGGGACGGTCGCGGTCCGCCCCGGTAAACGCCCCCTTCACGTGTCCGAAGAGTTCGCTCTCCAGCAGCGTCGGCGCCATCGCCGCGCAGTTGACGGCTTCGAACGCCTGGTGCCGGCGTCGCGAGTTGAGATGGATCGCCCGCGCCACCAGTTCCTTCCCCGTCCCGCTCTCTCCTTCGATCAGCACCCCCGCCTCAGCCGGCGCCGCCTTCGAGATGAAGCGGAAGACCGCGTCCATCGCCTCGCAGCGCCCCACAATGTCGTACTGCCCCCGCGCCTCGCGCTCGCGGATGCCCCGTTCGCGCCCCACCTCCTCGCGCATCCGCACGTTCTCGATCGCCACCGCCGCCTGCACCGCAATCGCCGTCAGCAGTTCCAGGTCCGCCTTCGTGAAGCGTTCCCCGTCCCCCAGCCGGTCCACGTACAGCGCGCCGAGCAACCGGTCGCCGATGACGATCGGCGCGCACATCGCCGTCGCAATCTGGTGCGTCGCAATGGACTGCGCCTTCCGCAGCCGCTCGTCGCTCTGCGTGGCCTCGCTCAGGATCGCCGCCCGGTGCTCGCGGACGTAGTTCACGATCGTCGAACTGATCGGCATCCGCGCCAGCCGCCGGTCGAATTCGCTCCCCGATTTCACCCACGGTCGCAGCATCCCCTTCTGCGCGTCGAACAGGATCGGCACCGTCCGGTGCGGGCGGATGTTCTGGTCTATTGCCCCCGTGATGACCCCGAAGAGGTCGGAGTAGCTGCGCGCCGAACCGGCCATCTGCCCCAGTTCCAGCAACGCCAGCAGCCGCTGTTGCGCGTCGCCGGTGAAGGCCACCGTCTGCCTCGCCCCCGCCGCGCGCTGACCCAGCACCGCCCGCTCCACCAGCGGCGCGCCCGTATCCGTCAAGTCCGACGCCTCGATCGCGTCGAACTCCCGCTCGATGAAGACCAGCGCCGTCTCGCCCAGGCGGATTTCATCCCCGGAGTTGAGCGTCGCCGACTCCGTCCGGTGGCTGTTCACCAGCACGCCGTTCTTGCTCTTCAGGTCGCGCACGACCCAGATCTCGCGCCCCTTGTCCTCCTGGCGCGTGATCGTGGCGTGGTTGCGGCTGACCGTCTCCGACGGGATCTGGATGTTGTTGTTCGTGTCGCGCCCGATGGTGGTCACCTCGTCCACCAGTTCATAGACCGTCCCCCGTCCCGGTCCCTCGCGCGCAATCAGCTTCGCCATACGCTCCCTTTCCGCTCACCCACCGTCCATCATCCGTCGTCCGCCGTCTGCCCTCCGCCCCTTACGCCCGCTCATACGGGAAGAAGAGCTTCAGGTACTCATCCTGCGCGTACCGGTCGGTCATCCCCGCCAGGTAGTCGCACACCGCCTGCTCCAGCCCTTCCCGCTTTGCCCACTCCTGGTAATCGGGCGGGAGCTGATTCGGCTGCGTCACGTAGGCGTGGAAGATCTCCTGGATGAAACGCTTGGCCTTGTTCGCCATGCGCATCACCCGGTAATGACGGTACACATTGACGAAGAGGTACTGCTGAAGGTCATCCTTCAGGCGCTGCGTCTCCGGCGAGAACCCGACCACATTTGCCGGAGCGCGGCGAACGTCCTCCACGGAGCCGATCTTCATTTCCTCGATCCGCGCGGAGGTCGTGGCGCACAGGTCCCCCACCAGCCGGTTGATCAGCGCACGCACCACCTGTGTGCGGCGACGGCGCTCATCGAGCCGCCCGAACCGCCCGTCCACCTCCCGCGCCACCTCCGCCAGCAGCGCCGTCCGCTCATAGGCCGATTCATCCAGCAACCCCGCCGCCAATGCGTCATCCACGTCATGCGCAATGTACGCCGTCCCGTCCGCCGCCTCCACAATCTGCGCCTCCACCAGCGGACGCAGCTCCGGGTCGAAAGCGCTGATCTTCGGGTGGTCGTACGTCGTCACGTGCTTCGCGATGGACTCCCGGACCTCCCACGTCAGGTTCAGCCCCCGGAAGTCGGCGTAGCTTCGCTCCAGGAGGTCCACCACGCGCAGCCCGTGAACATTGTGCTCGAACCCCCCGTGGTCCTTCATCAGCTCCCGCAGCGCATCCTCGCCGCTGTGGCCGAAAGGCGTATGCCCCAGATCGTGCGCCAGCGCCACCGCCTCCACCAGGTCCTCGTTCACGTTCAGCGCCCGCGCGACGGCGCGCCCGATCTGCGCCACCTCGATCGTGTGCGTCAAGCGCGTCCGGTAGTGATCCCCCTCGTGATTGACAAAGACCTGCGTCTTGTACTCCAGGCGGCGGAAGGCCGTGGCGTGAATGATCCGCTCCCGGTCGCGCTGATACGCCGTGCGCTGGGGGTGTTCCGCCTCCGGGTGCGCCCGCCCGCGGCTCTGCGCGCTCCGCATCGCATAGGGCGCCAGCCCGCGATCCTCACGCGCCGCCATCTCCTCCCGCGTCATCAGCACCGCCGCTCTCCTCCCTTGGCCTCGTCCCACCCCGCCGTCAGAAGCTCCCACAGGTCGTCCAGCGCCTGCGGAATCACCTTCGCCGAGCCCACCGTGGTCATGAAGTTCGTATCCCCCGACCATCTCGGCACCAGATGCATGTGGAAGTGCGCCTCCAGTCCCGCCCCCGCCACTCGCCCCAGATTCGCCCCGACGTTGTAACCCTGCGGGCTCATCACCCGGTCAAGCACCGTCTTCGCCTCCGCCGTCAGCGAGAGAACCTCCGTCATCTCCTCCGGCGTCAGCGCCTCCAGTCGCCCCTCGTGTCGCACCGGGGCGATCAGCAGATGCCCGTTGTTGTACGGATAGCGGTTCAACAGCGCAAAGACCGTCTTCCCCCGCCGAACCACCCGGTCCCGGCGCGACTCCTGCGCCATCCCCGCCCGGCAGAGGAAGCAGCCCGCCTCCTTGTCGCAGTCCTTGATGAACGCCATCCGCCACGGCGCCCAGAGCGTCTCCATACCCATGCCGTATCCCTTCCTTCCGGGCTCCGCCCGCCCCGCCGCGTCCCGTGCGCGCTCAGGATACCATATGCCGGGCCGCCGACAAAGAGCCTGCGCCACCGACCTCAGCCCTTCGGTCCTTTATCCCGCGCCTCTTCCCCCGCGCCTTGAATGACCGGCTCCGCCTCCCCCGCCTCCCTCATACGCGCCTTCAGCCTCCGCGAAAGCTCCTCCCGCACCCCCCGCAGCCCGGGGTCCCGCACCCGATTGTTGCGCTCGTGGGGGTCGGCATCCAGATCATACAGGAAGTCCTCCGCGTAAACCTCGCTCGAAGCGTCCTGGCCCGTCCTGCCCGGCGCGCGCACGCTGTACTTCCAGCGCGCCGTGCGGATCGCGCGCCCGCAGTGGCTCTCGCTGATCTGCACAAAGACCTCCTCCGGCCAGGCCACCGCCCCGCCCGAGACCAACCCCTGCAACGTCCGCCCCCGCATCCTCCCCGGCGGCTCGACCCCTGCCGCCCTCAGAATCGTCGGCGGAAGGTCTATCAGGCTCACCAGATTCTCCGGTGCGCGCCCGCCCCGGAAGCCCGGCCCGCAGAGCACCATCGGAATCCGGATGCACCCGTCATGGCACGAACGCTTGTACTCCCCGTTCCGCGTCCGGAAGTGCGACCCGTGATCGCTCGTATACACCACCAGCGTATTCTTCGCCATCCCAAGCGCCTCCAACCCCGCCCGCAGACGCCCCAGGTTCTCATCCAGACTCCGCACGCAGCCGAGATAGTCCGGATACTCCTCCCGCCAGTCCCCCGCCGTCCCCGCCAGGTCCCCCGGCACAACGAAGTCCCGAAAGGCCTCCTTCGAGCCCATCGGCCCCTCGTAGTGCTTGTGGTCATTCTGGTGATGCGGCTCGATGTAGGAAAGGAAGAGGAAGAAAGGCCCTCCCCCCCTTCGCGAGGCCAGATACTCCAGCGCCCAGTCCGTCAGCACGTCCGCGCGATAGCGCCCCGCCGGGAACTCCCGCGCCCGCCCCTCGCCGTCGAACATGTGCCCGTCGTAGCTGTGCGACGTGAACTCGAGGACGTCCGAGGCCAGCCAGAACCGATACCCCCCGCGCCGATCCGGCGGAACGGGCCGCGTCCGGAAGTCATCCACCCCGTCGCGTTCGCCGCAAGAGGCCAGATGCCACTTTCCGATGTACCCCGTGTCGTACCCCGCCTCCGAAAGATCATGCGCCAACGTCCGCCCCCCCGCTGGAAGCCGACGGTGGTTCGTGTGGCACCCGATCTCCGTGGGGTACTGGCCCGTCTGCAGGCACGCCCGCGCCGGGCCGCAGACCGGCTGGCAGGTGAACGCCTTGTCCAAACGCACCCCCTCGCGCGCCATCCGGTCCAGATTCGGCGTCGTGTCCAACGGCTGCCCGTAGCAGCCGCACGTGTCCCAGCGCTGCTGGTCGCTGAAGACGAACAGGATGTTCGGACGATCGGCCATGCGCGACTCCTCTCCCCGAATACGCTCCGATCCCTGCGCCGGACGCCCGGCGCGTCACGTCATCCGGTCATAGGTCTCGACGCTGATCAAGCCCCGCAGCGGGTGCCCCTCGCAGAAGGCCCGCACATTCGCCGCCGCAAAGGCATCCGCCTCCTCATAGACATCCTCCCCCACCGAGCCCACACTGTGCGGATAGCAGATCACGTTCTCCATCCCCAGCAGCGGCGAATCCTTCGGCAGCGGCTCCCGCTCGAAGACATCCAGCCCCGCAAAGACATCCGGACGACGCCGCAGGAACTCGATCAACTCCCCCTCCCGGATGATCCGCCCCCGCGCCGTGTTGATCAGAATGGCGTGCGGCTGCAAGCGATCGAGCTGCGCCCGCCCGATCATCCCCGTCGTCTCCGGCGTCAACCCGCACTGGATCGTCACAACCCGCCCCCGCGCAAAGACCTCGTCCAGCGTGGCGCAACGTTCCACTCCCTCCGGCAGACTCCGCGCGTACGGATCATAGCAGATCGCCCTCACCTCGAAGGGCTTCAGCAGGTCCAGCAGCATCCGCCCGATCGCCCCCATCCCCACGAACCCCACCACCTTCCGCCGGAACGTCGCCGACCGCGACGCGTACGAATACGCCCACGTCGGCTGCTCGGCCATGTGCCGGCGCAGCCGCGGCATCTCCCGCACACACGCCAGCATCAGCGCCAGATTCCCCTCCGCCAGGTACCACATCGGCCCGTCCCCCCAGTTCGTCACCGTAATCCCCGCCTCCACATACTCGCGCGGCACCCACCCCCGCACCGCCCCCGTCAAGTTGCACACATACCTCAGCCGCCGCGGGTTGTCCTTCAGAATCTCCAGCGGCAGCGGCGGCGTGCCCCACGCCGTCAGAACCACATCCGCCCCGCGCAGCACCGACAGCACGTCCAGCCCCGCCGGTATCCCGTCCCGCACCGCCACATGCTCCGTGTACGTGCCGTGCTGCTCCATCGCGCGGCGAAGCCCGCCCCGCACGAACATCGCCGCCGTACGCGCCCCCCCGAAAATCCCGTGGAACTCCATCCTCTCTCCTTTCACCCGTATCCCAACGCTTCCGTGGAATGTATCCCACCGCCCCCCACGGGTCAAACCCCCTCATCTCGCGCCCGGCCCGCCGTCACCCGTCGTCGGTCGCCCGTCGTCTGTCGTCCGCCGTCCCCCGCCCATTTTCGCGCACGAAGATTTGACACCGCCCCCCAAACCGGTATAATCATTTATCTTTCTGTGGTCGGCCATTGTGGCCGATCCTGTCGTCTCGCCGTCGGGACCGCTCCGCGCCCCATCGGGCGTACACAAAAGCTCGAGTCCCGGCGGAGGTTTCCCAGTTGAGGAGAAGAGCTTTGGCAGCAGTCACCGTCCGCGAGATGCTCGAAGCCGGGATGCACTACGGCCACCACGTGAGCCGTTGGAACCCGAAGATGAAGCCCTACATCTTCGGACGCCGCAACTTCATTCACATCATCAACTTGCGCGAAACCGTGCGCGGGCTCATCACGGCCGGCAAGTTCGTCACCCACGTCGTCAGCCAGGGCAAGACCGTCGTCTTTGTCGGCACCAAGCGCCAAGCGCGCCGCGCCGTCCACGACGAAGCCATCCGGTGCGGAATGCCCTGGGTCATTGAGCGCTGGCTCGGCGGCACCCTGACCAACTTCCGCACCATCCGCTCCCGCATGGAGTACCTCATCGAACTCGAAGGCATCGTCGAGAGCCCCTCCATCGAGAAGTACTCCAAGAAGGAAGCCAGCCGCATGCGCCGCGAACTGGCCAAGATGAAGCGCAACCTCGACGGCGTGCGCAACATGGAAGAGCTCCCCGGCGTCGTCGTCGTCGTGGACCCCCGCCGCGAGAAGAACGCCGTCGCCGAAGCCAACCGGCTCAACATCCCCACGATCTGCCTGGCCGACACCGACAGCGACCCCGACGTCGCCGACGTGCTCATCCCCGGCAACGACGACGCCATGCGCTCCGTCGAGATCGTCATGCACACCCTCGCCGACGCCGTCCTCGCCGGCAAGGAGAAGCAGCGCCAGCGCGTCACGCAGCAGATGGCATCGGTCGTCGCCCCGGCCAAGGCCCCGAAGGCCGAAGCCCCCAAACCCGAGGCCCCCAAGCCGGCCGATGCCGCGCCCCAGGCCCCGACCGCTCCCGCCGCGAAGTGACCGCGCCGCGTTGACTGTCCGATCAGAACTGAGGACCAAAGGAACACCGAACCATGGCAACCGTCTCCGCTGAAACCGTCAAGAAGCTCCGCGACCGCACCGGACTAGGCATGATGGACTGCAAGAAGGCCCTCGAAGAAGCCGGCGGCGACCTCGCCAAGGCCGAGGAAATCCTCCGCAAGCAGGGCCTCAAGGCCGCCGAACTCCGCGCCAGCCGCGGCACCAAGGAAGGCCGCATCGGCCACTACATCCATCTCAACAGCAAGATCGGCGTCCTCGTCGAACTCGCCTGCGAAACCGATTTCGTCGCCCGCAACGCGGAGTTCGAGAAGCTCCTCAAGGACCTCTGCATGCAGGTCGCCGCCCAGCGGCCCCTTTACGTCGCCCCGGAGAACATCCCCGCCGACGTCATGGCCCGTGAGCGCGACATCCAGGCCGCCCAGGTCCAGGGCAAGCCCGCCAACATCGTGGACAAGATCGTCGAAGGCAAGCTGAAGGACTTCTACAAGCAGGTCTGCCTGCTCGAACAGCCCTTCATCAAGGACCCCTCCGTCACCATCCGCGAAATGGTCTCCGCCCTCAACGCCAAACTCGGCGAGAACATCGTCGTCCGTCGCTTTGCCCGCCTCGAGGTAGGCGAGGAGGCCTGATCCCGTGGCCGCCCGGCCGAAATACCGTCGCGTTCTCCTCAAGCTCAGCGGCGAAGCCCTCGGCGCCGGCAGCGGCAACGGCATTGACATCGCCGCCGCCCAGAGCATCGCCGCGCGCATTGCCGGCATCCACAAGCTCGGCGTTCAGCTCGCCATCGTCGTCGGCGGAGGCAACATCATCCGCGGCAGCATGTTCGCCGGAAAGGGCATCAACGCCGTCGCCGGCGACGCCATGGGAATGCTCGCCACCGTCATCAACGGCATCGCCCTGCAGGACGTCCTCGAAAGCCAGGGGGTGGACACCCGCCTCCAGACCGCCATCCCCATGCAGGCCGTCGCCGAGCCCTTCATCCGCCGCCGCTGCATTCGCCATCTCGAAAAGGGCCGCGTCGTGATCCTCGCCGCCGGCACCGGCCACCCCCACTTCACCACCGACACCGCCGCCGCCCTTCGCGCCCGCGAAATCCACGCCGATGTCATGCTCAAGGCCACCAACGTGGACGGCGTTTACGACGACGACCCCCGCAAGAACCGCCAAGCGCGCCGCTATGCCCGCCTCACCTATCACAGCGTCCTCCGCGACAACCTCCGCGTCATGGACGCCACCGCCGTCTCCCTCTGCCGCGAAGGCCGCCTCCCCATCATCGTCTTCAACATGAACGCCCCCGGCAGCATCCGCGACGCCATCCTCGGGAAGCCCGTGGGCACCTTCATCGGAGGAGACTGACCATGTCCGCTGACGACATCTATCTCGAAGCCGCCGACCGGATGGAGAAAGCCGTCCACGCCTTCGAGCACCAACTCCGCACCATCCGCACCGGACGCGCCAGCCCCTCCCTCGTGGATCACATCCGCGTGGATTACTACGGCGCCATGACCCCCCTCGGCCAGATCGCCAACATCGCCACCCCCGAGCCCCAGCTCATCGTCATCCGTCCCTTCGACCCCACCGCCCTCAAAGCCATCGAAAAGGCCATCCTCGGCTCCGAGGTCGGCATCACCCCCAACAACGACGGAAAACTCATCCGCCTCGCCATCCCCCCGCTCAGCGAAGAGCGCCGCCGCCAGCTCGCCAACCAGGTCAAGCAACTCGGCGAACAGGCCAAGGTCGCCATCCGCAACGTCCGCCGCGACGCCAATCGCGACATTGACAAGCTCGAAGCCGACAGCGCCGTCACCGAGGACCAGGCCCACAAGTCCAAGGACGACATCCAGGAACTCACCAAGGACTCCGAAACCAAGGTGGACGACCTCATCAAGCGCAAGTCGGAAGAGATCATGAAGTTCTGACGCAGGAGCGACGAAAGCTTCGGCGGTGTGATATACTGGAAATGGCGGGACGCCGGAGAGCGCTATGCGCCTCCCCGACGCCCCGCCATTCGGTATCTTGTGAGTTCGCGCCCCATCGAACAGGAGAACGCCAGCCATGAGCGCCGTCAAGACCGGCTTCCTGATGTTGTGCATCTTCCTCCTCTTTGTCGGCGTCGGCTACGTCATCGGCGGCACGACGGGCATGGTCGTCGCGTTCGTCCTCGCCTTCCTGCTCAACATCTTCTCCTACTGGTTCAGCGACTCCATCGTCCTGGCCATGACCCGCGCCCACGCCCTGCCCCCCGAGGCCGCCCCGCGCCTCCATCGCATGGTCGAGGACCTCGCCCGCACCGCCAACATTCCCAAACCCCGCGTGTACGTCATCGAAGACGCCGGCCCCAACGCCTTCGCCACCGGCCGCAACCCCGCCAACTCCGCCGTTGCCGTCACCACCGGCATCCTCCGCCTCCTCACCGAGGAGGAACTCCGCGGCGTTCTCGCCCATGAAATCGCCCACATCGCCAACCGCGACATCCTCATCCAGACCGTCGCCGCCACCATCGCCGGCGCCATCACCATGCTCGCCCACCTCGCCTTCATCTTCGGCGGCGCGCGCGGCGACGACGACGGCCCCAACCCCATCACCCTGCTCCTCCTCGTCATCGTCGCCCCTATCGCCGCCATGCTGATCCAACTCGGCATCTCGCGCTCGCGCGAGTACGCCGCCGACCAGGCCGGCGCGCGCTTCGCCGGCAACCCTCTCCCCCTCGCCAGCGCCCTGCGCCAACTTACGCGCGGCAACCAGGTCCACCCCACCCGCGCCGAACCCGCCACTGCCCACATGTACATCGTCTCGCCCCTCACCGGCGGCGGCATCGCCTCCCTCTTCAGCACCCATCCGCCCATCCAGGAGCGTATCCGCCGGTTGGAGGCCATGGCGAAGTAGCCTGCGCCGCCGGCAACGACGCGAGGAAGGGCGAACGACGGACGAAGAGCGCCTCAGAAAACGGAGCACGACGGCCATGCCGCGCCCGCCGGACACCGAATCTCACGCGCCCCGCCACTCCTCGCGCCCCGCGCAACTCATCCGGCCCTGCCCGAACCCCGGCGCCTCGGCGCGCGCAATCCCATGACCGACACCGCCGACCGAACCCAGTTCGTCGTCCCGTCCCCTTGCGCCGGCCAGACACTCCGCATCTTCCTCGGCGACGCCCTCCCCCTCGAACCCGAAGACTTCATCCGCACCCTCCTCAAGTCCGGCGGCGTCACCGTCAACGGCCAGACATCCCCCGGCAAGAGAATCCTCTCCGCCGGAGACCAGGTCGCCCTCCTGGGTCTCGAAGCCGCCCGCGCTCAGTACCAACCCGACCTCATCCGCGCCGAGGTCCTCTACGAAGACGCCGACCTCCTCGCCCTCAACAAGCCCCCGGCCTGCACCGTCGTGCGCGAACGCAACCGCGACGTCTGCCCCTTCCAGAACGGCGTCCTTGCCCACCTGCGCCGCTCACCGGACGCCGTCGCCGCCGCCCATCGCGACCGCTACCGCCCCCGCGCCGCCCACCGACTCGACCGCGACACCACCGGCGTGATCCTCGTCGCCAAGACCCGCGCCGCCGAACTCTGCCTCTTCCGCCAATTCCGCGAACGCACCGTCGCCAAGGAATACCTCGCCGTCGTCCACGGCGTCCCTGAGAAGGACGCCGGCGAGATTGACGCCGCCATCGCCGAGACCCCCGGCCTCCTCGAACGCATGGAGATCAACCCCCGCAAGGGCCGCCCCTCGCAGACCGCCTGGAACATCCTCGAACGCTTCCGCGCCCACGCCCTCATCCGCGCCTGCCCCCGCACCGGACGCCGCCACCAGATTCGCCTCCACCTCACCCACATCGGACACCCCATCATCGCCGACCGCCTCTACGGCGGCGGCAGCGAGTTCCTCCTCTCCGCCCTCAAACGCGGCTACCGCACCCGCGGCGGGCAGGAGGAGAAGCCCCTCATCGCCCGCCCCGCCCTCCACGCCGCCGCCCTCGCCTTCCTGCCCCCCGGACGCGCCGAACCCCTCCGCATCGAAGCCCCCCTCCCCCGCGACATGGAAACCCTCCTCAAGATGCTGCGGAAGTACGACGGCGGACGCGCGATGGACTGACGCCTCAGCGCCGCCTCATCTGCCCTGACGTCTCGTTTGACCCCTTCCCCCCCATTGTGTTACCATTTCCCGACATCGGTCGAACTCTGTCAAGAATCCGCTCGCAGCCTTTGGAGAAAGCGCCTTGGACCTGGAGGGCCTGTTTCTGCGCGGCAAAGAAGCGGCCGACCGGGGGAACTACGAGTACGCCGTCACGATCTTCCGTGACATCCTGCGCGCTGACCCCCGGCACCGCAACAGCCGTATCGCCTTGCGCGGATGCGAGATGCAGCGCTTCACCGAGCGCGGCGGCGGGGGAAGCGTCAAGTTCCAGGCCCTCCTCAAAGGACTCGGCCCCCTCATCCTCATGAACCTCGGGGGCAAGCCCGAGAAGGTCATCGAGCACTGTGAGGCCTTCCTCGTCCACGACCCCACCAACATCTCCGTCCTCCTCAAACTCGCCGGCGCCCTCGAAAAGCTCGGTTTCCTCGATGCCGCCGTGGACACCCTCGAATTCGCCCGTCAGCGCGAACCCCAGCACCTCGGCGTCCTCCGACGCCTCGGCGACCTCCTCGCCTCCTCCGGCCAATTCGATAAGGCCGTCCGCTGCTTCGAGGAAGTCCGCCGCATCAAACCCGAAGACCGCGAAGCCTTCGACAAAGTCCGCCGAATCTCCGCCCAGTCCCACATGCAGAAGAGCAAACTCGACCAGGCCCAGAGCTACCGCGGCGTCCTGCGCGACGAGAAGACCGCCGAGGCCCTCGAGAAGGGCCAAAGCCTCGCCCGTTCCGACCAGGATCGCGACGCCGAGATCGTGAAGGCCCGCGAAGCGGTCGAGGCCGCCCCCGAGGACGAGCAGGCCCACATCCGCCTCGGCGACCTCTACATGAAGTACGAACGTTACCCCGAAGCCGAAGCCTCCTTCCGGAAGGCCTTCGAGATCGGCAAGAAATACCCCGCCCGCGAGCGCATGGGCAACGCCCGCCTCCGCCATCTTGAACTCCTGGAACGCAAAGCCGAAGAGGAATCCGACAGCAACAATCGCGACCCCCAGAGCGTCTTTAAGCTCCGCGAAGCCCGGAAGCGCCGCCTCGAATTCGCCGTCAAGGAGTTCGAGTTCCGCCGCAAGCAGCACCCCACCGACATGAAGCTCGCCTACCAGCTCGGCATGTACTACACCGACCTCGGCGGCGAGGAGAACGCCCAGAAGGCCATCCAGCAGTTCCAGCAGGCCGCCAGCAACCCCGGACTCCGCACCCGCGCGCAGTACATGCTCGGGCGCTGCTTCGCCATGAGCCCCAAGACCCTCGACATGGCCCGCGAGCAGTTCACCAAGGCCCTCGAACTCTGCGAAGACCCCGCCGGCGAGAGCGCCAAGGCTCTCATGTATGAACTCGGCCAGGTTGCCGAGCGACTCGGCGACCCCGCCGATGCCATCAAGTGGTACAAGCGCATCTTCTCGATTGACGCCGCATTTCGGGACGTGGGAAAGAAAGTTCAGGAACTCGGTTAGCAGCAGGAAAGGGAATCCGTTGGCACACTCGAAGTCCGTCCTCAAGCGTATCCGCCAGAGCGAAGCCCGCCGCCTCCACCGCCGCAGCGTCAAGTCCGCCCTGCGCACGGAGGTCAAGAAGTTCGTCGCCGCCGTCAAGACCGGCGACCCCGAAAAGGCTTCCGCCGCCCTCACGTCCGTTCAGAAGAAGCTCGACAAGGGCGCGTCCAAGCGGATCATCCCCAAGGGCCGCGTGGACCGCGTCAAGTCCCGCCTCGCCGCCCGCCTTAACGCCGTCAAGGCCGCCAAAGCTCCCAAGGCCTGAGTCTGCACGACGGAGCGTCGCGCCGCCGTCGAGAATTCGAGACCGCGTGGTTCCGCCACGCGGTCTCTTTCCGTTGTCTCGGCCCGCGCCCCTCCGCCTGTCGAGGAAGGCGAAGCGCCATGCCGCCCCCGTCCAACGCCCGTTCACGGCGCGCCGTCACCGCCTACGTCGCCCTCGGCGCCAACCTCGGCGACCGCCGCGCCAACCTCGAAGCCGCCCTCGGTCTCCTCGCCGAACTTCCGCGCCTGCGCCTTCTCCGCGTCAGCGCCTTCTTCGATACCGCCCCCGTCGGCAAGACCGACCAGCCCCGCTTCCTCAACGCCGTCGCCCGGGTCGAAACCGGCCTCCCCCCCCGCCGACTCCTCCGCGCCCTCCAAATCATCGAGGACCGTCTCGGCCGCCGCCGAGACGAACACTGGGGCCCCCGGACGCTCGACCTCGACCTCCTTCTGTACGGCGACCGCGTTGTCAACGAGCCCGACCTTGTCGTCCCCCATCCCCGGATGCACGAACGCGCCTTCGTCCTCGAACCCCTCGTCCAGATCGCCCCCGACGCCCGCCACCCCCTCCTCAAAACAACCGCGGCGGAACTCCTCCACCGGCTCCAGCGCCGGTAGAAGAATCCCGCCGCGCCCGTCGCGTCCGAACCTTACTCGTACACCCGGATCTTCGGGTCTCCCATCATGCCGAAGGGTGCAATCTGATAGATGCTCTCCGTCGTGTCCGCCATCTGGCCCGGACCCGTCCACGGCGGATGACGGTCCGGGTAGTGCTTCGGACCCATCAGGTTGCGCGGCGTCCCCACGATCTCGATCCCCAGCGTGTTCGCGCCCGCCCGCAGGAACCGCGTAATGTCCGCCGTGTAGGGATGCCAGCCGATCACCGCCGCCTTCTCGTTGTTCACCCACACCGCCGCCACCGGCGCCTCGAAGGCCGGCAACTCGATCTCCACCCGGCCCTTCGGCTTCCCCGGCATCGAAAGCTCCGTCTCATACACCATGGCGTCCGTGTAGAACGGATAGCCCTGCGCGCACCAATCGCCCGTCGCCAGCCGGCGCGGCTCACGAACCAGCGCAAAGGTGTTCGGGTCCACCCCGAAATCGCCGATCACGTACATCTCCTCGACGTACCGGCACGCGTTCATCGTCATCCGCGTTTCGATCACGTTTTCGCCCAGCTTGACGAAGCCTCCGATCGGCGTCTTCTCGAAGGACTTGTCCATGAACCACCCGCACGCCGGCGCGCTCACCCGCTCGCCGTTGACGAAGATTTCCGTCTCCGCCCGGTCCTCCAGCACCAGGTACACCTCGCTGTTCGGCAATGCGTCAATGCGCAACGGATAGCGCTGCGTCAGAACCCCTCGCGGCTTCAGGCTCTCCGGGTCCTGCCGTACGCGCCAGGGCTGATATCCGCTCATCGAAGAGCCGCTGTAGTGGAAGATGCCGAGCCGCCGCCGGCACTCCGCCAGCAGCGCCATCGTGAAGGTCGGCCCCTCGAAGGGATCGTCATTCAACCGCCACATGCATCGGTCCAGGATCACGCTGTTCGGCGCCACCCGCCGGAAGTTCCAGCCGGTCCGCATCGTCAACGCCGTCTCCGACTTCAGCGCCGCCCCCCGAACCGCCGGCGCCGACACCGCCCGGCCCGGCTCCCGCGTCAGCACCACCGAACCCACCGGCGGCAGATCGAACTCCACCTCCGAGAACCCGCCCGCCTGCGCCGAGGGCATCGTCGTCACCTCCCCCGTCGCGCAGTCCCACCGCCGCCACACTCCCCGCCCTGCCAACCGCAGCCGCAACGGCACTCCGTGATCGCGGCTCGTATTCGCCGCGAACACCACGCTCCGATCGCCGTCCCGCCGCAGCTGCAGCAGAACCCCCGAAGCCTCGCGCCCCGTCTCGCGGCTCGCCAGCGACACCTCCGCCGGAAGCAGCGCGTCCAGCATCTCCTGGGTATGCTTGCGACTCGACCCGATCCGCATCACCCCCTCGCGCATCGCCAGCTCCCGCGCACGGGACGACACCGCCCCGTCCACGCACG
Organism: Planctomycetota bacterium; assembly: GCA_022705425.1. Classification (GTDB taxonomy): domain Bacteria; phylum Planctomycetota; class Brocadiia; order CAIUPP01; family CAIUPP01; genus JAKJEM01. Next base: position 17,581 of record JAKJEM010000038.1, read on the forward strand.
TCGGCAGTGGATGCATGAAGATCAGCAGCCCGCCCGCCGCCGCGAACTTTTCGAGCAGTTCCACCGTGGACGACTCCAGGTTCGTCATCGGCGGCACGATCACCGCCTTGTACCGGCACTGCCCCACCGCCAGCTCCCGCCCCTCCACCGCCCCGTGCTCGGCCATCAGCCACTCGTCGCCGAGATCGAAGTCCCGGTGCAGGTCCAGCAGGTTCTGCATCACCTGCTTGAACCCCGCATCCATGTCCCCCAGGTCCCGGTTCGGCGCCGAAGGATCGTACCGCATCCACGCGCTGCTGAGCGGGTGCACCAGCAGGATGTCCCGCACTGCCTTCCCCTGCATCAGCGCATACGTCAACCGCGCCTGGTAGTCCGCGATGAACCGATAGTGCCGCCACCATGGCGTCTGGTAGTTGTAACTCGGCGGATAGTCGCGCTTCGCAGGCCCCTTCATGGTGTAGTACGTCAGGTGCTGGCACAGCAGATTCACCCCCAGCGCCATCTGCCAGTCCCCGATCCACTTCTGGCCCTCGAACGAGAAGTGATAGCCCGTGCAGCCGTACAACTCCGAAAGCACCCTCTCGCGCCCGAACTGCGCCGCCACGCTCGACGTCTGCTTGCAGGTGATCACCTCGTCAATCTTCTCGCACAGGATGTCAATCCCCGGCGCCTGCATGTGCTTGTAATGGTGCATCGTCCCGCCCGCGCACTGAATCTGCGACTGCAACGTCTGCTCCGCGTTCAGGTGGCCCGTGAAGCGCACGTTGTTCCGCTCGCACCACTCCCCGATCTGCGCCGAAAAGCTCTCGTCGAACAGCTCGTACACCGTCTTCCAGAAGTCGTGCCGCACCTTCCCCGACTCCGCCGTCTTGAAGAGCAGATGCGGCAGCTTCTTCAACAGGTCGTACCCCCGGCGCTTCCGGAACTCCTCCGGCATCCGCAGCGACCACGGCAGCGCCGTCTGCAACTGCGGCTCATCGGTGAAGATGCCCGGAATCGCCTTCCCGAACTCCTTCCGGAAGCGCTCCGCATACGGCTCGTACGAGTTCCGGATGAACTCCCGCATCGCCCCGTCATGCATCAGGTCCGCATAATGCTCCGTCGAAGGCGGCAACTTCGCCCACGACGAGCAGTAAAACGCCAGCACGTCCGGGAACCCCGCGTCCGACTCCGCCGCTTCGTCGAAGCGAAGCCCGCCGCCCCCCTCCTCCACCATCCGGAAACACCCCAGGAACTGCGTCGTCTCCGCCTCCCACCGCGCCCCCGGCGGCATCACCGCGTCCCCCCGCCGCGCAAAGAGACACCGCACCCGGAACTCCGGGTTCACCTCCGCCGTCTTCCCCGCGCAGTTCCCGCTCGGCCAGCAGTCTTCATCGTAGATCCACGAGAAGAACCCGTACTTCTTCCCCTCGCTCACCGAGGCCGCCACACTCGCGAACCACTCCTCCCCGAGGTACTCCGTCTCCAGGCCGAAGCGCGCGTGCATGAAGCCGCCGCCCATCCCCTTCTCCACCATCTCACGCACCTGCCAGCGCGTCTCCTCGGGCGTCAAACGACCGTTCCAGGACCAGAACGGCGCCGACCGGCACCACATCGGCGGATCGCGGAACACCTTCTTCTCCACGGCATTCTCCTTGTCTGGATCGAAAGAAACTCCGGCCTAGGGATTCGCCTTCCCCGGAACCGGCGACTTGTGCTTGGCCTGCGCCTCCGCCACCACGCGCCGGATATCCTCCGGCAACTGCGCCACCGCGTCTGCCCGCCCGTCCGCGTAGAGCACCAGATACTTCGGCGGCTTCGGCGCCTGCGGGTCGGTAATGAACGCCGCCATGTCAATCAGCAGCCATGTCCCCTTCGCAAGCTGCCCCAGGTCCTTCCCGTTCACCGTGTCATTCCACACATACGTCAGCCCCTTCGTCTTGAACGCCTCCGGCGCGAAGGGCGAAATCCACAGTTCCCGCGGCGCCTTCAGCAGCGCGGCAATCGAGCTCGGATCCTTCAGCGGGTCTCCCTTCGGGTAGAACGCCGCCTGCGGCAGCCCCCCGCCGATGCTCTCCGCCTGCAGCATCATGTAGATCTGCCTCAGATTATGCACCCCCTGCGCCTGACGCGCCGCGTCAATCGCGAAACGGTACCCGCCCCCCTGGCTCGCCATCGTGGACATGATCCCGCTCACCGCCATCACTTCCACCAGCGCAAAGGCGACCAGGTGACGACGCGCCTTCAAGAACCGTGGCATGGCCGACCTCCCTTCCACATGGGCCCCCTGCGCGATACTGGCGGCGATTCTACCCCCCGCGCCCCTCAAAGGTCAACGCCCTGCGCCCATGAAAGGATTCGGCCATTCGGGCAAACGCGCCGAAACCGCCGTGCGCGCCACGCCGGACGCGCAACGGCGCGAAGGAACCCTCACTTCCTCGCGCTCGGCGAGATCGCGCTCCCCACCGGCAGAACGCTCGCCTCGTCACGGAAGTAGCGCTCGCATACCGCCCGCGTCATCTCCCATGCCGCGTCAAAGGCCCGCGCCACCGTCCCCGGCAGCGCCCCTTTCCGGCACGCCGCCAGGTTATCCCGCAGATGCTCCACCTTGCTCGCCCCGAGCAGCAACCCATCGCCCCGCGAATGGTGCATCAGCCAGCGCAGCGCCGCGTGCCCCAGCGGAATCCGCGCCCGCTGCGCCGCCGAGGACACCCGATCCAGCGCCGCGAAGTACTCCGGCTTCCAGAAGCGCGCGCGATAGTATGCGCCGCTGAAACGCCCCGCCTCCGGCGTGTGCTGCGCATCGGCATACTTCCCCGTCAACAGCCCCCCCGCCAGCGGGTTGTAGGCGATGAACGCCAGGTCGAAATGATGCGCCGCCGGAATGCACTCGCGCTCAACGTCGCGCGTAAAGGCGTTATACATCCCCTGGTAAACGATCGGCGTCGCCCACCCGTTGCGCCGGCCGATGCCCACTGCCTCCGCCACCTGCCAGGCCGCGTAATTGCTCATTCCCAGTTCGCAGAACTTCCCTTCCGCCCGGAGTTTCTCGCAGGCTTCCAGCGTCGCCTCCAGCGGCGTCCGGTTGTCCGGCGCGTGCAGATAGAAGAGATCAACGTAATCGAGCTTCATCCGGCGAAGACTCGTCTCCAACTGCCCGCGCACCGAGCCCGGCGTCAATCCACGCGGCTTGCCCGGACCGAGCTTGTCCGGATACGCCTTGGTCGCCAGGAACACCTGCCGCCGCAAACGCCCCTTCAGCAACCGCCCCAGCATCTCCTCGCTGCGCCCCTCCGTGTACATATAGGCCGTATCCACCCAGCGGTGGCCATCGTCGAGAAACATCTTCAGCATTCGGTCGGCCGCCGGCTCATCGGTCTGCCCCCCGAAGGTCATCGTCCCAAGCGCAATGATCGGCGTGCCCATGAACAACTCCTCTTCTGTAGATTCTCAGCTCCCGACGTTCGCCACGCCGCCGCAGCGAGGGCCGGCGCGGATGCCTGCGCAACTCCTCCGGCCCTTCGATGCCGATTCTATCCGCGCCCCCGCGCCCGCGCAACAGCCCTTTTCCGCTTTCCGCCCTTCCACCGCATCACGCCGCTTCCTTCCCGCCGGCCCGTCCCACCGAGTCCTGGCGACGCGAGGCCGCTGAGTCCGCATGGCCTTCCGACCGAGCCCGCGCGGTTGCGTCACCTCTTCGACCACCATCCAGCGGCCCCCTCCCGCGCAACGCCGCGCCCGCGCTATGTGACGCATTGACTTTTTGTGACGCTTCGTCATATGATGCCCCCGAACGACCGCTTCATGCCCCCGACGGAGACGAGACATGGGTACCCGCGAACGCCGCACGCGCGAACGCGCCGAACGCGAACAGCGCATCCTCGCCGTCGGACGTCGCCTCCTCCTCGAACGCAGCTTCGCCGGCCTCACCATGGACCGCGTCGCCGAGAAGATCGAGTACTCCAAGGGCATCGTGTACAAACACTTCACCTCCAAGGAAGACCTCATCTGCGGCATGACCGCCGAGTTCCTGGCTGAGATTCTCGGCTTTTTCCGCCGCGCCGCCGTCTTTCACGGCAGCACGCGCGAGCGCCTGACGGCCATCGTCGTCGCGGCGCAGCTTCACTTCAAGCTCGCCCCCGACCAGTTCGAGGTCCAGCAGATCTCCACCATGGACGCCACCACGGCCCGCGCCTCCGCCCCTCGCAAGGCCGAAGTGGAACGCCTGACGGCGCAACTCCTGGAGTTCTTCCGCGCCCTTGCGGACGAGGCCGTCCGCGACGGCGACCTCACCCTCTCCTCCGCCACCGCCCGCGACACCCTCGTCCACGGCGCATGGTGCATGTTGGCCGGCGCAGAAACCCTCGGCCGCCACGAACGCCTCCGCCGCATCTTCAAACACACCGACCTCGACGCCGCTCTCCGCCGCAACCTCCAGGCCTTCCTCGACGGACATGGCTGGAAACCCCTCTCCCGTCGGCACGACTACGAGGACACAGCCCAGCGCGTCCTCCGCGAGGTCTTTCCCCAGGAGAGCCTTCGCGCGGCCGAAACCGACCCGGACGCCCGCCAGGCCCGGCACGCGCCCTGACCCCACGACCGGAGAACCCCATGCGCAAGAAGTGGCTGATCGCCGTCGTGCTGCTCGTACTCCTCATCCTTGCCGGCGTTATCGCCGCCCGTCGCCGCGCCCCCGCCGCACCGGCCCAGAGCGCCACGCGCCGCGTCCCCGTCTCCGTCCAAGCGGCCGAAGTCCGGCTCCTCGAACGCCTCGTTGTCGCCCACGGGAACGTCCTTTCCCGCAACTACGCCTCCGTCGCCGCCCGCGTCGCCGGGACCATCGAGGAGTTCTTCGTCGCGGAGGGCGACCCCGTTGTCGCCGGGCAGACGCGCCTCTTCCAGATAGACGCCCTCAAACTCCGCAAGGCCCTCGAAGTGGCCCAGCAGAGCCTCGCCGTCACCCGCTGCGCCCTTGCCGAGCGGCAAGCCGGCGTCGAACGCGCCGCCGCCGAACTCCGCAAAGCCGACCTCGATCGCACGCGCTTTGAACGCCTCCTCCAGGGCGGCGCCGCCACCGAATCCGACGTCGAGCGCGCCCGAATGGTCCACGATCAGGCCCAGGCCGCCGCCAAACTGGCCCGCGCCTCCGTCGAGCTTGCCGCCGAACAGGTCCGCCAGGCCGAAGCCACCGTCAAAATGGCCGAAAAGGACCTCCTCGACTCCCTCGTGCTCGCCCCGATCACCGGGTCCGTCTCGCGCCGCATGATGGAGAAGGGGGAAATGGCCCACGTCGGCTCACCCGTCCTCCGGATCGAGGACACCGGCGACGTGGAGGTCGCCGCCTCCCTCCCCGCCGCCTGCTACCCGCAGGTCCTTCCCGGCCAGACCCGCATGCGCGTTGCCCTCCACGGACGCTCCCTCGGCGAGCACCCCGTCTTCTACCGCAGCCCCACCATAGACACCGCCCTCCGAACCTTTGAGGTCAAGTGCCGCCTCGCAAACCGCAACGGCCTCGCTGTCCCCGGCGCCATGGTTGAAGTCGAGCTCCCCATCGAACAGCGGCGCGCCCTCGCGGTTCCCGCCGCGGCCATTGTCACTCGTGCCGGCGCCCACGCCCTCTTCCTCGCGCGTGGCGACACCGCCCGCCTCGTCCCGGTCCAGACCGGCCTCGAACACGACGGATGGACCGAGATCGTCCGCGGCGACCTCGCCGCCGGAGACCCCGTCGTCGTCCGGGGCCAGTTCCTCCTCAACGACGGCGCGCCCGTCGTCCTGCGGAAGGAGTGACCCATGCTCCTTGCCGACCTCTCCGTCCGTCGCCCGGTCGCCATCCTCTGCCTCATCATCGCCCTGGTCGCGCTCGGCTTCAACGCCTACCGCAAGCTCGGCGTCGAGCAGCTCCCCGCCGTGGACGTGCCGATCCTGACTATCACCACCGTCTGGCCCGGCGCCACACCCGCCGACATTGAAAAGGACATCGCCCGCCGCATCGAGGATGCCGTCGGACGCGTGGACGGTCTCAAGCACCTCACCAACTCCTGCATGGAGAACGTCTGCTTCAGCTTCGTCGAGTTCCAGCTCGGCGTGAACATTGACGCCGCCGCCTCCGACGTGCGCGAACGCCTCGACACCGTCATCAGCCAGTTCCCCGAGGGCGTCCAGCGTCCCGTCATCCTCAAGGTGGACATCAACGCCAAGCCCGTCCTGACCCTGGCCCTCACCGGCGACGCTCCCATCGAGGAGCTCTACGATTACGCCGACAATGACCTCCGCGACCGGCTCTCCGTCGTCCGAGGCGTCGGCAACATCGAACTCGTCGGCGGCAGCGAGCGCGAGGTCCACGTCCTTCTCCAGCGCGACGCCCTCGCCGCCGCCGGGCTCACCAGCCTCGATGTCGTCGAGGCCACCCAGCGCGGCGTCCTGACCATGCCCGCCGGGCGCGTCCGCGAACGCGGCGCCGAGTACGCCGTCCGCTTCGACGCCGAATACGACGCCATCGCCGCCATCGGCGCCCTCGAGGCCGCCAACCGCAACGGCGTCCGCCGCCACATCCGCGACCTCGGGCGCGTGGCCCTCGCCGCCGAGGAACGCCGCCAGGCCGCCTTCATTGACGGCAAGCCCTGCATCGGCATTCGCGTCGTCAAGCGCGCCGAAGCCAACGCCGTCGCGGTCGTCCGCGACGTCCGCCTCGCCCTCGAAAAACTCCGGCCCGTCCTCCCCGGCGGCATGGAACTCGTCTGGGTCGCCGACGACGCCGCCTACATCCGCTCCACCGTGGACAGCACCCTGCACGACATCGCCCTCGGCGTGGCCCTGACCGCGCTGGTCCTCTTCCTCTTCCTCCTCAACCTTCGCACCACCCTCATCGTCGGCGTCACGATGCCCCTCACCATCGCCGTCAGCCTCTGGTTCATTCAACTCCTCGGCTATTCCCTCAACATGTCCACCCTGCTGGCCATCGGCCTGGCCACCGGAATCCTTGTCACCAACTCGATCATCGTCCTCGAGAACGTCGCCCAGCGCTTCGCCGACACCCCCAACCCCTGGGAAGCCGCCCGCAAGGGCGCCTCCGAGGTCGCCATCGCCGTCATCGCCAGCGCCGGCACCAACGTCGTCGTCCTGCTCCCCATCGGCATGATGGGGTCCATGATCGGCGTCTTCTTCCGCCCCTTCGCCCTCACCACCCTCATCGTCAACCTCGTCTCCCTCTTCATCTCCTTCACCCTCACCCCCATCCTGTGCGCCCTGCTCATGCGCTCCGGCCCCGCCGCCGCTCCCCCGCGCCTCGCGCGCCACGCCGCCGCCTGGGACGGCTTCCTCAAACGCCTCGCGCGCCGCTACGCCGACCTCCTCCGCCTGCTCGCCCGCCGCCGCTGGGTGGCCGCGCTCATCCTGCTCCTCGCCCTCGCGCTCCTTGTCCACGCGCTCTCTCTCGCCCCCGCCATCGGCTTCACCTTCGTGCCCGCCACCGATCGCGGCCAACTCATCGTCAAGCTCGAGTATCCCACCCGCGTGGACCTTGCCGAATCCGCCGCGCGCACGCTGGAAGTCGAGCGACGCTTCCGGGACATGCCCGAGCTCCGCCACCTCATGACCACCGTCGGCAAGATCGAAGGCGTCGTCGGTAAGTCCTCCGAGGGCGTGTACCTTGCCCAAATCTACCTCGTCTTCACCGACAAGACCGAGCGCCGCCTCACCATCTACGACCTCATGGCCGAAGCCCGCCGTCGGCTTGAAGGCGTCGCCGACTGCATCGTCGGCGTCAGCATTCCCAGCCTACTCGGCGGCGAGGAAATCCCCGTCGAAATGGAGATCGCCGGCGAAGACCTCGCGGAACTCGACCGCATCGCCCTCCGCGCCCATGCCCTGGCCGCCGGCATCCCCGGCGTTGCCGACCCCGACACCTCCGTCCGCGAGGGCAAATCCGAACTCCTCATCCGCCCCCGGCGCGCCCTCCTCTCCGACCTCAACCTCCCCATCCGCACGCTGGCCCTCGCCGCCCGCGCCAACCTCGAAGGCATCGAGGCCGGCTCCTTCAAGCGCGGCGACCGCACCTACGACATCCGCATCAAGTTCGACGAGCGCCCCGGTCGCGACCAGATCGAGCAGTTCCCCATCCCCGTCGGAGGCGGACGCACCGTCACCCTCGCCAATTTCGCCGACGTCGAACGCGCCTCCGTCCCCGTCCTCATCACCCGAGTGGACAAGCAGCGCGTGGCCAAGCTCTACGCCTCCCTCGACAAGGGCGCGCCGCTCGGAAACGTCGTCAATGAGATCAGCCGACGCGTCGAGGGGGAGAACATGCTCCCCGCGGGCTACACCTGTCGCTTCGCCGGACAGTACGAGCGCATGGCCGAAGGCGTCTCCGGGTTCCTCGAAGCCGGAATCCTCGCCGTCCTCCTGACCTACCTCATGCTCGCCGCCGTCCTCGAGTCCTTCACGCGCCCCCTCCTCATCATGCTCACCATCCCGCTCGGACTCATCGGCAACCTCTGGGCCCTCCGCCTCACCGGCCACAGCATGGACATCTTCACCCTCCTCGGCATCGTCCTCCTCGTCGGCATCGTCGTCAACATTGCCGTCCTCATCTTCAACCGCATGGAGGAACTCGCCCACAAAGGACTGGCCCCCCGCGATGCCATGCTCGGCGCCGTCGAGGATGAGTTTCATCCCGTTCTCATGGTCACCCTGGCCGCCGTCCTCGGCATGTTGCCCCTGGCCATCGGCGCCGGCCTCGGCAGCGAAATGCGCGTCGGCATCGGTGTGGCCTCCGTCGGTGGAATCTTCGTCTCCGCCCTTCTGACCATGATCGTCCTTCCCCTGGCCTACCTCCTCATGGCCCAGGCCGCCCCCAAGCGCCCGGAGTGACCCGCCCAGACCCTACCGTTGCGCCGCCAGCCGCGCCAGGAACTCGCGCGTCGCTCGCGCCGTGCGCTCCCACGTGAAGCCCTCCGCCCGCCGCCGGCCCCGGTCCCCCAACGCCCGCAGCGCCTCCGGGTCTTCCAGCAGGTCGCGCAGAGCCTCCGCCGTCCCTTCCGCATCGAGCGGATCGAAGAACGCTGCCGCGTCTCCAGCCACCTCGCGCAGGACGGGGATATTCGAACACGCCACCGGCGCGCCGCAGGCCATCGCCTCGACCACGGGCAGTCCGAACCCCTCGAACAACGTCGGAAAGACGAACAACTCCGCCTTTCGATAGAGCGCCCGCAGCGTCGCCGGCGACAACCCCCGCAGCCGCCGCACACGTCCCGGCTCGCGCAGCCCGCGCAGCGCCGCCTGCAACGCCTCCTCGCCGCGCCGCGCCTGACCCACAATCACCCACGCGTGGGGGATCACCCCCTCCAGCCGGTTGAACGCCGCCGCCAGCCCCGCCAGGTTCTTGTGCGGATAGGAGTTCGCGACCGTCAGCAGGAACGGCCCCCGCACCCCCGCCTCCGCCGCCAGACGCTCCGCCTCCCCCTCGCCGTCCGCCGAGCGAAGGAATTCCGACACCCCGTACGGCGTCACCCTCAGTCGCTCCCCGCGCACGCCGTTCCACCGGCGCAGGTCCGCCGCCGAGTTCTCCGACGCCGTCAGGATTCCCGCCGCGCGGCGACAACTCCCCCACACCAGCGCCCGCGTCGCCGCCAGCTCCGCCCACGAGAAGTCCTCCGGGTGATACCGGTACTGCACGTCGTGGATCGTCACCGCCTGCGGACAACCCGCCCGCAGCGGCATCGTGTACCCCGGCGACCACAGCACCTCCACCCCCGCCTCCGCCGCGCGCCGCGGCAGAATGAACTGCTCGTAGGCAATCCGCGCCGCGCGCCCCCGCGCCCGCACCCCGCACACCACACGCGCCACATTCCCCCCCGCCTCCCCGAAGCTCTCCGCATTCTCCCGGTTGCAGAAGAGCGTCAGCCGGTCCTGCGGATACCCCCGCGACAGAGCCCGCACCATCTCCCGCGCATAGGTCTCCGTCCCGCCCACCTCGCCGGGGATCAAGTACAGCAGGTTCACGCCGATCCGCATGGCTCCGCCGTCCTCATCGCCGTGCGCCCCCTCAACCGCCGGCCTCCGCGCCCGTCACACCGCAGGAGATGAACTGCTCTCCCGCCACAATCGTTCGCACAATGTCCTTGTCCGTCGTCACCTTCGCCCCCGCCAGTAACACCGACTCCCGCACCGTAATCGGGCAGAGGATTTCCGCGCCTTCGCCGATGACGGACTGCACCACCTGCGCCCCCGGATGGACTCGCGCCCCTCGCGCCACGACACGATCAAGCCCCTGCGCCCGCATCGCTGCAAGGTTCAACGTCAGCAGGTCCGAAGGATACGTCAGGTTGATGTCCTCCTCCACCACCGGAAGGCTCTTCACCGCGAAGCCGTCGTCAATGAGGATCTGCACGGAGTCCGTCAGTTCGTACTCGTCGCGCATGGCCGTCCGAGGCGTCCGCCGGATGGCGTCGAAGATGTGCAGGTCGAAAAGATACAACCCGCACCCCTTCAGTGTATTGACCAGGTGCCGCGGCTTCTCGATCACCCGCCGGACAAAGCCCTCGTCGTTCTCGATCACCGCGAAGTTCCGCCGGATCGCCGCCGGGTCGCTCTCGCACTTGGTCGCCAGCACCGCGTTCACCGTTCCCGTCGCGTGAAGCGCCACCATCGCCCGGAGGTCTGCCGTCCGGAAGTAGATGTCCCCGAGGAACATCAGAAACGGGCGCTCAACGCACGGCTCCAACTGCCCTACGGCGTGCGCGATCCCCTTCGGCTCCCCCTGGTCCACGTAGTGAAGACGCACCCCCCACGCCTCGCCCATCCCCAGGGCTTTCACAATCTCGAAGCCGTAGTGCCCGATCACCACGTAGATGTCCCGGATCCCCAGCGCCGCCATCGTCTCGATGTGCAGTTGCAGCAGGGGCTTGTTGCAGACCGGCAGCAGCGGCTTCGGCAGCCGCGTGCTGAACGGATACATGCGCCCGCCCTTTCCCGCCGCCAGGATCACCCCGGCCAGATCGCACCTCATCGCCTCACCCATCGTTCCGCTCCCTTTCCTTCGCGAAACCCGCCTTCGGGGGAAGGGCGTAGCTCGGACACGCTACGCACGACGGCGGCACGCCTCCCGCCCGGATCATCCGCCGCAACTGCCGGTAGCGCGGGCCGTCCCAGATTTCGCGGAAACTCTGCTCGAACACGTTCCCCAGCGCGTGGTCAATCTGGTAGCGCCGGCAGTTGTGCTCATTCGACGCGCAACAGGGAATCACCGAACCGTCCACGAAAATGAAGGGCTGTGACCACTCCGTACACTCGCGCATCGGCGGCTTGTCCTCGCGCGTGATCTTGTTCCACAGCAGCGTGACCCCGCGCCGTCGCGCCCGCCTCTCGGCGTCCGCCTTCGCCTCGGGCGGGATCCCCACCGCCAGAGGCTGCACCTCCGCGAAGGCCGAAAGCAACGTACTGAAGAGGATCCCGCAGTGCTCCCCCGCCGTCAGTTCGTCCACGAAGTCCACATAGTCGGCGATCTGCCCCACGTTTTCGCGCGACACGATGAAGTGAAAGGAGAGCTGCGGAAAGGGACTCCGAAGCCGCCGTTTCGTCTCCACCAGCGTTCGAATGTTGGCCGTCACCCGTTCAAAGTCGCTCTTCACCCGGATGCGCTCATATACCTCCGCCGTACACCCGTCCACGGAAGCGATCAAGCGGTCCACCCCGCACCGCACCACGCGCTCGATCTTCTCGACGTCCAGTTCGTAGAACGTGTCGTACATCTCCACGATCACTCCGCGCGCCTTCACGTATTCCAGCATCGGCAGGAAGTCCCGGTTGCAGAAGCTTGAACCGATCCCCGTCATGCCGATCCAGTAAAGCGTCGGGAACTGGTCCACGATTCCCTTGAACTGCTCGAAAGTCATATTGCGCGGCGGGTAGTCCCAGTAGGTGTGTTCGCACATCGTGCATCGAAGTCCGCAGACGGTCGTCGTCTCGACCTCGATCATCCGCGGATAGTGCTCGAAACGTCCAATCCACCGGAAGAGCCGGTTCCCTCGGAAGAAGTCGGTAGCGTAATAGAGGTACACCCACAGGTACTTCAGGGCGTAGAGGAGGCCGCGATGCCGCAGGAAGACCAGAAGGTACCCCACCCGATTCCGGAAGTTCAGGAACCTCATCGGCGTCCCCTCGCGGTCAGCAACCCCTCGTACACCTTGAGCGCCTCGCGGAGATACCCCTCCGGCGCCAGGGAATCCGTCCTCCGCCGCGCCGCCGCCCCCATGGCCTCCGCCAATGCCCGGTCTTCCAGCAGGCGCGCCACGCCGTACGCCATTCCCTCCACGTCGTCCGGCGCCGCCAGGATGCCGTCCACGCCGTCGCGCACAAACTCCGGCGTCGCTCCGATCCGACTCGCCACCACCGGGCGACCCATCCGCATCGCCTCCACCAGGTTCATCGGCCCGAACTCATTCGGGAATTGCAGCGGCGTCAATACCACGCGACTCCGCCGAATCACGTCCAGCGTCTCGGCATTCGGCAGCGCTCCCAGGAACTCCACGCGGTCCGCGATGCCCAGCCTGGCCGGCAGCTGACAGACCATTCTACCATAGTCATCCCAGACCGCGCCCACCATCTTCAGCCGCGCCCGCGGCGCCCGCGCCGCCACGCGCGCCATCACCCGCACCGCCACGTCCGCCCCCCGCGCCGCCGACAGCGCCCCGACGTACACCACGGTCGGCTCCGGAAAGGGTTCCGCGGGCGTCGTCGGCGTTGCCACGTCATAGAGATAGATCCGGTGCGTCCGCTCCCCCGCCACCCCCAGTTCCAGCACACGCTTCCGCGACGCTTCGCTCAGCACGATCACCGCATCGAGCCGGCGCGCTCCCCATGCCGCCAGCCGCGCCCGCAGTTCCAGGAAGGCCCGCACCGCCCCGCTCCGCCGCGCCAGCCGTCGCGCCACGGCGTTCCGAATATTCCCCTCCACTAACTCGAAGCACCGCTCGCACACCCCCCCCGCCCGCGCATCGCACACCTGACCGCCCGGGAGCGCCAGCGTTTGCGTGGGACAGAAGAGGTACTGGTCCACCACCGTGAACACCAGCGGAACCCCCAGCACCCCACACGCCGCCAGCGTCGGAAAATGAAGATCCTTGGCAAAGGAGTGAACGACATCCGGACGCAAGCGCCTCAATTGCCCCAGGACCGATCCCATCGCCACGGCGTCCAAGGGCAGATGCCGCGTCAGCCAGCCCGCCCCCGCAAGCCCCTGTCGCGCGCACACCGTTCCCGCCGCGCGCGCGAACCCCGCGTCCGGCGGACGCGTCAGAAAGCGGACCGTGTGGCCCGCCGCCGAGAGCCCCTCCCCCAGCCGCTGTCCCATTCGCTCCGCGCCGCTCCAGAGCGCGTGCATCCCCGGATAGGTATCCACGACCACGCAGACCTTCACGCCGCGCTCTCCATTCCGAGACGCCCCGGCGTCATCCGCGCACCTCAAACAGCCGTTGCTCGCGCGCGATCCACTCCAACAAACGACCCACCCCCTCGCGCGGCGTCACCCGCGGCGACCATCCCAGCTCCCGCCGCGCCTTGGATATGTCGCACACGAAATAGAAGAGATCCCCGTACCGTACGGGCTCCATGAGAACACTCGCTTTCCGTCCGCTCAGGTCCTCGAGCAGGGCGATGCACTCCAGCAGCGAAATCGCGGTCAACTCGCCCCCGCCGATGTTGTACACCCCCGGTTTCCGCCGCTCGAAGAAGGCGTGAAAGGCCTCGCAAACGTCCGCGGCATAGATGATGTCGCGAAGTTGTTTCCCGGTCCCGAACACCCGAAGCGGACGCCGCATCACCGTCCGAATCGCAAAGTTGGCCACCCAGCCGTGATCCTCGCCCCCGAACTGCCTCGGCCCGTACAGCCCCGTCAGCCGAAAGCTCGCCGCCTCCAGCCCGTACTGGTCAATGTAGGTCCGGACATACACGTCGCCGCTGAGCTTGGAGGCGTGCAACGGCGACAACTTGCCCTGGCACAGGGGGTATGTCTCGTCAATCCCCGCGGGGGTGCGCAGGTAGCGGGTTGCGCCTTCGGTCAGTTCGCCGTTGATCTCGTTGCCGTAGATGTGGATGGTGGCGCAACTGACGACGGGTATCTTCAGCGCGCGCGCGGTCTCGAGCACGTTGAAGGTGCCCAGGACGTTGGTGGTGATGTCCAGGCGGGGATCTTCCCAACTGATCGTCATCGCCGGCTGCGCCGCGGTATGCACGATGAAGTCGCACCC